>JAUNOH010000018.1 GCA_030537155.1 Bacillota bacterium
GTGCAGTCGTTAGGAAGGAAAATCCGGAAAACTAGAAACAAAACAGCCGGAAAAGTAGAAACGCACCCTAAAAACATATATAATTTCAGTGGGAGAAAACCTATGGATTACAAAAAAAGGTTAATTGATTTGCAGTTAGATATGGGTTCCAAGGCCTTTTCGGCCATCAACATAATTGGGCCGAAGGGGTGTGGAAAAACAAGAACCGCGACCGAACGCTCAAAGAGCGTCGTCTCCTTTCATAACCCTGCTAACGGAAAACAATACATCGCCATGGCCAAAGACGACCCCGTCCTGCTATTGAAAGGGGTAAGACCCATTCTTTTTGACGAATGGCAAGACGCCCCGGAGATTTGGGACGCCATTAGATGGGAATGCGATAACGGGGCTTCCTTTGGAGATTTCTACTTAACCGGCTCAACTGGCAAGATGGTGAAGACCAAGCATACCGGAACCGGCAGGATATCTACCCTGCGGATGCTGACGATGTCTTGCTTCGAATATGGCGAATCTAACGGAAGCGTATCCCTTTCATCTTTGTTCAACGACCCGTCCTATGAAGTAAGGGGACAGACCCCTGTGAGCTCATCGCTCGAGGATTTTATGTATTCTGCTTGCAGGGGCGGTTGGCCAAGGAGCCTAGAGGTCAAAGACAAACGGGGCAAGCTTTTGATAGCCAAAGACTATTTCAATGAAATCTGCTATCACGACGTGTCGGCTTACGACGGAGTTGTTAGAAACGAGAGTTGGGCGAGGGCCATTCTCCAATCTTATGCAAGGAATATCGCAACCCCAGCAAAAGACAGCGTCCTTTACTTGGACGTTAATAGCAATTACCCGATGTCGAGCAAAACCTTCGAAAACTATGTGGAAGTCCTTAAAAAGCTTTTTATATTGGATGAAATAGACGCCTGGACGCCGAATATCAGGAGCAAAAAGGCCATTCGAAGCGGGAAGAAAAAAATCTTTTTAGATCCCTCTATAGCCACGAGCGCCCTGGATATATCCCCCGAATATTTTCTCCAGGATTATGACTTGTTTGGGCACGTCTTTGAAAACCTCGTGCTTCGGGACCTCTTAGTTTACGCGGGTGCCTTGAATGGCCATCTGAGGCATTACAGGGACGAGCAAAACCTTGAGGCTGATGCCGTCCTCGAGCTTCAAAACGGAAAATATGCCCTCATCGAGATAAAAACCGGGTCCTCCAGGATTGAGGAGGCGGAGGAGAACCTGCTGAAGCTTGCAAGCCTCATTAAAAAATACAACGCCTCCAATCCGTCGGTGGCCTATCGGGAACCGGAATTTTTAGCTGTGATCGTCGGAAATCTTCCGATAGCTTATACTAGCAAAAATGGCGTTAAAATCATCCCGTTTGGGGCACTGGGCATCTAAAGCAGTTTCGCTTAGGAATGCCTAACAGGGGTCGATGATTTTATAATCCCCTCATGGTCACTTTATTGAGAAAGTTATTCATCAAGGATTATCAGGACGTCGAACGCCAGGACGTGCGGGTCAAACACGGCATCCTCGCGGCCGTGAACGGGATAGTCGTCAACCTTCTTTTAATCGGCTTAAAACTCGGTCTGGCCATCTTCATGTGGTCGTATTCGGGAATCCTTTCATTGGCCTTGGTATCCGATGCCGTCAATAACGTCACCGACTTAGCCTCCGGCATCGTGACCCTCATCGGCTTCTTCTACGCCGGGAAACCCGCGGATAAGGAACACCCATTCGGCCACCAGAGGATCGAATACATTTCGGGATTAATCCTCTCTGTCTTGGTGGTCGCGGCCGGGGCCGAATTGATCTTCTCCTCCATCGAGGCCATCATCGCCGGAACCCTGGTTTCCTATGATCTAACCGGCATCATCATCTTGGCGATCGCCATCGTCTTGAAGTTATATCAGCTATATGTCTACCTCTCCTTGGGAAAGGCCGTTAACTCGCCATCGTTAAAGGCCACGTCCATGGACTCGTTGGGTGATGTGGTGGCTTCCGTTGCCATGCTGGCTTCGGCCATATGTTCCTATCTCTTATCTTGGAACTTCCTCGACTCATATATGGGCGTGGCCGTTGGCATCTTGGTAGCCTATGCCGGCATAAGCATGATCAAGGAGACGTCCGAGCCTTTGGTGGGATCGCCCATCTCGAAAACCCTCATCGAATCCATCGCCAATGACGTCAGGGAGGATAAGAGGATTCTGGGTGTCCACGACATCATGGTCCACCGTTATGGGCCAACTTTGATTTTCATCACCTTAGACGTCGAGATGGATGAGAACGAAAGCTTTACCGAGGCCCATCGACTGATCAACCAAATCGAGAAGAAGCTGGAGAAGAAATATCACGCCTCGGTGAGCATCCACTGCGACCCGGTGGCCCCCAATAAGCCCGAGGTCATCGAAAAGAAAAACCAGGCTTTGGAATTACTTAAAAAGCTTGATCCGGAAGCCTCCATCCACGACTTCCAGATCGATGGGGAAAACGTCTCCTTCGACGTCTTGACCCCCTATCGGGGGGTCCATCCCAAGCAAGAGGAAATCCAAAAGAAAATGGAGGAGCTTTTTGAGGGCTCCTCCGTCAACATCGAATTCGATCATCCCTACGACGGGGATCCGGATTAGGCCAATTTGTGGTCTTCGGCCTTGGGCCACTTCCCCCGGAAGTAGGGGATGAGGGGCACTAAGGCGATAAGCGGCGAGATGGTCCAGGCCCCGACGTCGCCACAGCAGACCATGGCGAAGGCTAACATCGAGCTATCCGAATTGGTGGGCCCGCCATTAACCAAGACGGGCAGGTAAGTGCAGATTAGGAAGCGGGCCAATAACTCGCCGACCCCGGATAATAACGGCCATAACGGTTTCTCCAAACCCTGCAGGATGTTCCTGAATAGGAAGAGGACCATCAATATCAATTCGCCGGGCAGGCAGATATATAAGTAGAGGTTGCCATAGGCCAACGATTGCTCGGCGACCTTGCTTTCGGCATAGAAGATTCTCTGATAAATCCCGGTGAGGACGAGGGTGCCGCCGATGAGGATGTCGAAGATGAACCAGATGCACACCCCGATTAGGAGGGCGTCTTTTATTCCCTGCTTGATCCTCTTATGGTCGCCGACCCCATAGCATTGGGCGGTGAAGGATAGCATGGCCATGCCCAAGGCATTAAGCGGGCACATTAGGAAGTTTACGACCTTGGCCCCGGCCCCATAGCCGATTTGGGCGGGAAGGCCCGGAACCATGGCCCCAGAGGCCGTCACGTCGAAGCGGATGACCGCGGAGTTCATGGAGATGATACCGATGGATAAAACCGAGAATTGGAACCCGAGGGGGATGCCGACGCGGAGATGCCTCCAATAGAAGGACCAGGGTTGCTTCCAATCCTCTTTCTTGGGGCGGAGCTCCTTATAGCGGACCAAGGCATAGATTATCGAGGCGATCGCGCAAAAGGCCTGCGACATGATGGTCGCGGCTGCGCTTCCGGCCACGCCCCAGTTGAAGGCGGTGATGAATAGGAAGTCGGCCCCGATGTTGATGATGGTCGCGGACATCAAAAACAGGAAGGGGACGAACGAATCGCCTTTGGCCCTCAAGGAGGAGGCGATCATGTTGTAGAAGACGGAGGTTATCGAACCGCCGAATATGATGACTAGATAGGTATAGGCGGCTTCGTATTCGGCCTGCATCGAGGCGTCGGTTTGACTTTCGACGATGCCCATCAAAGAGAGCAGCCAGGGGGCCAATAGGATGCCGGAGACCGTAATGACGATTGAGATGAAGAAGCAGAGCACTATCTGGACGAAGAAGCTCTTCCTCTCGCCGTCTTTATCGCCGATGCCGATTTTGGTGCCCAAGATGACGGAGAAGCCGGCCGTCGCGCCTTCGCCAAAGGCAACGATCATGTAGACGATGCTGCCGGCGTTATTGACGCCCGCCACGGCCTCCTCGGGCAAAAACTGCCCGACGATCGCGGCGTCAGAGAGGGTATATATCTGCTGGAAAATCAGAGACAGCAGGATCGGGATCAGGAAGATGATCAGCTTTTTGTGAATGCTCCCCGTGGTCAGGTCGATGGGGTCAAACAGGCTTTTGAATTTACGAAGTATATTCATGGCGAAGGAAATAATAGTCGTCCCGTTAAGCCTTGCAATATGGCTTTGTTAGGAAAACGCTTTTATGTGATTCAGGACTAAGGGGAACAAAGAAAAAGGCGTCATGGCGACGCCTTGTTTTCTTTAAGAATCAGGAAGGGAGAGTAATGGTCGACATCGTCGAGGAATAGGTCCAAGAGGCAGTGTATTTATAACCGTTTTTGGTATAGGTTGCCTCGGCTTCCGTCAAAGCCAAAGAAGACGACAGGGTGGCTGAGAAGGATAGCCCGGTGATGCCGGAGGCGGCCTCGCTGCTACCAAGCTCCTCGCCTAAGAAGGAGGAGGCATCGGAATCGTTCCCAAATGATAAGGTAACGATCGTCGAATAGCCGTCCGCCTCAGTGACATAGGAGGAGACGTGGGAATAGTCAAAGCTGAGATCCATCGGCTCGAAGTTCTCGTCGGGGTGGGTTTCACTCGTGATGGCGTAGGTCCCATTCGCCGAAAGGGTGTAGGTCCTCGTAGGGGTGTGGTAGACCGCATAGGTGGTTGTGGTCGAAGTGGGGTTATCGTCTAAGTTGGAGAGATAGGTGTCGCTTCCAAGGAAGGATTTGATCTTCACATCGGCCCCGTCGTCGTCGGTGCCGGAAAACACCTGCTTCCTCGAATAGCCGTTAGCGTAGAGGGTGGTCCCATCACCGCTGGCGATCCGATAGTCCAACCTGATCGAATATAGAGCCTTCTCCGATGAGAGGGCGGCCAGGTAGTCGACGCTCTCCGCTGAGGATGATGTGGGTGTCGAGGAGGAGGAAGACTCAGAGGATGAAGAAGAGGAGGTGCTGTTACAGGCCAATAAGCCCATGCAGGTTAGGCCAAACAGTGCGAATAAAGAAACTTTTTTCATCGTCATTACCCCCTATAGCCCAATCCGTCGAGCGAGCCTTCTATCTCCTCGCTCATCGCTTTGTATTCTGCTAGGCGAGCCTCATATGTGGCGTATACGTCGGCATCGACCTTGGCTAACTCGGTCTCAGAGAGATTCGCGTAGACGTTACCCGCCTTGTAGAGGTAGTAGTGGTTTTCCGAGACTTTTTCCGTCAATTTCCCCACGTATTCCTCAAAGAGGGCTGCGGTTAGATTAAGTTCGCTGGAGTCGCGTGGACTTAAGTATGGTAGGGCGCTTGATTCATCAAATTGCCAAGTCAGGTTGGTGTTGAAGTCGCGGATGAATGAGGATTGCTCCCAAGCTTCAATGCTCGAGGGCATGGAGGAGACGACGTTGCCGACGCTGACGGTGGCGGAATCAGGAACGATGGAGTCGCTGAGGTCGCTATAGTCTTCGTTGACGTACCAGAACGAGTCGATGCTGTAGCTCGAGGTACCGGCATCGTGGGAACCGATGAACTGGCCGATGTAGTTCGGTTGGGTGATGCTGCGGACCTTTAGATCGCCAAAGAAGTTGGAAACGTTGAGCGAGCCGCCTTCTTTGTTGTGGCCGGCCACGATGGCGACTTCTTTCTTGGCCTCGGTTATATCCAAAAGGCAGATGCCGTCATCGATGGTCGTGGAACCACGGTTCCTGCCGATCAATCCGACGGCCGCCCCTTCGGTTTCGATATCGCCTTCGGCATAGATTTGATTGATAGTGGTGGTGACTCCAGATTCGAGCCCGCCGGTCAACAAACCGACATATTTGGGGCAGGAGATGGAGCAGCCTTTGATGTTGATGTTATCTAAATCCAAGGTTTTTCCGTCCCCACGGCAACGTCCGGCAAAGATTCCGAAATAGCCTTCGCCTCCGGTGCAGGTTTCCTCGATGCCGACGTTGCAGTCGATGAAGTTAAGGTTTCTATAAGTGCCGCCATAGACGTTGCCGGCGATGATGCCGACATTCTCAGCCCCATAGATATTGCAGTTTTTAAAGGTCAGGTTTTCGATCGTCCCGTCGCAGCGGTAGAACAATCCGACTTTGGAGTCCGTCGTATTGATGTTGAGGTTCGAGATGGTATATCCCTGGCCATCAAGGCTGCCTTTGAACTGAATCGAATTCGAGGCGACGTAATCCCAGTTGAAATTCGAGAAGTCCAAGTCATTCATCAAACGGAAGGTCGACTCGGTGGTGTCGAGGTTGACCGTCATGTCGAAGAATTCCTCGCAGGTGGTGATATTGACGACGTCTGATATGGATGTGATCGAAAGCAATTCGGTGTTTCCGTTCGCGTTTGAACCGACCAAATATGCGTCGTATTCGCTGTTGATGTTCAAAACCGCTGAGGTGTCAAAAGAGAACTCCCTATCCTCAATGGCTTGACTGCCGGAGGCGGCGTAACCGCTAAGGGAGGTTGCCGGTGAGAGCACATCGGTTACCGACGGGGCAGCGGAGCCTTTTTCAAGGATTAGGTAGTGGATGGTTATGTCCGAGCGGATGACCTTTCCTGAGATCGTCAGGTAGGCATTGGTTGAACTCGAGCTTTCGGTCTTTAGATAAGAAACGGAGTAATCCTCGAAATAGGCCGGGCTGCTTTCCTGGTCGTAGTAGACGGTTTGGGTGATTGTTTTGGTTTCACCGGTGGAGGTTAGGGTGAATAGGTGACTATAGTGGACCACGGCCCCGGAATTCTCCTCCTCTGTTTTGGTGGAGACGGTGTAATCCGTTCCTAATGTGTATAGCTCGGTTTTGTCAAAGCGGTTATAGACGCTGAAGGTCGTGGGGTCGATGGAGCTGGTTTGACTTCCATAATAGGCCAGGATTGTTTCCTCATAGCCTTCGATGTTGCCAAGGCCATCGCTCCTATTGGGATTGGTGATGGTTGTTTCCTCGGGGAGGTTAGTGAGGGTGTCGAGGGTCAAGTCCGATAGGTAGGTCGCCCCGACCTTGGTGCCTTTCTTCACGGCAATCCGAATTGAATCGATTGTCCCGGTTGTTGAGTTGCCGCTGGCATAGCCATAAGAAACTCCGGCGGCGGTTCTAAAACCGCTGACGGAATCGAGGGTTTTGTAAGCTCCGGAACTCCAATCCCAAACCTGCAGATATGAATATCCGGAATGGCGGAAGACATACCTCCAGCGGATCCAGACGCCTTCATCGGCAAAATCGGATGAGAGGTCGCTGTAGCCCTTTGAGATGAATTGCTTTATTCCCTCGTGGGTGAAGCCGAACCCACCGATAACCGTCCCACTTGAGGCCAGCTCAATATCAACCTCATTTGTTTCGCCGGTGAAAAGATAGTATCCGGAGAGGACGTTGACCGAAGACTCGCTTCTTGCGATGTTGAGCTTTCTATCGTATCTGACGTTGCTGGTTAAGCGGCCAGAGGTGATCTTCAAAGCCCTTGAGGAAACTAGCTCGTTGGGGAAATCCGCCTCGCTTATGACTTGGGAGATCTGGGCCTCGCCGACCTCCTGACTCCAAATGGAATAATTGGAGATATCCACCCCGACTTCATAATCGGTGAAGGATTCAGTCATGGCCAAAGGAAGGGTGGAGGTAGAGGATTCGCTCTGCTTGAGGACGGTCAGTTCAAAGCTTCTGGTGGCGGTGGAGTCGGTGTTATCGCCGATGACGGCCGTGACGGTGATCGTGGCCTTTTTATCCTCGGTGGCATCCCTTGTAACGACCCCGCGGTAACCGGTGATGTTCCCGTTGTCGTTGGTGATGGCCGACATAGCGATAACCGTCGTGTCGGAGCTCACCCAGGTGAAGGTTGTTTCATAGACCGAATTAACTGGCAAAAGCAAATCGGCAACAACCGAATCCTCGTCGATGTTCAAATCAATGAGGTCGACGGCCTCCTTGCATTTTTTGTAGATGTTTTCGTTATAGGCGTTTTTTGTGGAAACCGTTTCGGATACGGCTTTGAATTGGCCTAGCACAGCCGGGGCCACACCAACTGAGACCGTGCCGAGGCCGATTAGCAACGAGAGGGATAAACAACGTAGTTTTTTCATGTCTTTATTCCCCCGATAAATCGCAGCCAAGCGGCGTTCCGTTTTCGCCCATGGTGTAGAAGTCGCTTTCAGGGTTCACC
Organism: Bacillota bacterium; assembly: GCA_030537155.1. GTDB lineage: Bacteria > Bacillota_I > Bacilli_A > RFN20 > CAG-826 > Alloenteromonas. Next base: position 8,119 of record JAUNOH010000018.1, read on the forward strand.
TTGAAGATGTCGCCCAAAGCGATGGATCCATCCTCCGCCCTGAATAGCGAATGGACATCGACGTGTTCGCTGGCCTCGACTCCGCTTGAGGCTTGGGGCTGGAGCGTGGTGGTCGAGACGAAGGGGGAGCGGTTTTGGCTCTCCGTGAACATCGTGCCCTTTAAGGAAGAATCGGTGTATTTGCAGTTTTGGATGCCCTCGAACCTCCACATGGCGAGGCCATAGTAGAAGATGGAGTAGGAGGCTGTTCCGCAGTATTCGTCTTTGGAGTTGGAGATGGCGGTAGTTCCATCGATAGGCGAGGTGCGGTAACCCGAGCAGTAGGAGAGCAGGTTCTTATAGTAGTTGGATGAGGTTGCGACGTTTCTGGCCATGTCGAAGTTATTCGCGTCGGTATCCCTGGTTCCGTTATTGAACGAAGTGCAGTTTTCGATGCGAATCGTGCCCGGATTGGAGTTATCGGTGAATCCGGTGGCCAAATTGTTGAAGGCCAGGCAGTTATAGACCTGGTGGGCGACCGAGATTGATTCGCCGCCTAGCTTGAAGCCGTTACCATCAGAATTGGCGGTTCCCACCCCATAAGAAGTGATGCCGTTATTGAAGGCGATGCAGTTTTTTAAGGTGACGGGCCCGATTTCGCCACTGGAGCCTTTGGTGTAGAGATCCCAGCCATCGTCGACGTTGTTATAGGCGATGCAGCCGTCAAAGACATTGCCGACCCCGGTGGTCAGTTTGCAGGCAAACCCATCGGAATCTTCGCCGGTCGGGTCGGCGTTATCGTGACTGGTGCAGTTTAGGATCGTGTTGTAGGAGGGCCATAAGTCGATGCTGTTATAAGTGCCATCGGCACGTCCTAATTGGATTCCGGTGTCGGAACAATGGTGGACGTCGATACCTTCGATGATGTTGTGGTTTCCGCCGATGTAGATGCCGTTATCCCCGGCTCCCTGGACCTCGACGTTTTTCAAATGCCAATAATCGGTGTTGAAGGAAAGGCCCCTATTCGACGAGTTGTAAATCATTGAGGAAAAGTCAAAGAGCACCTCGGCTAAACTGCCATCATCTTTGACGGCCGGTTCAATGGTTTTTCTCTCTTCCTCGCTGGTGGCGGGGTAGAGGTCATAGGTATCTTCCGAGATCACGATCGCCTGGCCATAGGCGTATGTTCCTTCCAATAGGTAGAGGGTCCCGCCTTGCTTGAGGTTTTTAAGTCCGTTCTCGAAGGTGTAGGGATTCTCCTTACTTCCGTCGGGGGAAGTTCCAACTTGAAGGTTGGGCGCGGCATAAATGACGTTTCCTTCGATGGTGCCGGAAGAGGAACTATCTGCTGTTGATGATGTTGAAGCTGATGATGCGGAAGCTGACGATTCTTCCGGGGAGGAGCTTTGGCTTTCGGATAATGAACTTCCGTCCTGGCAGGAAATCAAAAACGCCGAAAGGGCAACGCAACTTAAGGCTAATAAACCCTTCTTCATCTTGTATACACTCCTGGAAATTGTTATATCCAAGTTTAAGCGAAGTGAAAGCGATTACAAAATATTATTTTGAGGCTATTTGCCTCATTTATGCGTGTATCACATATAAAAAAGAAAGCGCTTGCATACAAGAGAATCTCGACGCACGATAGATTTAATAAAGGGGCGTGCGCCCCACGAAAGGGTTTAAATGAAAACTAAGATTTTGAAGCTTTTACCGCTCAGCGTCGCGGCCTTGCTCTTATTGGCATGCAACAGCACCTCATCTTCCTCATCGACGACTCCGGCGGTTAGCTCATCAACACCGACCAGCTCTTCAGCCAGCACACCGTCTAGCTCCTCCGAAGCTCCCGTTTCTTCCTCTGAGGCTCCCGTCTCTTCCTCCGAGGCACCGGTCTCCTCATCGGAGGTCCCCGTTTCATCCTCGGAAGCCCCCGCCCCGTCGTCTTCTTCCAGCGAAGCAGAAGTGCCGGCGTTGGTGGAGACTTTGGCCGGCTCTACCTATACGGCCGCCGAAACCGCGTTCACCACCGATCATTTTGTCGGCTATAACGTCAAGACCGACGGAAGCACCATCAACACCAGCGGAACTTCCGAAGTCGACAAGAAAACCATCAAGGTCATTGCCACCGCCCCGGGTTATCTTGAGTTTGCTAATTTGAGGACCGGCAGCAGCGGCGATACCAGGAACCTCTACCTCGCCCAGATGGCTAGCACCGATCCCACCGTTGTCTCCCGCTACATCGCCAGGCAGATCTGCGATTACAATCCCGAGAACAGCAACAAGCCCATCAACTATGATCCGGTGTTCTCAATTCCGGCCGCCGGTACCTACTATTTGATGAGCAACGCCGCCGTTAAATTCGAAAGCGTTTCCCTCTACTCCTATTCTGAGAAGACCGATGTTGTAGACGGCATCGACGAGACCATGCCAACCGGGGCCTTGTTTGACGCCCATTATGCTGCTCCGACCGCCACCGACTACACCGAGGCCCACGCCTTTGGAACATCGCTGACCGCCAATGTCGGGGCCGAAGTTCGCTTCCATGGCAAGATCGTTAACGACACCGATAGCTCCATCACCTATTACAACAGCCTATATTTAGAGGCCAACGACAGCTTCACTTATACGGCCGACGGAGCCGGAACCTTAACCGTCACCGCCTTGGGACGCAATTCCGATAAAACGACCGTCACGACCCTGACTGGGGCCGATGCCGCCGGAACCGCCGTCACCACCGACACCGAAACGCCGTTCAACGTCAAAGGTGGCGCCTCTGAAACCGCCCTCTCCCAGCAGTTCTCGCTGGATGCGGCCGGAAGCTACACCTTCACCGCCGATGGCGTCCTTGCGATCTACGAGATCTCCTGGACCGCCCTCGAGTAGTTCCCTCCAACAAAAAAAGCTCTCGCAACTAACGCGGGAGCTTTTCCTTTTATTTGGATATCGGCTTGGTCTTTTCCTTTAGGTAGTCGAGCAATTCGCCATCCACCAACGGGGAGAGATGCTCGTAAACCTCCTGGTGGTATGCATTCAAATAGGCGATCTCCTCCTCGGTCATTATGGAGAGGTCCAAGGCTTTGGTATCGATGGGGACAAAGGTGACGTTTTTGAATTTGTAGAAGACACCATCGGGGGTTTCGAAAGCGGGGATGGTTAAGAGGTTATTCTCAATCCTGATGCCATATTTATTGGCTTTATAAACGCCGGGTTCGATGGTGGTGACCATTCCGGGTACGTTGGCGCAGCCATCATTCTTTCCCTTAGCCGCCCGGTAACGGAAGCCGTTTGGTGATTCGTGGACGACGGATACGTAACCGACGCCATGGCCGGTTCCGCACTTATAGTCCAAGCCCTCTTTCCACATGACATGGCGGGCCAACATATCGATACTCCTCCCCGTGGTTCCTTGGATAAAGGTGGCCGATGACAACGCGATGACTGACTTAAGGGTGAGGGTGTAGTCGTGGATATATTCTTTGGTAGGTTTGCCGATTAAGAAGGTCCTCGTGGTGTCGGTGGTTCCGCCGAGATACTGACCGCCCGAATCTACCAATAGCTCCAAGGCGTCTTTATCAATGATCGAATAGGTTTTGGCGGTCGGGGCGTAATGCATCATGGCCGCGTTGGAATTTATGGCGGCGATGGTGGTGAAGCTCTCGCCGATGAAGCGTTTTCCCTCAGCCCTATAACCATGCAGAATCCCCGCCAAATCCCACTCGGATTTGCCTAAAAGGTCGTTTTCTTCAAGATATTTTGAGAATTTGAGCAGGGCCACACCATCCTCGGCTTGGATGGAGATGATGTTTTCGATCTCCTTGGGCCCTTTGACTGCCTTCATCAACCGAGACGGGGCTTCGCCGGTTATCGGTTTGGCGAGCTCCCTATATAGTTTGGCGTTGCACTCATTGGGATCGACTAGGGTTGGGACGTCTGAGCGTTCCTTCACGAACGGGAAAACTTCGGCATAGGGGTGAATGATTAGGCCCTCGACTTCATAATCGATGCGGCTCGGGTCGACGAATAGGTGGGCGCTTTCACTATCGATATAGAGGTAGGAGTAGAAAACCGGCGTGCAATCAACGTCTTCGCCCCTCAGATTAGTTAGATAGGCGATGTCGTCGAGGGTGGTGACTAGATGCGCCTTGGTCCCGAGGGATTGGAATTGTTTCCTGATTTCCGCGATTTTCTCAACACTCGTTTTATCCTGATATTTTGGATCGTCAAAACGCCAGATTTTGGAAGCGGATAAAGGCTCCCTATCTTTAACTAGATGAGCAAAGCTCACGTCGAGGACTTTTCCGCCTTCTTCCAACTCACTTAAATCCAGGGGCGAGAGAATGGAGAAATCGGTTCCTAAGGGATACAGTCCAGACTCCTTGATGAGGTCGTAGGGTGTTGGGAACCCCGGCTTATATAATTCAATGAATTCGTAGGGCGTCCCTTTTATCTCCAAGGGCGCCGAGATATTGAAGCGGCCGTCCGAGAAGATATAGGCCTTATCCTCACTCACGATCACATAGGCGTTGTCGCCGGTGAAGGGGCAGAAGAAGCGCCTTTCCGCGGCATAATAAGCGGCGGGTTCCTCGGAGTTGTGGGGGTCTCCTGTTTGAATCAGATATGCCTTGAGGCCTTTTTCTTTCATGGCCTGCCGGAGGATAGTTAGATTTTCGCTTGAATACATGATGATCTCCCGATGCCGCTATATTGTATGTCGTCGCTAACAAAAGAGAAGCGGGATGCTGAAAAGGCCGATTTTGTTATTTCGGCACAAAGATTTCTTTAGAAATGGAGTAGAACTATTCCCGCTGTCTAAAATGTATCCAAGAAAGTTTGCAAAGGAGAACATAAACGATATGACTGATAAAGATTTTCGCCTCGATGGGAAGGTCTGCTGGATCACCGGCGCTTCCTATGGAATCGGCTTTGCCATCGCCTCGGCCTACGCCAGTATGGGTGCCACCATCGTCTTCAACGACCTGCACCAGGACAAAGTCGAAATGGGCCTGAAGGCCTATGAGGAGATTGGCATCAAGGCCTATGGAAAAGCGGTGGACGTCACCAAGGAAGAGGAAGTCAAAGCCTATCTCGAGGAGATCATCGCCAAATTCGGCCACATCGATGTCTTAGTCAACAACGCCGGCATCATCAAGCGCATCCCGATGACCGACATGAGCGAGAAGGATTTCCGCCAGGTCATCGACGTCGATTTGATCGCCCCCTTCATCGTCTCCAAAGCCGTCATCCCCCACATGGTCAAACAGGGCCATGGCAAGATCATCAACATCTGCTCGATGATGTCGGAGCTCGGCCGTGAGACCGTCTCGGCCTATGCCGCCGCCAAAGGTGGCTTGAAGATGCTCACCAAGAACATCTGCTCCGAATATGGTGAAGCCAACATCCAGTGCAACGGCATTGGGCCCGGCTACATTGCCACCCCGCAGACCGCCCCCCTCAGGGAGCGTCAGCCCGACGGATCCCGCCATCCGTTTGACGCTTTCATCGTCGCCAAGACCCCGGCCGGCCGCTGGGGAACCGCCGAGGACCTTCAGGGCCCGGCCGTCTTCTTAGCCAGCGAAGCCAGCAACTTCGTCAACGGCCACATCCTCTATGTCGATGGCGGCATCCTCGCCTACATCGGCAAACAACCGCAATAATCTGCCCAACATTTGGGCTCTCGGAAGGAGAGAAATTATGAAAAAGAAAAGCCTCGTACTAGCCTTTGGCATCGCCGCCTGCACCCTTGGGTTGGCCGCCTGCTCTAACCATGTCGCCACGGTTACGGGATCGGCGAGCGTCTATGACTCGTATGTTTATATGAATACGGAGGACGTCACAGGATTCCAGAAATTCAGTTATGGCATGCGTTATCTGAAGACTGACATGACCGTCACCAGCGGGCGCGTCAGCAGCTTGGATATTAAGGAAGTCTTCTCCCCGATGGCCTGGGCCAGAATCGACTTAGCCGATTACCCCGCCATTGGTGACGACTATATCGCCATTGAGAATATGTATCTCGATGAAACGACCGTGGGGACCGGCTACTTCGCCAAATACATCCAAATCGGCGATTACGTTTTTGAGGGCAGCATCCGCAACACCAGCAGCGATTCGGATAACTCGGTCAACTATCGTTTCTGCACCTACGGGCAGAGCATCGTCTGGAAGTGGGTTGACATCCCATCAACCGTCACCTCCTCCACGACTTATCCTTTGGATTTGGACGATTACCTGACCGACGACACCAGCACCTATGTCCTGTATCCGAGGATGCTTTGGTATATCGACTGCCTCGAATCCGGGAACGCCCACATCGTCACCAACTATGTGAGTTCCTCCTCATACGATAAGGCCGACCCCAACTATCCCGAGGGGAAGATCTATCGCAATGAACTTTCCACCGAAACTGAATTTGCCGCCGGCATCGACGCCCTTGAGAACTACCTCACCGGCAAGCAGATCCGTTACGCCTATTCGACCACCAATACCGCCGACAAGGAAAACTATCGTTCCCTCTCGACCGATTCTAGCGGCACTTGGCGTTATAACCCGGGCTACACCCTCGGCGAGTTCTCCGACGACAACTGGGAGACCATCACCGGCTTGACCGATTCCATCCTTTCCCTCGAACAGATCCAAAGCTATTTCAGCTGCGTCAACATCGCCTTCGCTTCCTGCGAATTCGCCTCATTGATTTAAGGGAGAAAAAATGCGGTTCAGGCTCCTCTACCCAGGATTCAAAACCAAAGCGGTCACCTTTTCCTATGACGATGGCATCATCGAGGATAAGACGACGACCGAGATTTTGAATCGTTACGGGCTGAAGGGCACCTTCAACCTCAACTCCGGCAAGTCCGGCGAAAGCAAATTCCGGGAGAACAAGCTAGGTAAGCAAATCGATTGCTCCTATCTAGTCCTAAAAGACGATAAAGCCGTCTATTCCGGGCACGAAATCGCCACCCACACCCACACCCATCCCCACATGGAGGGTTTAAGCGAGCAGAGGCAACAGGAGGAATACCTGACCGATATCAAGGAGCTTTCCACGATATTCGGCCAGCCAATCCGCGGCTCCGCCTATCCATATGGCACTTATGATAGCAACACCATCGAGGCCTTGAAGGCATCCGGCATCAAGTATTCGCGGACGACGCGGAGCACCTACCGCTTCGACGTCCCGGTATACTGGCTGCTTTGGCACCCGACCATCCATCACCGCGACCCCCTGCTTTGGGAGACGCTATCCCGCTTCTACAAGAGCAAAAAGGAATTAGCGCTTTTCTCACTCTGGGGACATAGTTACGAATTCGCCTTAGACGACAATTTCTCCCTGCTGGAGGATTTCTGCAAATCCATCAAATCCCGCAAGGACGTCTATAACGGCACCAACATCGAGATCTACGATTACACCCACGCGGCCACCATGCTCTATTACCGCGACGGACACTTCGTGAATCCCAGCAATCAAACCGTCTACTTCTCCGCCTGCGGAAAGGAATACTCCATCCCGGCCGGAGAGAAATTGGAGGTAGCCGATGAGCAATGAGGTATTAGGTTTAGGGGAGTTGCTCCTCAGGATGTCGCCTGAGAGCTATTTCCGCGTCGGGCAGACCGATCGTTACCATTCCTATTATGGCGGTGGAGAGGCCAACGTCATGGTCTCCCTCTCCCATCTTGGGCATAAGACCGGATTGATCTCCAAGATTTCTAAAAACGCCCTCGGCGAGGGCGGCATCTCCTATCTGAAGGGCCACTCGGTCGACACCTCCCTGATCGTCAGGGATGACGGCATGCAGGGCATCTACTTCATCGAAAGCGGCTTCGGCGGGCGCCCCGGCGAGGCCATCTATAACCGCAAGGGATCCTCGGCGACCACCATGCAGGCCTCGGATTTCGACTTCGACGCCATCATGGAGGGGGCCAAATGGTTCCATATCTCCGGCATCGTCCTAGCCTTGGGAGAAAACGTCAGGCAGACCGTCTACTCCGCTTTGAGGAGCGCCAAGCGCCACAACGTCAAAGTCTCCTTCGACTTCAACTACCGCGCCCACTTCCTATCCCTGGATGAGGCCAGGAAGATCTACCCGAAGGTGCTTCCCTACGTGAATGTCCTCTTCGCGGCCAGCTTCGACTTCATCAATATCCTCGGCTATTCGCCGGAGTTGAGCCATTCGGAGCTCTTCCATAAGGCCATCGACGAATATGGCTTCGACTACATCTTTGGGAAGCATCGCCACATCTTCTCGGCCAACGAGCAGTCCCTTAAAGCCTATGTCTATGACAAAGCGGGCTATAAGGAAACCCACGAGCAGTCCTTCTCGATCTTCGATAGGATCGGGGCGGGCGACGCCTTCGCGGCCGGGGTCATCCATAAGCTCCTCCTCGATTTCTCCGATTCGAAGGGGGCCATCGGATTCGGCTTGGCAAACTGCATCCTAAAGCAGACGCTGGCCGGCGATGTCTCAACCTTCAACGAGGCCTCGATCAACGAGTTCATTCAGACCTCGGGCAAGATGGAGGTGAAGCGATGAAAATCGTCGGGATGGGCGATTCACTCATGCAGTATAACGGGGAGGACACCTACCCCCAGGAAGGCTGGCCCCAGGAATTGGGAAGCTTCCTAAAAGAGGGCGTCGAGATAAGAAACTTCGCCAAGAACGGGCGGAGCAGCAAATCCTTCATCGATGAGGGCATCTACAAACAAGCCCTGGATTCCCTGGAAGCAGGGGACATCGCGATCGTCAGCTTCGGCCATAACGACGAGAAGAAGGAAGACCCCACAAGATATCTATCCCCCAGCGATTACGAGGAAAACCTCGTGAGGATGGGGAAGGATATAAAGCAAAAGAAAACCAACCCCATCTTCATCTCCTCCTTATCGAGGCTAAAGGTGGAGCAGGGGAGGCTAGTTCCCACCCATGGCGAATACCCATCCGCCATGAAGAGGGCCGCCGAGAGGCTGGGCGCCCCCTTCGTCCCCCTAGACGAGATAAGCTTCCGGGAGTTTGGAAAAGACCCCGAGCAAGCCAAGGCCAACTTCATGATCCTGCCACCTGGGCAATATCCAAATTACCCCGAGGGCAAAGACGACCACACCCATCTGCAGCAATGCGGAGCCAAATACGTGGCGAGTCTAATCGCCGAACAACTGAAGAAGATAAGCGTATGCGAACCCCTATTTGCAGGGGGAAAGGAGAGCTAATATGGCAATCGAATGCAAGAACATGGTGAAGATCTACCCCAATGGCTATCAGGCCATCGAGGGATTCAACCTTCACATCGACGACGGCGACTTCTGCGTCTTAGTCGGACCCTCGGGCTGTGGCAAATCGACCACCCTGCGTATGATCGCGGGTTTGGAAGACATCACCCACGGTACCCTCGAGATCGACGGCAAGGTCGTCAACAAACTGCCGCCTAAGGCTAGGGGCATCGCCATGGTTTTCCAAAGCTACGCCCTATATCCGACCTTAACGGTGTATGAGAACATGGCCTTCGCCTTGGATCTGGCCGGCTTCGATGAGGACATCATCGACAAGCGCGTCCGCCAGACCGCCGAGGTCTTAGGCTTGAGCGACTATCTGGAGAGGCTCCCGAGGAATCTATCCGGCGGCCAGCGTCAGAGGGTCGCCTTGGGTCGTGCCATCATCAGGAGGGCCAAGATCTTCCTCATGGACGAGCCGCTATCAAACCTCGACGCCAAACAGAGGGTCTCGATGCGTTCCGAGTTAGTCAGGATCCATCGCAACGTCGGCGCCACCACGATCTACGTCACCCACGACCAGATCGAGGCCATGACCATGGCCACCAAGATCGTCTGCATGGACGTCGGCGTCATCAAGCAGGTCGGAACCCCGGAAGAACTCTATTCTCACCCCGCCAATCTGTTTGTAGCCGGTTTCATAGGGGATCCCCCGATGAATTTTGTGAATGGCCACGTCGAAAAGGGAGTATTCTATTCGACGCTTGATGATATGAAGCTGGATGGATTAAGCCCAGAACTGCTCGAAAAATTGGAGGGCAAGAAACTGGTCCTAGGCTATCGCCCCGAGCACTCCTTCGTCGAGAAGCCGGAAGAGGATTGCGTCACCGTCCACAGCAAAGTCGAGGTCTACGAGATGCTTGGCGATGTCCAAAACGTCTACTGCAACCGCGACGGGCTGACTTCCATCATCAAGGCCGCCCCCGAGCTCAACGTCGAGATCGGGCAGGACATCACTTACTATGTTAAGAAAGCGGACCTTCACTTCTTTGATGCCGAAACCGAAGATGTGATCGAATGATTCGATGACTGCCAACGTTTCAACCATTCAAGAGAAAGAATTAAAAAGAAGAGACTTCATCCTTCACGGGAATCCGTGGAAAGTCGTGTTCGTCATCGCTTTCCCCTTATTCCTATATTCGGTGTTGAGCTATTTCTATAGCATCATCGACACCATCATGTGCGCCAATATCGGCAAAGAAGCCGTCAACGCCGTCAGTGCCCTCAATCAGGTGACCAATATGATCACCGCGGTGGGGGGCGGAGTCGGGGCTGGCGGCTCCATCCTTATTGCGCGCGAGATAGGCAAGAAGAATTACGAAAAAGCCCAAACCCTGGCTTCCACCGTCTTCGCCTTCATCCTCATCATCGCCGTCCTAACCTGCGTGATCGTGCTGCCCCTAAGCGAACCATTGCTTCGGCTATTCGCGATCTCCGAGGAATCCATCGCCGTCGGCAAGGGCTACTTCATGCTCTCGGTGGCGACCTCCTCCATCATCATGGTCAACACTGTCTACCTCGGCATGGAGAAGGCCAAGGGAAGCACCCTCTTCATCACCCTCCTCAACGTCGGGGTCGTCATCGTCAAGATCTCGCTGAACGCCATCTTCATCTATGGCTTCCAGATTCAGGATATGACCTTCGTCTCGCTGGCGACCCTGATCGCCAACGGAATGCTCTTCCTCTTCATCCTCGCTCGGATGTTCTCAAAGGGATATCTATTCCACTTCGAGTTCGCCAAGTTGGATTTTCAGGGGAAGACATTGGGCAGGATCATCTTCATCTCCTTCCCGATCTTCGTGGGAAAGTTCATCTTCTCCTTCGGCAAGGTCATCATCAACTCCCTCTGCGCCTCCTTCGGTAACAACGTCGTCGGGGCCTTAGGCGTCTCCAACAACATGGGCGGCTCGGTCACCAACCCCCTCTCATCGATTGAAGACTCAACCTCCTCCATCATCTCCCAAAATGTGGGGGCCGGGCAGATTGACCGGGCTATAAGAACCTTCTTAATCGGCTTGGCCTATGCCGCCGGGATCGCCGTCGTCGGCATCAGCATCGTCACCATCTTCGATTCTCAGATCACCCATTACTTCGCCCAAAAGGCCGGGGATGGGATTGAGGATCCCGTCTTGGCCCAGCAGGCCATCGACGAATACGCCAGTTTGATCTCCACCTGCTTCTTCTACGAGAAGATGGGGATCTTCACCCTCGGCCTCAACTCGGCCGTCCTGGGACTCTTATATGGCTTCGGCTATACCAGGGTCTCGATGATCTTAAACATCGCCCGCGTCTTCGTCTTCCGCATCCCGATCTTCCTCATCTGCCGTTATGGGATATTCGCCGAGGCCATTGAGGAGGCTATCGCCCTAGATGCCGCCGGAAGCTCATCCACCATCTCCAACCTCGATAAGGTCGGGGCCCAGGTGGCCGGTATCTCGATGGGCTTCAGCAACATCGCCATCGGCATCATGGCCGTAACCGCGGCCATCATATGCATCGCCCACATCAAAAATAGGCTCAAGAACAAGGAGGGAGTTATGTCATTAAGTCCAGAAAAGAAAGCCGAAGTCGAAGGATTCATCGATTCCTATCTTTCCAACTACAAAAATTACAAGGAAGAGAAGAAGGATTGGTGCTACGAGGACGGGGTCGTCCTGCTTGGCTCCTTCCGCCTCTATAAGCAGCTTAAGGATAAGAAATACCTGCAGTTCTGCCTCAATTACTTCGATAAGAACATCGGCGAGAATGGCGAACTCAATAATTACACCAAAGACGACCACAACATCGATAACATCCAGGCTGGGACCGCCCTCTTCCTGGTCAATAACATCCATTACGAGAAGAAATACGAACTGGCCCTCAATAAACTCGAGGAGCAATTGAAGGAGCAGCCCCGCACCAGCAACGGCTCCTTCTGGCATAAGGACCGCTACCCCAACCAGGTGTGGCTGGATGGCCTCTTCATGGGCATGCCCTTCTATACCCTTTTGGCCGAGAAGGAACATTCCTCGAAGATGAAGAATGACATCACCGACCAATTCGTCCGTTTGGATGACACCAACTGGGATCCGGAGAAGAAGGTCTACCTCCATTGCTATGACGAGACCAAATCCATGCAGTGGGCCGACCCGGAGACCGGGAGGAGCCCGCACGTGTGGCTACGTTCGGTCGGTTGGCTCGCGATGGCCAGCGTCGACGTCTGCTCGATTATGAAGGATTCGATGGATATCACCCACATCAACAAGATCAAGGCCATCCTAAAACGCTCCATCGACTCCATGCTTCCCTATCAGGATCCTGAGTCAAAGATGTGGAAGGATCTGCCCTGCATCGACGACCCCGATAACTACCTCGAGGTCTCGGGCTCGGTGATGCTGGCCTATGCGATGATGAAGGGGGCTAGGCTCAACCTATTGCCCTACGAATATATGTCCAAAGGCGTCGAGGCCTTCGAGGGGATCATCAAGCATTCCTTCCATGACGGTCATCTAAACAACATCGTCAAGGTCTCGGGACTCGATGCCCAGAAGCGAAACGGCTCCAAGGAGTACTACCTCTCCGAGCCGGTGGTCGCGGACGATTCGAAAGGCGTCGGTCCCTTCATGATGGCTTACGCCGAATACCTAGCTATGCCGTTTTAATTAAGAAAGCTGATAGAAAAGGAGATAAAAATGGCTGAATTGAGTTTGCTTAACGCTTCGATCAAAAACAAAAAGAAAGCGCCCGTGAAGATCATGCAGTTCGGGGAGGGCAACTTCCTCCGCGCCTTCGTGGATTGGATGATCCAGAAGATGAATGACTCCGGCAAATATGAGGGCCACGTGGCCGTCGTCCAACCTTTGGCCTTTGGCCGCGTGAAGGAGTTGGAGAAGCAGGATGGTCTATACACCCTCATTCTCCAGGGGTTAAACGAAAAGGGCGAGGCCGTTAAGAGCCATCAAGTCATCGATGTCCTCGACGACTTCATCGACCCCTACACCGAATACGCCAAATACCTCGCCTATGGTGAGTCCAAGGATCTCGAGGTCGTCATCTCCAACACCACCGAGGCCGGCATCGCCTTCGATGAGGACGACGTCGCCATCGACATGGAGAAGGTGACCCCCAATTCCTACCCCGGAAAGCTCTATGCCTTATTGAAGAGGCGTTATGAGAAGCTAGGCAAGCAGTGGGGCTTGGCCATCATCCCCTGCGAGTTGATCGACGATAACGGGGACAAACTCAAGGAAGTCTTATTGAAGTTGGCCGCCGCCCGTAAGGAAGAGCAGGGCTTCGTCGACTATCTCGAGAATAGCTGCCATTACACCTCTACCTTAGTCGACCGCATCGTCCCGGGCTTCCCGAGGGATGAATTCAGCGAGCTCTGCCAGCAATATGGCTATGTCGATAACAACATGGTCAAAGGCGAGTACTTCAACCTCTACGTCCTCAAAAACGAGCCCTACGTCGAGGAGAAATTCCCCGTCCACAAGAGCGGCGATGAGGCGGTCCATGCGATCTATGTCCCCGACGTCCATCCCTACAAGGCCAGGAAGGTCAGGATCCTCAACGGTTCCCACACCTCTTTGGTCCCGGTCGCCTATTTATCCGGCTTCGATGAGGTCAGGGAAAGCCTACTCGACGAGCAGGTGAAGAAGTTCCTCATGGATCAGCTCCGCGAGGAGATCGTCCCGACCGTCACCACCAAGGATGCCCAGGGCTTCGCCGATGACGTCGTCTCGCGTTTCCTTAACCCCTATGTCCATCATAAGCTGATGTCCATCGCCTTAAACTCCATCCCGAAGTTCAAGGAGAGGGACCTCCCGACTTTGAAGGATTGCCTAGCCAAGGGCGTCAAACCCCGTCATCTATTATTCGCCTTGAGCGCCCTCATCAAGTTCTATGCCGGCGTCCGCGTAAAAGATGGCAAGGAAGAGGAGATCGCCCTCCAGGATTCCCCGGCCAACCTCGAGTTCATGAAGGAAGTCTGGGGCGCCTATGCTAGCGACAAAGACGTCGCCTCCTTGGCCAAGAAGGTGCTATCCAATCTCTCCTTCTGGGGCGAGGATTTAAGCGTCAATGAGGACATTTACGGCGCGGTGGTCGATAATCTATCCAAGCTTGAAAAAGCCCCGTCGGTCTACGACGCCTTAAAGGAATTCAATGCCCATGAGTGAGAGGAAATTCGCCCTCATCGACCCCAAGGATGACGTCATCATCGCCCTTTCCGATTTGAAGAAGGGCGAAGTGGTGGATGGCATCACCCTTTTAGACGACGTCCCCCAGGCCCATAAGATCGCCAGAAGTGATCTCCCGAAGGGCCATTTGGTTATCAAATACGGGAACGTCATCGGAAAGCTTTCCCACGACGTCAAAAAGGGGGCGTGGATCCATTCCCATAACCTCGTCACCTCCCTAGAGGGGGAAGCCGGGGAATATACCTACAACAAAGGCGGCATCACCCACGCCGAACCCTCAAAGAAGACGTGGTGGGGCTACCTCCGCGAGGATGGAAGGGCCGGGACTAGGAACGATTTATTCATCGTCCCAACCGTCGGCTGCATCAACTCGCAGTGCCAATACATCAAAGACCTCTTCTTGCAAAAGCACCCCGAGATGGAGGGGAGGGTCAAGGTTTTGGAGCACCCCTATGGCTGCAGCCAGCTCGGGGATGACCTCGAAAACACAGCCCGTTTGCTTTCCTCTTTGGCCAAATCACCGAATGCCGGGGCCAGCTTGATCGTCTCCCTCGGCTGCGAGAACAACCGCCTCGACGGCTTCCTCAAATTGATGGAACCCTACGACCATAAACGCATCGTCTCCTACGAATGCCAGAAGGTCGAGGACGACATCGCCTATGGCTTGGAGAAGCTTGAGTCACTATACGAGATCATCAAAGACGAAAAACGCGTCGAATTGCCATTATCCAAACTCGTTTTGGGCGGCAAATGCGGGGGGAGCGACGGCTTCTCCGGCTTAACCGGCAACCCCTTATTGGGTTTGGTGGCCGATAAAATCGGCGCCTCCGGCGGCAAGGTCATGCTCACCGAGGTCCCGGAGATGTTCGGGGCTGAGC
>JAUNOH010000031.1 GCA_030537155.1 Bacillota bacterium
TTTCCACGGAGAGCAGGTTCTCGCCGGAGGAGACGCCATAGGCGATGATCTGATGCTTGTTGTTGGTCTCTAAGACTTGGCCATCGAAGGGGGTGGAGTTGTTCGAGGCATCGCTTCCCGAGGAGTTTCCCGCCCGTCCGGATAAGGCGACGGGGACGATGATGGCGGCGGCCAGGCAGGCGGCGAAGGCCGGGATGCCCAAG
Organism: Bacillota bacterium; assembly: GCA_030537155.1. GTDB lineage: Bacteria > Bacillota_I > Bacilli_A > RFN20 > CAG-826 > Alloenteromonas. The sequence goes on from JAUNOH010000031.1 coordinate 204, forward strand.
CCGAGCCAGACGCCCTTATTCAATCCCTTCCTCTTCTTCTTTTGCTGGCGGTCGAAATACTCCGATTTGATGTTGCCCCTCAAATCAGGCACACCTTCATCGGAAATCGAGGAAAGCAGTTGTTTCTTTAAGTCTTTCTCGTCTTTCATCTTCAATCTCCCAATGCCGTGGCCAGTTTCTTTCTGGCTTCCTGGTATAGCCAGGTCAAGGTGCCGGTGGGTATCCCCTTCATCTTGGAGATCTCCTTGAAGGAATATTCGCCCAGCACCCTGAGGATGAAGACCTCGTACTCCTTCTCATTCAGATTCTCCCTGATGGTCTGGAGAAGGCCCGAATCCATGGGGAGCTCGGCCGGATCGGCGTGGAGCTCCTCCTCCAGATGGTGTTCCTTCTTCCGCTTCATGTAGAGGTCGTAGGCCTTGTTTTTGGCGATCGTCACCAAATAGGCCGGCAAATCGATCCCCGGGCGGAGCTTGCCCTTTTTCTCCAGCAGGGTCACATACGTCTCCTGGAGGATGTCCTCGGCCGTCGGTTTGTCGTAGAAGACGACGTAGGCGGCGTAGTAGACGGCTTTGCTGGTGAGGGCATAGATCTCGTCGAAGGAAGAAAGGTCGTCCCGACGTAGCCTATTGATCAGTTCATCATATCTCTGCTGCTCGGACATACCCTTTCAACCTAATAACGGAAATGATCTTCTTTTTGTTGGAAGAAATTTCATGACTTTGTTTGATTGTATTGATTTTCGCCGTTAGGGCAAACGAAAAGCCACCCCAGTTCGCCAGAGTGGCTCCATCTTGCTATTTGACGGTTCCGAAGATCCTATCGCCGGCATCGCCCAGACCCGGGCAGATGTAGGCTTTATCGTTTAGCTGCCTATCGAGGGCCCCGATATAGAGGGGGATATCCGGATAGGCCTCGCAGAAGGCCTCAACGCCCTCGGGGGCGGCGATGATGCAGAGGAAGGATATTTTCTTGGCCCCGTGGTCCTTTAAGGTCTTGACCGCATCGATGGCGCTTCCCCCGGTGGCGAGCATCGGGTCCAATAGGTAGACGTCGGAGGTATCGAGGTTATGGGGGAGTTTGCAATAGTAGGCGTGGGGCTCATGGGTGACTTCGTCACGGTATAAGCCGATATGCCCGACTTTGGCGGTGGGGAGCAAGGCGCTCATGCCATCGACCATCCCCATGCCGGCCCTTAAAATCGGGACGAAGCAAATGTTCTTCCCCTCGACGTAGGGCTGGGTGGTCTTCTCAATCGGGGTCTGGATGTCCCTGAGGGTGGTCTTGACGCTTTTTAGGGCCTCATAGCCCTCCATCATGGCGATCTCCTTCACCAGCTGGCGGAATTCCGGGGTCGGGGTGTCCTTATCGCGGATGAGGCTGATCTTATGCTTCAGTAAGGGGTGGTCCAAGACGTGGACGTTGGGGTATTTGCTTAGTTCCATTTCTTATCTCCTGGTTATAAAAAAAGAACCCCCAAATCAATGGGGGTATTTGAGCAAGGAAACGAAGGGGATAGGCAAGGCGTCGCGGCCTTTTAAATCCTCCAACTCGATCAGGCAGACGGCCAAGGGGACTTCGACCCCATGGGAGGTGAGGACCCCGGCGATGGCCGAAAGGGTGCCCCCGGTGGCCAAAAGATCGTCAACCAAGACGGCCTTCTTGCCCTTTTCCAGGGCGAAGGCGGGAATCTCGAGGCTATCGGTGCCGTATTCGAGCTTATAGGTGGCGGATACGACTTCGCCCGGGAGCTTGCCCGGTTTCCTGGCCACCACGAAGCCACAGCCGAGGGCATAGGCCAAGGGGGCGGCGAAGATAAAGCCACGCGATTCGGGCCCGACGATGTAATCGGGCTTATAGGGGGCGATGAGCTCCACCATCTCGTCGATGGCGTGCTTGAAGGCCTCCTTGTCGGCTAGGAAGGTCGAGATATCTTTAAAAGATATGCCTTTGATGGGGAAATCCTCGAAGACGCGGATGCTTTTCTCGTAGTCGTAACTCATACCGGCGATATTCTACCTTTTCGCCATATCTTTTCCATACTTGATTTAGGGAATTTTAAAGGCTTAGACGGATTCGACGAATTCGGCGATGTCCTCAGGCGGGTTGAGGCTATATAAAAGGCCATAGGGAATCTCGAAGTCCCACTCGACCGGGATGGTGGTTATGCCGGGGTGGACTTCCTTCCAGCACTCGACGGTGAGCAGTAGTTCCTTCCCCTCAGCGCAGCGGTTATAAACCGCGAGGTCGTAGTATTGGCCGACGTCCTCGATATGGATGTCGGGGATACTCTTCAAAAGGTATTTCCTGATTTCGTCGTTGACTGGGGAATCCCCCTCTTTGACCATCAATAGGGTCTGCCCTTTGAAGTCATCGATGGTCAAGACGCTTTTCTTGGCCAGGGGGTGGCTGCGGCTGACGGCGACCATCTTCTTATAGGTCCCCAATTGCTTGAAGTTGGCCAATTGGAGCCATTGTTTGGAATCGCAGACCCCGACCACGAAGTCGAATAGTTCCCCGAATTTCGAGATGACCTGGAGAATATTCTCCTTGTCGTCGTCGAAGGGGACGAGGTGGATTTTATAGTCCTTGAAGCGTTCGTTGCCGCCCATCATCATGTCGTACCAGATGTCCATGAAGGGCTTGGCCGGGTTCAGAAGGGAGGTCCCGACGCAGAAGGTCTTCTCAAACTGCTGTTCGCTCTCCTTGGCCGAGTTGATGGCCTTCTGGGAGTAGTCGATGAGGAATTTGGCATCCTTATAGATGCTTTCCCCGGCCGAGGTCAATTGGACCCCCATCGGGGTGCGTTGGAGCAATTTGACGCCGAGCTGGTCCTCCAGGGCGTTCATCTGCTTCATGATGGCGGTGGGGGAGATGTAGAGCTTTTCGCTGGCTTTGGCGAAGCTACCCATATCGGCCACGGCGATGAATGTTTCGAGAAGCGGGTTATAGAGCATGTTTCAACCTTTGGTTTAAACAATGTTAACGCCGCGGGTATTCAAGGGTCAATGGATGCGACCAATAATATGAATGCGAAAGGAGCTCATTTTGAAAACACTCATCGCCTATTATTCAAGGCCCTACCAAAACTATTCGCTGGGCAACATCATCAACCTGAAGCGGGGCAACACCCTCCGCTTGGCCGAATTGATCGCCAAGCGCACCGGGGGAGAGCTATTCGAGATAAAACAGCTCCATCCCTATTCCCGTTGCTATAACGAATGCATCGATCAGGCCTGCAAGGATCTGAAAAACAAAGCCCGTCCAGAGCTAGCCGCATATCTGGACTCGCTTGATGATTACGACGAGGTGTATCTGGGCTTCCCCAATTATTGGGGCGACGCCCCGATGGCCGTCTACACCTTCTTGGAACATCTAAGTCTCAAAGGCAAAACCATCCATACCTTTGTGACTCATGAGGGCAGCGGACTCGGCCGTAGCCTCGATAACCTTGCCAAGGCTTTCCCGGAGGCGAAATTCGCCCCCGGCTTAGCCGTCCACGGCAGCCACGTCGATGAGGCCGTTCCCGAGCTTGATAAATGGCTTAAAGGCGAATAAAGGAGATATTTATGGCAAAGATAGTAAGCAAAGAGGAATTCGAGAAGGAAAACGTCTTCGGAACCGGCGAGTATAACGCCGCATATGCCCAATATTTCACCGGGGATTCGTATTTAAAACCCCTCTCAAAAGCGTTCCCAATGAGCAACGTCAGCTTCGCGCCGGGATGCCGTAACTATTGGCATATCCACCACGCGAGCAAAGGCGGTGGACAGATGTTGATCTGCACGGCCGGCGAGGGCTGGTATCAGGAATGGGGCAAGCAACCCGTCAAGCTGGTGCCCGGAACCGTCATTGAGATTCCCGCGAACGTCAAGCACTGGCATGGGGCCGCCAAAGACTCCTGGTTCAGCCACATAGCCTTTGGGATCCCCGGGGAAAATTTATCGAACGAATGGCTTGAACCAGTCGAGGATGACCTTTATAAATAAAGGGTCTCAGGTTAAGGAGGGACAAATATGGATAGGATCAAGAAGAATTTCGGCTTCGGCTGCATGAGGCTCCCCATGAAGGGGGAGGAGGTCGACATCGAGCAATTCACGGAGATGGTCGACTGCTTCATCGCCAATGGCTTCAACTATTTCGACACGGCCCACCCATATATCAATGGTTTAAGCGAAAAGGCCATCAAGGTGGCTTTGACCTCCCGTTATAGCCGGGATAAGTATCTACTCACCAACAAGCTGACCGCCCCCTATTTCAACAAGCAGGAGGACATCCGCCCCTTCTTTGAGAGCCAGCTGGAGCTATGCGGCGTCGATTACTTCGATTTCTACCTGATGCACGCCCAAAGCTCCCGTAACTACGATAAGTTCGTGGCCTGCAATGCCTATCAGACCGCCTTCCAGCTTAAAAAGGAGGGCAAGATCCGCCACGTTGGCTTATCCTTCCACGACACCCCGGAGTTCCTCGATAAGATACTCACCGAGAACCCCGAGATCGAGATCGTCCAGATTCAATTGAATTACCTCGACTGGGAAAACCCCGGCGTCCAATCCAAAGGCGTCTATGAGGTTTGTGAGAAACACGGAAAACCCGTCATCGTCATGGAGCCCGTCAAGGGTGGGGCCCTGGTCAACCTCCCCGAGGAATCGCAGGTCTACCTCGATGAATTAAAGGGTGGGTCTAACGCCTCCTATGCCATTAGATACGCCGCGAGCCTCCCGATGGTGAAGATGGTTCTCTCCGGCATGAGCGACCTACCCCAGATGGAGGATAACGTCTCCTTCATGAAGGAGTTCAAACCCCTCAGCGAGAAGGAATACCAGGCCATCGATAAAGTGGTGGAGTCCTACAAAAAGAAGAAATCCATCGCCTGCACGGC
>JAUNOH010000008.1 GCA_030537155.1 Bacillota bacterium
GTTCGAGGCCCATATGGTTTAGCAACACCCTCAAACCTCAAAAATATCGAGATTTTAAAGAAAATGCGCTAAAAACAGCATTATGGTAGTTTCTATAGATGGTTTTGTCTATAGTTCGCAAAGGTCGTAATCGACGATAATTCTTCGCTCACTTTTGGATATTGTTTTGAAGATATGCCCCGACAAAACCAACAAATCGCAGTCGAGGGCCCTGAGTTCTTTGAAGATTATCTCTATTTCATCCTCATCTAAGTAATCCGTAGCCGAAACAAATATAAACAAGGACTTCTTTTGAACTACAGATGTTTGCTTAAGTTCGGAAATAAAATAATTTACGAACTCATCATCCTGAATAAACGGCCTCAGAGAAAAAGATTTGAAGAATTGGGTTGGGGTTATCTCGCTATCGATTTCCAAAGTGAGGGGATAATCGGTCGTGGCCTCCTTAACAAATGATTGGATATCGTTTAGCAGATCGTTCAGTCTGCTTCTTTGCTCATCACTAAGTGAAGAAGATACAGCCTTTTGAATAATCAAAGAATCCTTTTTCTCATCATTCACAGCCAAAAATGGTGAGTATATGATACAGACGTCCTTGGAAAGGTCTGATTCCTTTCCGTCAATCGTATATGTGACAAAAGCTTCCTTATCTTCGATTTGAGTTTTCAGTCCAGTTAGGAATTCTCTGAAAAATCGCGGATTTTCAATAACTAGATTAACGAAAGAGCCCCTGTCGAAAACCAAATCTTGCTGAATGTATTTATGTTTAATGCGCCTCATAGCTCTATCACCTTATCGTCAGTAGTCAGGATGTCGCTCTTGAACTCACCCAGCAGGAGATCGATTGAGTTGAATTGCTTCTCAGTGATCGTTAGCATTGCAACAAATCCTTCTGACGGTACACCTTGCTTAATGGCTTTAGTCAATGCTTCCACCGCAGATTCATTGATAGATAGTTTCATATAAACCGATTCCTGAAACATGATAAATCCCTTGCTCTTGATGAATTTGACAAACTTTGAATAGGCTTTGCGCTGTTTCACAGTCTCAGTGGGCAAATCGAACATCAAAAAAGAACGCATGTATCTATATATTCCCATTGGCGAAAGATAAATTCGGAATTTCTTGACTCTTTCCGTTTAAATAGGAAAAGGCCGCAATTACATACGGCTTCGCTGCGTTCTGCAAAAGCATCTTTTTCCCCGAGAAAGAAACTTCTCTGCTCATACAATCCAGCATGGATTTTTTATAGTTTTCCCGATTTGGTTCGAGCCGAAGAACGGTTTCATCCACAAAAGGCCTAAACGGCTCAACGAAATCGCACCCCAAATTGAATGGATTGGTTTCCCCGATGTGATGAATGCCTACATGATTGATGTAACCGAAAGAGGAAATCTCCCTGTTAATCAAACTGAGGAGCAGGGAATAGCCATAATTCAAATATAAATTAATTGGGTTATATTCGTCTCGCCGATCAAAGCTGGTGCCAAACAAGGATTGAAAATAGACTTTCGCGGCAAGCCCTTCCCTATTCCCGGGGTCGCCCGGCAAAACTTCCTCAGAGAACTTCGCGAGCATGTTGGCTTTGTCAGTTTTGCCACGGGAACGTAGAACGAAAGCTTGGTTTAAAACCTTTTGCCTAATAATCGCCTGCCACGCCTGGTCTTTCGCCCCATCGCTCCAAGAACATTGCAATCGGAACTTGGCCAAACCGTCATAACATCCAAAATAAGGATTAAGCTCTCCTTGCGGATTGTGCTTGCCATCGCAAAAAATGACCCGGATGCCATGGCTCATACATTCGGAAAGAAGAGCGCTTGTTAAACAGGCTTGCTGATTTTCTATCAAGATAACCGAGATTTCGTCCAGCAATATTCTGGTCTCGCTCTCTGCCCTGCAAACCAAATAATTGAGACTGGTTTCCAGTTTGCATCGACTGTTTATCTTGACGATTCGATAAGCCATGAAATCAGTCTTTTGGAACCTCGAAGAGAACTTTTTGATAATAACCCGTTGGTGAAACTTTAATTAGCTTTGTCCCAGGTACAAGATTTTTGGAAATAGTTTTAACGCCAACAATTTTCGAAAGCCCGACACTACTCAAATCGAAAGTTCCAGGTTTGCATAGCAATAGCCTATATAATTTAAAAGCCGCGTCTGCCTGATCGACGATGGAGAGAGATACAAATTTCTCATAGATAGAATCATAGTATTGGAAAACCTTCGTTGCGGTACTTGGCAAAGTTGCAAACACATCCTTTCTTGACAAATGAACGATTGAGTCTAGCAAAGCGAGATTCTTTTCTACCGTAAAATCCGAGGGCGAGGAGCCTTTTCGCTGATCTGAATAATATTTGGAAATAGCCTTCAAATAAGTTTGCTGTTCTCTTGGAAGCGTTGGTTCTGAAAGATTGTAGACAATCAGATTGGAACCAGAGCGGCCGGTCAACGCTAGTTTAGAAAAAGCTTTAGATTTTATTTCGCCGGAATCCATCTCATTCTGTTGGCCCGGAACAACAATCACAGTCTTTATTAAAACTTTAGGAAGAATAACTTCCGCATTTGACAAGCCCAAAACTTCGGACACATAGTGTCTGATAGCTTCTTCTTCGCTATCAAAAAGGGACAAGACGTATGCCGGGATTCCTTCTAAAGAATAGTTTGTCTTCTTCCCTTTTTTTGATTTAATCAATGCAAAGAATGGGGAAGTCGACCCTTTGTACCCGCCATACTTATTAACATCACTAAGCTCGCCCTTTTGTTTTAAGGGGATCAAGCCTTCGTCGCCTTTCGGATATAAAGTCAGTTTGAATAGGCCGCCAGGCTGTTCATGCGTCATGGTCGACATCATTGGGTCGTTCCACGACAAAGTCTTTCTCACGAGGTCAATGGTTCCGCCACTTCTAAATAGTTCTTCGTTTTTGGAACCGGCGTCCCAAACAAGGCGCGACCGATCTCTGCTTCGATGATTTTTCGAGAAGAAATCCTCAGCCCCGACTTTATTGGAGACATTCGGGTTCTCCTCAAGCCACTTGGCAGTTACTCGATTGTTAAAGACTTGGTTATAGACGTCTCCGACAACGATATTCAAATAGGCGTCATGCGCATGGTGATAGTTATTCAAGTCGCGGACTTTTATGAGGCCGTAAACGTTTCTAAAATCACTGACCAACCCGGCTTTGGAATAGATAACCTCGCTCTCGGGATACAGAATTTTTAAAGCTTCGCAAGTGGCTTTGACCGACTGACTCGTCATTACCAACTGACGATTGATGAAACCGGATAATTCCTGATCCGATAAAGGGTTGTTCGGGCTTCTAAGGAGACGGCTCTTCTTTTCACTCGGCATGAGGGGATGCTCTTTGTTTTTCCCAAGGTGGACCCTATAAAGCTTCTCGATCCACTCCCTCCCTTCGGGAGTGATGATTCCTCTTTCGATGGGGTAGACGTCAGACTTATTTCTGTTGAGCCCACTTTCCACCAAAACAGTGTTTGTGAAGCTATCATCCTTCACATACGCCTGAGGGATTATATGGTCGATATCGTATTTGGTGGATAGGCTGGAAAACGGGCGATCGCCGTCCTCGTTGAGCACTATTTCCTTGCCGGTATAAACGTCGTGACCCAGCTGCATGAAATAAAGGAAAATGTGTTTGCTTCTTAAGTTGTCGTCGGTTGCCTTTTCGTCCAATAAGGCTTGATATTTCTTTATGATTTCTTCGTCAAAAATACCTTTGGCGGCAGCATAAACTTCATTTAGGAACTTTTTCCTTGATTTAGTAGCCTTCTTCTCCTGCTTGCTTCTTGTAGTTTCCACAAAAATCTTATCGAAATGGTCGATGTGGACAATGTGCTGAAGCTCTGATGTGACTTTCAAGGCCTGCCTAAAGGCTCTTTTCATCGCGGGCGAAAAATGAGAATTTTCAATTAAATCCTCCTCATCTCCGGCCAAAGATTTATTTATGGATTCGACTTGCTGTTTATACCCGCGTGATAGATCCTCATAAACCTCCATGAAGTTGAGGCTTTCGTCTTCCATGCACTTAAGAATCGATGGGCCGCAAATCTCACCATTCGCATCGACCGATTTGATACCCAAAAGCAAACGGCGGGAGAGCCTTCCCCAGCCTTTATAGCGTTTGCTTGCCAGTTTTTTCAGCCCCTGCTCGTTGAGGCCAAGGCCGGCATCACGCAAAGCGGTTAGCCTATTGGTTTGATCCTCGAAGACGCTTAAAAGTTTTATAGCGAGTTCGGCTTTCTCGAATTTTTCCCGGTCGAGATAAAACTTTTCACCAAATATCTCAGACATATCAATCCATGACGAGAGATTGGACTTTACGACGAACTCAGTCTTCTCCTCATCCTTGCTGGCCTTTGGAACTAATTTGACCGGCTGACCGTATTTGTTCTTCAGATAAGAATTGAGCTTAGCTGGGGTGGCTGATCTTTCTTTCAGGTAGACGTTTTCGATAAGATCCTGCTTCTCTTCGGCAGTTAACCCACGTTCGTTGAGCGAAAGGTTATTCAATTCGTTGAGAACCACGAACTTTTGATAGAGAAGGGAGAACTTAGGGAGAGTCTCCTCACCATAGATGTAACTGCAGGTGTTCCTAAGGTTGGCTATAAATTGATTACCACTTTCCTTCGCGTCGATAAGATCAAAGAAATTCCAAGGATCTACCTTGCCTTCCCCTTTTCTCACGGCCCAGTGGTTGCCTTGCTTTTGCCCGCCTATAGGCCCCACATAGTAAGGAATCCTATACCTCAGGAGGGAAACAATTTTGTATTCTTCTTTTTCCGGATTTGGGAATCCTTTGCCTTTCTCCAGCAAGAATGGATAGTGCTTCCCTTGCTTTTCCAGGATGAGACGAAGCTCATTCTCGTTTAACTGATATGGGAATACGCCATTATCTTTATTGTTTTGTTTAGCGAGGAAGGAACCGTTCGCGATTCTAGAGGATATATGCTCAAGCAATTTCCAGTTAGAATCGCCGCGATTGATTACCAAGCCTGTCCCAAGGTCGAGAGATTGAACATCTTCCTTCACCAAATCGTCAAGTTTCAACGACTTCTTGATCACCTTAATAAATTCGATCCTATCGACCTTTTTTATCCTCTTAAACTTGCCGTGGACCGGTTTTCCGCCTTCGCTTGGAAGATAGGTTCCGACGTATCTGGCATAGCTCGGCTTCTCCAGTGAATCCATCAGTTCGTATCTCTCGGCTTCAGGCAGAAGTTTCGAAGCCTTCTTTAAATCGCGCAAATCACGCTTGTGGGCCTCATATAGTTCAACCATAGCATCGGAAATGTGCTTTTTGCCTTTCAATAGCCTGGCAAGAACCCTGTAGTCATAAACCTGTTTCAGTTTGAGAACCACGGCCAATTCGGAATCCGTCAAATCGACTTCATTCAATTTGTCCTCGAAGTCTTCACTGTCGAACTTAAGTTTGTCTTTTAGGTTATCCTTGTCTTCCTTAAGCCTGGGGAAAACATCGAAGATTTGTACCGTATTGCCATTGAAGGCCTTTATAAAGGCCTCCATGCGTTTGTCTCCCGAAGCAACGGGGGGAAGAATCTTTTTTATTCCCTCCAGTCTCTCAGATACCCCTATCTCCTTTTTGAAAATATCCAAAAGTTTCTCGGCTTGGGCCTTAGACAATTTAAATTGTGGGGCGTCTTCGTCTACATCTCCATCGAATCCTCCAAGTTGAGATTCGATTAGGCAGGCGTCGAGATCGTCGAAAAGTTCCTTCAGCTCATCCGCAGAATTACCAACATTCTCGATTGTGCCTTCCTTAAGGAAGTTTCCACGATATTTGATCATGTGGGCAACGGCAAGATAGATTAGCCTGAGATCGAATTTTTCCTCATTCTCAAGCAGGGCCTTGCGAAGATGGTAAATGGTGGGGTATTTCCTAAAGTATTCAGCTTCTTTTTGCTTACTCTCGAAAATCAAAGCCGGTTTGCTGTCCGAGAAGACATAGGAGCATTCCAACCTATTGAAAAAATTGCGATCAACCTTATCCATTCCGGGGGCAAAGATAGATTGAAGCAAAACTATCCTTTGCTTTCTTCTTGCAAGGCGACGTCTGGCAGTGCGATGGGCGCGTCTATCAGCCGCGGTTTGAGCCTCATCGAAAAGCCTTACTCCCCAAAGGTGTTTTCCCCTTTTTCTGATTAATTCCTTCTCCTCATTGGTTACGGCAAAACCGACGGAGTTGGTTCCTATATCCAACCCAAGATAGAATTTCTCGACTTTTGACATCTTATTTGTCCCTTCCTATAATGAGAGAGGTTTAGCAACACTTGGTTCAAATAAGCATTTGCCTAACCTTAGCGTGAATTGACACGCGATTGGCCCTCAACGGGGCCTTTTTCTTTTAATAAATTATATGGCCGGGAGCAGGTTCCGAAAAGGAATAAGGGATAATTTCTTAATAGAAAACATCCTCATTCTGTTTGATGGGTAGATTATGACTACGGTTTGAATTATCCAAAGAAAAAGAGCCGTTTTCCGACGGCTCTTTCCTTAGTTATTCCGCTTTCGCTTCTTTCGGTGGCTGGCTGCCATCCATCTTGAAATCGGCTAGGCCATCTTTATGGAGGAGCAAGGCGCCCACGAACAGGGCCCCGCATCCGATGATGTTGACCCCCTCGGCGATCCAATTCCAGTAGGCCTCGGAGAAATCCTGGCTGGATAGATAGCCCATCCCGAGGCAGAAGACGAAGCTCACGACGAATAAGGGGATATAACGCTTCCTCTTCATCATGACGCAGACGAAGATGAGCCCGGCATCCAATAGCCCCAAGCCGATGCACATGAAGGCCACGAATAGCATCGTGCCGCTCCAGACGACGGGGGCGAGGAAGGAGGCGGCCACCATCGGCTTCTTCCTTCCGGTTATGATGAGGGCCAAAGCCCCGGCCCCCGCCAATAGGAAGGCGAAGGATTGGACGGGGAAGAACATCTCGTTCAAAGGCGAGAAATCGCAGATATTCGCGGCATATAGCAATTTCCAAGTCGCCTTGCAAAAGCCGGCCAGCACATTGAAGATGAAGCCGGCCGCCATCAAAGAATAGGCGACTCTCCCGGCCTTGTTATGGAGGTCACGGAGCAATAGGAAGGCCGCGCAACCATAGAGGATGACCGGGATATAGTCGCAGAGGGCCATCCCGATGCTGAAGTCATTGGCCGCCTCATCAGCTAGGATCCACATCTTTGTCCCCTCCTTCTTTCTTGCTCAGGTGATATAAGGGGATTAACGGAATGATGATCGGGGTCTTATTCGCATACTCGTTATACTCCGGGTCATCGCCATAACGCTTCATCTGGCGCTTCTCGAGCCTCTGGGCCCCGTTGAACATGATGTAGATTATGCAGACCAAGGCCAAGACGGCGATGATCCACTTGAAGGCATCGTCATAAGAGGAGATGCCACCCACGAAGACGCCGACCCAGAACAATATCTCGCCGAGGTAATTCGGGCAGCGGCACATCCTATATAGCCCCTTGGTGGCCACCATGTTGGGATTGGCCTTCTTCTGGGCGGATTTTTGGAAATCGGCCACCGTCTCAAGGATGAGGCCCAAAGCCGAGATGCCGGCGCCCACCAAAGGCAGGATGATATCCTCATACCCGAACATATGGCGGAATAGCATCGGGGAGACCTGCATGGTATATAGCAAAGCCACCACGATCCAGACGGTGATGGAGACGAAGATGGGGATCTTCTTCTCCCCCACGGCCTCCTTCATCGTCTTCTTGTAGGAGGCGGATTTAATCTCCCTGGCAAGCAAGAATCCGGATAGCCTGGCCCCATAGAGGACGAAGAGGGCCATCTGGATGGCCGATAGCCACACCAGTTCATTGTTCCAGCCGCACGCCAAAGCCATCACGAAGATGGCGATGCCACCGCCGGCGATGGCAAAGCCATAGCCGATGGAGAGGAAGTAGACGAATTTCTTAAAACCGACGGCCGAGCAGAGGATGGTGACCCCCAAGACGATGGCCAGGGCGATCCACATGCTCATTTGCCTTCCTCCTTGGCAAAGCTCTTCTTGATGTATTCGGCAAAGCTCATATCGCCATAGACGGTGTCGCCGACCATGTCCTCGCTCATCGTCCACTTGCCGAATTTGATGACCCCGGCTTTGCCGGTTTTCTTAATCTTGGCGAAAAAGGCCAGCATGTCGAATAGCCAGGCCGGGGCTCTTTTGACGACGACCGGCTTGCCGGCGGCTTCGAAGCAAAGCTCGGCGATCTGCTGATAGGAATAGGTTTCCTTGCCGCCCACGTTATAGGTCTTATCATCCTCATCCATCATGTGGAGGACGATGAACTCGGCGAAATCCTCAGTCGAGATGACGTTCGCATGGACGTCTTTCTTGCCCAAGAGGGTCACTTCCCCCTTCTCCACCATCGGGCGGAAAACCTTGACGATGTCATAGAAATAGCCGGTCGGGCGATGGATGACGTAATGGATTCCGCTCGCCTTGAGCTCCTTCTCGAACTTGGCCTTGGCCGCCAGCATCGGGATGCCGGGCGCCTTATCGGCCTTGATGACGGAGACGTAGCTGAAATGCTTCACCCCGGCCTTTTTGGCCTCATTTAATAGATTGAGGTTTCCCTGATAATCGATCTGCTCGGGGGTGATGGTTGGGCTCCCTTTGGTCAACCCGACCGTGGTGATGACGGCATCGGCCCCATCGCAAAGGCCCTCCAATGTCTCGGGGGTGGTGACGTCGATGGGGATGAAGGTGATATCGCCTTTGATGTTTGGATCCGTCTGCTTGAGGTCGGCGGCGATGACCTGATGGCCATCAGCGGCCAGCTTCCTCAAAATGTCGATGCCTAGGTTACCGTAGGCTCCTGCCAATACTACTTTCATGTTTGATTCCCCTATTTCTTGTTCTTTTCCTTCGAGCGTTTGTCGTTGATGATCTTCATGTGCTCGGCGGTAATCAGTTCGACCCCGTTTTCCTTGGCCCACTTGACGCAGCCCTTCAAGACGAGGGGCAGGAAGACGCGCGGGACGTTGAGGATGGTTTGTAAGGCGTCATCGCTGAATTTGACTTTGTCATCGACCCGATCGGCCGCGTATCTGACCGATTCGAGGCTCGATTTCCTGATGGGGAGTAGTTCCGCCCTCATCCGGCACTTCTTGTGGAACCAGAAGTTTTTGGAGTCGCGGTAGCCATAATCGACTGGGAGGGCGGGGAAATCCCTGGCCCTGACCCCATTGATGATGGCGTCCGAGTACTTCTTCTTCATCAGGATCCTGTCGATCTTGAGGATGAAATGGGCCCCGAATTGGCTGGTGATGCCGTTGAAGTCATGATAGGGGCCTTCATAGCCATGTAACTCACCGGGTTTGTCGTTTTCGGCGTGGTCCAATTCTTTGACCCAGCTGCACTCGATGACCTGGATGGCGTTGGTCAATACATCCGGGCGGACATCCTCTGGGTTTTCCTCAGAGATCTGGGATTTCTCCATCAGGAAGATCTTCTTTTTGTCGACTCTGGCCATCTTATCCTTCGACTCATCGCCGGGCCAAGATAGCTTGACGGCCTCCTTGAAGAACTTCGGGTCATCGGGGATGAAGTTTATGGCGCATTTACCGTTACGGAGGATATTCTGGGCGGTGTTGGAGGAGTAACGGCAGCAAAGAAGCATCGCGTAAAAATCCTTGCCCGCGACATAGTAAGGTTGGACCAATGAATAGGGTCCCAGGTTGGTGGAGCCATCGGGGTTGATCGTCGAGATCACCACCGTCGGCATCGGGAAAAATAGGGACGTCTGATAAAAATTATCGACGATCCTAAGGTTTTCAAAGCTGCTGATCTGCAACTCCTTTCAGTATTTCGGTATTTCGTTACCTATAGAACAATTATAGTCCTTTAGTTCGAAAAGTATATTCATATTTTGTTAACGTGACAGGGTTTAGAACCAATGCGAAAAAGATGAGCTTTTGTCGCAAAATATTTTCCTCAGCCTCACTGGTTTTTCGGCGTTAGTAAGCCTTGCCCTGGCGCCCTTGGGTCTATTCGTCCGAAAAGCTAATCTGTTCATCGCTTTAGTATCAGAATTTCATTTTCTTACGGCACTTTTTCATTATTGCCGAATTTCGTTAAAAGATTCCCCACGCTTATTGCCTGCAATGATATATTTTAAATACACTAATTTAATTAGTTGTGTATTATTATTTTAGAAATATGAGCAAACTTGATGCCGCAATAGCCGTGCTTAAAAGTAACGGCGGAACCGCCAAAACCAATGATTTCATTAAGAATGGAATCTCCGCTTTGGACGTTGCCAATTTTTGCAAAGCCGGATACCTAGAACGTATAAGGCACGGACATTACTGTCTTCCCGGTGTGGAAATAAGCGAGGAAAAGCTTTTGGCCGTCACCATCCCCGAGGCCATAGTCTCCCTCGAAAGCGCCCTATTCCATTATGGATATAGCGATTTCACCCCCAGGAAATGGTCGATTGCCGTGCCTAGGAGCTTTTCCAGATCCAAACTAAAAGGAAACCCTCTTCCCCTAAAGGTCAATTACGTCAAAGATGACCTCTTTGATCTCGGCAAAGATATCGGCGATTTCAACGGCTTTCTCCTTCCAGTATACGACCGGGAAAGGACGATATGCGATCTGTTCAAATATCGGGGCAAAATCGACGATGAGACCTTTGCCAAAGCCCTCCACTGTTATACTAAGGATGAGCACAAAAACCTGACTAAACTCACGGAATATGCCAAACAAATGGGGGTATATAAGAAAATGTTCGATGTGATTGGGGTTCTTCTCAATGGGTGATGCCGCAGCATCCGTTTTGGCACGCTTGAAAAATAAGGCGATAGAAACAGGGAGAAGTTATCAGCTTTGCCTCCAACTGTTTTGCCAAGAAGAGTTCGTACGTAGGCTGGAAAAATCCAAATATGCAGACAACTTTATTCTTAAAGGTGGTCTTTTTCTATATACAGCAACCGGATACGATAGCAGAGTCACGGTCGACATCGACTTCCTGCTCCGCCAAATGCCTGGGTCTCCGCAGGAACTAAGGCCCATAATCGAGGAAATAATATCCGTAGAGACGGGCAATGATTTTGTCTTCTTTGAGATAAAAGAATTGAGGCAAATCGCCCTTATGAAAAAGTACCCAGGCATCGGGATTTCCCTTCTCGCTCGAATCAAAAACACAAGGACGCCGATTAATATTGATTTCGGCATTGGCGACATCATAGTTCCATCACCGCAAAAGCTAAGGATGCCCACTCAGCTTTCCGATTTCGAATCGCCAATCGTAAACGCTTATTCTATAGAAACGACGATTGCCGAAAAACTCGATGCAATTTTGGATTTAATGGAATATTCCAGCCGTATGAAGGATTACTACGACATCTATTACATAGCCAACAGCTTTGATTTTGACGGCAATATCCTTTCTCAGGCCTTGGCGAAGACTTTTGAAAACCGCGAGCATCATTTCGACACGCAGCAATTTGACAACATCATTAGGTTTTCGGAGAATGAGGCAATGAATAAAAAAATGGGCGGCATTTGTCAAAAGAACCGACGTAAAGACTGATGACTTTCAGACAGTGCTAGAAGCCATCAATAAATTTCTTGCCAAGCCTTTTCAATACGCAATTGAGAATAAAGGATTTTCTGGAAGGTGGTTAGCCACCGATCGATGCTGGGTCTTTCGCAAATAGGAATCTCTATCCCGCACAAAGTTAATAAAAACAGGGCATGCTGCCCTGATTTTTCCCCACGTTTTACCGATGGGGAAGAATTATGTGATTCGGACAATCCGGATTCATTCGATGAATGCTGTGTTTGGCGCGCCCGGAGGGACTCGAACCCGCAACCCCCAGATTCGTAGTCTGGTACTCTATCCAGTTGAGCTACGGGCGCGCTGGAGCATCCGCCCGGATTTGAACCGAGGGTCAGGGAGTTGCAGTCCCTTGCCTTACCACTTGGCTACGGATGCGCGAGCAAGATTATAGCATCCCCCGACGGGGTGTAAAAGAAGCAAATCCCCGTCACAATGCGCGCGCAATATAAAGAAAGAAAAGCATCCCCGGAAAAGGAGGACCAGGGATGCTTTGGTGATGGTGAATATCAGGACATGCTGACGGTGATGACGCCGGCCTCTTCCGCCCAGGTACCGGAGAAATCGGTATCGGAGAAGGGTCCGAAGCCATCGATGGTCATCTCGGCCGTGTAGTCGATTAATAGTTCGAGGACGCCGGTGACCTTTTCGCCCATGCCGCCCGAGCCGGAGAGGGTGTAGCTATAGCTGGAGCCCTCATTCGGGGTGTCGAGCTCCGTCATGGCGCAGGTGATCGCGGTGCCCATGGCGCTGATGACGACCTTGCTATCGGCCACCGAGACCGAAGTCAGGGTGATGGTTGGGCTGCCGCCTCCACCGCCTCCGCCCGGGAAGCCACCCGTCTGCTCGCTATAGCCATCGGACTGGCTCTCCTCGGCGGTGAGCTCATCGATGTCGAAGGACTCGCCGGAGGCTTCGGAGTTGGTGACGTATTCGCTGCTGGATTTAGCGACCGAGGTAACGGTGTAGCTATGGCCAATCTGGAATTCCTCGCTCTCCTGATAGTTATATTCGGAGCTCGTGGAGATATCAGAGCTGGCGAAGGTGACGGTGATAGTAGAGCCGTCGGCCTTATCGGTGGCGGTGACCACCACCTCATCCGGCACCACCTCGGTGGCGTAATCGGCCCCGTTTTTGAGCTGGATGCTCATGGCTGAGCCGTCCCACTTATACTCGATCTCAGGAGCGCTTAAGGCGCCGGAGACCGTGTAGTAGAGAAAGGAAGGCGATGGAGGCCCCGTAGCATTTGACGTCGAAGGCGATCGAAAGCTCCTGGCCCAATATCTCCAGGCTCTCCTTCAGCCTTTTTTGGTCTTTTTCGTCATCCTCGACGATGGCTACCCTGATCATAATCGTCCAAATATTATCGAATTGCTGTAATTATACCGCGAGAAAAATAAAAGAAACCCCTATGGGAGGAGCCATAGAAAGCGCCCCACCACCGCGACTGCTGTGTCAGTGAGACAAAAATATGTAACCGCTTTCGCGTATTTCAATATAAAATTAATGAATATTCAAGGAGATAAAAAACCAAATCATGTTCAACTACGAAAATCAGGTAGTCGTCATCACCGGCGCTTCCTCGGGTCTCGGCTCCCAGATGGCCGAAGGCTTTGCCAAGCAGGGCGCCGATCTAGTCTTATTGGCCAGGAGGGTTGAGAAACTCGAGAAGCTGGCCGCCGAACTCAGCAAACTCGGCGTCAAGGTCCTCCCCATCGGCTGCGACGTCACCAAAGTCCCCGACATCGAGAAAGCCGCCAAGGAAGTCGAGGAGAAATTCGGCAAGGTCGACGTCTTGGTCAACTGCGCCGGCAGCGCCAAAAACGCCGGCGTCCTCGATATGACCGACGAGGAATGGGACTTCACCATCAAGACCGACATGGACAGCGTCTTCTACGTCACCAGGGCCTTCGGCAACATCATGAAGAAGCATAACTACGGCCGCATCATCAACATCGCCTCGATGTACGGCATGGTCGGCAACATGGCCATGGGCACCATCGCCTACCACACCAGCAAGGGCGGCGTCGTCAACTTCACCAGGGCGGCCGCCAGCGAACTCGCCAAGTACAACATCACCGTCAACGCCATCTGCCCGGGCTACTTCGACACCGAATTGACCCACGAGACTTTGATCACCGACGCCTTCACCGCCTATATGAAGGCCACCGTCCCGATGGGCCGTTATGGCTATTCGGGCGAGCTAAACGCCGGGGCCATCTTCCTCGGAAGCAAGGAAGCCTCCTACGTCACCGGGGTCATCCTCCCGATCGACGGCGGCTACACCTGCTGCTAATCCCCCCACTCCAGCAAGGCCCCCTATGTGGGGGCTTTTCTTTTGCCCATATCGGTTATAAAGTTAGTCCGAGCTTACAGGAGTCTATATGGAATTAGGAACCGTCGAGGATACGTTGTTCGTCCCCCTTTTGGGGAGGATATACGCCAGCAAAAACCATTCAAACATCCTCTTCGACGCCAAAGCCCTTGAATTGGAGAGAAAAATCCCCGAACGCATCAGGGATAACGATAGGCAAAAGCAATATACCCTCATCGCCTCAGCCAGCCGTTCGGCGAATATGGATCGATATATCGACGCTTTCCTATCGGAAAACCCCGAAGGCGTAATCGTCGAATTGGGCGTCGGCTTAGAAAGCACCTTCTACCGGAAAAAGAAGACGCCGAAAGCCTGGTATGGGGTGGATCTGGATAACGTCATCACCTACCGAAAAAACCTCCTCGGCGAAGAGGGGATAAAGCTGATTTCCGGGGACGCTTTTTCTGAGGCTTGGATCAAGGCGGTCAAAAACGAAAACCCCGCTTCCAAAATCCTCGTCACCTGCAGCGGCCTCTTCTACTACTTCAGTAACGAAAAGGTGTGTTCCTTACTAAAGAAATTGCATGAAGCCGGAGACTTTCAAATCGTCTTTGACGCGGTTAACAAATCCGGCATGAAGATGATGAAGAAAGCCTATATGAAGCAAGTCGGGCACGCGGATGCCGAAGTGTTTTTCTACGTCGATAAAGGCAACTCGCTGGTAAAAGAAATAGGGAATGGGTGCGCTCTCCTAAGCGAAGAGCCGTTTTACAAGCATATTGACCGTAGAGGATTAAAAGCCGGAACCAAGTTCAACATGGTGGCCTCCGATATATTGAAGATGGTTAAAATGATCCATCTGAGCCTATAAAGCTTCCGTTAATACACCCATGGGAACGCGCATCCAGGTAATCGAGCGGATGTCCATCGCATCGATTATGTGGCTTTATATTTTTCCTCGATTAGATCAAGCATTTCTCGGGGGATAACTATGTAATACTCCCTCGGGAAATGCCTGATGTTCCCAGTTACAAGATAGGCTTCACTTCGTTTTCGCTTGTCAGCCACCACATCATAGAATGGTTTGTCGCTTTTATCAGGCAACTCAACGCCGGAATCTGGGGCCTCAACAAGTTCTCCCAACTCGCGAATCGAAGATATGAATAGACCAACCAAATCTTCCGAGAAAGCAAACTTCGGTCTGGTGAGAACCTCTTTATATTCCTCAATCATCCCATGACTAAATAAGGGTCTGAGAAATCCAAGCGCCACACAATCCAGCAGTCGCCTCGGCACCGATTGCGATTTAAGCAAAGCCGACACCAAAACATTCGTATCAATCGCAGCATAAAAGCACATTAATTCCCACCCCTTTCTTTTCTGACGGCCTCTATTTCGGCCTGAATTTCTTCCTCCCCGAGCTTTGAGTTGCCATTATTCTCAGAAATGTCATTCATCTCATCAGCCGTATTAATGAGCGATTCCGATGCGGCACCTAGTTTCATGCTGAAAGGTATTCCCCGTTCCTGAACGCTCCTTCTTAGGAACATCCTCACGGCGGTCGAAAGGTCTAGGCCCAGTTCTTCAAATATCTCACTGGCTTGGGTTTTCAGTTCTTCATCTACCCTGATTTGTATTAATCCGTTTGGCATACCATCCCTCCTTTTGTAATTACATTATAATGCATTTGAAAGACAGAAGATGCTTTTTAAACCAATAGAAATTAAAGTCTGAATGGCGTTCAACAGGCAGGGACAGAAATCCATTCCTCTGCATCCAAATCAAAAAAAGAGGCCAAGATGGCCCAATTATCGTCCACGGCTTTCGGCCGGCAATTCCTATATCCATCTAATCGGATTCATCCGATTGATTCAGGTTTTTGGCGCGCCCGGAGGGACTCGAACCCGCAACCCCCAGATTCGTAGTCTGGTACTCTATCCAGTTGAGCTACGGGCGCGCATTTGCCTCGGTTTCCCACAGCCCGATAAATATATAGCGGACCCAAACAAAAATAAAGGGCCAATCAAAGAAAAAGCCCCGGTTTCCCGGGGCCATCTTTTTGGATTAGCGGTAATCCTTCCTGGCGTCGGCGACTACGTTGTTGTAGTTGGAGGCGATGAAGGAGGCAACCTTATCATCGAGCAGGGCGTTGGCTAGAACGTCGATCTTCGTCTTGTAGGTGGAGTCGTTGGCATACCTGGAGACGGATGCCGCGACCACGTTCGCGCGGAGGTCACGGACGTCGTTGCTCTCGACGGGGAGGTCGGGATCCGCGGAAATTTTGCCAGTTAAAGCGGTATTCGCGGGCAGGACGCCATAATCATAGTCGGGAAGCAAAGAGGCAAGGTTTTCCTCAGGAACGGCTCGGATATTGGATGGCAGAGTATCCAGAGTAACCGAGGAATCGATAATTCCGTTTTCGGCCAGCAGGGTCAAAGCGCGGGAGGCGTTGGAGGAATCGGCGCAGATGCAATAGGTCGCCGTGGTCTTCTTGCTCTCGAAATCGGCGGCCTCGGATTTGCCGGGGTAGATCCTCAAGGGCTCGAAGTGGACGGCAGCCACCGGGAAGACTTTGGTATAGACGTAGCTCTCGGAGAATTCGAGGGTGTCGTCATTGGCGTCGTATTGCTGGAGGTAGGGACGGTGCTGGAAGTAGTTGGCATCGTAATCGCCGTTATAGACACCATCGTTTTGGATGGTCCAGTCGAGGATGGTGACGTTGAGGGTATAGCCCTGCTCCTTGACCAAATCGGCCACCACTCCGTTCAGAATCTCGGCATGGGGCGATTCGCTGGCGGCCACGGTGATGGTGGTCGCGGAGTCACCGCCGCAGGAGGCGAGTCCGCCGACGGCGAAGCAGAGGATGGGGAGGGCGAATAAGAGAGACTTTTTCATTTTACTTTTTTCCTTTTATCGAGTTTTTTGGCCAAATACAGCCCAGCCTCCTGAATGAGGCTTACGATGATGATGACGACTAATACCATCAACCAGAATTCCCAGCTGGAGGTGAAGTCCGCGGTGTTCCTCGTATAGAAGGAGTAAATGGCGGATATCAGGCCTCCGGCGCCCGTATTGTAGGCGAAGGAAGTATAGCCGATGACGTTGACCAGGGTGACGGAGACCCCGATGACCAGGGTGCTCCTGGCCTCGGGTATCAATACCTTCCTGATGATCTGGAAGTTTGTGGCACCCATCGATTTGATGGCCTCCACCTCGCCGGGGTCGACGTCTTGGAGCGATTGCTCGACCAGACGCGATACAAATCCGAGGGAGGAGAGGAAGAGGGGGATGATCATCGTGTACCACTTCCCGGAAGCAGTTCCGAAGATGCTTCTGGTAAGAGGAATCAGGATGACCAGCAATATCAGAGCCGGGACGCTCCTTAAGAAATTTACTACCAACCCGAGGACGGCGTTTACCGGTTTGTTGGGTTTTAAACCGCTGGCGGAGGTGAATTTGAGGATGATGCCTATCGGAAGACCGAATAGGTAACTTATAGCCGTGGAGATGAAGGTCATCAGCAGGGTTTCGCCAATAACGGTCCCCCACTCTATGTTCGCCAATATCGGGGTGATCATGCGTCGACCTCCTCATATTTGACGCCCTTCAGCTCGAGGAAGCGGTAGAGCTTTTTGGCATCTTTCTCATCGCTCGGCTTCTGGATGATGGTGACGCCGTAGGCCTTCCCCTCTTGGACCCTGGTGTCCGCATGGACTAGGGAGACGAGGATGCCGCAGGTGGAGACGATCTCGCTGATGAGGGGCTCATCGACGTTCCCGTCGAAGCTGATCCTGACCAGTTTTTGATCGGATAATTTGGTGTGGACCCTATTGGTGTAGATGATCCGCTTGGTGGCCTCCGATTTTGGGGCGAGGAAGACTTCGTATGTCTCCCCCTGCTCCACGATCTTGGCCTTGTCGATGACGGCGACCTTGTTGCAGATTGACTCGATCGCGTTGATCTGGTGGGAGATCATGACGATGGTGATGCCGTATTCCTTATTGAGGGATGATAGCAGCTCCAATATCTCCATCGTCGTCTCGGGATCGAGGGCGCTGGTCGCCTCGTCACAGAGAAGCACCTCCGGATCGAGGGCTAAGCTCCTGGCGATGGCTACCCTTTGCTGTTGTCCACCGGAGAGTTGGCTCGGGTAGGCCGAGGCGTAGTCGGCCAAGCCGACGCGGCTAAGGCAATCGAGGGCCTTCTGCTTCATTTCCTGCTTGGGATAGCCCTTTATCTCCAGGGCCAGCATGACGTTTTTTAAGACGTTGCTCTGCTGGAGGAGGTTGAAGGATTGGAAGATCATGGCAATCCGCATTCGGTCGCTCCGGGCGATGCGGACGTCGGGGGAGGATAACAATTTCCCCTGATACCATATCTCCCCGGAATCGAAGGTCTCGAGGCCGTTTATGCAGCGCACCAGGGTACTTTTCCCGGCGCCGGAGATGCCAAGCACCCCGAAGATGTCGCCTTTCTCTATCTCCAAGCTGACGTCGTCCAGCACTTTCTTTTCGCCAAAGCTTTTGGATAAATGCGAGATAACGAGTTCAGCCATATTCTCCTTTCCGGGGACTTAATATAAAACGGTCCCGCCTCAGCCAAATAATTGACTTAAGGGCGAGACCGTACGGTTCGCGTTACCACCTTAATTCGCCATAGATGTCGCCATCTTGGCCTCAACGGGTGCCATCACACCCCTCGGCTGTCACGGGCCTGCCCGGAGAAAGCTACTATTTGATTCGCCTTCCCAGCTCCGGGGCCATGTTCGCCGTAACTTTCACCATCCCGCTTCCACCATCCGGGACTCGCTATCGGTTACTCGGAGCGGTTACTCCTCCCCATCGATGCTGTTCGGGAATAATGATATTGATGGCTGAAAAACAATCAAGGGGGAAATTGTCTAAACCTGCCAAGAATAAGTATGTTCCCTTGAGAAACCGCGCGATTTCTAGTAAAAAAGGGCTTCGCTGTAATTTGGCTATGTTAGTATCTCCTTGGAAAGGATCGCTGATATTGGCATATTAAAATCAGCCAAATATATTGCAAATTGTCATCTATATGCAATCATATTGCCAAACATATTCATGGGAGAAAACTATCATGGCAAAAACAGCGAGCGTATTCACCAGAGTCGATCCGAAGATTAAGCAGGAAGCCGAAGGCATCTTGGAAAATTTAGGGTTATCGATGTCAACTGCCATGGATATATTCCTTAGGCAAATCGTCATCAATAACGGCCTTCCTTTCGAGGTAAAGCTCCCCAGTCAGAAGCCCACCTGCCTAAACTCATTAACGGAAGAGGAATTCGACAAAGCGATGGAAGAAGGGATAAAGGAGGTCGAGGAAGGCAAGACAATCCCGCTTGATGAAGTCGTAGAAACGCTTAAAAAAGAAAGAGGTATATGAGGTGGGGGATTAAGTTGACGCATAAGGCCAAATCTGATTTATATTCGATCCTCAATTACATCAGCTTTGAATTAAAAAGCCCCCAATCCGGCGCTTCCGTCACCAAAGACATACTCAGCATGATATATTCGCTGGGCCACATGCCAATGAGGCACAAAAAAGCCGATAAAGACCCGTGGAACAGCATGGGAATTCGACGAGTATCTGTCAGAAACTACACTATTTTCTATTGGCCGATCGAAGATAGGAAAATGGTATATATTCTACGGATCTTATATGCCGGGCGTGATTTCGAAAAACTATTAGAAGAGGCCGACATAAGTTTGGCAGTTTAAGATAGCCGACCATCATTCAAGCCACAAAAAAGGATGCCGTTCAACAGGCATCCCTTTCGTTTATTTGGCTTTGTTTTTCCTCTCGCGCTTGACCACGTTGGTCTTATGGCGCTTATAGAGGTAGACGCCGGTCCCGGCCAATAGGAGACCAAGCAGGCAGCAGAGGAAGATTATCCCCCAGGTCGGGAGGCTATTCGACTTCACGTTCTCCCACATCGTGAGGACGTAACGGTTGTTGGAGCCGAAATCCTGCATGACGCAGAGCTCCCCCATCCCTTCCTGCTCTATCCTCGAGTTGTCGGGGTATTGGGTGACGAATTGGTTGTAGGTGGCCGCATCATCGCCCTCCGGGTCGTAGGTGTAATAGATATAAGGCGATTCATCGGGCGAGGTGGCGCCTTCGAAGGAGGAGGTCGGATCGTATCCTAATTCCCCGATGTATTCGGAGGAGGTCGAGGAGGAGAACATATAGCTTAAATCCAAGGTGGACCAGCCGAGTTCCTCGCCCTCGTTATATTCCTCCCAGCTTGAATAGCCGGAATCTTCTCCCGGGGCGGCGTAGGTCGAGCCCTCCATGCCCTCGATGTAGACGTAATTGCCCTCATCGTCATAGACGAAGTCGTCGTTTTCCTCGTCGTATTGATACATCTCATACGTCCGGGGGTCATACCACTCAAGCATCGTCAGATGGACGTCGTCCCCGCCGATGAAGGAGGTGTAGCCGATATAGTTCATATTGGCCACCGCCACCGTGGGATCGGAGAGGAAGTCGAGGAAGGCTAGGGCACACTCCCTATTGTCCCCCGTGACGGAGGAGGGCATGCACCAGGCGTCGAACCAGATGTTCCCACCGCTTTCGGGGACGCTGTAATAGAGGGTCTCATCGTTTTCCTCGGCGGCCACCGAGATGGAGTAGACCGCATCACCGGACCAGGCTAGGTTGATGCCGATCATCCCCTTGACGATGTCATCCTTCCCCGAGTCGACCTCGAAGCCGAAGACGTTGTCCTTTAGCTCCAAAAGGGCGTTTTGGACCTGGATGGTGGTCTCCTCGTCGCAGAGGTTGAAGATGGTTGATAACTGTTCCTCGCTATAACCGGAGGAGGCTAGATAGGCCGAGGGGTCCCCCTCATTGAGGAAGGAATCCTCGTATAGCTTCATCATGCCGACCGAATAGGTGTCCCTCATCGAGTCCTTAATCGACATCTGGCCATGGTATTTGCTATCCCAGAGGACGCTCCAGGAGGAATTCATGTCGGAGATGACTTCGTCATAATCGACGCCGCACTCCTCGGATAATTTGGCGGGGTTATAGAGGATCCCGAGGGTCCCCCACATGTAGCCGACGGCATAATCGCCGACCCTTTGGGGCTCGGAATAGCCTTCGACATTGGCCTCCAATCCATCGAGGGTGTCCCGGAGGTACTCCGGGCAATACTCCTCATAGTTAGGCACCGATTCGGAGTAGTCCTCATCGGGGCTTTTTATGGGTTGGAGCATGGAGTTGGCCATCATCTTCTGGATGGTGTAGTCGGAGGCGCAGATGAGGTCGTACTGGGTTTTTCCGGTCTGAAGCCCCGAATACATCGTCTCGTTCGTGTCGTAGGTGTCATAGACGATGGAGACGCTTTTGCCGGTCAGCTCCTCATAATACTGCTCGAAGCCATCGAGGACGTCGTCGAACTCCTCGCCGTTGGAGAAGGTGAAGCTTTCGGCCTCACTCCCCTCATTCATGTAATCCTCGCAGTTGGTCATGCGGAGGACGATGTCCGCCCCGCTTCCCCCGGAGGAGGAGCAGCCGCTTAAAGCCGGGATGGCGAAGCCTAGGGAGAGGATGAGGGTATAGGCAAATTTGCTTTTCTTCATTTTCTTACCTCCCGGGGCGCTTCTTGGCCTTCTTGGCCTGGAAGTTGGAATAGATGGTCATGCCGATGACGATGGATAGCACGACTAGGAAGATGATGGTGGTCAAAGCCCGCATCTCGGTCGGGATCGGGCCTTTCTTGATCTTGGCCTGGACTAAGGTGGAGAGGGTCTCGATGGTGGCGTCCCCGCTCAATAAACCGGCCCCGCGGAGGAAGGCGGTGACGATAAAATCGTCCAGGGAGAGGGTGATGGCCAATAGGAAACCCGAGAAGGCACCAGGGAGGACCTCCGGGATGATGGCTTTCCTGACGGCCTGGCGCTGGGTGCAGCCTAAATCCAAAGCCGCCTCATAGAGAGCCGGGTCCATCTGCTGGAGCTTCGGCTTGACGTTGAGGTAGACGAAGGGCAGGGAGAGGATCACATGCCCGATTAAGAGGGTCCAGAAGGAGAAGATATTGGCCCCGTTGAAGATGTAGGTCCCGATGAAGACGAACATGACGGTCAAGGAGAGGGCGATGACGATCTCGGCGTTGGCCACCTGGACCTGGGTGATGCCCTCCACCATCATGCGGCGGCGCTTCTTCGAATAGTAGATGCCGATGGCCCCGGTGGTCCCGAGGATGACGGAGATAAGGGCCGAGCAGACGGCGATGATGAGGGTGTTGCCCAAGGCGACCATGATCTCCTCGGAGGAGAATAGATCCGCGTAAAGCTGGAAGGAGAAGCCGCTCCAGGTGCCAAGTTCAGTCGCCTCGGTGAAGGAGAAGGCGATCAGCACGAGGATGGGGACATACATCAAAATCAGGACGATCCAGATGAAGCTCTGACCGAGGATTTTGGCCCAAAGGGCCTTCTGGCGCAGCTTCTTTTCGTTATCCGTGTAAGTGCTCTTTACCATAGGTTGGCCCTCCGTAGGTTGTTCTCCTGCTTGCCGAATTTGGCCGAGATGGCCATCGACAATCCGAGCAGGACGAGCATGATGAGGGCCATGAAGGAGCCCTCGTTCCACTGGGAGTTGGAGAAGTTGAGGTAGATGAAGTTGCCGAAGAGGGAGATCTTTCCTTCGGAAAGGGTATCCGAGATGACATAGCTCGAAATCGTCGGCATGAACACCATCTGGCTGGCCGCCACGATCCCGGGGATCGACTGGGGCAAGATGGAATGGAAGAAGGTCTGGACCTGGTTGCAGCCTAAGTCGCGGCTGGCCTCGATCTGGGCCTTATCCAATTTCAGCATCGTGGTGTAGAGGGGGAGGATGGTGAAAGGCAGGTAGTTATAGACCATGCCGATCATCGTGGCCAGATAGGGGTAGCTGCCTCCGGAGATGCCGAGCCAGGATAAGACGTCCCTGGTGGCCCCGGTGCGGAGGACGAAGTTGATCCACATCGGCATGATGAATAGCAAAACCAAAATCTTGTTCTTGTTGAATTTGCTATTGGCCAAAAGATAGGCGATCGGGTAGCCGATCAATAGGCAGATGAGGGTATTTAATATCCCGATGAAGAGGGAGACCAACAAGACGTTGATCTTCGTCGGGGTGGTGAAGAAGCTCACCAGGGCGTCGAAGGAGAAGACCAAGGCCCCGTCATCATTCGTCTCCGTGAAGGCGTAGACGAGGATGATGAGGATCGGGATGATGGCGAAGATGAAGAGGAAGACGGCATACGGGATACCGAGGTTGCTGCGCTTAAACGAGTATTTGTGATGGAAACGCAGCTTCCTTCCCTTTGGATTCTCGGCCATCTCCCCTACTCCTTGAGGAAGCTATCCAAAGCCCCTTTGAGGCGGAGGCGGATGTCTTCCTTCTTGATTGAGACCGAGACGAGGTCGCCCTCATTCCAGGTGTATGGCGAGACGGCGACGAAGTCCTCCTCGTCGTCCGTGCGGACGATGTAACGCCAATGGTCGCCGACCCAGACGGCCCCGACGATGCTGCCCTGGCTTTGGCCGAGGGAGAGGTCGTCGCTCAATTCGATTTTATCGAGTCCGACCTCGGCCACCACTTCGGCGTCGTAGAGGTCGTATTTCTTATTTTCCTTGGGATCGACCAGATAGCCTTCCTCGTCGACGATGGAGCCGGGGATCAGCTGGGTGATGTCGCACTCGAAGGGATCCTCGCCGATGACGACGTTGTTGTTCTTGTCGATCCAAGCGTCCTGATATTGGTTGGTCGAGAAGTTCTTGTGCATGATTTGGATGTTCTCCTTCTCGATGGAGATGGAGACTAAGGAACCGACCTCGTGGTCTTTCGTGTCGCGGCACATGACCTCGTTTTTCCCGACGTGGACGACGAATTCGTAATGGACGCCCTTGAAGATCTTCGAGGTGATCTTGCCATCGACGGTGCCTTTTCCCTTCTCGCCGATGATGACATCCTCCGGGCGGACGACGACGTCGACCTTCTCGTTGAGCGGGAAATCATCGACCGCGGCCCAACTGGCCCCGATGAAGCGGACCTTCTTCTTGCCGACCATGGTGCCGTTATAGATGTTGGACTCGCCGATGAAGTCGGCCACGAAGGCGTTAACCGGCTCGTTATAGATATCCTCGGGGGAGCCGCTTTGCTGGATGATGCCATCGTTCATGACGACGATGGTGTCCGACATCGTGAGGGCCTCCTCCTGGTCGTGGGTGACGTAAAGGAAGGTGATGCCTAGTTTCTTATGCATCTCCTTAAGTTCCAGTTGCATGTCCTTCCTCATCTTGTGGTCGAGGGCCGAAAGGGGCTCGTCCAAAAGAAGGACCTGGGGCTCGTTGACGATGGCCCGGGCGATGGCGACACGCTGCTGCTGGCCGCCGGAGAGGGTGGTGATGTCACGGTCCTCCATCTCGTCGAGATCGACGATGGCCAAGGCCTTCATGACCTTCTCATCGATTACTTTCGGGCTCAGATGGCGGTATTTGGTCCTCCCCTTAGCATCCGTATAGGGGATTTTCTTCAGCTTGAGCCCGAAGGCGACGTTGTCATAGACGTCGAGATGGGGGAAGAGGGCGTAATGCTGGAAGACGGTGTTGACCGGCCTCTTATTCGGCGGGAGCAAGGAGATGTCCTCGCCGTTTAGCAATATCTTGCCCTTGGAGGGTAGTTCGAATCCGGCAATCATCCTCAAGGTAGTCGTCTTGCCACAGCCAGACGGACCCAGGATCGTAACGAATTCGCCCTTCTTGATGTCGAGATTGAAGTCCTCGACCACACTCGTGCCATCGAATTGCTTCTGCACATGCTGGAGTGAGATGATTGTGTTTTCTTCCATGAGAGTCCCTCCTGCCAAAGATTGGCCCTGGAATTTTTACGGGGAAAATAATGGGGTCAATACCCCCCATTTGCAATAAAAATTTTCACCCCCCTCCCCCGGGGGTGGCCCACCCCGGAAGACCCCCCGGGGGCAAAAGTTGGCTTTTCTTCGGCCTTATCGGGTTTTTTCCAACTTTTTTTTGAGCTAATAATTTTGGTCGAAAATTTTTGATTACCCCTATTTGTTTTCTATCTTAATCATTAGGGGTTTCAACCAGCGGTTTCCTCCTGTGGGACCCCGGGGGTCCTTGCGGGTGCGCAAGCGTGCGAAACAGGTGGTATAATTCGGCTTATGAAGAGAGGAAAGCCCCTATTTCTATTGGTAGCCTTGCCCCTATTGGGAGGCTTATTTTCCTGCCAGGGCAATGAAACCGTAAATAAGGTCGACCTCGCCTATGGGGCCCTCTTTGACGAGGAGGCCACCGGGAATGGGATATTCAGCCTCAACCGGGTGTCGGGGGAGAATGGCTATTACTATTCTAATTACCTCCCCTACTCCTCATTGCTCGCAAAGATCACGGATAAGGATTCCTTCATCCTCATCGTCCAGGCTGAAGGTGAGGAATGCCTCTGCTGGACTTCCTGGCGGGAATTATTATCCGCTTATATGAAGGAGCATAACGTCGAGATGCACCTGATCACCGAAGACGTCTTGGCGTATGCCCCTAACGACGGGGAAACCCGGGCGGAGTCGCTTGGAATCACCCTCAACGGGGAGAATTCCCTCCTCATCTTCGATCAGGGGAAATTGGCCTATCAGGAATTTGCCCCCCTGGATTCTAAGTTTTTCTCCTCCTATAAGTATTTGGATTCCTACCTCGACGAGAGGATAAGCATGCCAAGGATGCTATCACTCACCAACGACCAGTTAGATGCCCTCTACGCCGGGGAGGATGACTTCTATGTCTACTTTGGCCGCTCCTCCTGCTCCGACTGCGCCTATTTCGAATCGGCCTACCTCGATTCCTTCCTAAAGGAAGATGATGGCACTTATTACTATCTCGACTGCGATTCCGAGGGCATCCGTTACTATCAGGGCGTGGAACCCCAGAACGAAGCATACCCAGAATATGCCGCCCTGGCCGAAACCCAATGGGCCGAATTCAAAGCCGAATATGGCTTAGCCTATGGGGAGGATAACCTGGCCGGCTATGGAACCGGCGTCGTGCCCACCATGATGAGGATATCCCCCGATGGAAATAGCCATATGGGCGATGTGATAGCCTCCTATGCGGTGTATATGAATGACGAATATAGCCTCGATGGCGATACCCTGAATATAACTGGGAGCTATTATTCCTCAAAAAGGCTATCGGCTGATCCGGATTATCTGGATTATCTCGGTGAAACCACCCCCTTGGATAGCCTATCCTTCGACGGCTACCTCTCCTCGGGATATTCCACCGCCTATTCCTATTACCGCGAGAAAATCGCCCCCTATTACGAGACGATATTCGATAGCTTCCTAAAATGAAAAAGGCCCGGCAGATCCGGACCTTTTGTTTTTATCTGCCTTATTCCCCGAAGAAGGTGCCGCGGGCCTTTTCCTTGGTTTCGGCCGAGGCGGTGAAGGGGATGCGGGTGGTGTAGCCGGCTTTGGCGGCCACGATGGCGTAGGTGGGCCACTCGAAGATCTTGGTGTTCCAGGCTAGAACGGAATCGTTATAGACCTCGCGGGCCGCGGTGATCTCGCGCTGGAGGTAGGAGTTCTGCTGCATGGCATCCTCGATCTCGGCGTGGGCCTTGATGTCGGGATAGGCCTCGAGGGCGACGTTGATCGAACGGCCGATGGCGTCGATCTGGGTGCTGGCCTCGTTGCGGGCCGCATCGTTGCTGGCGAAGTTGCCGCCGCGGTATTTGGCGACGTTCTCGAAGACGTCCTTGTCGAGCTTGACGGCCTTATTGACCAGCTGGGCGGCGTTTTCGAGGACGCGGACCCTCTGTTCGAGGTAGTTGTCGATCTGGGAGGCCGAGGCCTGGATCTTCTGCTGCATCTGCTGGAGGTGGGTCCTGGCCTTGATCTTCATGAAGATGAAGACGATGCCGGGGATGATGCCGCACACCCAAAGCAAGACCTGGAAGATGGTGCTTCCGACTCCGACTTTGACGGGTACCTGTTTCTCGATGACGTTGGCGTCCCTGCCCTTCTCGTTGACCGGGCCAGTCATTTCGTCTAATTCATTGGCCATAGATTTTCCTCCTTGGATGCGGGTATAACCCCTATCTAGATAAGATTAGCATATTATGCGGACGCGGGGGTCTATTTTTCTTCACCGGTTTTCTCTTTGACCGTCGATTCCGGCATAGCCGGCTTTTCCTTTTCCTCGGCTTTGGGGCTCAATAATGCGGATAGCTGCTTCGCCGTCTCGGGGCTGAAGCCACCCAAATAGGCGCCGAGCCTCCGCGAATACTTGGCCAAAGGCGACTTCGAGAGGGTCTTCAATAGGTTCTGGTAGCCTTGGTTCTTTGAAAGGGAATCGAGGTAGTTTTTGCTGGCGTTCGCGTTGGTGAAGCTGGCCTGGGTCTTCTTGGTGACCGGGATGTATTCGACCCAGTGGACCGGGATGTTATGCAGGCGGCCGTCCGGACCCATCTCGGGGACGTATTCGACCCGGGGTTCGCCCCGGAAGCCATAGGCCGTGATGGTGACCTCATCGATCGGGCCGTTTTTCTTGTCGAGCTTGACCTTGTTGATGATGTCGGTGCAGCAATCCTGCGGCTTCAGGATATCTTTGTCGAAGGTATTGGCCAAAACCTCGTGCTCATAACGGGAGAGGTTGCTCTTGAAGGCGTGGCCGTAGATATATTCCCTGGGCTTCATCTGCTGATAAAGCGGGATGGCGATTAAGGGGGCGGCGTCCCAGTAGAAGTTTTGGAAGTAATAGGTCACATAGTTGACGAAGTTCTCCCTCATCTTGTCGTGGTCGAAGCCGGCGAAGGAGTCCGGATCGGCGTAGTAGTTGGCCGATTGGGAATGCTTGGAGCCGATGACGTTGACCATCTTCTCCTTGGTGAAGTGGAAATCATCGCCATAGGGGGCCTTCGATTTGATGATCTCGAGCTCGTTTTGCTGGGCCAAGGGGGTGAAGAGGAGGCGGAACTGGGCCTCGTCGTTCCTATCCCAGGCATGCCAGAGCACCTCGAACTCGTCGTTGGACATGGCGGTGAAATTGGTGGACTGATTATCGTCCATCAATTCCTTCTCGGCCTTCTTCTTGGCGCCTTTGGCCCCGGAGCGGACCTGCTTTTCGAGATCCTTCTCGCTGGAATTGATGTCGACCTGCGGGGAACGGGAGAAGCAGAGTTTCGGGGCGGCCTCATTGGCATAGACTAAGAAGGTCTCATAGTGATAGCTCGGGGCCGGTTTGGTGATGGCGGCCGTCAAAGTGGCGGTTTTGACCACGGTCCTCGTCCCGTTTTTGGTGGAGACGGTCGTGGTATAGGTGATGGTGATGGAGCCGGTGTAACGCTTCTGGACCATCCGCTTTTTATGGACCCTCTCGATTAAGAAGGGGTTACCGACGATGGAGCCGGATTGGACGAATTCGATGGAGGTGTCGTTGTCGTAGATGGCCGGAACGCCATATTTCTCGATCAGATACGTATATTTTTCGACGTCGAAGTTCTCGTCCATTTGGAATAAGGGCACGGCGGTCGAGATGGCCTTTTGCGGCATCCCCCAGTCGAAGAGGGCGTTGGCCGGGTTCATCTGGGCATAGGCCTCGGCGAGGAGCTTTTTGCATTCGGCGTCGAGCTGGTTGACTTTCTTCTGGGCGGCCTCGATGGCGGCCTGGAGGGCCCCTTTGGCGTGGCGCCACAGCAAGATGCCGACCACCACTCCCAAAACCACCACCCCGATGGAGATGCCACCCATGAGGTAGTTGGCGTTCATGAAGCCGAAGACGGCGACGATGACGGCGACCACCGCCGCCACGAAGAAGAAGATGGCAAAGCCCTTGGCCAAGCCGCTTTTCCCTTTGGCTGAGGATAACTCGGCCTGGGCCTTCTCGAGTTTTTCCTTGGTTTCGTAGTAGCGTTTGCAGGTCTCGCGGTTGGCCTCGACTTTGACTTTCCCCTTCTTGATGAGGGCGTCGAAATCCTCGCCGGCCTGGGCGATGACCTTCTCTTTTAGCCCGGGATACATGTCGACCGGGTCGAGGATGGAGTTATCTTTCATAGCGAATATTATAGC
Source organism: Bacillota bacterium (assembly GCA_030537155.1). Classification (GTDB taxonomy): domain Bacteria; phylum Bacillota_I; class Bacilli_A; order RFN20; family CAG-826; genus Alloenteromonas. Next base: position 29,023 of record JAUNOH010000008.1, read on the forward strand.
AGTCAATATACCCGCGGGTGTGCAAAGAAAAACCGCTGTTTTGCCAGCGGTCATTCATTTTTATTAGTCGGCCAGGGTGCCCATCGGGTCCCAGGGCTTGAGGTGAGTCGGCTCAGCCTCGGTGGCGGAGACCTCCTCCGCGGTGAGGTACTTCTTCAAGACCACGGCCTGATAGACGAAGGTGTCGAAGAATTCCTTGCTCATGATGTAATAGCCGGCGATGCCGTTATCGCCGCCCCAGGAGTTCTCGATCTTCCATTTCTGGGGGACGCCGCCGACGAGGTCGACGCCGGTGATGACCATCGCGTGGTTCATGGCGCTATGGCGATAATCGAGCATATCCTCCTTCGAGAATTCGAGGGGGATGCCGAAAGTCGTCTCGTAATCGAAGGATTTGCTATCCCAATAGGGAAGCTCGCGGGTGCGGTAGAAGCCGACGTCGGAGCCAAACCAGACCGGGAGCCCGTCCTTAAGCTGGGCGATGATGGCCTCCTTCATCCTCTCCATCTCGACGTTGAGGTGGTTGATGGGCTTGCCCTCGACGACGTTGCCGAGGAAGTCGACGGTGAAGTTTTTGCCATAGGGCTTATCCTTGGTCGGCGAATTGATGAGCGACTGATAATCGTCGACGAGTGAGCCGACGTATTTCTCGAAGAAGGATTTCGGGGTGAGGTTCTTGACGATGTGGTATTTGCCCTTCTCATCCTCGTACTGGAAGTCGAATTTCTTCGGGGGGACACCAAAGGCGTTCAGGAACATGGTGTAGATCTTGCCCATGACCTCATCCTTGAGGGGGCGGATCTCCTCGGCTTTGCCGGCCACATAAAGCTTATGGGCATCGGCGGCGAACTTCCTGATGGCGGCGTTGACCAGTTGGTCGAGGGCCCTGGTGCTGTTGGACTGGGCGGTCTCGGGGAAGGCATCCTGCGGGACTAGACCATACTTATTGACCAAGTTGACGAACATATCCCACTGCCCGCCATCGCTCACCGGCATGAAGAGGATGAACTGGAGGACGCGGTCCTCGCTGTCCTTATCGGCCAATTTGATGCAGGATTCGAGAGCAAAGTTAGCCTTCTCGATCTTGTCATAGAGGGAGATGTAGTTTTGGGAGAGCTCGAATTTCTTCAGCCCGAGCTTAGTGGCCACGATCTCGCGGAGGACGTTGAGCCCGGCGAAAATCCAGCAACGGCCCGATTGCCTCTGGTTGGTGACCGGGAGGGTCTTCACCTCGACGGAGAAGTGGTTGGTGACTGAGGGGGCGGCCTCACTCACGTAGATGACCTGATCGACGTTGGCCCTCGATAGGGCGTGGCGGATGATCGGGTTCCTCTTATCCTTGGCATAATCTTTGTTCAGTTTCTTGGTGACTTCCTCATCGAGGGCACCGATGACTTTTTCGCTCATTTGGCGGTATTTCCTTTCTCTTTCTTGTAAGAAACGGCTAACCGCTATTATAGAACCGCGGATTTTTTGGGCAACTAGATAACTCACTCAACCGGGTCGCCATCTTCCTTTTTTCGCCCGCGAATATAAAATTAGACGCCAAGGAAGAAAGAAAATATGGACAAAAACCTAGAGAGATTCGTCAAATACTGCAAAATCGACACCCAATCCGATTCCACCTCATCTTTGATCCCCTCGACCCCCAAGCAGCTAAACCTCACGAAGGAACTGCTTAAGGACCTCAACGAGATGGGCATCAAAGGCGAGATCGATGAGTTCGGCCTGCTATACGCCAAATTGCCGGGCGAGGAGGGATTGGACCCCATCGGCCTAAACGCCCACGTCGACACCGCCGAGGAGATCACCGACACCAACTGCTCGCCCCGTTACATCGAAAACTACGACGGCGGCACCATCAGGCTCAACGAGACCTACTCGATGGGGCCGGAGCAATTCCCCTGCCTTAGCAAATTCAAGGGAGACGATCTAATCGTCACCGACGGCAACACCCTTTTGGGGGCCGATGATAAAGCCGGCATCGCCATCATCATGGCCGCCCTCGACTACTACACCTCCCATCCCGAAAAAAAGCACCACCCGGTCTGCATCCTCTTCTCCAACGACGAGGAGATCGGTCGTGGGCCCGACCACTTCGACGCCGAAAAATTCGGGGCCGCATACGCCTATACCATCGACGGCGAGGTCTATGACACCGTCTCATACGAGAACTTCAACGCCGCCCACGCCTTCGTCAACATCAAGGGCGTCACCGTCCACCCCGGTGAAGCCAAGGATCAGATGGTCAACGCCGGGTCGTTAGCCTGCGAATTCGATGGGTTATTGCCTGCCTTATCCCGCCCCCAATACACCGAATGGCGCGAGGGTTTCGTCCACCTCATCTCCATGGAGGGCGAATGCGATAAGGCCAGGATGCGTTACATCATCCGCGACCATGACCGCGAGAAATTGGCCGCCTTGAAGGACACCTTCATCCGGGCCCGCGACGAACTTAGAAGCAAATACCCAAAGGCGGAAATCGAGGTCGAGCTATACGATGATTACCGCAACATGAAGGAATGCATCGATAAGGATCCGCGCTGCATCGAGAGGATCGAGAAGACTTTCGCCAAGCTCGGTCACAAGATCGTCTACAAGCCGATGCGCGGCGGGACCGACGGGGCCGGCTTCTCCTTCAAGGGCTGCCCCACACCCAACCTTGGGACCGGGAGCTATAACCACCACGGCCGCTTCGAATTCCTCTCCGTCGGGGAATTCAACAAGATGGTCGAAATCGTGATTACCTTGCTATCCGCCGACTTGAAATAGCAACGAAAAACCCCGATGGCCTCGGGGTTTTCTTTTTGCCTTTATTTTTGCTTTTGGCTGACTTGGATCTGGTTGATGACGATCTGGATGTTGTTTTTCTTCAATAGGAGCAGGTAATGCTCGTTTAGCTTCCTCGTCGCATCGAATTTATCGTCTTCCTTTATGCGGGCGATCATCCTGCAGGTTACCCCGTTTAGCCCCAATTCCTGATAGCCGAGGAAGAGGGGGTCCTCCTGGATGATGGGGAATTCGACGCGGAGGTTCGGAAGGTCATCCTCGATGAGCTTACGCAGAGCCACGAAATCGGTGTCGTAGCTGACCGTGAAGTCGCAGACGGCCGTCGATAGCTGGCGCGAGAGGTTGACGACGGTGTTGATCTGGTTGTTCCTGATGACCTTTAGGTTTTTGGCCATATCCTCGAGTTTGACGCAGGATAGGGAGATCTCGGTGACCGTGCCCCTGAAGGAGTCGATGACCACCACATCCCCAACCTGAAATTGGTCCTCGAAGACGATTTCGATGCCGGCGATGACATCGGCGATCAGAGTCTGGGCCCCGAGGCCGACGATCAAAGCCAAAACCCCGGCCGAGGCGATGAGGGTGGCGGTGTCGACGCCCCACACCGATAAGATGCCAAGGATGACCCCGATGCCGGCGATGTATTTGACGCCGCTGGAAGCCAATCTCGAGATGGTGACGGCCTTATGGCTCCTTTTGGCGAAGGTGGCCACGATGATGATTCGGATCAGATAGGCGATGCCCTCCACCACCATCAATACCTGGATGGAGGATAGTATCTTGGCGGTTACGTGGTTGGCCTCATCGAAGAGGTATGGATAAATCCAGGTGTCGCTGGGGAGGAAGCGGTCTAAAAGGATATAGGCCAGGCAGAAGGCGGCGAAGACCACGAAGAATATGAAATAGTTCCGGGCTTCTTTTTTGCTCTTTTTCCTCTCCTCATAACGCCGATTCGCGTCGAGGGCGTCCTTGGTCTCCTCCACGCTTTTGACCAAGGCCTGGGTTATCCCCTTTTCCTCGATCTTGGCTTTCTTCTCTTCGCTTTTCTTGCTCATGTTGCTCTCCCTTTATTCGATGTTTCCTTCGTTTTCATATAGGGTGCTCACCCCATAGCCATAATCAGCTTTGATCGTGAAGCTATACCTCCCGGCATACGCTTCCGGGAAAGAATAGGCGCTTTCCCCACTGATGTTTTGGTAATAGTAATTCCCCGAACCAAAAGTCCTCTCCGGAACCTCTTCGTCCAATTGGGTGGCGAGGGAGTATTGGTGCTCGAAGCTTATCTCCCCGCCTGCTTCCACATACACATACAAAGTGGTCACGACGTTGTATTTGACCTGAAATTCGTAGCTCAGCGTTTTATGTGTCCCGAGGTCATTTATCTGATAGAGGGCGGAGTCCGAATATAGGCCCGTCAGGGTCGGGGTGGCCGCTGAAACGGCTTCGATGATATAGGAATAGGTGATGATCGTGATGGCCGAGGCGCTTAGGGCGATGCTGACGATCCTGGCCATCTTGGTGGCCTTATTGATGTTGCCCTCATATTTGGTTTCGGCCAAAGATGAGCCCAAATCGAGCTCGGAATATGTCGAATCCTCGGGAATTACCCCATCTAAGTTCGGGCTGGGATCGGTTTGGTCGGTGCTATCGGGCTCAACGTAAAACTCGGTGGCCATATCCAAATTGATGTTGACCATCCAGTCCTGATTGTTCGTCGCCTTATTCGCCATTGGAGAAAGTATATCGTTTTTCTTCGCCTTTTTTGCCTAAATGCGGCAAATAGGAGTAATTTTCGAACAAAAAAGGCCCCGTTTATGTCGGGGCCGGTGTTTTTGCTTGGCTGGGGTGGCTGGGATCGGACCAGCGCATGCGGGTTTCAGAGACCCGTGCCTTACCGCTTGGCTACACCCCAAGGCAAACGATATTTTACTCACCTAGGCCCGCTTGGCAAGAGATAAAGCGCGGGCGGGCGAATTAAGGTTGGCAAAGAAGATTCGTGGGCTATAATCGGCTTTGGGAGGAGCGACGATGCCATTTGTTATCGCGGTTACCGGGGGCTCGGGTTCGGGCAAGAGCTTCCTGGCCAAAGCCATCAGCTACAATCTCAATATCCCGGTCTCCATCTATTCCTATGACTGCTACTACCGGGGTCATCCGGAACTCCCCCTGTCCGAACGGGCCAAGATCAATTACGACTCCCCGGCGGAATTGGACGAGGAGCTATACCTCACCCACCTCGAGGCGATCAAGCGCGGGGAGAAAGTCCAACTACCCCAATATGACTTCGCCAACCACCTCCGCAAGAAGATGGCGCGGGCCTTTACCCCCAAGGAGATAGTTATCGTCGAGGGGATCCTCACGATGTCGGTGCCCGGGGCCAAATACGATTTCACGATCTTCGTGGATGCCGATCCCGACGTCAGGCTCTCCCGCCGCATAATGCGGGACACCGCCGAGCGGGGCAGAAGCGTCCAATCGGTCATCAACCAATACCTATCCAGCGTCAAGCCGATGCACGAAAAATACATCGAGCCCCACAAAAAGGAGGCCGATTTGGTTTTCCTCAATAACGGGGGCAACGGCATCGAGCCGGAAAAGATGGCGGAGTTGATCGCCAAGATAAAGGAAGCCTACGATTCCAAAAGATGAAGATAGTCGATTCCCACGTCCACATATTCGGGAAAAACCTAAAGGAGGAAGAGGAGATGCTATTATCCTCGATGGATAGCCACGGCATCGATTTTTCCCTCATCTCCAACTGCGCCTCCGACGAATTCGCCAAAGACGGTTTCCATAAAAGCCAGCTGGCCTCCCTGAAGGATTGCCTGAAGCTCTCGAAGAAACATCCCAACCGCTTCGGGGCCCTATTATGGATTTGCCCCGCGAAGGAAGGGCTCGATAAGGAAAGCATCGATTTCTTAAAGAAAAACCGCGAGAAGGTCTATGGGATGAAGGTCCACCCCTACTGCTCGAGGCTCCCCATCAGCGAGCCCCAATATGAGCCCTACCTCAAATTGGCCGAGGAGTTATCCCTCCCCGTCTTGGTCCACACGGCCGTGGACGAATATTCCTGCATCTCCCATCTGGTGAAGGTGGCCAAAGCCTATCCCAAAGTCAAATTCATCGCCGCCCACCTGGAGCTATTCAGCGACCACCTCTATTCCCTAAATGAGATTAAGGGCCTCCCAAATGTATATGGGGACACGGCCTGGGTGGATAAGGATGGCTATCTCTCCGCCTTGGACATCATCGGGGAGGATCGGATGCTATTCGGAACCGATAACCCGGTGGATGGAGAGGTCACCCTCGATAATCCGATGTATGTGGAATACCTCCAAAGGGGATTCAATGTCGATGACGGCCCCTATGAGAAGCTGATGGGCGGGAACGCCATAAAGCTCTACGGATTGAAAATTTAAGCCCTGGGGGCTTTTTTTATTTTAACGGCGATTTTCGCCACATTTTCGTTCCCGGCCTCCATCTATAGGTAGAGGAGAACTGTTATGACGATAATGGGAATCCTCCCCAAGCAGCCACGGCCCGCGCGGGGCCCGGGGGAAGAAAGGGGGTCCATAAATGGACCTCGGCGAACTGGCCGAGCTGATCTCCGCCATCGCGGAGCTATTACTCGCCATCGTAACCGTGCTGGGGTTCGCCCAAAGCCTCCATAGGCCGGACGGCGAATAATAAAAAGGGGGCTAGTCCATAGGGCTAGCTCCACCTCAACAACCTTATTCTAACACAACCCCCGCGCCGGGAGCGACCCCGCTTTCCTCACCGGGAGGGGCGGGGAGGCCTTTTGGGAAATCAGGAGTCGATGACGTCTTCGACCTCGACCTCAATGGCCTCGCTCACATCGAAGGAATATTTCGAATCGGGATTACCGCCATTTTCCTGCCTGGAATAGGCATAGCCGGCATAGACCTCCTCACTCTTGATGATGCGGAAATCGTAGAGGCTCCTCCTGAAATGGCTAAGAGCCGAGAAGAAGCCCAGAAGGCAGCCGAGGCTAAGGAAGCTCGTCCAGCCCGAAAGCGAGGTAAACGAATATATGAAGCCGAATAGGCAGCCACCCATCGCCACGGCAAAGGCGAAGGGCGCGAAGAATTTCCTTCCCTTCCAATATGGGAATAGATATCCGGCCAATAAATCGACCCCCTCAAGCAAAAGGGAGGTGCCAAATAGGCTTAGGCAGACCAAACCGAGGGGCAAATTGCCGGAGCTTATACTCCCAAATAGGCAGAGGGCGATGAATAAGCCCAATATCCCACTGATGAGGGACATATATATGAAGCGCGAGGCCGCGCCTTTTCTAATCGTTTCTTTTTCCATGGCCCCATCATAGATGAGGTCAAATTTTTGCCTAGTTCAGGCGCTTAAGATGTGAAATGGGGTTGATTATTCCTCGGGGTGGCTATCGGAATCCTCGACGTCCACCACTTCGGCCTCAATGACCTCGGAATCGGAGTTTTCAAGGCTCCCCGTGGGCTCGGGGCCAGTGAAATCGCCCATCTGGTTTTTCAGCGCCTCCTCAAGGGAACCGCCCATCCTGCTCAGCCTTAGGCTGATGGCGGCGGAAAGGAGGTTAGCCAAGCCAAAGAGGATCCCGAGCGTCCCGATGAAGGTAACGCCCCCACTCCAGCCACCTTCCATCGGCGAGGAGGAGACGATAGCCAGGATGGATCCGGCCAGCAAAAACGCCCCATTGAAGAAACCGAGGGGCAATAGCAATGGCATCTTGGGGAAATATCGCCCGCACAGGTAGTCGATGAGGCCAAAAAGCAGGCAGCATCCCAACAGGATGAGGCAGGCGATGGCTACCGGGGCGAAGGAATTGTTGAAGCCATAGACCAACTCGAGGACCGACAAAGCCAAAACAAAGGGCAGGCTTCTGATCAGCCTCGATCTGGCCTTGCGGAGAAAATACGCGTTCAATCCTAAATCCATGGGTAGATGATAATTTGCCAAAGGCGCCCAAGCAAAGAAAAAGAGCCGATTAGGCTCCATCGATGTGGTCTTTGTAGGAAAGGTCACCACCGTTCCCGCTTTGAGGATCGAGCTTCGATTCATTGAGCATATCGGAGTCGGCCTTGGTGAGGGAGGGCTTATTGAAGGAGCAACCGGGGTAACGCTTCTTCGTTTTCTTGATCGGCATATAAATATTTTACCTTAAGGTCATCCGATATTTATAAAAAATCGTCATGAGTTTATCGGTGGGTGTAACCACGCGATGGGTTTATAATCTAGCCATGAAAAAAGCACTGATACTATTGGCCGACGGCTTCGAGCAGGTCGAGGCCCTGGCCACCCACGACGTCTTCCATCGTTCGGGCGGCATAAAGACTACACTAGCCTCAATCAAGGATAACCTTGAATTGGTGACCTCCTCCGGGGTCCACGTGAAGGCCGATGCCCTTCTTTCCGATTTGGATTTGGATGAATATGACTTCATCGTCCTCCCCGGTGGCAAGCTGGGGGTGGAAAACCTCGGATCCTCGCCTTTGGTGAAGAAGGCCTTGGAGAAATTCCATGATGAGGGCAAGCATATCCACGCCATCTGCGCCGCCCCCTCCATTTTGGGTGGCCTCGGGTATCTGGATGGCAAAAACTACGTCTGCTTCCCCGGCTTCCAAAAAGGAAACGGCCATTGGCAGGATACCGGCGTGGTCAAAGATGGCGGCACCATCACCGGCCGCTCAATGGGCTATAGCGTCGATTTCGCCTGCGCGATTGCCTCGTTTGAGGTCGGTGAGGGATGCCTAAAAAACATCTATGCCGGGATCAGGGGTGAATAAGATGGCCAATGAAGATCGCTTCGCCGAATTCCGGGCCAAGGAAAACGGCAACTCCCACATCAAAAACGTAATCGCCGTCTGCTCAGGCAAAGGAGGCGTCGGGAAATCGCTGGTGACTTCCCTTTTGGCCGTCAACGCCAGGCGCGAGGGGTATAAAGTCGGGATTTTGGATGGCGACATCACCGGCCCGAGCATCCCCACCATCTTCGGGCTGGAGGGCCCAGCCTATGGAAGCGAAACCGAGATTTACCCGGTCGATAGCAAATCGGGCATCAAGGCCATCTCGGTCAATCTATTGGATATCGATAAAAGCGCCCCCGTCGTCTGGCGCGGACCAGTCATCGCCGGGATGATCAAGCAGTTTTATAGCGACGTCTGCTGGGGCGATTTGGATTTCCTCTTCGTCGACATGCCACCCGGCACAAGCGATGTCCCCCTAACCGTCTTCCAATCGCTCCCGGTGAAGGCCATAATCGCCGTCACCAGCCCCCAGGATCTCGTCTCCCTGATCGTGGAGAAAGCCGTCAAGATGGCCCAGATGATGGACGTTCCCCTATTGGGATTGGTTGAGAATATGTCCTATCTCGAATGCCCCGACTGCGGGAAAAAGATCCACCCCTTCGGCGAGCCGCATTCGGAAATAGCCGAGAAATATGGCATCCCCTTCTATGAGCAGCTGCCCATCGACCCAAAGCTCAGGGAAGCCTGCGACCAGGGGAAGATTGAGGAATATCCAAAGACATACCTGGATAAGATATCCAAGGCATTGGGAAGGATTAAATAACGGGGCTCAGTCCCCGTTTTCCTTTAGCCAATCGGAAATCGATTCGCTTATCTTTTGGTTCAGCTCGTCGATATCTTTTACGGCCTGATTGGCGTAGAAGATATAAAACAGGGAGGAGGAGAAGGCCGCCCCGAAGATGGCGATGACCAAAATATCGAGGAGATATATCCAAACCTGATTCATGATGGGGAAGTAGGCCGCGAGGATGATGTTGGCGGATAGCCATAGCAAAGAAACGACCGCCAAGGGCCCGTAAACCCAAAGGGAGATCTTCCGGGATTTGGCCTTGGAAAGCGTCTGTTCCTTTTCGGCCACATTATTGGCCTTCAGCCCGATGAGGGCGAGGATTGATTTCTCGGCGGCGCTTAACTCGTTTTTGCCGGAAATAGATTTGATGAATTCGTCTTCGTTCATAATTCCATGACCGAGAGTTTCTCGCCTTTCTTCCTCATCCTTCCATAAAGCAAAACCGGGTATGGGGCATAGGCGATTGAGGGCTCTTTTTCCTTGAGGTAGGAAAGGAGGCTGAAACCGTATTTCTCATAAATGCCTTTTAGGTATTCAAAGCCCACCATGCTCGCGGAGGAAATCCGTTGTTTTTCCAATGAGAGATTGAGGATGCTTTCGGATAAGCCGACCGCTCCCAAATCGGCCTCGATCCGGTATTTTCCGAGGTTGGCGGATAGATATGCCGCCATCCCGGGGATTTGTTTCAAATCAGTTAAGGGGATGATGCTCCTAGCGGCGAAAAGATAATCCAAAGCCGCCTCCGGATCGTTTTGCGAGAGACTTTTGTTCACTTTATCGTAGAGTAACTTTCCGCTATAGGAGACGAGGCTCAGGGGATGGCCCATCTCCAGTGAGGAGATGACGCCTTCCATGATGAATTCCGGATTGACGGCGAAGTTATAAATCGATCCTTCGACTCGATAATAGTCGATGGGTTTCTTCAATAGCCCTTTTGAGAAAATCGAGAGGTCACGAATGTTCAGACTGGCCAATAGCGGCGCCTCGCCAAGTAAGGAATCCGGCAAGGTTTTCTGCTCAAAAGCGTAGGCCAAATCGAAGTTGCTGGCGTATGGTATGCCGCCGGCCACCCATTTGGAGAGGCATTTTTCCTCCACCTCATTCAAACCGTTGGCCAAGGGGACGTAGAGGAAATCCAAAGGGAGGTTGGCCTCATTTAGATCCCTCTTGCACTGCTCCATGTCATAGACGAAGCGCCACAAAGAAAGCTGCTCCTCGCCAGAATGGTATCTATCGAGTTTCAAACGCATGATCAGACGCGAGATGAATTCGCACCTGGCCAACGTCAGGTTCAAAAAATCACCATACCGTTTTAACCCCACCCTCTTATAGAAGGAAAGCAGACGGTTGTCGGCTTTGGACAAAGTGCTGATTAAAGGAATGAAGAAACGCGGTAAAGCCACGCCCTCCCGTCCCTCGGGCCACCAGAGGAACCCGCTGCCCCGCGAATAGACATCGAGCTTATCCCAGGCCTGGCAACGGTATCCCAACCGCTCCAACGTGTTCTTAAGCATCCGACCCCCGACTAGCTGTTCCAGACGGACGAGATAAATGCCGTTTAAATCGCTGGAGACCATCGGGTCTAGGGAGGCGATGATTTTCCTGAGCTTCCTCTCCTTCACCGCATGGATGTCGAAGCTCCCCTTCGCGTTGGCGATCAAAACCATGTCGTCGGCCATGACGTCGGGTGGATAAAAGGGTATGAATTCAACCGGGCGGAACGAAAATCCATAGAGGAAGAGTTCCTGGTAAATGTGGGCCCCGAGCTCTTCCGATTCCGTGTACTGCTTCCTTAAATCATCGAGGGGGAATGACGCCCCGGATTTGATGCTTATCTTATGGCGGAGGAAAAAATACCTCGTCTTCCAGGTGAAATGGAGGTTTTCGGCGTGGATTGGGAAGATGACCTGATCGCCCTGCATGCCTATATACTTTAGAAGAATCCGATAAAAATAGAAGAAAAAAGCACCCCCGTTTGGGGGTGCGTCGAATCACTCGAAGGCGAATTGGGAATTATATAGCGAGGCGTAGAAACCATTTTGAGCCATAAGTGACTCATGGTCGCCCTGCTCGACGATGTTCCCATCGCGCATGACGAGAATCAGATTGGCGTTTCGGATGGTTGAGAGACGGTGGGCGATGACGAAGCTCGTCCTCCCCTCGGTCAACCTATCCATGGCCTCCTGGATCCTCTCCTCGGTCCTGGTGTCGACGTTGGAGGTGGCCTCATCGAGAATCAGCAAGGGCGCCTTCCTGATGCAGGCCCGGCAGATGGTGATCAGCTGCTTCTCCCCGGCCGAGATGGAGGATACATCCTTAATCTCATAGTCCAAGCCGCCCGGGAGCGTCTTCACGTAGTGGCGGAGGTGGCACTGCTTGATGGCCTCCTTCACCTGCTCATCGGTGACGTTGGGGGTGTTGTAGACGAGGTTTTCCCGGAGGGTCCCCTCGAATAGCCAGGTATCCTGAAGGACCATGCCGAAGATGTCGCGGATTTCCTCCCTGCGCATGCCCTGGGTGGAGACGCCGTCGATGAGGATATCCCCTCCCTTAACATCGTAGAAACGCATCAGGAGGTTGACCATCGTGGTCTTGCCGGCCCCGGTCGGGCCGACGATGGCCACCTTTGAGCCCGGCTTGATGTGGGCGGAGAAGTCATGGATGATGTCGCGGCTGGAATCATAGGCGAAGTTGACGTGGTCGAAGATGACCTCGCCCTTGACGGCCTCGTGCTTATTCACGTCGGCGAAGACGAAGGGCTTATCCTTCTCCTGGGGCTCTTCCTCCTGCTGCATGAAGTCGCTGATCCTGGCATTGGCGGCCAAACCGGATTGGAGGGTGGAGAATGACTGCCCGATTTCGGATAAAGGAGTCTGGAAGAGGGAGACGTAGGACATGAAGGCCGTGATGGTGCCGATGGTGACGGCGCCATCGCCGTTGACCAATAAGAGACCGCCGGTCAATCCCATGGCCGCATAGGCGGCGTAGGACATGAAGTTATAGAAAGGCTGGATGAGGCTGGTGATGGCGTCGCTAGCCACCATGACCTGGTTCATCGACTCGTTTTTCTCGTTGAAGTTGGCAACCATCCTCTCCTCGGCATTGAACAATTTAATGATGTTCTGGCCGGAATATTGTTCCTCGGCCTCGCCTTCCATATCCCCGAGGATGTGGGCCCTCTTGCGCCAGAGGGGGGAGACGATCCGGATGTCGAGGGCGGCCACAATCAGCAGGATTGGGAGGGTCGCAACAACGGATAAGGCCATCTGCCAGCTGGTGAGGAACATGGCCAGCGTCGAGCCAATCAATAGGAGCGTGGCGTGGACGATTGAGGCCAATGAGTTGCTGAGGGTGTTGGAAACCGAATCCACATCGTTGGTGAGCCTTGAAAGGATGTCGCCGAATTGATGGGAGTCGAAATAAGAAAGCGGAAGCCTATTGATCTTGCCCTGGATGGCGGAGCGGAGCTTCTTTGAATATTTTTGGGCGATGGTCGTCATGATGTAGGCGGCCACATATTGGAGGAGGGCATTCCCTCCGTACATGCAGGCCAAGATGATGCCATTTCTAGTGACGGTGTCCAAGTTTACCATCCCGGCTCCCTGGGCCACCTCATCGGTGAGGGCCTTTAGGAACTGCGGGGCGAAGACGGCCAGGACGACCGAGCCGGCTTCGAGGATGACGACGAGGATAATCCACCAAAAGAAGTCCTTGATGACCATCTTGGCGTATTTGATGTTCTTCTTGCTGAAGGCGGGGCCCCTGGGCTCCATTTTTGGTCTCGGGCTCATAAACCTAATTCCTCCTTGCTTAGCTGGGATAAGGCGATTTCGCGGTACTCGTCGCAGTTATCGAGTAACTCTCGATGGGCGCCGGTCCCCACGACCTGTCCGTCTTTGAGGCAGACGATGATGTCGGCGTCCATGATGGTGCCGACGCGCTGGGCGACGATCATCTTGGTGGCGTTCGGGTATTCGTTTTTCAGATTCTCACGCACCTGTTTGTCGGTTTTGAAGTCGAGGGCGGAGAAGGAATCGTCAAAGACGAGGAACTCGGGATCGTTGGCGATGGCCCTGGCGATGCAGAGCCTCTGCCTCTGGCCGCCGGAGACGTTGGTGCCGCCTTGGGCGATTTTGGCCTCATATTGGCCATCCATCTCCGAGATGAAGGGGGCCGCACAGGACACCTCGGCCGCCTTTTTCATCTTCTCATCGGACAACTCGGGGTTTCCGAATTTAATGTTGGAGGCCACCGTTCCGGAGAAGAGGACGCCCCTTTGGGGGACGTAGCCGATTAGGGAGCGCAAAGTCGACTGCTTGAGGTTTTTGACGTTGACGCCATCGATCTTGACCTGACCGAAGGAAACGTCATATAACCTGGCCGAAAGCTGGACGAGGGTGCTCTTGCCACAGCCCGTCGTGCCGATGAAGGCGATGGTTTGCCCCTTATTGGCCTTGAAGGTGACGTTATGGATGACGGGGGCGTCGCCGTCGGGATAGCCGAAGGTGACGTTCTCGAATTCGACACTCCCGCGGTTCTCATCGAGGATCGGGGATTCCTCCTCGGGGTCTTTTATCTTCGACTCGCAGGACATGACCTCGTCGATACGCTTGGCCGAGACAAGGGCCCTGGGGGCGAAGACCAGCATGAATAGAATCATGACGAAGGCCATCATGATCTGGGTGGCCAGCATGACGAATTGGACGAGCGGTGAGTATTCGACGCTGCCACTATTGACGAGGGAAGCCCCCAGCCAATAGATGCCCAAGGTGATGCCATTCATGGTGATCATCATGATCGGGTTCATCAAGTTCATGATGCGGCCGGTGAAGAGGCCGACCTTCATAAGATCGGTGTTTGCCTTATCGAATTTCGCGTTTTGGTATTCCTCGGCGTTGTAGGCCCTGACGACCCTGATGCCGTTGAGGTTCTCACGGGTGATTCCGTTGACTCTATCGAGGAGTTTCTGCTGCTTCCCGAATTTGGGGATGACGAAGCTCATTGACACCGCCAAGGCGACGACCATAAAGGTGATGCCGATGGCCGGGACATAGGAGAGTTCCCAGCTGACATCGCCGATTTTGGCGATGCCCCAAACCAAGGTTATCGGGGCCGAGAAGACCATGGCCATCATGATGACGGTCATGTTCTGGATCATCTGGACGTCGTTGGTGACGCGGGTGATGAGGGAGGAGGTCTGAAAACGCTTGATATCCTCCATCGAGAGGTTGGTGATCTTCTCGTTCAGTTTGCGGCGGATGCTGGATACCATGCCGGCCGAAACCAAGGCGGCCATGATGGCGACTCCAGCCTGGGCGAGCATTGAGAAGGCGGCCCAGGCCACCATCCACAAAGCGGCGCTCCAAATCTCGTCGGTCCCTCCCAGTCCATAATGGGCCAGATAAATGGCCTCAATCAATTCCTGCATGTCGTCGGTCAGGGTCATGTTGCACCAGACCTGAACGAAGGTCAGGCCCAGGATGAGCACAATCATGATCCCGTGGTACCAACGGATGTTTTTGAATATGAGTTTCAATAACTTCATACGTTTTCCCCTGTTTTTTCTTCCTTTTCCTCTTCCTCGAAGTGCTTTTGGAGGATGAGGTTCAACTGATGGGTGTATTCGAGGTAGGCCTCATAGCCTTCCTCCCCAATGGCCTCGACAAAGTCGCCGATGACGTCCTCGAAGCGCCTTTTCTTCCTCTCGATGACCTCGTGGCCGGCCTCGGTGATGCTAACCAGGGTATGTCGCTTATCCTTCTCCCCGGCTTTGCGGGAGATGAGGCCCAGCTCCTCAAGCTTGGCCAAGGCGTTGGCGATCCTGGAATTGCCGACCCGCATCTTCTCGGCCAATTCGCCGGCCGTGACGGGCGAATCCGCCTCATCGAGGGTGCACAGGATCCCAAATTGTCCATAGGATAGTTTTCTGCGGTCGTTGCCATGGGCCTTTCTGCCCTCGCATTCGCAACAGTAAAACCTATCCGCGTATTCCTTCTTTTTTTCTCTGTCCATAATCGATAAATTTCACAATGTGAACTAAATCACGGGTGATAATATGCAGGCAATCATTTCATATTGCAAGATATTTCTCTTGATTAGATGAAAAATAGATGAAAAAGCCGATTAAGACTAATGTTCTCGGCTTTAACCCAGGCTACCCAATCCCCGGATAGACGAGGATAATTTATCCATGAGCAAATACTATCTGGCCTATGGGAGCAACCTCAATCTCGCCCAGATGAGGAGGCGCTGCCCCAACGCCAAACAATTGGGTGGGACTATCCTTCATGGCTATGAGCTCTTCTTCAACCGCTACCTGGGGATAAGGGAGGCGGAGGGGAAAAGCCTGCCTCTCGGCGTTTGGGAGATAAATGAGGATGACGAGGCCAGACTCGATGTCTATGAGGGTTATCCCGAGCTATATTCGAAATCGGAGCTGGAAGTCGAATTCTCCGGGAAACGGATAATAGCTCTCATCTACTTCATGAACGAGGAAAAGCCTTTTGCCCCGCCCACCGCCTCTTACTTAGAAGGCTGCCGGCAGGGCTATCGCGACTTTGGATTCGAGCAGAAATACCTAGACGAGGCATTGGGGGTCAAATCATGAACGACATAATCATCTACTATTCCCGCACGGGAACCTGCAAAAAGCTGGCCGAGAAAATCCAAAAAGACCTTGATTGCCCCATCGAGTCGATCGAATTGAAGGAAGGCTACGGCAACTACCTTTCCTCATTGCTCCGTTACCAACGGGAGAAGAAAAAGGCCATCGAACCAGAGTTCTCAACCCCGTTTTTGGACCTTGAGTCATATGAGAGGGTCATTTTGGTGTATCCGATATTCTTCGGCGACATCCCGGAATTCGTCACCTACTACCTCGAGAGGTGCGCTTATAAAGAAATCGAATTGATCCCGGTCTCAAACTCCACCGCCACCTCCAACGAAAAAAGCCTCGCCACCTTACGGGAGAGGCTCCCCAAAGCCAAGATATCCCACCCCTACTGGCAAAGCAAATTCCATAAAGGCGACTTCCCCTCCTGGATATGGCGGGTCAAAGCCGGCATGCCGGAAGAGGAATAAGAGTCCGTATTTTAATCTTTAGAGATGACGTAATCGCAGAACCGCCCATAATCCTCGAATTGCGGGACGTCGTATTTTGATAGTCTCTTCTTTGAGCAATGGCCACTGGTGAAGAAGGCGGGCTTCAGCCCGATGGCTTTGGCCACCTCATAATCGTGGATGGTGTCCCCGAGCATCAAAGTCTCCTCCGGCTTAATCCCGTGGCCGAGGAAATATTCTTTGCCATATTCGATCTTGCTTTTGGCCTCGATGTCCTTGGCCCCGATGATTCCATCGAAGAGGTCATAGATACCGAGCCTCTTCAGTTGGGATTCGAGGATGTCCTGTCTGGAGGCACTCAGGCAATATAGCCCGATGCCGGCGGCTTTCAGTTTTTCCGCGCATTCTCTAAAGCCCTCATATAGGGAGGACTCCGACGCTTCCCTTTCGAGGTATCTCTTCATGAATTCGGCGTTCAATTCGTCGTAGCTGATGTCTTTGAAGTCGAAGCCGATGAGTAGGTAATAATCCCGAACGGGGAAGCCGAAGTGATCGAGGTAAAAATCCATGGGTATCCTCGGCCTACCGCTTTCCTCGAGCAATTCGTTTTCAAGCTCCAGGGTGAGATCGACGTCGTTCAGGATGGTTCCGTTGAAGTCGAAGCAGACGTTTTTGATCATGGCAAAGATTATACAAAAGATTGGGGCATTGTCCTCATCGACTATCAGGCACAAGGCGTCTTGAAAAGTATCTAATTTCAAGCGGGAGGGATATACTGATTTCCAAGGAGATATCGACAATATGAAAGACAATAACTGCGCCTACTGCATGAGGGAGGAAAAGCCGGAGCTATATCAGGGTTTCGGATACTATGTGATGGATCTTAAGGTCTCATCGCTATACGTATTCAGGGAACAGTCCCATCTTGGTAGATGCATCGTGGCCTATAAGGACCACGTCTCCGAGATCGTCGATATCAGCAAGGAGGAGAGGGCCCTCTTCCTCGAGGATGTGGCGAATGTCTCCAACGCCATCCACAAGGCCTTTAATCCCGGCAAGGTCAACTATGGCTTTTATGGCGATACGGGGAAGCACCTCCACTGCCACCTCTGCCCCAAATATAAGGATGGCGACGAATGGGGCGGCGTCTTCCTGATGAACCCCCACCTCAAGGATTTAAAAGACGAGGAGCTGAAGGGGATCGCCGATAAGCTGCTTGAATACATCGAGAAATAAACGACTTTGAAAAGCTCCGAGGAAATCGGGGCTTTTGTTTTGCCTTGCGAAATCGGCCCTTCCCCTCCGATTAAAAGCGTTCATTTACCTTATCGGAAAATAGTCGCAATCAAGGTTAGTTTGCCTAGCAAAAACCCCTAAAATTGACACTATTTTTGTTCAAATGATAGAATCGTGTTCATATAGGGGGCGACGAATAATGCAAACCTACGACTTTTTCGTCAGTTATTCTTCCAAGGACAAGGAGATCATCGACGGCCTCGTCCACCAACTTGAATCCTCGGGGGCCAAATGCTGGTATGCCCCAAGGGACGTTCAGGGGAGATACGCCAAGGCCATCGTCGACGCCATCGGGCAGGCGAAGATTTTCCTATTGTGCCTATCCGAAAACGCCGCGGCCTCCGACCACGTCCTCAACGAGATTGAGATCGCCTACAACAAGAAGAAATCCCCCGACGTCTCGCCTTTGATCATCGAGCCGCTTTGCATCGAGCCGATCGACCTCGACGCCCCGCAGTTCGACGAGATCATGTATTACATCAGGCGCATCAACTTCATCTCCCCCACCAACCTCTCCTCGCCCAAGGCCATCGCCCAGGAGGTCATCGAGAAAAACAAAGACTACCTGAAGATCGAGGCCAGCAAACATCACGAGCGGGCCCAAAGCCTCTATTTCCCCAGCGAGAGGGAGACGAAGAGGCTGAAGATCCAAGGCAACCTATTGAAGAAATTCGATAACGAGACCTATCAGAAGCTGTTCTCCAAATTCGAGCAGATGGACGTCTTGGACGTCGGCTCGGGCAATGGCGACATGCTGATGGATAGGCTGAAGGAATCCAAGAAGCCTTTTAGGCTTTTGGGTGTGGAAAGAGACGCTCAGAAGGTCGAGCAGGCCAACGCCAACTATGGGGATGAGGGGAAAGTCCACTTCGCCGTGATGGACGTCAACGACCCCGAATTCAGTGAATCGGTGGCCGACGAGATGGATAAGATGGGGATCGAGGGCTTCGACGTCATCCACATCTCGATGCTCCTGCTCCACATGGAGTCGTTCTGCTCTCTGCTCAGGAAATGCCGGAGGCTATTGAAGAGCGACGGCTACATCTTCATAAAGGATATCGACGATGGCTTGAATTACGCCTTCCCTGACGAGAAGAACGCCTTTGAGAGGATCTATCAGATCTGCGACCGCAACGAGACCAGCGGCAATCGGAGGAACGGCCGGGAGATATACACCAACCTCTATCGGGCCGGCTTAAAGAAAATCAGCCTGGAGAAAAGCGGCTTCACCACCATCGGGCTCTCATATGAGGAGAAGGAGGCCTTCTGGGGGATGTATTTCCAATTCATCCTCGGCGACATCAAATGGATGTATGAGAAATACCCCAACAACATCGATATCAAAGACGACTGTGAGTGGTATAGCAAAAACTACGAGGACCTCTTTGAGCAGTTTATGAACGATGATTTCGTCTTCAGCCTGGGTTTCCAGATTTATCTGGCCCAGAAATGATAAAGCTAGGAAGGAGAATTACATGAAAAGAATCGCCAGCTTCACCATCAACCACCTCAACCTCTTCCCGGGGCTATACGTCTCCAGGCGCGATAAAAACGGGGACAAGGTAGTCACGACCTTCGACCTCCGCTTCACCGCGCCGAATAAGGAGCCGGTCGTCGATATGCCGGCCATCCATTCCATCGAGCATCTGGCCGCCACCTTTTTGAGAAACGGCCCCCGGCAGGAGGAGATAATCTACTTCGGCCCGATGGGCTGCCGCACCGGATGCTATCTGGTCATGTGGGGCGATTTATCAAGCGAGGATGTCTATGACTTAGTCATCTCGATGTGCGACTTCATCATCTCCTTTGAGGGCGAGATCCCCGGGGCCAAGCCCGAGCAATGCGGGAATTACCGAGAGCAGAATCTCGACATGGCCAAATACTACGTCGCCAAATACAAGAAGGAATTGGTCGAGCATCGACGCTTCGTCTATCCGGAATAAGCGGCGAATAGACAAAAAAGGGGGGCGAACCATGAATTTCAAAAAGGCATCGATCGACGATTTCGAGTTGATTTACAAGATGATGGTGGACGCCAGGAAGAAATCCTGGGACGAGGGGGTTTTCCAATGGAACGAGAACTACCCCACCGCGACCATGATCAAAGGCGATTTGGAGAAAGGCTATACCTACTTGGTATACGACGAGGGGAAGATCGTGGCCTTCTTCACGACCAATTCGATATGCGAGGACGACGTCCACGACCACATCAAATGGCTGAATGAAGGCGATAACTGGGTCATCTTGCACCGCCTATGCGTGGATACCGGAGCCCAGGGGAATAAAATCGGGCAGAGGATATTGGCCCTATTCGAGAAGGAAAAAATCGAGGAGGGCTTCGACAGCATCAGGATCGACGTCTTCTCCACCAACGCGGCCGCCATCCACATCTATGAGAAATTCGGCTATATCCTGCTTGGCAACGCCACCTGCGACCGCGGGATGTTCTACATATACGAAAAAATGCTGCCAAAGCAAAAACACTGACGCCTTTTAACGCTTTAGCGCGCCTTCTAATAAGAGTAATTCCCTCTTTTTCTCTATCCCTCCGGCATAGCCAGTCAGGCTGCCGTCTTTTCCGATTACCCGATGGCAGGGAACGATGATGGAAATGGGGTTACGCCCCACCGCCCCTCCGACGGCCTGGGCCGACATGTGGTCGAGGCCTTTTCTGGCGGCGAGGATCTTTCCTATCTCGCCATACGTCATCGTGCTCCCGTAGGGGATGGTCTTCAATATCCCCCACACCTCCTCCTGGAAGGGGCTGCCTTTCAAATGGATGGGCAAAGAGAAATTTGGCTCCTTCCCGGAAAAATAGATATCGAGCCAACGTTTGGCTTCAGCCAAAACGGGGATTTCCTTTTCCTCACGCTTTCCTTCCAGGCGATAGGCAAAATGCTTTTGCCCGATAAACCAGGCCCCGGTCAAGCCGGCCTCATCCGCGGATAAGAGCATCGTCCCAAGTGGCGACTCATAATGGGATATGTAATTCATCTCCCTATTTTCCGCCAAAGCGAACAAAGCTCCAACCCCGCACAAAAAAGCAGCTTTGATTCATAACGCCGCTTCGTCACGGATGTCGGATGCAATCTAAACGGTAAAGGCCAAAAAGAAAATACCCCATCCTTACGGAATCAGGGGTATTTTTGCCTTCATCAGTTGTATTTGTAGAAGCCTTCGCCGGAGCTCTTTCCGAGTTTGCCCTCGGCGATGTATTTGCTGAGCATCTTATCCATGCCCTTGAAGTTATAGGGGGCGAGGAACGAGGGGATCTTCACATACATCTTAACGATATTATGCGCGGTCGTGAGCCCGACCGTGTCGAGGATCTGGAAGGGTCCCTTGGGGGCGCCGGTTCCAAGAACCCAGGCCTTATCGATGCTTTCCGGATCGGAGATGCCGTTGACATATAGATCCATACCAGCGAAGAGGAAAGGTACCAGCATCGAGTTGAGGAGATAGCCGCTCTTTTCCTTCTTGACGGGGAGGGCAATCATCCTGATGTCGTTGGCGAACTTCATCACGACGTCGAAGTTCTTCATGTCAGTGAGCTTCTGGGCCATGACCTCGGCGGTGTTGTTCTTCCAGATCGAGTTGGCGAAGTGGAGGGATAAATACTTATCGGGCCTGCCGGTGACTTTGGCGAACTTGCTGGGTAGCAAAGTCGAGGAATTGGTGACGACGATGGTCTTCTCGGGGAGCAGGGGAGCCATTTTCTTATAGAATTCGATCTTCTGATTGGCGTCCTCGGCCATCGACTCGATGACGATGTCGGCGTCCTTGACGGCCTTGGCGAGGTCGAGTTCCAGCTTGATGGATGAACGGGCCTCCTTTGACTTCTTCAGGCACTCCTCGGCGTTGAAGCCCTCATAATCGGCGATGCCCCTGCACCAGTTGGCTGGGGTCTTGCCTTCGTCGGTGTCCATCAGCTTAATGGCCTCCTCATAGCTTTTGACGAGCCCATCGAGTTTGGGGGTGCACCTTTTGATGCTGCCCTCGCTCCTTAGCCAGATGGTGACGGAGAAACCGCAATAGGCGGCCTGATAGGCGATTTGGCTTCCTAAGACGCCGCCACCGGCCACCACTACATTCTTGATTTCCATTAATATCTCCTTTAATTAATTAACCTATTATAACGGCCGAAAAACGGCGCCCGACATCGCGGAAAGACGCCTGTGACATTAGCGATTTATTGAGTAACAGCCGAGATTTTGCTTACTAATCAAGCCAAATGTTTAGCCCAGGAAGGCCTTAACAATTTCTTTGGCCCAGCCAAAGATAAACGGCACGTTTTCATCCAATAGGGTTTTGACGTTGGAGGCTTCGCCCGAATTTAAGGAGCCGACTTTTTCAAATAGGCTCCCGCTGGCGGCGCTCCTCCCGATGGCGATCAAGGCGCTGGATTCATCCCCATAGGCGAAATAATAGCCGATGGCTTTGGCGCCTATCGAAAAACTTCCGATGGAGAGGGCGCCGATGGATAAGATTCCGAGGGAAATCGCGCCGATGGCAATGATACCCACCGCTATCGAGCCAAGCGATAATAGCAATCCCAGGGAAATGACACCCAAAGCCAGCAAGCCTATCGAAAATAACCCGATCGAGAAAAGCCCGAGGGAGAATAAGCCAATCGAAATAAAGCCTCTGGAAGCCAGGCCGATGGCGATGATGCCTTTGGCCACTCTCCCATAGCCGATGTTGATGTGATATAAGGGCAATCCGAATATGGTTTTGGCGCTCTTCTTCTCGTAGTAAAAGCTTTGGAGGTTGATGGTGAGGGAATTAGCTTGGGTTTTAGATGGTTCGTATGGCTTAGGGTCCTCGACCTCATCCTTCATCAGATAGTCGAGCGAACAATCATAGAGCTTGGCGAGCCTGATGAGCTTATCGGTCTCCGGATAGGCCAGATCGCTCTCCCATTTGCTGATCGATTGCCTCGAGACTTCCAAGATGGTGGCTAGCTGCTCTTGGGTGTAGTTATTCTCTTTTCTTAACTTCGCCAGTTTTTCGCCGATGCTCATGTGTTTTCCCTCTTTCGCCTTTATCTTATTTCCGGGGCCCATGGGGAAACCACCAATTTACGATTTCTTTTTGTAAAGTTCAGGTTGCGTTTAGGGCAAAAGCGGGCCTCAAATATGCAATTACGTTAGAAACGAAGACATTTAATGCCTATTCCTTTTATGGAAGCCTTTCGACCCAATATACTTAAGTCAGCATCGAAAGAAAGGAAGGCAATGCATATGTGCAAATGGGAATACAAAAGCGTCCTCGTGACCGCCATGACGGCCAAAAAGCTATCGTCCGTTTTAGAGGAAAAATCCAACGAACTCGGCAAGGAAGGCTATGAATTAGCCTGCTTTGACGGGGTTGAGGCCGGAACCATCATCGCCGTCTTCAAAAAGCCGATCGAAGAATAGCTTTGATTTTTGCTAGGAAGGCCTAAATTCCATCGCGTAAAGGAAGCAACCGGATTTCGTTGCTTTTTTTGCCGCCAGCTTCATGCCGCAGGCCTCGTACTTTTTCATCTTCGTTTCGGTATCCGTATCGAGCACACAGGGGATTTTGCCGGACTCGGCTTCCGCAAAAGGCGTGGCCAAGATCTTTCTTAAATAACCTTTTCCCTGGTATTCCGGGAAAACAACCACCATGGAAACAAGGACATAATCCTTCTCTTTTTTATAGATCTTTTCATAGAGGTTATCGGCGTTTTTCGCCAGTTTGATAAGACTTTTAAAGCGGATTTCCCTGAGCATCCTAAACACCATTCTTAGCAGAGGCTTAAGACGCATTTTGTCTTTTTTATGCCAATATGCGAGCAAGCCTTCCATCCTCTCGCCGGTGGCATATAGAAGACCAGCCCGATAATAGCATTCGGTCATGATCTCTAAGGCTTTGACGGCGTCATCTTTTGGCAAGATCATCGCTATGCCGTCTCCTTCCGAGCAAAAAGCCTCCCCGACCCGTCGGCCAAGTTCCTTCAATCGCTCATCCGAAAGGCCTTCAAGCTTGATCACGATTTCTCACTCCCCGGCGGAGATTTTCCAAGAGGCCGCTTCCTGGCGACGGGAAACGAAGTTCTTGTAGATGCCCTCCTGCCCCAACAGCTCTTCGTGCTTGCCCTTCTGGGCGATGCGGCCATCGTTTATGACGACGATTTGATCCGCGTGGGCAACGGTGTTGAGGCGATGGGCGATCATGATGACCGTCTTATTCTCCGTCAGGGCATCGAAGGCGGCGATCAGTTTCCCCTCATTTTCGGGATCGACGTTGGCCGTCGCCTCGTCGAGGATGATGATGGGCGCGTCTTTAAGGATGGCCCTGGCTATAGAGATCCTTTGCTTTTCCCCGCCGGAGAGGGTCGCCCCAGCTTCCCCGATGAGGGTGTCGTAACCGTTAGGCAAGTTCATGATGAAGTCATGGCAACACGCTTTCTTCGCCGCTTCCACCACCTCTTCGTGGCTCGCCTCGGGGGAGCCGAACTTGATATTGTTTTCGATCGTGTCGGCGAAAAGGTAGACGTTTTGGAAGACGACGCTGATCTGGGACATCAGGCTCTCGAGGGTGTAATCCCTGACATCCTTCCCGCCGATGGATATCGCCCCCTCATCAACATCCCAGAAACGGGCCACCAGCATCGCTAAGGTGGTTTTGCCCGCCCCCGAGGGGCCGACGAAGGCGGTCATGGTCTTCTCCTTCATCTCGAGGCTCACGTTCCTCAAGACTTCATTTTGGCCATAGGAGAAGGCGATTCGGTCGACTTTTATGCCGTGGTTGGCGGGAAGATACTCCGCCCCATTTTCATCCATAACTGGCAGTTCGTTGATTTTCTCGGCCTCCTCGATGGAACTGGAGACCACGCGGAGCAAGGTAAGTCCGGCCCCGGTCTGCTCGATATCGGCGAAAATCTGGAAGGAGACGATAATCAGCATCAG
The DNA here is from genome assembly GCA_030537155.1 of Bacillota bacterium. Classification (GTDB taxonomy): domain Bacteria; phylum Bacillota_I; class Bacilli_A; order RFN20; family CAG-826; genus Alloenteromonas. Next base: position 53,706 of record JAUNOH010000008.1, read on the forward strand.
GGCACTGGCCATCCCTATCCACCCATTTAGATATAGCAAAACGGATACCAGGAGGATCGATGCCTTGAAGAAACCGAGGATGACGCTTTGAAGCATCTCATAGGGGATGAATAGCTTTTCCAGGGCCAGATTGCTGTCCCTATTATCGTCGATCGCCTTTTTCAGCGCCTCGTCGCCCTTGCCGGTCAGATTATACGATTTGATGACGCTCATGCCCTGCAGGCTTTCGAGGACCTTCGATACCAAGACGGCCTGGTTTTTCTGCCTTTTTGGGGAAAGGGTTCTTGTTTTCCTCTCCATAAGCGAGGTGACAAATAGGTAAACAGCATCCCCAGCAACGCTATCAGGGCGACCCGGAGGTCGAGGAAGGGGAGGCAACAGAGGAAGACTATCGAATTGATGAGGCCCGATAGAATCGTAACCAGCACGACCGCGCCTTGATTCTCCACCACATCGAGGACCGTGGTGGCGATTCCGGTGACGTTGTTCAGGTTGCCTTCGTTGAAGTAGCCCATCGGGACTTTCTTTAGCCTCTCCGCGATCTCCAGCCTCTTATAGGCGCTCATGAAATAGCCGGCGTGGACCGAAAACAAATCGGCCGCCATCTTCAATAAGGCGCTCCCTATGATGCTCACACCCAAAAGGATCAGCGCCGTCCAGACCGGCTGCATGCTCTCATCGCCTTTTTCAAAGGCCAAGACCACGAAGTAGATGGCCGATATCTGCATCATCGAAAATATTGATTTGAATAAGGAGGCGATGATGGCCCCGACGATTTTGGACTTCTCCTTCCCGGAGAATTTGATGATTTTCTTGATAGCCTCGAACATTAGTTGGCACCTCATTCGCCGATGTGGGCGGCCCACATCTCCCTATACAATTCGCTTTGTTTCAATAACTCCTGGTGGGTCCCCTCGCCTTCAATGGTGCCTTTATTCACCAAGACGATTTTGTCGGCGTTCACGATGGTCGACAGTTTATGGGCGATGACGATGACGGTCTTATCTTTGATGAGCTTGGCGATAGCCCGCTGAATGAGGGATTCATTCTCGGGATCGATATAGGCCGTCGCCTAGTCAAGAATCACGATGGGGGCATCCTTCAACATGGCCCTGGCAATCGAAAGCCTCTGACGTTCCCCACCGGAGAGATGGCTCCCTCCCCTGCCCACCGGGGTGTCATACCCGGCGGGGAGGGCCTTTATGCAGTCATGACAGCCCGATAGTTTGGCGACCTCAATCACTTCCTCATCGCCGGCACTCGTCCGGCCCATCCGGATGTTATTCATGACCGTATCGTCGAAAAGCCAGGTGTCTTGGGCCACGTAGGCGATTTGATCGTAAAGCTGTTCCAGCGGGATGGACTTCAGGTCTTTCCCATCCAGGGTGATGGAGCCATTCTCCACATCCCAGAAGCCGGCGATCAGCTTGGCGATCGTCGATTTGCCGCTTCCCGATGGGCCGACTAAGGCGGTCAAGCTCTTTTGGGGAATGTTCAGGCATACTCTATGGAGGACCTCATCCCCTGCATGATAGGAATATGTCACCTCGTTAAGGGCGATGTCGTGGGTTTTGATGTCGACTCTCTCCAAGGCGTGCTCCTGCTCCTTCCCGGAGAGAAGCTCATCGATGGTGGCGATCGTCGTGGCCATTTTCGCCGAGTCGTCCGTGAAGTTAACCGCCGCCAAAATAGGCCCCACGATGCACATGGAAAGCATGATGCAAGTCAAGAAGGCCTCCGCGGAGATGGTTCCGGAGACATACATCCACCACCCGATTGGGAGGATTGTTATCAATGTGCAGGGGGCTATCGTCCGGCACATCGAATTGGAAAACTCCGTCTTCTTCATCCAGCCGAAGTAGAAGGCGGCGTTGGCCATCACCTTGTCCTTGAACTTCTGATAGGACGATTTGCCTTGGTTATAGGCCTTGATCACCTCGATGCCGTGGATGTATTCGACGATGCTGGAATTCATTTCCTGGGTGATTTCGACGGATTTTTTATAATCGGCCCCATAGCTTTTCATGATCAGCAGGAAGAAGAACATACCCACCGGAATCGAGACGAGGCATAAAAGGCCCAATCGCCAGTCGACCACCATCATGTAAACCCAGACGGCGAGGGCGCCGATGATGTTGGAGGTGAGCTCGGGGATCATATGGGCGATCGGCCTCTCCATGGCCTCGATCTCATCGACGATGATTTGCTTCATTTTCCCGCTTGAGGTGTCGATGATGGTTCCCAAAGGCATCCGGGGGAGCTTGGAGAATATCTCTTTTCTGGTTTCAGCCAATATTGAGAAGGCAGCCTTATGGCTGACGCCAAGCCCCAACGAATACAAGACACCCTTCAAGGCAAATCCCGTCAGGGCCAATCCCACGAGGAGAAGATAGTAATTAATCTCATTATTTCCCGAGATGATCCCGGAGATGATTTTGGCGGCGGCGACATAGGGGAGCACTCCTGCCAATATCCCGAAAAGGGCGTAGACGATGGAGAGCAGGAGGCGGCCGTGCTCCTTTTTGGATATCTGCCATATCCTCGCCATTGGATTTGCTTTCTTTTCTTTCATCTCTAACCTCCTGTTGGTTGTTTTTTTGAATTCGATGAATCGATATTTTAGTTAGTAGTAACTAACTTCAACCCTGTAAAAATCGCCTTCGACCATTTCCACGGGGAAGGCGTTAAAACTAATAACCGAAGAACTCTTTCCAAGCCTTGGAAAAGAATCTATCGAGGGTGTCGGCATAATGGAGGGCCTGCTCTCGGTTAAAACCGTGCCTGACGCTTTCGAAAACCGCATTAGCGTTAGCCGTGGCCAGAAGGTGGAATTCGTGTTCGTCGAAATCGTTGATTTTCACGCCGGTGGCCTTAAGCGTCCCCATGAATGATTTGGTGATTTTCTCTTCCAAAAGGGCGATATCGTGGATGAAATTCTCATATTTCGTCCCCTGGGATTTGCAGACTAGGAGCTTGAAGGCATCCAGGTTCTCATAGATATAGTTGGTGGCAAAGCTGGCCTCATGGTTGCTTTCTAACAAACTCAAATCCCCTGCCCCAGCGAACTCCTTCATCTCCCCTTCTTCTTGTTTGAAGAGGGAAAGAAGACCCTGATAGGCGGGTTCCACTAAGGTCGAGAACATCTCCTCCTTGCTGGCGAAATGTTTATAGAGGCCGGCGACGCTCATGCCGGCTTCGTTGGCGATGCGTCGCATCGAGGCTTCGTTAAAGCCATAGGATAAAAATTCCTTTTGAGCAGCTTTGACGATCTTTTCGTGACTGGCCGTTTTATCGATTGGCATCCCCAAACTCCTTTAAGCGAACACTGTTCTCTCTTAATTTAAGTGAACATCGTTCGCTCACCTTCGTCAACCATTTCCTCAACCCTTAGAAAAAATCCTGACCTACGCCATATCAGGATTCGTTGAGCAAAATTGGTTACTTTGTTTTGTGGTTTTGGTGTACAAAATATGAATTTTGATGGCAGTATTTCGTCGTCGTTCAAATACGATTTTCCATAATGAGGCAAGGGTTATCCCCGCCCCACACCTCCGTGGTGGTTTTTACTGGTTCAAAGCCCATTGCCACATAGAATTTCCGTGTCTGTTCGTACGGTTCGTAATTGGCCTCCTCAGCCAGGGTTTTTACTTTGACATAATCACAGCCGTGATTTTTCAAATAAGTTTCGGCTTCTTGGAAAAGCAGTTTTCCAATTCCCTTACGGCGATGAGTTGGTTTAACGCCCATCACGATTATCTCACCAGTATGTAAGTGATGAATTTCAAAAGAAATAAAGCCGATTACTTCAGCATTTTTACTAAATGCAAAGAAAGCCTGGTGTTTGCTTTCCTCGGCGTAGCGTTCCACTGCCCTAGGATCGGCAAACCACTCGGGAAGGGCTGACAAAATATGTTTGGTGATTAAGTATTTAAGATTTTCGTCCCTTATTTCTTCAATCATAGTCATCTCGTTTCCCGGTATTTTCTGTTTTTAATTTGCGAAACTTGCTAAGCCATAATGAACGCCGATTTTCAACGACGATTGAGCACTTTCACCTCGTCGATGACCGTTTTGACGTGATTTAAATCCTTTAAAGCAAACACCCTATAGACTTTTCTAGGGGTCTTGATAATCAGTCTTCCCGGTGCCGTGTTCAAAATCATTATTATTCTTAGTTCGCTTATCTCCTCAAAAGGGATTTCAGTGTAACCTTTAAGGGTTTTTACCCGAATACCGAAGTCATTATATTCGACCTGAAGTCTCCCCAAAGGCAGGACGCAAAATAAAATCATTGCGATCCAGAGTAGGCAGACAATGCCGATAATGACGTTATAGATAACTAAGAACCATAGCCCGACGTCGGACTCTAAATCTAATCCCACGCTCGTGAAGGCCGACACGAGGTTGAATGTCAGCATAATGCCAAAGCTGATGAGAAAGGCCACAAAATAAAACATCGCATAGAGGTAATTTCTAAAGCCGATAGGCTTAAATTCCTCACTTCTTTCCTGCTTGCCGACTTCCAATAAATCGTTGAGGCTCACTCCGAATTCGTTGGAGATCAGGCGCAGCGCTTCCAAAGACGGATAACCCACTCCCCTCTCCCATTTGGAGATGGCCTGTCTGGTGACGGAGATTCTCTCCGCCATTTCGTCTTGGGTAAGGTTTTTGTCCTCCCTGATTTTCTTAATTTTCTCGCTTAGATCCATGAGTCGGTTTATTCTTTCGCCTACATATTATGTTCCGGAATCAGAAATATCACGCAACGGGGCGTTTCTTTGGCGGCTTTTCTCCCTCGAGGGTCGCAACATAAAACACGCCGATCGCTTTTAATGTTTCTACGATTTTATTCATAAGCATTCTCCCGTCTCCTCGTTTCGAGGTATATGCCAATGTTAACTTTCAAAACATTTAAAGGGAGCAAGCACTTTCAAGTAACCATGCCAAAAGAAAACCAGGCCGAAGTATTTATTCGTCCACGGCCGTTGAACCCGTTAGGAAATTTCGTCTAAATGCTTTTATACCAGCTTATAGCCACCATCGACGTCGATGATGGCCCCGTCGATGTATTCGGCATCCTCACTAGCAAGGAATAGCGCGGTCTTCGCCACTTCTTCGGGGCGACCAAACCTTCCCTTGCTGATGCGTCCGAGAATATATTCGTTTAATCCTTCGGGGTTGGAATCGGTCATATCCGTATGCATCCAACCCGGGCAGATGCAATTTGCGTTGACATAAGGGGCATAGGCCAAAGACATGTTCTTAGTCAGGTTTATGATGGCCGCCTTCGCCGCATCATATTCCATCGACTCGGCGTTATAAGTCTTAGTCGCATCTATGCTTGAGATATTGATGATCCTTCCGAATTTGCGCTCCATCATTTTCGGAGCCAATAGCTTCGCCAGATAAAACGGCGCATATAGATGAACCCTCATCATTTCGTCGAACCCTTCGATGGTTTTATCTTTGACATCGCCGTATAAAGCGTATCCGGCATTGTTGACAAGAACGTCGACGGAATCAAAGTTTTCAAAAGCTTTTGTTACCAAAGCTTCGATGGCTTCTTTTTTACGGAGATCAGCTTTTAAGGCAATCGCCTTGACTCCGAAAGCTTCGCATTGCTTTTTTGTTTCTAAAGCCTTCTCGTCCTCTTTCGCATAGACGATGATGACGTTATAGCCAGCTTTGGCGAACTCGATGGCTTCTGCTTTTCCCATCCCACGGCTGGCGCCTGTGATCATTGCGGTTCTACTCATTTTATTTTTCTCCTTCTCGCTTATTGAATGCCTCAATCAATTCTTCCTTATAACGGTTCACGCATAAAAATGCGGTCTCTATGTCTTTTGTTTTTATTTTTCGGGCCGTCTTTTCTTCTATTTCCCATAAAGGCAAAAGGATATTTTCGGCATATCCCTTCCCTTCTCCGGTCAAATTGATGTGTTTTTCTTTTTTATTCGAGGCCTCGGTTTCTAAATAAAGGTAACCTTGGTCGGCCATTTTTTTGAGGGAGCTATTAAGCGTCGTAAAGCTAATGCCGGTTTTCTGGACAATCTGCTTTTGGCTGATGCCGGGATTTTTCAATAGGATTCCCAATATGCAAAGCTCGTTTTTGCCGATTCCGTATTTTTTTGTCCAAAGGCAATAAACATTATCCAGGCTCACCATGGCTTCATGAAGGGTGTTCAACAATTCGAAATTGTCCATAAGATACTCCGATTTCGTAATAAGTATATTCCGATTTCGGAGTTTATCTATAACTACTTTAAACCTTTCTTATGTTGTGATTCTGCTATCGCTACTGATGTGAGCAAATATGGTCAGACTGCTTTGAAGGACTCGCCAAATTAATAAGAACAAAGGAAAACAAGCCAAGTCATGAGTTTTCAATAAAATAGTGCTCATGCCATTCGCCTTGAAAAATTATTACGGCGAGAAAACGCGTTATAAAAGAAGACCGTCAGGAAACTTCAAGCCCGCTAACGGCCTCGAAATGATATTTGGCGATGCCTAAATCCAGCCCTGTATAGAAGCCCATTCCCTTTTTAAGATAGACTTTTCCATCGTCTTCCAAAGTAAAGAAGAACTTTTGCTGATTGATGGCTGTAGGAGCCAGCAAAGCAGCCTTCACCCCCAAAAGGAAACTCTCAGGCATTCCTTCTTGATAATTAGAGACCTGATCGACACTTTTTGATTTATGAGGGAAACCGCTATTCTCACCATATCCGAAGCAGATGAGGCAACGGAGCGACTCGCCCTTCTTGATCCTGGCTTGGCTTTTCCCATGGGTCATGGCGACCCAGCATGAGTTCATGCCCAATTCCTGGATCTTCAAAACGATCTCTTCGCCATAGTAGCCTAAATCCTCATCCAGGGTTTTGCTTTTCTTCCCTACCAAGGCAATGTAGTTATTCACCCCTTTGAACTTCCCATAATGAGCCATGAATGAGTCAAAGCACTTCGGCTCATCGAAGAATATCTGGATGGATAATCCGGTCTTTTCGTTTATCTGCTTGATTAGGGAAATAAGGATTTCTCTTTTCTCTTCCTCTATTTGATCAGGCTTATAGCTTCTTACGCTGTGCCTGGATTCCATAAGCTCCGATAGTTCGGTTTTCATATCTCAATAACTCCTTCTTCAACGCTCGGATCATGGTTAGCCAATACCCCAAGGCAGTTATCGTCGTCCTTACATTGAATCAGCCATTCCAAGGATTTCATGGCAAGTTTGCCATTCACCGAAAAGCCAGGGATGATCTTGTTTTTGTATGATTCGGGACATAGGCCGCATCCCCTGCTATCACGAGGCATTTTCCATCATCGCCATTTAGGATGACGCTAAGATGGCCAAGGCTATGCCCGGGCGTGGAAACCAAGACGATTTTGCCATCTCCGTATAAATCATAGCTTTTGCCGACTGGGCCGATTCCGGTCTCGAGGAATTCAAAGCCGGTGAGTTTTACCATTTCCCAATCGGATTTAATGTTCCTGAAGCCTGATTTAGAAGCGTCTACGATCTCCTTTTTGCTAGCCAAAAAGCATTTAGCGTCTTTAACTAACCTCGTCCCGCTGGTGTGGTCAAAGTCCAGGTGGGTGTAGACCACATAATCCAAATCGCTATCCTTGATGCCTAAGGCGCTGAGCCTATGATCTATCGCCTCTTCTTTTTTGATCAAAGGAGCAGACACTTTGTTCAATAAGCCTAGGAATTGCTTCGGCTTTTCTTCCGCATATTTGGAATCCCAGCCCGTATCGACCAAAACCTTATGATCGCCATACTCGATTAGATACGAAGATACGGGAAGATCGACTTTCTTCTTTTTGCTTCTGAATAGCCCTAGCTTTGCGGTTGGGTTTTTCTCATGGAGGGGAATAGCGATATCGACCCTGACCTTGCCGGTATGGAATATGTGGAGTTTCATGAAGGTTCTCCACTCCTATCGGGAAGGGAAGAGGCGATTGTTTTAGCCAACAGAAACGTTTCGATCAGTTTATCGAAACTTTCCGCATCTGGGTCGAAATAATAATAGTTCTTCGTCCCCTCTTTCCTAACTTTGATTATGCCGGCGCTTTTGAGGATGGAGAGCTGATGGGAGACGGCCGGCCTAGACAGATTCGTCTTTGCGGTTATCTCCCCCACTCTCACGCCTTCGCAATCGCCCATCTTAATCATTTCCAAGATGAGATGCTGCCTGGTTTGGTCTCCTATCGCAGACAATAACGGAGCACACTCTTTGAGCTTATTGGTCAGTATTTCGATTTGTTCCTTATCCGGCATGTTCTTTCCTTTCGTTTAAAGGTTTAAACCATTGATATGATACTAAAAAGGAGCCGTTTTTGGTGATTGGTAAAGAAACTGTAGACGGAAGACGCGAAAAACTTTTAATAAGCAGGCGGAGGTTCGTCCGAAGAAAGAAAAAATCCTGACACATGTTGTATCAGGATTGATTTACTTAGCTGTGTGAGTTGTACAATTTCGATACAAAACCCACAAAATGCAGGGGTGAGTTGTACGAAAAAGATACAAATTCGGTGGTTCTACGGGAATCGAATTCCCAAAGGGGGTTTGGAAGACCGCCTTCGGCATCATTTAACCGATTTCAGGAGGATCTCCTCATAACGGATCCTGAAGGTCTCGATGTAGTACCTTTTCCTCTCGTCGCTCATGACGGCAACGTCCATGAACGATGATGGTATGCCGTTTATGAATTCAACGATGTCGTCGAATCTCTCTCCGACCAGGGATGCGATCTTTTTCATCGATTTCCTAAGATCACCGTTATCGAGCTTGACCAGTTCCTCGTTCCTGATCCTTCTCTCCTGCTCGTCCTCGTAGGCGGTCACGCCGTTGGTGGCAGAACTATATAGCCTCTTGGGGTCGGAAAGAAGCTCCCTTATCCTCTCGTCGGCGCTCTTCCCATAGAAGCAGTTGCCGCAATCGAATATCGGGGCCATCACATATCTTCCCTCATCCTTGAACTTGATGACGCCCCAGTTGTCCTCATGGCGGTCGTTGTTGTTGATGAGCATGTCAATTATGGCGACGTCGAAGAACCTTTCCTTGGCCCCGCCTATGACGCCTAGGACGGTGTTGTGCTCCAGCTGGAAGATTATCTCGTTGATGTTAGACGGCGAGACGAAGGACTCGTCGTTCCTAGAGGCGATTATTGGGCTGGCGTCGTTCCTCAAGGCGGTGTAGGGAATCAATAGCTCGTTCTTGTCGTCCTCGATGAAATCCTTGCAGGCGCAGACGACCTTGTATCTCTTCCCGTCATGGCAGATCCCCAAAACCGTCTTCTGGGCGTCGTAGCCGAGAATTTCGTAGATATGGCTCCCGATGTACTCGCTTAATGGCGAGGTGACGTAGGAAATCCCCCTGACGTTGTCCATCCCGAGCGTGTTCTTCGGGAATTTGAGGATATAGAAGCCCTCGTCAAAGACGATTCCCCTCTTCTCCCCGGCCCTGCCGCCGTATTCTAGGTTCCTGGGGCTAAGCCCACAGCCGGTAAAGTCAACCATCTCCGTCATAACGCATATCTCCTAATTAGCTTCCTCCACTGCCCCTCGTCCAGCATGTGCTTGGAGACCTCCTTCTTGGCCTGGACGTCGATCGCGTCGGCCATGTTCATGTAGAGGCCATAGTCCCCTGCCCTATCCGCCTCCTCGGCCTTCTCCACGAGGTCCTCCATGGTCTTGGAGAGGGGGAAGTCTATCTCAACGTCATTGTTGATGTATCTGTAGATGGGGTTTTCCTCGATGTCCTTCCTAATCAATTCGAGGATGTAGGCGTTGATGTTGTCGACCGATGATAGCCTATCCAAAACCTCCCCGTCGTCCTTCCTGACGCGGAACTTGATGGACCTGTAATTGTCCTTGATATAGGAGTTGACGTATCCCTGCTGGTCGAACATGTATGTTTCCTCGTTGCTATTATAACATTTGGGGGCAAATGTATGAATACCTTTTCTTTAGCGCACGGAAAAAGGCGCTTATCCCCGGGTTCGATTCCTTCCGGACTCCTAAAAAATAAGTATTGTCGGCTAGGGTACTACGGGACATTTGGGGAAATCAGCCCATGCCGATGGTGTTAACAACCTCGAAAACCTCAAAAAATGGCCAAAAATAACAAAAATGCCTCAGTTTTTTTGTACTGAAGCAAATGTTTTGATCTGGGGCGCGATACGGGAGTTGAACCCGTTCATGACCGGTTCACAGCCGGTTGTGTTAACCGTTTCACCAATCGCGCCACGCCGTATAAATATATCGACCGCCACTGCCCTTGTCAAAACAAGTTTTGCTCAACCAATCGGCGGATTATGGGGAGTTCCCTCCTTTTGACCAATCCCGAGACCAGGCGGTCATCCATCCCCTCATATAAACGAAGGGCCTCTTCGAGCGTGTAAAAGCGGGTTTCCTTGATGAATAGGTCGCCTTCGGAGGCGAAATGGGGGTCGTGGTGCTTGGTGGCCTTGGCGAGGAAATAATGGTTTTCGTTTTTCCGCTTGATGAGGTTATAGGCATCCTCGACGATGGCTATTTCCCGGATATCCGAGAGCTCATAGCCGGTCTCCTCTAGGCATTCGCGCCTCAGCGCCTCGATCAAGCTCTCACCCTCATCGACCCCGCCGCCCGGGGTTTCGTAATATTCCTGCTTGCAGAAGATATCATCACGATACAGCCGATGGAGGCAGACGCGCCCCTCCCCATCAAAGATGAATCCCCGGGAGATCACCCTCGTGTGGGTGAAGCCATCGAACGGGTATTCTTCGTCTTTCAGGGAATATCGGGCGATAGATAGCTTTTCCATGTCGGGATATAATAGCATACGTTACCAATGGTAATAAGAAACCGACTGGCCAGCTTGATTTATCGGATAGTCGCCCTATTGGCGATGGTGGTTTTCTACGTCGTCGTCGTCCGGGAGAGCGGTTCCTCCTTTGGGGCCATGTTCGCCTATTTCCCCTTCATCGTCGACCAACTGATAATGCTGGTCTTCCTCCTTTTGATAATCTTCAACTCCATCGACCTCAGGAAGGGCGTATCCGGGCTGCCCGCCGGGCTATGGATGCCCTTTGGCCTCGGGGTGGTCTTCCTGGCCTTGGTCTCCATCGTCGGCTATTTCGGCTACATGATCCCCTTCGCCCATGCGGATTTCGGAATCCGCGAACTGACCATCTATCTTGGCTTCTCCTCCCTGATGGTCGTCGACTGGCTCCTATTTGAGGAAAAGGGGACGGTGCATTACACCATCATCCCCTTCTGGATATTCTTTTTGATGATCTACGTGGCCTTCATCATGATGAGGCCGTATATCTGGGGCGAGAGTTTCCTGCCGAATGGAACCTATTACCCCTACTCATTCCTCGACTTCGACCGCTGGGGGGCGTTGATCGTCTGGAGCTGGACGGTTTTGGCGGCCTTCTTGGCCGTGGCCTTGGCCATCGGGTTGATTTCCCTAAACGATCTGATCGCCGGGAAATACAAACGCCGCTTCCTCAGGGAAGACGAGACGCCGGAATAAATCCAAAAAGCATCTCCCCGGCCTTCCGGAGGGAATCGAATTTATCGGATAAGCCATCCAATTCGACGGAATCGATATCGAAAACTAGCCCGATTCCGTCTTTTTCGAAGTAATAGCAGGCCTCAGACCTCGCCGCCTCATCACAGGCGATATAGCCCGGAAATTCGCGGACATCGGGGACGTAGATGTCCTCTTTTTTGCTGAAGCAGGCGCCCACCACGCCGTGTTCGGGATTGATCCGGACGCAGGCGGGTGTCCCCTGAAAGGGACCCAAATATAAATAATTGCGCGCGGGCGAAAAGATGTAAAAGCCGACCCAGGCCCCATCGCCCACGTATTTTTTGATGTGGCTGAGGGCGTTCAATAGATTCGAGTTGGGGTCATCGCCCAATTCCAGATAGGTTTTTATCCCCCCGAATAGCTCAGCGTCTTCCATCCTTCCACCTTCTCTTTTTATATTGAAGCAGTTGGCTGTAGTAGACGCCATCCTCAAAGCGGGCAAAATGAGCCTTCCCCCTCTCGTCGAAGTAGCGGAGGTATATCTTATCGCCCTCGGCGAATCCGTTATTCTCAATCTTCTTGAAGGAATACATGGCCATGGCGCTGCCCTCGCCCAAAAGCTCGAGGCAATGGGAGCCATCCTCCGATTTACGGAGTTCGGCCTTTTTGCTGCCGTCCAGCAAAAACGGGGCGGCATCCTCCTCGGCATATGGATAGACGCGTCCCCGATGACGGTAGACCAAACCTATCCGCGAATAGGAATGCTGATCCTGCAGGAGGTTGAAGAAGCCGATCTCCATTTTGTACGTCTCGGGATCGAAGAGGTTGATCCTCCGGCATTTGGCCTCGAGGAAATCGCCCTTCATCAGCCGACCCGAAAACTGGAGGATGACCCAGATGAATACCGGAACGGCTATACCGGCGCAGATGGCGAGGATCGCACTTAACTCCATAGCCACGATATTATAGTCGGAATCGGCTGTTTTAGTTGCCTTCAGTTGCCAAATTCGGCAAAAGGATAAAGGCTTTTCATCCGGTTCATTTCTTCTATTTCGTAGCTCCGCATCCCCCTTATCCACCACCGCTTGGGCTTTCCGAGGGCCGCAATCCTAATCCCAACGGTGGTTTTCGGCTGTTTCCGGCCATATCGTTTGAATAGGTATATCGATTCGGCCTTTTGATCGAAAAACGACAGGCAGGGCCTGTTCATAATCGTCCTCATCTGCTCCAAAAGCAGCAAATACCTATCGGGGTAACGGCTGACCAGCAAATCCATGTCCCAGCTTCGAAGATAAACCCCAGCCCCAAACGGCAGCGATATCCCAAGCCCCCGTTCGACCTTTTTGCTGATCCTACCAAGCCTTAAATCCTCATTCTCCATAAAAACCTCCTACCTATATATGGAGTCGAAATCGGAGTTTGGGTCAAAATCCGCCGAAAAAAACTTCATTTAGCCAAAACATCAACACCCCGCTTCCTTTAGGAAAGGCAAAGGACTAGACTATCGGGTTGTCTCAAAAGGAGGCATGAAGATGAAGAGCAAAACCCGTGAGAGTGACCTCACGACCGGGAACCTGTTCTGGAAGATTCCATTATTCGCGGCCCCATTGGCCATAACCACCATATTCCAATTGCTATATACGACCATCGACCTCTGGACGGTGGCCACCTTCGGGGGCGGATCCAACTCGATGTCCGCGATTGGGAGCAACTCCTCCCTGATCAACCTCATCATCACCGTCTTCTACTCCTTGGCTTTGGGCGCCAACGTCGCCATCGGAAACGCCAAAGGGGCCAACGACCCCGAAAGGGCCGATAAGGTCCTCCACACCGCCTTGGTCATCGCCGTCTTGGGTGGCATTTTCATCGGCTTGGTCGGCTATTTCATCGCCCCCTACCTTTTGGAATGGATGGGGACCATCGATTCCATAAAAAGCAAGGCGGCCGAGTATCTGGCCATCTATTTCGTCGGCATGCCCTTCGTCCTAATCTATAACTACGGCTCCCAGATGCTCAGGGCCCTCGGGGACTCCAAAAGGCCCCTATATATCCTGACCATCTCCGGAATCATCAACGTCGCCTTCGATTTGATCTTCGTCATCTGCTTCGACATGGACGTCAGCGGCGTCGCCTGGGCCACCGTCATGTCCGAGGCCGTCTCGGCCATATTGACCGTCCTCTGGCTCCACTTCAACAAAACCGGCTTCGTCCGCCTGGATTTCAAGAAGCTGAAAATCGATAAGATCGCCTTCCGGGACATCATCCAAATCGGCCTGCCGGCCGGCATCCAGGGCTTGGCCTTCTCCTTGCCCAACGTCTTGATCCAATCCTCGCTTTACACGATTGGGGATTATACGGTCGACGGCGTCGAGATCCACTCGGCCGAGATCGTCGCCGGGGCGGCGGCCGCGGCCCAAATAGAAAGCTATATCTTCGCCATCATCGATAGCTTCGCCCAGGCCTGCGTCTCCTTCGTCGGGCAGAATTTCGGGGCCAGAAAGAAGGAAAACGTCAAGAAGACCTTCTGGTATTGCACCATCTGGATGTTCATCTGCGCGGCCATTTTGGCCGTGATCTGCGGCTTTGCCTGGAATCCGCTTTTGGGGATATTCCTCAGCGACGATGAGGAGGTCAGCCGCGAGGCCGCCCTCTTAGCCGGGCGCGACCGCCTTTACATCATGGCCTTCACCTATGGGCTCGACGGCCTAATGGGTATCTTCGGAAGCTACCTAAGGGGCATGCGGAGATCGACCCCGCCCGCCATCGTCACCATGATCGGCTGCACCGGTTTCAGGATCCTCTTCCTCTACACCTTCTTCCAGATCGAGGCCTTCCACACCGTCTTCTGGCTGTACGCCGCCTTCCCCATCAGCTGGATTCTGGTCAATATCGCCTACATACCCCTCACCCTCATCCTCGAGAAGAGGCAATTTGCCCTCATCGAGCCCCGTCCGAGCGATGGCTTGAAGCAAGCCTGATTCGGCTAAAGCAAAAGAAAAAGACCGCGTCGCGAAACGCGGTCTTTTCAATCACCTTCTTACAAAGTCGCTAAGGCGACGGCCTTGGCTTCCTCTTCGGTTACTTCCTCTTCGGAAACCCCGAGGAATAGCGCCTTGGCGGCAAGCGTCGCCCGGCCTGGCGTAACGCCCAATTCGCCCACGAAGATGGCCTTCACGTCGGCCAACATAGCATCTTCCGGGTCACGTCCGCGGGAGAAGCAATCGGGGGCGACCTCGAATATCTCGGAGATCGCCTGCTTGTTCCCTTCGTGGAACGCGGCAATAGCATCATAGGAGAGCCTCACGGCCTCTTCTTTAGAGACGTCGTGGCATTTAGCGTCCAGCTCCTTCTTGATCTGCTTCCAGTTATCGAGGATAACGGCGACGATCAGAGAGGTTTTGTTGCCATAATAATTGTAGATGGTCCCGATGGCGACACCGGAGTTTTTGGCAACAGGCCGGATGTTAAAGCCTTTGACGCCTTCGCTAAGAAGCTCTTCACGTGCGGCAGCGATGATATGTTCTTTAGGCGCGTCTAGTATCTTTGGCATAATCCAACCCTCCTAATTTAATAATGATATGAGCAATTCAAATAGATAGCAACGGAAAGACGCTACTTTTTCCGTTAGGAAATGTTAACTACAAGTCCGAAGATATCGGGACTTTTTAAAATCGGCGATTAGGTAGCGCGACACATTTTGGCGATTATCGCTCAAAGGTAATTCAAAAAATTAGGGTTTTATGTGGCTCTCAGCCTTTGACATTGTTGACAATTCCGAAAAAATACGCATTTGAACCGGAGGATATAACAAGTCTGCCTTCGAAAAACCGCATGTTAATCCCGTCGGCGATTTATTGGGCCAAACGTAGGGGAATGCGCATTTTTTCAAAGCCGGAAACCGGGGCTTGGGCTTCCTTGATTCCTCACACCTTAATCGAAGACGGCCGGTTTGCTGACTTCCGAGAAACTGGGGGCGGAAAGAACCTTCGAGGAGGAATAATCGCCATAGGTTCCGTTGACGGTGAGGGTGTAGGAGCTGTTCCCGCTGACGAGGGTCTCCCCGCCGGAGACGATGCTCACCGTGTTCCCATTGCCATCCACGATGGTGCCGGAGTTGTAGAGGTTATCGATTTCGGCATCGTCATCCAGCACCCATTTCGAGGTGGAGTCGACATAGACGCTTGCCTCCCCGCTCCCGCTATAGTCGGTCGATATTTCGGTCGACCCGGTCCAGCTCGAGGATTCAGTTAAGCTGAGATCGAATGTCGAGGCAGAGTCATAAACCAGTTTTCCTTCGGCTTCCTGACCGACGAAGGTCACATTCATCTCCGGACCAGTACCATCTCCCCACTTAGAGGAGCCAGTCGCCCGGAATAAATATTCATAGGAATCATTGCCTTCATGCTGGAGGTCAACGCCCTCGAAATACCATTCGGAGGTAGTATTGGTGCTATAGAAATATCCACCATTTTTGATATTTAGACTCCCGCCTACCATGGAGAATTCGGAGGTTCCCTCCTCGCTGTCTCCGGATTCGGACTGGTAGAGGATCACGCCCCAGATGTTGCCGTCCCCATCGGAATTGGCCGAGCCATCGCTCATGTTGCCGGTGAGTTCGCAGTCGAAAAGGTTGATGCAGTTTCTTCCCTCGATGGAGGCGGCCTCGCTCCCATTGGCGGTCAAAGTGGCGCCCTTAACCTCAATCGAGGCGGTGCTATAAATAGCCGGCGATCCGGCTCCGTTGGAGACGTAATCCCCGCCCTCGACATGCATGCTTCCGCCGCCCCTATCGCTTCTGATGGCGGCCGAATGCTCGCCCTGCGTGGTTATGGAAAGGTCCCAGGCGTATAGCGATCCGCCGCCCGCCACGTGGACGCCGCCGGCGCAGTTATCGTCGGTGGCGATCTCCATCCCCTGAGCATAGACGGTGCCGGTGTCATAGGCGTATAAGCCAGCCCCGCCCTCGGCATCCGTCGAAGTCAAGCTCCCGCCTTTGACGATGGCGGTCGCACCGTCCATCGCCAAAACCGAGGCGTTTTGGCCGTAGAAATTCGAATTATCCTGGCTCGAGGTATCCCCGGTTTTGGTGATTGTCGGCTCCACCAAGGTAAGGGTGGCGTCGTTATTGACCAGGATCGCGCTTTCATCGGAATTGCTCGAGGAATAGGTCTGATTGGATTCGGTGGCATCCGAGGAATACTCGTTTACGGCCGAATAGGTCACCGAGGAGGAGCTTCCGCCGGAATTATTTCCGCCCGTTCCCTGATTGGAGTTGCCGTGTCCGGCGTTGGAGGAACTAGAACTGGAGGAGCTTGAGGAACTGGAGGAGGAATTTCCACCGCTGCCGCTCGAATCGGAAGACGTCGAATCGATTTGGCTGCAGGCGGATAGCATCGCCAACACCGGTAAGCCGAACAATATCAGGAACGATTGCTTTTTCATAAAATTCTTCCCCTTAAAGACATCTCCACTATAAATAAAGGATGGCCAACGAGAAAGTCCGCCAAACAATTAAAAAATCGACAAAAACAATCTGATTTTCCTGTGACAATCGGGATTATTTGATTTCCGTCCCAATCGGATTTTGGTGAAAATCGGTTGTAGCGAAACTCGCCATTTTCCCTATGGGAGCGTTTCCAAGCCGCATATTCTCCTAATTGCTTTGTAATTAGGGACCCTCATCACTAAAATAGGCAAAAAGGGCACAAAACACGATGAAAGAAACTATTTTAACCCACCAGCAGATCGCCAAGATCGCCGAGGAGATGGGGGAGAAGATTTCCCATACCCTCGAGAATGAAGAAAAGCCGGCCCTCCTTTTATGCGTGATGAAGGGGGCGATGAATTTCTTCGTCGAACTCATGCTCCACATCAAAGCCGACGTTTTGGTCGACTACGTCCAGGTCTCCAGTTTCTCCGGCACCTCCTCCACCGGGGTGGCCAACCTCGTCAAGGACGTCGAATGCGACATCGAGGGCCGCACCGTCATCATCATCGAGGACATCGTGGACTCCGGCATCTCGATCGACTGCCTTAAGAAGGTCCTCTCCCCCCGGAGGCCCAAGCGCATCCTAGTCGCCGCCTTAATCGACAAGACGGTCGATAGGAAGGTCGAGCTCGACATCGATTTCGTCGGTTACACCCTCAACGAGAGGAAATTCCTCGTCGGCTATGGCCTCGACTATTACGGCCTATTGAGGAATTACCCAGACGTCTCGGTCCCCGATGAGGAGGACCTCAAGGCCTGGGATGCCCTATTGGCCAAATAAGCGCGATTTTGCCAGCTAATCGTCTATTAACCGGATCGGCACTTGAAACCGAATCCGGTTTTAAAAACAATATTGTCCATGAACATACTTTTCCTGCTTTTGCCAAAGAAAGACGTCGATTATCTATTCGAGGATTTCACCATCCGCCAGGCCCTCGAGAAGATGAAGGCCCACGGCTATTCGACCGTCCCCGTCATCGAGAGGAGCACCGGCAAATACCTGCGTTCGGTCACCGACGGAGACTTCCTCAGGGTCATGTTGGATAACCGGCTCGACTTCGACGACCTCGAGAGGCTCCCCCTCTCCTCCGTCCCCAGCGGCAGGATCATCAAGGCCGTCTCCAGCTATGCCAGGGAGAAGGATCTGCTCGACGTCATGATCAACCAAAACTACGTCCCCGTGGTCGACGATAACGGCTCCTTCATCGGCATCGTCACCAGGAAGAGCGTCCTCACCAAATACATCAGCGATAAGGAGCAATAACTCCGAGTGCGCCGGGACTTAGGGCCCGGCTTTTTTGTCGCAAAATGCCGTTTTTGCGTCACGAAGGACCAGTTAAATCGCTAAATCGGTAAAAGTTTAACGAATTTGCGTTTTGTGGTGTTTTTGTCTCACCTGAACGTCCTATAATTGCGGTGCCAAATATCTATGTTAAGGAGGATTATTAATGGCAAGATTTACCCTACCGCGTGACATCTACCACGGCAAAGGATCGCTCGAGACGCTAAAGACCCTGAAAGGAAAGAGGGCCACCATCTGCGTCGGCGGCGGTTCCATGAAGCGCTTCGGCTTCCTCGATAAGGCCATCGGCTATCTCAAAGAGGCCGGCATGGAAGTCGATCTCATCGAAGGCATCGAATCCGATCCCTCAGTCGAGACCGTCATGAAGGGCGCGGCCCAGATGCTCGAGTTCCAGCCCGACTGGATCGTCGCCATCGGCGGCGGCTCCCCCATCGATGCGGCCAAGGCCATGTGGATCAAATACGAATACCCCGAGTGCACCTTCGAGGACATGTGCAAAGTCTTCGGCCTCCCCGAACTTCGCCATAAGGCCCACTTCGTCGCCGTCTCCTCCACTTCCGGAACCGCGACCGAAGTCACCGCCTTCTCGATCATCACCGATTACCAGAAGGGCATCAAGTTCCCGATCGCCGACTTCGAGATCACTCCCGACATCGCCATCGTCGACCCCGAGCTCGCCGAGACCATGCCCAAGAAATTGGTCGCCCACACCGGCATGGACGCCATCACCCACGCCATCGAGGCCTATGTCTCCACCGCCAACTGCGCCTATAGCGACCCCCTCGCCATCTGGGCCATCAAAATGATCCAGAAGGATTTGGTCGGCAGCTACAACGGCGACATGGAAATGCGCGATGCGATGCATGATGCCCAGTGCTTGGCCGGTATGGCCTTCTCCAATGCCTTATTAGGCATCGTCCACTCCATGGCCCACAAGACCGGGGCCGCCTTCCAGGATTACGGCGCCCACATCATCCACGGTGCGGCCAACGCCATGTACCTGCCCAAGGTCATCGCCTTCAACGCCAAGGATCCCACCGCCCTCAAGAGGTATGGCGAGATCGCCGACTACATGGGCTTAGGCGGCAAAGACGACAAAGAGAAGGTCTCCCTCCTCATCTCCTTCCTCCGCGACATGAACGATAAGCTCAACATCCCCCACTGCATCAAGAACTACGGCCCGGATTCCTATCCCTGCGAGCAGGGCTTCGTCCCCGAGAGCGTCTTCCTTGAGAGGCTCCCCGAGATCGCCAAAAACGCGATCGGCGACGCCTGCACCGGGTCCAACCCCCGTCAGCCCAGCCAGAAGGAGATGGAAGAGCTCCTCAAGTGCTGCTACTACGACCTCGACGTCGACTTCTAATCGAAAAAGAAACCGGGGCCATCCGAAAGGGTGGTCCCTTTTCCTTCGTTTTGCTTTATCCTAACCAGTGAGGTCATTTATGGAATTGAAAGAAAAACGCCTGGGCGGCGAGACGATTTATAAGGGGAGGATCGTGACCCTCGAGGTCGACGAGGTCCTCTGCCCCAACGGGCATAAGTCGAAAAGGGAGGTCGTCAGGCACTGCCAGGCCAGCTGCATCATCGCCAAGGTTGGCGATAAATTCATCCTCGAGGAGCAGTACCGTTACCCCTACGATGAGATCATCCTCGAATTCCCGGCCGGGAAGCTGGATCCGGGCGAGGATCCCTTAGAGGCCGCCAAAAGGGAACTGGAGGAGGAGACCGGCTACCGCGCCGAAAAGATGGAATTCCTCGGGGACATATATCCGAGCGTCGCCTACACCGATGAGGTGATATCGCTATATCTGGCCGAGGGGCTAGAAAAGGGGGAGAGGCACCTCGACGAGAACGAGGCCATCAACCTCCATCTATATACCCTCGAGGAGATAAAGGC
>JAUNOH010000032.1 GCA_030537155.1 Bacillota bacterium
TTGGCCCCTTCTTATTTGTTCAAAATAACCCTAGACGTTTCGCCCCGTAGGGATTCGGGGCCTGGAGGGATTTTATGAGTGCCGAAACCAATCAACCCATCGCGAACGAGGAAGTTAAGGCCAAAACCCCAAAGATGACTGGATCCGCCGCCTCTTTCTTCGGCTGGGTTCTTTTTATTTTGCTTTGGGCCGGTTTGGGCGTGATGGCTTACTTCGCCATCAACTTTTTCCATAGATGCCTAGCCTATTCGACTATCACCACCCAGTATTACCGGCAATATGGCGCCTATCACACCGGCTACCTCATCACCTTATCCCTGATCATCGCCGCCTTGGCCGCCCCTCTCTTATATTTGATCCCGGCCATCCTCAGCGGATTGAAGAGGCGGAAGGGCCTCACCAACTGGAAGAAAAAATTCTTCATCTTTACACTCATCGGTCTCGTCTTCGTGATCGTCGGTTTCGCCGTCAACTATTTCTACAATCTCTATTTCCATAACTTCATGACTTCCGAGCTGGGCTATACCAGCTTCTTCGGACGCTTCCTCACCAGCGATCTCATCATGATGGTGGTCGCCATCGCCGAGGCCTTCCTCTTTCTGCCGGCATCTTTGCTCATCTCCGGGGGCTTAGCCAAGCCCAAAGCCCCGAAAGAGGAAAAAAGCGGGACGACCTCCAAGCTCATCCCCGACCCGAGCGTCACCCCCTTCTTCAAAAAGCCCTCGTTCTATGTCTATTTGATCTTCACCGCCATCTTCGTGGCCGGCTGGGAGATCATCTATCAAAGCGCCTCCTCGGTGATGGCGGCTGCCTATTCCGACCTCGGTCCGGTCGAATTCAATTTGGCCGGTGATACCGCCGGTACCCGCTACACCGTCGAATCCTACTTCGGCGGGTTCTTCGATGTTCTTGACATCCTGCTATTCGTCGCCTGCTTCGGGATTTTGATTTACTTCCTCGCCTGTGTTCTCTCCAACATCAGGCGGAGGCTGATGGCCAAAAACCCCGATAAGGATTATGGCTTCCTCAAGTTTTTGCGGAACCTCGTCTTCGTCGTCGCCTTCATCCTCTCCTTCGGCGTCTATATCTACGACATGGTGCTCTTCATCGTCATCAACGTCTTCTTTTCGGGCTTTAATGATGAAAGCGTCAGGAACACGTGCGCCAACTATCTCAACAGCGCCCTCATCCTCGACATCTTCGCCTTCGTGGCCATCCTTTTGAGCATCATCTTCCTCCGCCTTTGGGTCGCCACCATCTTCAATAGCCTCCCCAAATACGTCCGCGTCAATTTCGATGAGGACGGCAACCCCCTCTTAGACGATTTCGACGCCACCCCGGGCGTCACCCACGACGACTATCAAAGGGAATCCGACGCCCTAACCGCCAACAAGCAGCAGCTTGGCACCCTCACCCAGGAGCAGCTTCCGACCATCTCCGAATTGGTCAAAGACTTCATGGCCTTCTCCGCCTATAACGGATTGAAGTTCGATGAGAAAAACGCCACGAGGCTATTTGCCTCCCTGGCCGCCAGCCGCCTTTTATTCGTCAGGGGCTTATCCGATTACGAGCAGAAGAAGCTCACTAAGATCCTGGGCGATTTCTTCGGCGGCGGTTCCCTGGGCTATTCCGAGCTCCCCGAGAGGAAAGCTTTCGTGGATTCTCTCTCCAAGGCCATCGACGGCTGCAACAGGAGGATGCTCTTCCTCGGTTTATATGGCTGCCAGGGCGATATGTTCAACGATGAGAATTCCGACTTATTGCCTCTGCTTTATGATGCCTCCACCAGCCACCCGGTCGTCGGCTTATCCAAAGACGTCCACCTCTCGCCAAACCTATACGCCCTCGCCTTCCTCAAGGAGGGCGATAACGGCATGAAGGCCTCCAGGAGGGCCCTCCGCCACGCCTTCATCGTCAACCTTTTGGTCAACGACGTCGAAAACGAGCCCAAGGCCGATCCCTTCCCGATGGGGCCCTATGATTTTGCCAAGGTCGTCTCGGCCGCGGCTGACCGCGAATACCTCGAGGAGGATGTCTGGAAGAAGATCGACTCCTACGAATCCTTCGTCAACTCCAAGAAGAACTTCATCATCAGAAACGACACCCGCAACTCCATGGAGAATGCGGTGGGGGTCTCTCTTTCTGGCAGCTACGATTCCGGCGAAGCCCTCGATGAGGCCTTCTCCCACATCATCTTCCCCTCTTCCCTAGCTTTATTAGGAAACGATGAGGATTTGCTCCCTCAGATCTCCATCATCTTCGGGGAGGGGACTCTCCCCGGGGTCAATAAGATCTACGAGGATTATCTAGCCGCCAAAGCCGCCCCGGCCGAGGTGAAAGAACCCGCTCCGGAAGAGAACGTTCCCGAAACCGAGATAGAAGCAGGGGAGCCAACCCCCAAAGCGCCATTAGAGGAGCAACCCGCCCCCGAGGAAGGTAAGAAAGATGAATAACATCCTCGCCTCCGAGATTACCTGGGAGCAGATCTGGCAAAAAGTTGGGGAGGATCTGGCATATTGGCTGACCACCTCCGTGGCCATCGGCGTCTATATCTTCATTTTCGCCGGCATCATCGCCATCCTCTGCCTCATCACAATCCTCAATAACTTCCGCCGTCCCCATTATCAGAAAGTCGCCCTTACCGAGGGTGACGTGACCGGGGCCGAGGCTTTAGGCGTCGGCAATAAAAACGTCCCCGAATACGCCAAGACAAACGAAAATGACGCCTCTCAGCAACAGGATGCCCTGCCCCAGGAAAACGAGCAGGAACATCCTCCCCGCTTTCGCGCCCTCTCCCTGATCGACTCCGGGCACCCCTCCTTCGAGGCCAGGGGCACCGACTCGGGCCTGACCCTGGCCTCGGCCTGCGCCTCCTTCCGGGAGTACGCGGCCGGCACCAGGTCCCTCTACTACTCCGAGAAAACCGTCAGGGCCTGGGTCTCCTCCCTCTGCTGCTCGAGGATACTCCTGCTCCAGGGGATGTCGGGCACCGGCAAGACCAGCCTCCCGGACTGCTTCGGCGACTGGCTCGGCCGCCCGGCCGACGTCGTCCCCGTCCAGCCCACCTGGAAGGAGAGGAGCGATTTGCTCGGCTACTACAACGAGTTCACCGGCTCCTTCTCCGAGACCCCCCTGCTCGAGGCCCTCTACCGGGCCGGCGGGACCGACTCCGTCTCCGTGATCGTCCTCGACGAGGCCAACATCGCCAGGGTCGAGTACTACTTCGCCGAGTTCCTCTCCCTGCTGGAGCTCCCCGACCCCAACGCGAGGAAACTCCCCATCGCCTCCTCCGGCATGCCGGGCGACCCCAAGAGGGTCAGGGACGGGCAGCTGCTGCTCCCCCAGAACGCCTGGTTCGTCATGACCGCGAACAACGACGACTCCACCTTCGCCATCTCCGACAAGGTGTACGACAGGGCCATGGTCCTCGACCTCGACTCCAGGGCCGAGCCCTTCGCCTCCCTGCCCGGCCACCGGGCGAGGCTCTCCTACGCCGGGCTGGCCCGCCTCTCCCGCGAGGCCTGCGAGAGGTACTCCCTCACCAGGAGGGACAGGAGGAGGATCGCCGAGCTCGACCGCTTCCTGAGGAGGGAGCTCCACGTCTCCTTCGGCAACCGCATCATGAGGCAGGTCTCCTCCTTCGTGCCCTGCTACGTGGCCTGCGGCGGGAGCGAGTCCGAGGCCCTGGACCTCATCCTGGCCAGGAAGGTCATGAGGAAGCTCTCCTCCGTCTCCCCCGTCTACGTCCGTTCGAAGTCCGGGGAGCTATTGGGCCTGTTGGGCAACCTCTTCGGCGAGGGCGGGGCCCCCGAGTGCGAGGCCGCCATACGGAGGATAGCCGACAGCAAGTAAAGGCAAGATTATGGCCAAGAAAAACAAGCGCGTGAAAGTTAAGATCAGCCATGAGCGCAGGGTTGCCAACCTAAGCAACTTCCTCGCCCTGATGGCTTTCCTTTTGGCCATGATTTTGGTCGTCATTTTCTCTTTGGTCTTCATGGGCGTCCTCTCCTTCGAGACCATGAATCTCGACGGGGTGGATTTGGATGCCTTAAGCCAGTTCGGCGGCTCGACATCCTCGATGATGGATAGTCTGCCCGAAGGTTATTACGATGGGGAAAACACCCCCTTATTCAATTACCAAACCACCTACAACGGCAGTTACTATTTCCGTTACCAGAGCTATGGCGATTATAAGGGCGATGGAACCAGCCGGAGCGCCCCGAACTATGACAACGGCGGGAACACCTATTACCCCCTGGATTATTCGGCCATCAGGGCCAAGGAAAGCGGGGCCCAGTCGTATTCGGTTTCCATCTCGCTGGTATCCAGCATGAACAAGACCGCCCTCACGCCCCAATACTCGATCGGGAAGGGGCAATTCAGGATCGACGGGGAGTCCCGTTATGAGGAGGAGAAGGTCAATTACAGCGTCGGGGCCGTCTACCCCTCGATGGCCAACGATCTGACTGCTCTTGGGGAGTCCTCGGACCCCATTTTCGTCTCGGAGGAGACTGAGTACCGGGAATGGGTCTATGGCAATTACCTCGATCTGGACTATTACCTCCAGCAGGAGCTTTTGGATTTCGGCAGCCAAAACGGCATCGACGGGAACCTCGGCCAAATCGAATTGATCGATCAGATCACCACCCTGATAAAGGATACCTGCACCTATGATTTGAAGTACGACCTCTCCGGCTGCCCCGAAGGCATGGATAAGGTCGTCTATTTTCTTACCGAATACCATAAGGGCATCTGCTCCCAATTCGCCTATGCGACCGAAATAATGCTGCGGGCCTATGGCATCCCCGCCCGTTACGTCAGCGGCTACGTCGACCTCAACGCGGATGGCGAGGTTGGAATGCTGGAGACCCACGCCTGGTGCGAATCCTACGTCGATGGCATCGGCTGGCTGATTCAGGAGACCAGCACAGTCGACCCGAGCACCTTCGCCGGCGATTATAGCGG
>JAUNOH010000033.1 GCA_030537155.1 Bacillota bacterium
GGGTATCGGAGATGATGATCGGCTTAATGCCGATGATGTTGCCGAAGAAGGCGCTTCCCGCCGAGACACGTCCAGCCCTCTTGAGCCAAGTGAGGTTTTCGACGGTGGCGAACTGATTCATCTTGAGTTTGTTCTCCTCTAGCCAGGCGACGACCTCCTCGATGGATTTGCCTTCGGATCTGAGGTCGCTGGCCATCATGGCCAAGCCACCCTGGCCGATGCAGGAGATGAGGGAGTCGACGACGAAGATCTTCCTCTCGGGGTATTCGCCTTTTAGCTTATCGGCAATCAAGCGGCCGAAGTCGACGGACTTGGAAAGTTTGCCAGAGCAGGCGAGGTAAATGATGTCCTCGCCCTTATCGAGGTGCTCCTTGAACTTCTTGCTGAATTCCTCTTGGGAGACCTGGGCGGTGAAGATGCGCTTTCCGCCCCTCATGTAATCGGCGAAATCCTTGAGGGAATAGCCCTGATCGTAATCGAGGGAGGCGACGACGTCTTTTCCGTCGATATTGACGCTCATGGCGCAGTAGTCGATATCGAATTTTTCGCGTAGCTCCTTGGTGAGGTCACCAGTGGAGTCGATGAGGATGGCGAACTTGTTTTCTGACATAAATTTCTCCTTGGCGTTTCCGCCTGAATCGCCGGCATTATAGCGTGCACGCACGCTTCAAAAAATAAAGAGAGCCCAAATCTAAACTTTGGAGAGCGATTCGTTTAATTGTTGAGTGGATTCTACGAACGAAAAAGCGTCTTTTTTTAAAGGGTGATTTCGTGCGGTTGACCTTATGATCGCCAACGACAAAGAACTCGACCCAATCGATTGGGAGGGATACCACCACACTTTTTCACTCGGCCTTGTTGAAATTCGTCCAATGGGCCGTCTCAGCCTCGGGAAGCTTCACGCCCTTATCCTTGCCGGCCTCGAGGCTTTTTAAAAGCCAGGCCATGTTTTTGGCGAGATTTCGCATGCTTTGAAGTCCCTCCTCATCCTTCTTCACCAAATCCGGGAAGGGGCCAAAGACCATATTCCAATAAGTTGAGCCAACTAAGGGCATCTGCGAATCGGAGATGTATTTGTTGAGCACATCCAGGGACGCCGTCGTACCGGCCCTCCTGGCCGTAACGATCGAAGAGGCCGGCTTATGGGCGAAACGCTCCCCTCCGGCATAGAAAGCGCGGTCGAGGATGGAGAGGATCCTCCCGCTTGGGTGGGCATAATAAACAGGTGAGCCGAAGATGAAGCCGTCGGCTTCCTTGGCTTTTTCGATCAATTCGTTGGCCTTGTCGTCATCAAAGACGCATTTCCCCTTCCCCTGACAGAGGTTACATCCTATGCAGTCGCGGATTGGGCCGTTACCAAGATAGAGAATCTCGGTGGTTATCCCCTCCTTCTCCAAAGCATCGGCCACTTCCTTGAGGGCAAGATATGTGCATCCCCGCGGACGGGGGCTGCCGTTAATTAACAAAACCTTCATCCATTTTCCTCCGCCTTAAATATCGCGGAGGGCGGCAAATATATCCAATAGGCGTTTTCGATATCGGCTTATTCGAATTTTTCATAACGAAAAAAGGGCCCCTTTCGGAGCCCTCTGATTAATATAGATGTTCGTCATCCCAATTGATTCTCGGCAGCGAGTTCACCATGTCGAGCATCCCTTGGATGTCCTTCTTCAGGGTGAGGGGATTGATGGCCGGCAGATCGCTAATTTTGATCTTATCGGTCTGCAGCATCTTCTTGGCGCACATGGCGAGCCAGCGGACATCGTATTGACCCTGATATAACGGCAGGACCTTTCTATCGATGCCCGTGAGTCCATAGGCGGCCATCATGGCGGTCCTAACGCTGGTCTCGACGGTGAAGACGACGTCGCCCTCCAGTTCGACGTATTGGCCGACGAAGGCATAATTTTTCGCGCCTTCTGGGATGACGGCCGGGCGATCTCCTTTGCTATTCCTCGGCATGAATTGGCTGGTGATATAAGGCATCATGGTCAATGAGACGTAGGTGTGTTTGGCGAGATCCTCGTATTCGTCTAGCATCCCCAGATGATAGAGGAATTCCTGCAGAACCTCGTTGCCGGTGCATTCGGCCATCGGCTTTTTGACATAATCCCCGATCCTTTCGCCATATAGCCCATCGAACCAAAGGAAGTCCTCGTCATCCTCCTGATTGGGGAAATATTTATCATAGATGACGAAGGAGATGTCCCAGCTGGAGTCCATTATCGAGATGGCCCCGGTCACGGAGTCTTTTGGATAGCCGTATTTCTCCCTGATTTTGGCGCAGAACTCCTTCCTCCCCTTTATGCAGAGGAAGGCGCTCATCCACTTGGACTTATCGATATAGGAGGAGAATTTCTCAGGGTGCCCGAATTTGGGGTCCCTGGCGGCCAGCTTCTCCCACACGGAGAAGAAACCCTTCTCACTGGAGCGATTGGTGCTGACTGGGTGGGTGTTGTCGCCCTGGGTGCTATTCTGAGTCATCGAGGCCAAGGTGGAGATGACCAAATCGTTTTTAGAAACCGGGATGGCGAATTCCCCCGCCTCCCCCTTCCCCACGATCTTTCTGACGTGGGAGAAATCGGAATCCATCTCCAAATCGGTGATGGTGGCGCCATTGACGAAATGGACGCCCCGATCGCGGAGCCAATGCAGGATGGGGTCGACGTAGGAGTCGAACTCGTTGTATTTGGTGTGGAGAATGCCATCCAGCCTCTCCATCCCTGGTTGGAACTGAATGAAGCGGATCATCTCAATCATCGAGTGGTAATCCTTGAAGGCGAGCATGGTATGGAAGCACTGCCAGGTCGGATTCTTCTCGAATTCGGGAAAGGTGTCCCCGAAGAATTCCTTGATGGTGAGGCCGTTTAGCTCCTCCTCGGGCGTAGATAGCATCTGGCCCATCTTAGTGGCCAGCTTCGAGCTCATCTTAAATTCGTTTATGCCCTCCCAGACTTTTCCCTGCTTATAGATGACCCTGGCCTTGGAATCGATGCGATCGGCTCTATTGACGTCAACGGTCTCCTCGGTGATGGTACGGCCCGGGGTGTATAAAGAGGGGATCTTGTTGCCAAGATACCAGAAACACTCCATATAAGGTTCGAGCTCCCTCTCGCCGCGGCAGGTGTATTTGCCCTGGCCGTGTTTTTCCCCGTCGAGGGAGCCGCCCATCAAAGGAAGTTGGTCGTAGATGGTGATGTTCTCGCCGGGCAAATAGCAGTCATCTATGAGGAAGACGGCGCTGGCCAGGCCGGCGATGCCGCCCCCGATGATATGGGCTTTCCTCTTCTCGATGCCTTCTGGCTTATGGGCCCGGACGTTGTCGAATTGTTTCATTGTTTTTCTCCTTGCAATTACCGATATTGTTCTCAAATAATTGACTATCGGTTCGCTAAATAATGTAGCCTGATAACGAGTCGATGCAACGCACGGAAAAATGCCTGAAGTCAGTTAATTGACCAAATGGCCGAAATGGTTTCCAAAAAGGAGAAACAAAATGGAGAAGAAGCTGGATTTAAGGGTGATAAAGACAAGAAACGCCCTCACGAAGTCGCTTTACGATTTGATGTGTGAGAAAAACTTCGGCGACATCACCGTCACCGAATTATGCGAGAGGGCCCTGGTGAGGAAAGCCACATTCTATAAGCACTTCGGCGATAAGAGCGAACTGCTCATCTACATGATCAGGGAACTTCAATCATCCTCTCTGGAAAGCGGGCAAATCGTCGGGGATCCCGATAATCCAATCAGCTATTACGTGGGCGTGTTCGCCTACTTCATCAATTTCATAGACGAGAACCGCCCCTTTATCGACAGCGTCCTCAAAAGCGGCTCCATCTTCTATGTCCGCGACATATTGGAGGAGCAAATCCGCCTCGACATCGATGACCGCCTAAAAAGGGAAGCCAGGCAAGATCTGAGGGACTCCCACTCGATGCTATCCTCCATATACGCCGGGGCCATCGTCAGCTGCGGCGTCTGGTGGGTTGGTGATGGGGGTAAAACCAGCAAAAAGCAGCTGCTCGAACAGTTCGCGCGCTTCACGGAAAAGATGTAGCCGCCTTAGGCGATTTGACCGATATAGTCAAATGCGGTTAAATTGAACGGACAGGT
>JAUNOH010000019.1 GCA_030537155.1 Bacillota bacterium
GAAACATTGTATCACGGACCGCCTATCCATCAGTCATGTGCAAAAGAAGACTTTTATATGAAAATAAGGGGTTTCCGGAAATGAACTACTTGCTCTACAACACCAAAGCCGACGGCGGGCACGGCGAAGAAAGCGCCAAGAAAGCCTTAAGCGTCCTCAAAGGCGATTACGAGGCCAAGGCTTCCAATGACATCGATTTAGCTTCTTTCTTCTCCACTTTGGGGAAGGAAGATAAAGTCGTCATCCTCGGGGGAGACGGCACGATCAATTACTTCATAAACCATGTCGATATCGATAATTTGCCTTGCCCGATTTTTCTTTACCCCTCGGGAACCGGAAACGACTTTGCCAAAGACGTCGTCTCGCCCAATGAAGACGGCCTGATTCCCCTCAATGGTTATTTCGCCAATCTCCCTTATGCCGAGATTAAAGGCAAAACCTATCGCTTCATCAACGGAATCGGCTACGGGATTGATGGGCAGTGCTGCGAGGTGGCTGACCAGAAGACCGCCAAAGGCGAACCCGTCGATTATGCGAAGATCACCGTCGGTCTATTATTCCATGGCTATAAGCCGAGGAAGGCGACCGTGACGGTCGATGGAGTCACCTCGACCTATAAGAGGGTCTATTTAGCCTCGGGTATGCACGGCCGTTATTATGGCGGCGGGATGATGATCGCCCCCGAACAGAATAGGAATAGTGGGCTTCTCTCCTGCGTCGTGGTCCATAACCGTGGGAAATTGGGGACCCTGATGCTATTCCCAAAGCTCTTCTCCGGCACCCATGTGAAGGCTAAGAAATCGGTTGCGATTATTACCGGCAAGGAAATCCAAGTTAACTTCGATACACCCTGCGCTTTGCAGGTCGATGGCGAGACCATCCTCGGCGTCTCTGAATACCGGGTCTATTTCAGATAAAGCCCCAAAGTTTTGCTTATTAATAAGGAATGTTTTCATGTCTTTTGGGAGTTGTTTTTCGTTCCCCGTATTTTGGGGCTTTGGCTCATAAATGGCATGTTATGATTTAGCTAGAGGAAATCGACCAATAAGGAGCTTTTATGGATACAAAATACGAGATTGTGAAATTCGTCGATGGCGATTTTGAGCTTGATGTCAAAGCGGATTTTGATAACGAGACGGTATGGCTCTCTCAAAAAGATATGGCGGAGCTTTTCGGCGTATCCTCCGACAACATTAGCCTACATGTCAAAAACATATTTCGGGACGGTGAGCTTGATTTGGCAACTGCCGAGGAATCCTCAGTAGTTCGAAAAGAAGGTACAAGAAACGTGACCAGAAAGATCATGTTCTACAATCTCGATATGATCATCTCGGTTGGGTTTAGGGTGAAATCTCAAAGGGGCATACTTTTCAGAAGATGGGCCAACCAGATCCTTAAGGAACACCTCACCAAAGGCTATACCGCCAATAAAAGGAGACTAGAAGCTCTCAACAAGACCGTGGATATCCAAAATAGGATGCTGGCCTCGGCCTTAGAAATAGACGAATTGGCGTTATCCAATGTCATCAAGGAATATACCAACGCCCTCGATTTATTAGACGAATACGACCATCAGACACTTTCTAAGCCTAAAGGAAGCAAAGCCACATATAGGCTGACCTACGAGGAAACTAGATCCATCATCGATTCGATGAAATTCAAAGAAAGCTCATCCTTATTCGGAGTAGAAAAGGAGAAGGGCAAGCTTGAAGGGATATTGGCCGCGGTTTACCAAGACGTATTCGGACAGGAAATCTATCCGACTCTTGAGGAAAAAGCCGCGCATTTGCTCTATTTCGTCGTCAAGGACCATCCATTCGTCGACGGCTGCAAGAGGATTGGGGCAACGCTGTTTTTGGAATTCCTCAATAAGAACCACGCTTTGGTAAAAAACGGAAAGATGAGGATCGATAACGGAGCCCTCGTCGCCACAACCGTGCTTTGTGCGGAAAGCAACCCAAAAGAAAAAGACATCATCGTCAGCCTCATCATGAATTTCCTAAATTTGTGAGAGCTACTCTAACGAAAAAGGCCGTCTTGTAAGGCGGCCTTCTTTCTTTATTCTTCCTCTTTTTTCCGGATTAAAACGCGCCGGATTACTTTCCTGGCTCCATAGGCCAGGACCTTGAATGAATATCCGCCGAATTCGATGTTCTTGGTGTCGGTGTCGTTTTCGATGGCAAGCTCGTTTAAGAAGCCGGCCAACGTCTCCGAATCGGTTTCGATTTCCTCATCCTCGATGCCGAGTTCGTCGAATAGCTCCTCAAGGTTCATCGAGCCATCGGCGATATAAGTCCCTTCGCCGCGTTCGACGAAAGGTTCTTCGGCGTGATCTGTCTCATCCCAAATCTCGCCGACGATTTCCTCTATGATGTCTTCGACGGTGATTAAGCCTTCGAATCCGCCATATTCGTCCATGATGGCGGCGATGCGGGTATGCTTGGCCTTCATCTCCTCAAGGATGTCGCTGACGTCCTCGCTGCGGTGGAAGAAGATAAGCGGCTCAATGAGGTTGGCGATCGATTCCTCCCCGGTCTGAAGATAGGAGGAAATAACGGCCTTGGTCCTGACGTAGCCGAGGATGTTATCGATGGTGTTCTCGTAAACGGGTAGGCGGGAGTGGCGGAAGGTGTCGGGGTTGGAAAGAATGACCGAGGCTGGTTCGTTGATGGATACCGCCATGACCTTCACGCGGGGCGTGAGGATTTCAAAGGCCTTCGCGGTGGCAAAATCCACCGTGCCGCGGAGTAGATCGGCCTCTTCTTCGGAGAGGGTTCCTCGCTCCTCGCTTTCGTCGATCATTTCCTGGAGATCCTCCTCCTGCGATTTTGTCTCCGGGAACAGCTTGAGGATCGGGTAGGAGACGATGCTGCCGAAGCCACCGACTAAGAAGGTGATTGGCAGGGTGCCGTAATAGCAGGCCTGGATGACGGGGGCATAGGTGATGGCCAGACGTAGGTTGGCGATTTTGCCGAGGGATTTTGCGATGATCTCACCAAAGGTGATCTTAAAGACGAGGATTACCAAGGAAGCGACCAAACCAAAGGTTTCCTGAACCGAGGAATCGGCGATTCCGAGGATATCCACGGCAATCGAGATACCAAGCAAGGTCGCCACGGTATCCAAGCCGGCGTTGATGGTGTCGTTACATAAGAGGATGGTGGAGATCGTCTTGTCGTAGTTCTCGCTCAGCTTATAGGCGGTTTTCCTCTTCTTGGATTCGGGGTGGGCGTCTATTTCCCTCTGAAGGCGGGGGAGGGAAATCGATCCATAGGCCATGTCGGCGCTGGAAAAGAAGACGGAACCGCACAGGAACACCAACAGGGCGATCGAATAACAAATGATTAAAGTCATTTGGCGCCCTCCGTCGATAATTGCGATTCGGTGACGACTAGCTCATCCAAGACATCGTCCAAAGTGATGATGCCCACGCATACGCCATCCTTGGTGACGATGCCCATATGGAGCTTTTTGTCGGTCAGCTTTTCAAAGGCCGAGAGTAGGTCCTCGTCGTATTCGATTTCCAAAACTGGGAGCAGGGTGCTCCTGGGATCTAAGTGGCGATCCTTGAAGTATTCACGGAAATAGACGTTGGTGCCCAAGACCCCCACGATGTTGGTTTTCTCATCGCGGTAGACCGGGATGCGGTTATAGGGGGAGGATAAAAGGAATTCGTTGACCGTTTTGGGGGCCAATGTCGATTCCTCGAGGGTGACCACTTTTTCCAAAGGGGTGTAGACCGCCTCGACTTTTTTCGTCGAGAGGGCCAAGGCTTTCTTGAGGATCGTCACTTCCTCGGGTTCGAGCAGTTCCTCTTCTTTCTTGGTTAATTCTGTTTCCAGGATGGCCTCATCGGCTTTTTGGATTAGATCCTCTTTGCTTAAAAGGTCGTCCTCTTTGATCTTCAAAAGCTTATGCACGCCCGAGAGGATGAGCTTGAAGATGAAGATTATGGGGAAAAGGATGATTGAGACGATGAAGTCGGGCCAGGCCAAGAAGACGGCCATACGATTCGGCATGGCTTTGGAGAGGATTTTTGGGACGGTATCGGAGATGATGTAGACCAAGAAGGCCATCACGACCGTGGAAAGAACCGATTCCAAGGCATCGCCTAAGCCGTAGGCGTTACAGATGTTATAGAAGATGATGGCGCTGATGGAGGACATCAGGGTCTGGACGATGTTATTGCCGACCAAGACCGAGACCAAGGTGCTTTCAAAATTTTCGGTTAGTTTTACGACTATCTTGGCGGTAAGGCCCCCTTTTTCGGCCTCGACTTTGAAGTGGTATTTATCGCAGTTGCTGAAGGCGTTTTCGGAAGCGCTGAATAGGCCACTTACTAAAAGCAAGATGGCAATAATTAAAATAGCGGCCCATAGAGGAAGGCCGAATACGGTTATCGAGCCTATGTCGGGATCTGTATCAGCGAGCGCTATTTGAGTACAACAAGCAGGGTCAGGCATATTTGCTGCCATATAATACGTTAGTTGTTATTTCTTTGCAATTAAGAGCCCAATTAGAGACACAAAACGGGGTGGAATGTCGTAGTTTTGGCAAACTTGAATTTGCCCAATTCCTGAGAGATTAGATGAAATATAAAGTGCTCATATATTATCGATTCCTTTATTTTAGACATAAAAAACGCTAAAATATGAGCATGAAAGTTAGTAAATTCGAAATATCGGATTTTGTCCCAGCAAAATCAATTGATAAGGTTCTTCTCGATTTGGTGAATAGAGAAGTGAAAAGTAGGAAATCCCAAAAAATCTCGCAGAGGGAACTCGCGAAAAGAAGCGGAGTATCTTATGCATCGATTAGAAGGTTTGAGACGACGGGCAATATTTCCTTGTATGCTCTTTTCTGCATTGCTAATTGCCTGGGGTGCCTTGAGGATTTCGACTCACTTTTTAAGCCGAGACCGATCACCAATTTAAAGGAGCTTTTCAATTGATGGACGTTAAAAACATTGAAAAAGCCATTGTCCGTTACAACGGCAAAATCGTCGGCTATTTAGTCGAATTGGATGGCGAAATCAGTTTCCAGTATGACGATGCTTGGCTTTTGGATGGTTTTTCAATTTCCCCGTTTTCTTTGCCGCTCAGCAATAAGATCTATGTAAATAAGAAAAGCAATTTCGGAGGTCTTTATGGGGTTTTCGCTAATAGTCTCCCCGACGGATGGGGTGAATTGCTGATGATTAGGAGGTTGGCCCTTAAGGGAATCAATTACGAACGTCTTTCGCCCATAACCAAGCTCTCATTACTCGGGGAAAACGCGAAAGGGGCCCTAACCTATGAACCTACGCAAGTAGAGACTGCCGGGGTCACGGCCGATTTAGATGAAATGGCCTTATATGCCAAGGAAATACTTGAAGGCATGGCGGTCTCGGAAACCGAATTGGACAAAATGGTTTCGGCCATGGGGTCGAGCGGTGGGGCCCGACCCAAAGCTAATGTAAACAGCGATGGAAGGGAATGGATTGTCAAATTCCGGGGCAGCTTTGATTCTGCCTCTTGCGGGAACGAGGAATTTTCCGCCAATCAAACGGCCAAGGAATGTGGTTTAAATGTCAATGACTTCCGGCTGTTCCCGTCTAAAAAAGGGAGCGGATATTTTGGGGCGGCCAGATTTGATAGGGAAGGTGGGAAGAAAATTCATATGATCTCCCTTTCTTATTTGCTGGAGACGTCCTTTCGCCTTCCGAATTTGGATTATATGCACCTGTTTAAGGTCGTTAAGCAAATCTCCCGTTGCGAAAACGATATTTATGAGGCCTATGGAAGGATGTGCTTCAACGTTCTTTACGGAAACAAAGATGATCACGGGAATAATTTTTCGTTTCTTTACGATGAGTCCCTCCACGGCTATCGCCTTTCCCCTTTTTACGACATCACGAACACCCCGAATATGGGCGAACATTCGATGTCGGTTCTGGGCAAGGGGAATCCGGACGAGGATGATTTGTTAGAAATAGGAGAGGCAATTAGACTCCCGCGCCACAAATGTTTGGCGATAATCGAGAAGATAAAAGCAACGATTTCCTAATTTCCTTTGGAGTTTGGCTCGGCTATCGTCGGGCCTTTTCCTATAATTAAGCCATGGCCAACAAATACGCCCCAGAGTTCCATGCCTACCTCCCGGGTGGGTGGATAAACGACCCTAACGGCTTTTGCTTCTTCGGCAACAGGTTTCATCTTTTTGCCCAGGCTAACCCCGGGCATTGCCATAATGGGGCGATGAAGTGGGCTCATTTCGTCTCATCTGACGGGATTTGCTTTTCCTATGAGGGGATAGCCCTAGATATCGACCATGACTACGAGAGGCCGTGGGGCTGTTTCTCGGGAACCGCCTTAGTCGAAGGGGAGAGGATGGCCATCATCTACACCGCGGCCTCCGAAGGCTATCAAAGGCAGTGCCTGGCCTATAGCGAGGACGGCATAGAGTTTTATAAGTACCAAGGTAACCCAATCCTTGATGAGTACTCCCTGCCCGATGGTTTCAAGCCTTCCGATTTCCGGGACCCAAAGTTATTTGAGGAAGACGGTTATTACTACGCCTTAATCGGCGGGAAGAAATACGATGGCACGGCTGCCGAACTGCTTTTTAAAGGGAAGTCCCCGGAATCTCTTAAATTCTTCTCGATATTTTATGAAAGACATGACCTTGGCCCCGGCATGATGGAGTGTCCCGACCTTGAGTTTATTGGCGATAAAGCCATCTACATCTGCTCTCCGCAGCATCTAAAAGGCCAAGGCGAAGAAGACAATCAAAACATCTTCTCCTCCACCTACGTCGTAGGACATGTTGATTGGGAGGAAGGAAAGTTCGTTCCTGAGGGAAAAGAGCGGGAATTCGATGGGGGATTCGACTTTTACGCGCCGCAATGCGCCAGGGTAGGGGAGAGGCTATTCATGGTCGCCTGGCTCAATATGTGGGAGAGGAATTATCCATCATCTAAAGAAGGCTTCGTCGGATCACTAAGCGCCATCAGGGAACTATCCTTAGACGGGGATAAGCTCCTTCAATCCTTCCCCCAAGAGTGGGAGAACTACCAAAAGGAAATCGATTATCACATCGGCGACGATCTCCCAAACGTCTCCCGCATCAAGATGAGGCTGCCGTACTCCTTTGGCCGGATATATCTAAATGATGGACTATATCTCGATATCGATCCGGAAAATGGAATCCTATCCCTATATCGTTTAGCGATGGACGAGGAGATAAAAAACTCCGACGGCACCCCGGCTAATCGTAGGATTTGCAAATTAAAAAACGACGATATCACACTGGATATGATCTTTGATCATAGCCTTTTGGAAATCATCGTAGGGGACGGGGAGCTTTCAATCTCCTCGACCATCTTTTACCAAAAGCCGAACCGCCTACGCTTTGAAGGCGTTGAGCCGTTGGAACTAACTTGCTTTGAGCTGATTATGAAATAACCTCACCTAGTGATGGGGACCAGTATTTTTAGGCATAGTTCCGCCATTTCCTCGGGGCTTTCCTTCATTCCGTCATATACCCAGTTGGAGACGATGGTGTAGAAGCCGCCTTCCTTGGCTAGGAGCCGGTAATGTCCTTCTGGAGTATCCGCGTCCTTGATCTTGACCAAGATGGAATCGACCCCGCCCATGAAGTGGATGATGGAGTCGGCCTTGAGAAGAAGCTTCATCCTTTCGGGGTCTTCCTTGACCTCCCGGAAGAAATCTAGATACCACTCGTAATGGCAGCCTTTCTCCTCCCTCTCGAGGAGACTGACTTTGATTTTGTTAAAGTACTCGTCAGCCAGCTTCTGGAGTATCTCGTCTTTGCTCTCGAAGTTGCGGTAGTAGCTCATCCTCGAGACCCCGGCTTTCTTGCAGATGTCGGTGACGCTTATCTTTTCATATGGCTTATCGGCCAATAGGGAAATTAAGGCCGTCTGCAACGACTCCTTGGTCAGGTTGTTGAGTTCCTCGTTATATTGCCTGAGGGCCTCTATCTTTGAATCTTTCTCACTCATAAAAATCGGTGTTACGAGTGTATCACAAATATAATGATTTTGTTAAATCCACCAAATTAGTTATTGAGTAAGGGGAAAAGAGTATCAAAATTAACCCAATCGAAAGGGGATAACCATGGAAGATTTGGAACTATTGAGGCTATTTAAACTCGAGGAGGATAGGCAAAACGGGGGGATTGAGTTGATCGCCTCGGAGAATTACCCCTCCAAACAGGTCAGGGCGGCCTCATCATCTATCTTCATGGCCAAATACGCCGAGGGCTATCCTGGGCGCCGTTACTATGGCGGATGCGTCAACGTCGACTCCGGCGAGAATCTGGCCATCGAAAGGGCCAAGAAGCTATTCAATTGCAAATACGCGAACGTCCAGCCGCACTCGGGATCCCAGGCCAACTTTGCGGCCTACCACGCTTTGCTATCTCCGGGCGATAAGATCCTTTCTTTAACCCTCAATGACGGTGGCCACTTAACCCATGGATCGCCGGTCTCTTTCTCCTCGCACACCTATGCCTTCTCCTTCTACCCCTTGGGGGATGATGGCCGTCTTGACTATGAAATCATCGCCAAGCGCCTCGAGGAGGAAAACCCCAATCTATTCCTAGCCGGCTATTCGGCCTATCCCTACGACATCGACTTCAAGAGGATGCGGGAATTGATCGATGAGCATAACGCCCACAGCCCCGTTCATTGCTATTTCATGGTCGATATGGCCCATATCGCCGGCATCGTGGCGGCTAAGCTCTGCCAAAACCCCTGCGATTACGCCGATATCGTGACCTCGACCACCCATAAGACCCTCAGGGGCCCCAGGGGTGGGCTGATCCTCTCCAACGACGAGGCCCTCGGCAAAAAGATAAACTCCTCCATCTTCCCCTATACCCAAGGCGGACCCCTTGAGCACGTGATCGCCTCCAAGGCGGTTAACTTCCTAGAGGATCTCCAACCGAGTTTCGTCACCTACATGAAGGGCGTTCTGGAGAATACATCGGCCTGCGCTGAGGAATTGAAGAAGCGGGGCTGCGTGGTCTTTGGTTCCGAAAACCATCTATTCCTCCTGGACGTCTTATCCTCCTTCTCCATCAACGGCAAGCAAGCCCAGGAAAGACTCGAATCGATTGGGATAACCGCGAACAAGAATATGATCCACGGGGACACCTTGACCCCGAATCTGGCCAGCGGCTTAAGGGTTGGCTTTGCCGCCGCGACCAGCCGTGGCTGCAGCAAGGAAGAGGCCATTAAGATCGCCGGGATCATCTACGAAGCCCTTAAGGACCTAAACGCCCCGGTCGAACCCTTAAAAGCAGCGGTGGGGGAGATCGTCTCCGGCTGGAAGAACGTGATGGAGCTCGAATATTTGGGCCAATAAGCAAACTTTTGGGCAAATCGACCTACCTACCACAAAATTGAATTCGCTACCCCTAAATGGGATTTGCCTTTATATTTATTAGCACTATGGACGAGAACAAGGACAAAGGCGCTCCAATCAGATGGCATCTATGGGTGATCGCCGCGGTTTTGGCGGTGGTGGCTTTCGTGGCGGTTTTAGTCGCCAGGATGAATTTTTCCCTCATTGGCTGGATTGATACTTTCTTCCTCTCGGGCGGCATCATGCTCATGTGTTTCCTCTTATATTTATTCGCGCGTCTGGGCGCGTTTGATATGTTCGCCTATGGCTTCAAAGACGTCGCCTATCACATGAATCCCTCGCCCGATAAGAAAAAGAAATATGCCGATTACGTCGATTATGTGAATAGCAAAAAGGAGAATAGGAAACGCAACCCTTTATACTTTTGGCCCTTCATAACTTTTTCCGGCGCCTTGCTGATTACTGCCCTGATACTTCGCTTGGTTTTGTATATCCAAACAGGCTATTGATATGAAAACGCTTTCATAGAAAAACCCCGTGTTCGTGGGGCTTTTTTTGTTTTTGAGTTCTGGTTTTCTGAAAAATGAAAAAGCGTTTGACAAATATGGTTTTTCGTCTAATATGCCGTTATCCCTGTGAAAGGAGGGACAAATGATGAGAAAAAAATATGCAATTCCGTTCGTGATTGCGTCCGCTCTCGCTGGCATCGTCTTAGCCAGTTGCGGAACTCCCACCTCGTCTTCTTCGTCTTCCTCATCCAGTTCATCGTCCTCACCCGCGAGCTCTAGCTCTAGCGCCCCCGCTGAGGTCAAAGCCGCCAACGGCGTCTATGATTTGACTGGTCTGGATTATTCAGAGAAGACAGATGTCCTCGGCGCTTTGGAGAAATACGCCGTCGACAACATGATCACCGGCTTGCCGATCTATCAGACAGACAGCTATGCCGCTTACAACTCCCGTATCACCAAAGGTACCGACACCTACATCACTGGTTATGGGTTCGGCATCATGAGGGAAGGTAGGATCGACTCCAGCGTCTCAGTCGGCGCTGACAGCTATCCGAGCTACTACCACACCTACGAGACCACCGACCCCGCCACTATCGCCTATTGGGATAGCGACAACTCACTGGTCTCCGACCTCAACAGCTACATCTCGGCTTCCTACTTCGGAACCAAGATGAATAGCTCCAAGACCGGCTATGACTGGTATGGTGTCCTCTCGACCTATGATAGGCCCTGGTTGGTCACCACCGATGCTTCTGGCAACGAGACCGCCACTTATGGCGGAGACCTCGATGTCACCACCACCGGCGACACCTGGCGTGTCTACGTCAGGACCGGCGAGAGCGGCGGCGTCGCCTACCGCACCGGCTCCTCGCTCGACAGCCGCAAGGCCTATGACGGCACCTACGCCACCCTCGATGACTACCTGACCGCCTTCAAGGTCCTCTTAAACGGCAAGTACGCCTACTACCGTGGCAACGAGATCGCTACCTCCTCCGGTGGCAGCTCCATCTCCGGCGCTACTGAGTACTACAGGGCCACCGCCGAATGCGATCCTTGGGACACCGCGGCTGAAACCGCCTTCGAATCCCTCGGCGTCAAGGGTGGCACCGACAGCAACGGCGACTACATCCAGGTCACCCTCGGCTCGGCCGTCAACAGGTTCTACGCCATGTACTACCTGACCTCGACCTTCTATGAGCCGCTTCCGATGGACTTCTTCAAGCTCGTCACCAACGATGGTGTCGACTATGACAACTTCGGTTCTTACAACAGCACGATGGCCACGACCCCGGTCGACAACGTCCTCTCTGTTGGTCCGTACTACCTCAGCGCTTGGACCCCTGACGTTGAGATCGTCTACTCCCGCAACCCGAACTGGTGGGAAATCAAGGCTGATTCCGACATCTACACCATCAACGGTGTCTACGTCGATATCCTGCCCGCTGCTTCGACCTCGACCACCGCGGCCTTCGACGAGTGGCTCGCCGGCAACCTCGACGCTGCCTCGGTCCCGCTCGATTACTTGTCTCAGTACATCGACGATCCTCGCGTCTCCAAGGTCAGCGGTACCAGCGTCTTCAAGCTGAACGTCAACTCCTGCACCCAGGATGCCTGGAACAGCCTCTTCGGCACCAATGGCTCCGTCGCCCAGCTCGGTGACGACTACTACACCGTTAAGCCCTGGATGTCGAACGACAACTTCGTCAAAGGTCTGTTCTACTCCATCGACCGCGACAACATCGCCGAGGCCCGTGGCTATGGCGCTTCCATCGACTACTTCTCCGACAACTACATGTCTGACCCGGAGAATGGTATCTCCTACAACACCACTGAGCAGCACGCTGCCGCCCTCGAAGACTTCTGGGGCGACCTCGTCGAGACCTCCGGTTATTCGACCACTGAGGCCCAGAGCTGCTTCAACACCGCCATCAACGAATTGCTCGCCGCTGGCAGCATCGAGGCTGGCGATGAGCTGACCATCGACGTCTGGTGGATGGCCACCTCCCAGAGCGCCCTCGCCTCTGAGATTGGCACCTACTTCGCCAACGCCTTCGACAACTGCTCGGCTGCTCAGACCAATGAGTTGACCCTCAATGTCAACAATCAGTACGTCACCTCCTCCTTGGATGTCTACTACGACCACCTCATGATTGGCGTCTTCGACCTTGGCTTCGGTTCCATCACCGGCAACAGCCTCGACCCGCTCAACTTCATGGAGGTCTTAAAGTCCAACAACTCCTCGGGCTTCACCCTTAACTGGGGTCCCGACACCAGCGCCCTTGACCTCGAATACGATGCCAATGGTGATGGCGTTGATGAGATCTGGAGCTTCGATACCCTCTGGGCTTCCGCTGATCACGGCGTTGTCGTCTACAACGGCGTTGAGCTCCCGCCCTTCGTCCTCAGCTACGGCAAGACCGAGTATGACGATGCTGGCACCGCCACCCTCACCTTCACCTACAAGGATGCCTACACTGAGCTATATGAATTGGCCCAGGCTGGCGATGCTGAGGCTTCTGCCTTAGCCGAAGAGGTCGCTGAGCAATACACCGTCACTCCGGCCTCCTTCATCCTCTCCGATGATGTCAAAACCAACCAGTATGCTGGCCCGGCTTATGGTTCTCGCGTTGGAACCTCCATGGGTGCCAAATTCTCCGGCCTCAGCCTGACCGCCACCAGCGACTACGACCTCAGCGTCGAGTCCAATGCTGGATTGGTCTCCGGTAGCTTGGTTGTCACCGTGACCCAGGCTGGGTTTGGCGAGATCGTCGCCGATGGTAAGGCCTACTTCGACGTCTGCCTCTCTGGCGTCTCCGGTTTGTCCACCCTGTCGACCACCTACACCATCTACGAGTTCAACCTTGCCGTCGATAAGACGACTGGTGCTTACAGCATCGCTGATGGCTACACCCTCTACACCGCCGGCTCTGCTGGCACCAGCTATGACGCTATCGAGGCCGTCTCCAGCGCCTCGACCGCTGCCTAATCTGGTCTAGCCGCTAGCGCAAAAAAGAAATCCGGCTGTCGGGTAACCCCCGGCAGCCTTTTCTTATGCCTTGATTAGGAATTGGATGAAAACGCGTTTTTAAGTAATCGCTTTCATCGAATTATCAATTTGTTTCAGGCGCTTTTCGGATTTCACAGTTTTCTTCTAAAAAGCTTTGCTTAATCTGCAGTTTACAAAATCTTTTTGGTCATTTTCTCTCCGGATATCCAAAAACATAAAAATTGTTTTCTTTCAGCTGCTTTTGAGAATTTTTACATGCCTTTTCACAGGGTTGCTAAATTTTATTTAGATGGTATCTTAACCACACGCGTGAAATAAGGAGGTTTTAATTTCCATGGTTAAATACACTATCCAGCGTCTAATCATGGCCGTGTTCACTTGCGCGATCATCCTTACCTTGACGTTTTTCTTGGTAAAGACTTTGCCCTTTGAGCCAACTATCGGCACTAACGAAGCCAGGT
The DNA here is from genome assembly GCA_030537155.1 of Bacillota bacterium. Taxonomy (GTDB): domain Bacteria; phylum Bacillota_I; class Bacilli_A; order RFN20; family CAG-826; genus Alloenteromonas. The sequence goes on from JAUNOH010000019.1 coordinate 13,346, forward strand.
TGGCCTACATGTTGAATCAGGTCTCGGTTGGTAACGTCATATGGTCCACGACAGAGAATAACTCGTTGGGAGAATTACTCTGGCACTATACGCAGACTGGCACCACCGGCGTCACCGAATACTATTTCTATCTCCGTCCGGCGATCGACCAATACATCGTTTGGGTCACCAATATTCTTACTAAATTCAATTGGGGCACCTCGCAGTATATCTCGCCGAACGTCGACGCCATGGTCCTTATCGTCGGCAATTCGCTTTCCACTTCCAGGCTATGGACGACCATCAAGGTCAATTTCTGGTCCGTTATCTTCTCGGTTCCTATCGGCATCGGCTTAGGCATCTGGGCCGCCTTGAAGAAAAACAAGATGACCGACCACATCATCTCCACCGTGGTCATGATCTTCATTTCCGTTCCTTCCTTCATCGTCATCACGATCTTCATGTGGCTATTGTGCTACACGTGGGGATTGCTTCCGACGCAATGGCCATCCGACTCCGCGAATACCTTCACGACCGTCAGCGGCTACGTTTTACCGACCGTCTGCCTCTCCTTCGGCTCGATTTGCGGCTATTGCCGTTTCACCAGGGCCGAGCTGACTGAGGTTATGTCTTCAGACTTCCTACTTTTGGCCAGGACCAAAGGCTTGACCAAAACCCAATCGATCACCAGGCACGCCTTAAAGAACGCCTTCGTCCCCATCCTTCCGTCCATCTTGGCTGAGGTCATCGGCTTATTGGGTGGCTCGATGATTCTTGAGACCCTTTACGGCATCCCCGGCATCGGCAGGCTTTACGTCACCGCCATCAACCAGAAGGACTATAACGTCCTGATGGCCGATATGGCTTTCTATACCATCATCGGCTTGGTCTCCGGCGTCTTCCTCGACCTATCTTACGGATTCATTGATCCGCGTATCAGAATGGGGGCTAAGAAATAGTTATGAGCAACGAATTTACCTATCGCGATTCCCGCGAAATCTCCCATACCATTGAGATCGATAGCAAGGATTTCGAGCTCGTCCAGGAGCACGAGATCCTCACCGATCAGAAGATGCAATCGAAGCCGACCACCTTCTTCCGCGATGCCATGAAGCGCTTCAGGAAGAATAAGTCCTCGGTCGTCGGCGGCTGCATCCTCGGCGCTTTGGTCCTCTTATCCATCGTTTTGCCTTTGGCTTTGACCAGCGATGTTTCCGACGGCGTCTACGCCAACGCCTACCAGGGCTATTTGGCCCCCAAACTATTTGAGGCCGGCACCGGCTTCTGGGATGGCTGCCAAACTGTCAACGATGCCATCTTGACCATCGACTACGATCACTACCAGGAAACCGGAGAAGTGGTGGGCATGCCCAGCAGCTACAAGGAATCCTCGGTCGTCGGCGGACAAGACGGCGTCACCTACACCGGCTTCGAATATGCCTCGGGCTATTCGGCTTCCGCTTACGGCGGCTATGTCCGTATCTATGGCTCCAGCGCCACCCGTTATCCGACCCTCGTCTCCCAATACTTCGACGTCGACGTCGATACCGACCAGGGCTATAAATTTGAGGTTACTACCGCCTCTTACCAGGATCTCCCCGAGGCCTCCAGCTGGAACTTTGGCGCCGAGACCCCCTATATGATTTCCTTGGGCTTCACCCTTGGATACGGCTCCACTGTTACCACCGTCCCTTTGATGGATGATTACTCGACCGATTATGGCACCGTCACCATCAATCTTTGGGATCATATCGACGATATCAAGGAGGCCATCGGCGATGCTGCCCGCGTCACCAATTTCCATCTCCGCGTCTCCTGCGAGCCGAGCGGACAGACCACCTCGAGTGGCGGTGTCGTTGCTGCCAACGTTCTGCTGCAATCGGCCATCATCGCTTCTAATGAAGAGGATAACGCCGAGTATCTAGCCGCTATTTCCTTTGACGATGCCAATACCATGTTCGGCTTAGCCGCCAGCGACACCGGCTATTGGGCCGTCGATAACTGCTACCGCGCCATCTACCAATCCAGGATTTTCCGCGGCAGCTTCCGCTTCGACACCTACGACAACGCCCTTGGCGATTACACCGCCACCGACGTCGGTTATTCCAACCTCGTCAGCTGGGTTAACCGTGGATGGATGAAAGCCGATACCGACATGATTTCTACCGACGCCTTAGCCGGCCTTTCCAGGAGCCAGGTCAGGGAAGTCGCGGCTCAATTTGCCGAGACCATTGAGATCATCTCCGACCGCTGCCCGCTTGTCGATGATGGGAACATCACCGTCTCCACCATGAATAGCTCCGTCGTCGTCGGCGGAACCGTCACCAGGTGGAAGGCCTTATTCCCCGATGCCGACAAGTGCCCCAGCTATCTATTCGGAACCGATGCCAACGGCAAAGACTTGCTTAAATATGTTGCCGAGGGTTTGAGGACCTCCTTGATCTTGGGCGTCGTAACCTTCTTATTCTGCTTCACCTTTGGTTTGGTCTATGGCGCCATCGCCGGTTACTATGGCGGTTGGGTCGACATCATCATGGAGCGCATCACCGATATCCTCGGCGGTGTCCCCTGGATCGTCGTCATGACCCTGGCCATCATCATGTTCGGCTCGAACTTCGTCACCTTCGCTTTGGCCCTCTGCCTTACCGGCTGGATCGGGACCTCCTCACGAACGAGGACGCAGTTCTACCGATATAAGAACCGAGAATACATCTTGGCCGCTAGGACCTTGGGCGCCTCCGACGGGCGTCTTATCTTCCGCCACATTCTGCCCAACGCCATCGGCACCATCGTCACCTCGTCCGTCTTGATGATCCCCTCGGTCATCTACTCCGAGGCCACCTTGGCTTACTTGAACTTGGGTCTTCAGGGCATGTCCAGCTTCGGTGTCATCCTCTCGGATAACCAAGCCTACATCAAGACTTACCCCTATATGATTTTGTTCCCGGCTGCCGTCATGGCGTTGATGATGATTTCCTTCAACCTCTTCGGCAACGGCTTAAGGGATGCCTTCAACCCCTCATTGAAAGGAGCTGAGAATTAATATGGCTGTCAAGTTAAGCGAAAAGCAGCGCGCTCTCATCGAAGAGGGAGTCCTCAAAAACGGGGACCAAAAGGCGCTTGAGGTTAAAAACCTCGTCATCTCCTTCCGCACCGACAATGGCAAAGTCCAGGCCGTCCGCGGCGTCAGCTTCGACCTATATAAGGGCGAGACGCTCTGCATCGTCGGCGAATCCGGTTCCGGTAAGTCCGTCACCTCCAAAGCCATCATGGGCATCTTGGCCGCCAACGCCCTCGTCGAGGGTGGCCAGATCGTCTATGAAGGCGAAGATCTATTGAAAGTCTCCGAAGAGGAGTTCCACCGTATCAGGGGCCATAAGATCGGCATGATCTTCCAGGATCCCCTCTCCTCTTTAAACCCCATCGTAAAAATCGGCAAGCAGATCACCGAGACCATGCTTATCAACTCCAACCAGCTTAAGAACCACTATAAGGATCTGATCGCTCCGGAGTTGACCGACTATAAGAATGCGGCGGTGGAGCGCAACGCCGATATCAGCATGGCCAACATCGCCTACAACAACGTCTTGGCCGAGCAGAAAAAAGCGTTGAAGCCTCTCGAGGATGAAATCGCCGCTTTGAAGGTGGATCTTAAGGCTGCCCAAAAAGCTTTGAACTCGACCGCCGAGATCGATAAGAAGATCGCCGAGAAGAATGCCGCCTATGAGGCCCTGAAGAAGGAGTGGGACGATAAAGCCGCCCTTCAAAAGGCCAAAAGCGATGAAATCATCGCCAAGGCCAAAGAGCACTATAAGGAAGTCGCCCCCGGCCTCAAGGCCAAACTTAAGGAGCGCAAGAAGACCGCCAAGGTCGAGAACAAGCAATACGCCCTCGATCTCAAGGCCAAGCGCGACGAGACCGTCGCCAAACTCGAAGAGGAGAAGAAGGCCCTTGGATTAACCCAGGAGCAACTTGACCAAATCGCCAGTTACGACGCCCAGATCAAGTCGATCAAGCGTCAGTACAAGTTTAAGGAGACCTTGGTCTACTTCTTAAATAAAAAGAAGCAGAAGCTGAAGGCCGAAGCTGAGGAAAAAATCTCCGAGCTACTTAAAAAGCGCGGGGAAATTGCCAAGGATTTGGATGTCATCAACACCAAGATCGCCGAGGCTGAGGAGGAATACGGTTTCTCCATCAAAGTCACCAAGAGCATGGCCAAGAAGAAGGCCCTCCGCGTCATGCAGGAGGTCGGTATCCCCTTCCCCGAGGCCCGCTTCAAGCAGTACCCCTTCCAGTTCTCCGGCGGTATGAGGCAGCGTATCGTCATCGCCATCGCCTTAATCGCCGAACCGGATATCCTGATCTGCGACGAGCCGACCACGGCTTTGGACGTCACCATCCAGGCCCAGATCCTCGAGTTGATCAACCGTCTGAAGGCCGCCCACGACATGTCGGTCATCTTCATCACGCACGACCTTGGCGTCGTCGCCAACATGGCCGACCGCGTGGCCGTCATGTACGCCGGCAAGATCGTCGAGTATGGCACGGACAAGGAGATCTTCTTCGATCCCCGCCATCCCTATACCTGGGCGCTACTATCCTCCATCCCCGATATCGATTCGAAGGAGAGGCTGGAAGCCATCCCGGGCACCCCGCCTGATATGATTTATCCGCCGGTTGGCGATGCCTTTGCCCTCCGTAACAAATACGCCTTGGGCATCGACTTCAAATATGACCCGCCGCTATTCGAGATCACCCCGACCCACTACGCCGCCACCTGGCTGGAGTACGAAGGGGCACCCGACGTCGAGCCGCCGAAAATCGTCACCCAGCGTATCTACAACGCCTTGAAAGAAGAGGAGGAGAAACAAAATGCCGAGCAAAAGAGCTGAGACCGCCGACGCCGTCGAAACCTCCCCGGAAACCCTTGAGTCCGAAAGGGAGGAGAGGGAAATGGCGGCCGTCGATGTGCACGCCCCCAACCGCAAAGACCCCCCTTTAAACCTCGTTCAGAAGGGTGAGGACCGCGAGGAGCACCATGAGGGGACCCCCCTTATGACCCCCGAGCAGGTCGCCAAGGAGAAAAAGAACCTCCACCGGCTCAAATACAAGCAGGAGCTCGTGGACAAAAACATCCTCCTTTCCGTCCGCCATCTTAAGATGTTCTTCAAGTTGGGCAAATGGCCCGACTATGTCAAGCTAAAGGCCGTCCATAACGTCTCCTTCGACGTCTATGAGAAGGAAACCTTCGGCATCGTCGGCGAATCCGGCTGTGGTAAGTCCACGACCGGACGCTGCATCATCAAGCTTTACGACATCACCTCCGGGTCCATCTATTACCGCGGCTACCGCATCGGCGCCGGCGATAGGTGGAATCGGAAGGAGATCAAATACTCCCGCATCCACGCCAAGGAGAAGATCGCCGCCCTCCAAGAGGAATGCAAAAAGAAATGCGAAGGCCTCTCGGAAGCCGACGCCGGTCGCATCAAGGCCGAATATGATGATCAAATCATGGCCATCAAAGTCCGCAACCAGGAAGTGGTGGCCCAGCAGCAATTGAAGATCGCCCAGATCCATCATGATGCCAAAATCTACGATAAGAAGCTCATGAGCGAGATCCAGATGATCTTCCAGGATCCCGTCGACTCCCTCGACCCCCGTATGACGGTCGAAGACATCATTCAGGAAGGTTTGAAGATCCAGGGTCAGCACGACCGGGTCAAAAACCACCAGAAGACTGTCGAGATCCTAAAGAAGGTCGGCTTGGTCCCCGAGCACGCCTCGCGTTACCCGCACGAATTCTCCGGTGGTCAGCGTCAGAGGATCGGCATCGCCCGCGCCCTGATCATGAATCCGAAGCTATTGATCTGCGATGAGCCGATCTCGGCCTTGGATGTCTCCATCCGCGCCCAGATCATCAACCTGCTCAACGACTTGAAGCAGGAGATGGGCTTGACGATGATCTTCATCGCCCACGACTTATCCACCGTTAAGTATTTCTGCGACCGCATCGCCGTCATGTACTTCGGCGACTTGGTTGAGTTGACGACTTCGGAGGAGCTATTCAAACATCCGCTCCATCCGTATACGAAGTCCCTGCTCTCGGCCATTCCGCAGCCCAACCCGCTTTCGGAGAAGCGCCGCACCAGGATCGTCTATAACCCGGCTACCGCCCACGATTACTCCAAAGATAAGCCGAGCCTGAGGGAGATCATCCCCGGCCACTTCATCCTCTGCAACGACGCCGAGGAGAAGACTTACCTCGAGGAGATCAGGAAACTGGATTCCGGCGAGGTCGTCCTCAAAAACGGCCAGGAAGTTGCCGCCGAGGAGGAAGAGGTTAAAACCGCCCCCGCCGCGGAAGAGCCTGTTACCGAAGTAAAGAAGCCGGCCCCCAAAAAGGCCCCGGCGAAGAAAGCGGCCCCCAAAAAGCCAGCCGCCAAGAAGCCGGCTCCTAAGAAGCCCGCTTCCAAAGCCAAGAAATAAGCCCCTGGAAAGGGGCTTTTCCTTTTTTTTT
>JAUNOH010000034.1 GCA_030537155.1 Bacillota bacterium
AGGCCATATTCTCCTCCAAGACGGCCACGAAGCCGACGTAATAGTTCTTGATGCACTTCCGGATCAAAGGCCTTGAATCATAGCCCCTGGTTGGCTCGATCTTGTCGGCGGCGTAGATAATCTTACCCAAGGGGGTCATATGCTTCTTCCCGGTCGCGTGGAAGCTTATGGCGTCGATTATCTCATCATCCTCGATCTTGAAATCGCTTTTGGCCAGATGGGCGCCCACGAATTGGTGATAGGCCCAGCCCGGCATATCGAGGTAATCGGGGTAATATTCCCCCACTATCGCTTTCTGCTTGTCGATTGGAAGTTCCTTCCCCATGTCATGGAGCAATCCGGCGATATAGGCCCTCGTTGGCTCGTGGATATCGTTCCTTTTGGCGATCTCAAAGGCGGTTTTGGCCACCGAGATCGAATGGGAGAGGCGCTTATCGGAGAGATAATCCTTCAATTTGGCGACGTAATAGAGCTTATGCTCCTCGATATAGGAGATGACGGAATTCGGGATATCCAGGGAATGCAGCTCCCTTACCTTGCTGGAGCTGACCTCCCCGGCCTTATCGTAGGATAACCTGACCATCTTGAAGCGACGAACGTTGTCCTCGTCGATCTCGAAGTCTGGCCTGGATACGTATAAGGGGATGGCTAGCTTAGCCAATTCCTCGGCATCCTTCCATTTATCGAAGGAGTCGACCTGATCGGCCCCGATTAGGAGGAAAAGCTGCCTATTTGGGTATTTCTTGGCGAAGTAACGGACGGTGTCGATGGTGTAATTGACCTCGGCATCGCTCTTATATTCGAATAAATCCATCGATAGGCCCGGGGAGCCCTGCTCCTTTAAGGCGGCCTTTAGCATCGCCAGCCTATCCTCGGCGCTGGCCTCTGGTTTTTTCCAGCGGGGGGCGCGGTTCGGCACGAAAACAACCTCAGCGCCGAAACGCATCGAGGCGGCATAGGCCAAACGCAGGTGTCCGTTATGGACGGGGTCGAAGGTTCCCCCGAAGATGATGAGTTTCTCCATTTACTTCAAGAGGTTCCTCGGATGCTTTTTGGAGGGGCGGTACAAGACGATGACGCGCCCGATGACCTGAACGATGGCGCAGGAAAGCTTCTCCTCCAAATAGGAGGAGACTTCCTCCTTATCCGAGGCGGAGTTTTGGAGGATCGATACCTTGATCAGCTCATTGGCCTCGAGGGCCTTATCGAGCATATCGAGGGTGGATTCGGATAATTCGCCCTTCCCAATCTGGTATTTGGACGAAAGCGGATTGGCTAATTTCTTCAGTTCCGCGGTTTGCTTTGGCGTTAATTTCATGATTGCTTGATTTTGGCTCTGGAGGTGTAGATGCTGACCCCTTTGGGGACGTAGAGGCGGATCTTCTGGCGGTTGGCGGTGAAGCTTAACCAGCCAAGGCCCTCGATTCCGATGTCGCGCTCCCCGGTTTCCTCGACCTCCATGTCGAAGGCGTCGAAGTCCTGAAGGCTACGGACCAATTTCGAGGTCGGGGCCACCACGTTTTTCTCAATCGAGTAGACGAAGATGGGATCAATGTTTTTAGCCACTTTCTTCAGGCTGACGTCCCGGGCGAAGAAACAGCGGAAGCTCGTCTTCTCCCCGCCTAGCATGTCGATGCGGGCCAAGCCACCGATGAATAGCGATTCGCCCAAACTGAGGGCGACCGGACGCGGGCTGAGGGGACCGGAAGGGTCCACTTTCCCGGTCGAGAGGTCGACGAGCGCGTTGACCGCGTTATCGAAGGGGATACCCGGGGTGTCATAAATCATCGACGACTTATCGAGGGGGATCTGCATGACCTGGAGCTTGGTGTCGGGGTAATTGGCCGTTTTGATGTAGCGGTCAGACACGTTGCTATAGCCTTTGAGGAAGGCCGAGATGAAAAGGGTCTTGCCGGTCTGCATGCCGCCGATGACGTAAACGTCATGCCCGCGGCGCATCTGCTGGATGCGGGCGGAGATCCTGCTGACGTCGCTGGAGGTCGTAAGGGAGGTTAGGATGACCTGATCGGCCCTGACGTTGAGCTTGGCCACGCGAAAGCGATGGGCAACATACTCGCGTAGGTCGTCCTCATCGAGCTTTTTCGGCAGCAAATCGCGTTTATTGGCCAAAACCAGCATCTTAAGACCCGAGATGGCCTGGCAGACGCGGCTGGAGAAGGCGCTCTCGAAGGAGAAGAGGTTTACGACGTAGACGATGAGGGCGTCGCTTGCCTTGGCATCGGCCAGCATCTTGAGGAAGTCGGGGTCGATGCTCGGCTCCCTGGGGGCGATGTTGTAGCGCTGCTGCTTCCAGCAATGCTCGCAGAAAAGGATCGTCGAGGGGGCGCTGTCTAAGTGCTTTTCCTCGATGTAGCCGTCTTTTTGCTCGTCCTCACTCTGGAGGATGACACCGCAGTTGTAGCAGCGGCGAACCACATTCCATTTGCTCATTTATATTTCCCTCCAACAGGGAAGCAGATGCTTCCTATTCATTTTGATTCTCATCTTCCTCTCGAGGATGCGGTTAAGCCGCGTCCATGGCGGATCGATCTTCGACAGGGGGTGGCAGAGGATAGTCCTGACCCCCGCCCCGTTTCCGGCCCCCACGTCGGTCAATAGTTGATCGCCGATGAGGATGGCCTCCTTTGGGTCGATGCCCTTTTCCTTAAGGAAACCCTTTAAGGGGCCAGAGAGCGGCTTCCTCATAAAGGAAGCGACCCCGATTGATAATAATTTAGCATAGGTCTGCACCCGGGTGCTCGAGTTATTGCTGACGATGTAGACCTCGAAGCCCTCCTGTTTCAGCTTCTTGACCAATTCGATGGCCCTTTCGGAGGGTTGCTTGGTCTTGACGGTGTCGAGGGTATTGTCTAAATCGCTCAGGATGACCTTAACCCCAATCTTTCTATAGAAGGATGGGTCAATGTCATAGATGCTCGAGGTGTAATAGGTGGGCAACAGCCTTTTTATCATGGATAAAATGATACCGCAATTCGTCCCCATATGCTAAAGGGTGACACAATAAGGTTGAGCGAAGGGCGGATAAGAAGCATTTATAACGACTTATAAAAAACCAAATAACTACTAATTTTTAATTCTTATTACTTAAGTAATAAATTCTTATTCATCGAAATCGTCGTCGAAGATGGAGATCTGCTCGAATTTCTGGGTCGGGACATTCCTCTCCTCCTCGAGTTCGGCCTCACTTTCCTCGGGGCTAGGCTCGCTTTCGGCGATTTCCTCCACCGGCGGGGCGTACGATTTGATGAGGCTATCGATGAGGTCGGAGTCCAGCCTGTCGGTGCGGAGTAGGCAGTTTTTCTTGCTGAGCTTGGAATCACCCTTTTTGGCATATTCGGCCTGTGTGAGGTAGGTATCTTCGTAGGTCACCTCATAGCTTTCGCCGGCTTTGGTGAGGGCCCTGAGGGTGATCGGGGCCTCGCGTTTACCGAGCTTTTCGATGTGGATTAGCTCGTGGGGCTCATTCTTGAAAGATTTGAAAATGGGCGTCGCCGCGTTGCGTTTGCTGCTCGGCTTGATCTTGGAGATGTCGAAAACCCTCTTATCGGCGAGGTTGGTCAGTAAGAGCAGCTTCCCCTTCTCTTCGGGGGCGAAGGAAAGCAAGGCCACCAGCGGAGAACCTCCGAATTTGCCGGCTTTGACGCCGCCGGAGGTCGTCGAGGAGGCGCTGATCTGGTTTTCGTTATAGAGGA
>JAUNOH010000001.1:0-32614 GCA_030537155.1 Bacillota bacterium
TTTACGGCGTGGACTACTAGGGTATCTAATCCTATTTGCTCCCCACGCTTTCGTGACTGAGCGTCAGTATTGTGCTGGTAAACCGCCTTCGCCACTGGTGTTCTTCCATATATCTACGCATTTCACCGCTACACATGGAGTTCCGTTTACCTCTCACATACTCTAGCTCGGCAGTGTCGGGAGCTATATGGGGTTAAGCCCCACGCTTTCACTTCCGACTTACCGTGCCGCCTGCTCACTCTTTACGCCCAATAATTCCGGATAACGCTCGGGACCTACGTATTACCGCGGCTGCTGGCACGTAGTTAGCCGTCCCTTTCTGGCGAGGTACCGTCACACCGCTCCCATTTCCTGAAGCGATCGTTCTTCCCTCGTAACAGAGCTTTACAATCCGAAGACCTTCTCACTCACGCGGCGTTGCTCGGTCAGGCTTGCGCCCATTGCCGAAAACTCCCTACTGCTGCCTCCCGTAGGAGTATGGGCCGTGTCTCAGTCCCATTGTGGCCGTTCACCCTCTCAGGTCGGCTACACATCCTCGCCTTGGTGGGCTGTTATCTCACCAACTAGCTAATGTGCCGCAGGTCCATCTAAAAGTGCCGCAAACGCGACTTTCAAGCAAAGGGGATGTCCCCAATGCTGTTATCCGGTATTAGCCAAACTTTCGTCTGGGTATCCCAGTCTTAAAGGCAGGTTACCTACGTGTTACTCACCCGTTCGCCGCTCGGTAGCAAGCTACCTCGCACGACTTGCATGTATTAGGCACGCCGCCAGCGTTCATCCTGAGCCAGGATCAAACTCTCAAATAAAGTTGATCTAGTTCATTATTATTCTGGTTTTATTTTTACTTGATTCTAAAGAATCGACGTTAAGTGTTTGTTGTCTATCTGTTTAGTTTTCAAAGATCAGTAGCACGTTTCCTAGCTCTCGCTAAGGGTCTCCCCTTCGAAGCGTGCTGGAATAGTTTATTCATCCGGGTTGGCCCTGTCAACGAGTTTTTTATTAATTTTTTAACTCGTTTTTCAGGTCCCGTTTTAAAACCGCTTTTATTCGAATCCGTCTATGTTTTTAGGCGGAATAGGAATGCGGTTTCACCTCCTTGCGTCCCTATTCCTTGGCGCAAGTGATACTTATTATAGTCAGCCCGTTCCGGAGAGCAAGAGGGAGTTGTCAATAATCGCGACAAAATTTCCGAGCCCCTCAAAACAGGCCTTTATAAGGCCAGTTTCATACGCGCGCACGTATATATAAAGGAAAGGCGCCCCGAAGGACGCCTCATCTTTTTTTGGTTATCGGATTATTTGCCGGCCCAGAGCCCGTGGATGTTGCAATAGGCTAGGGCCTGGATGACCTCTTCCCCTTCCACTAGGGCGAAATCGGCATGCGGGGCCTCGCCGGGCTTGAGGTATTTGATGGAGATTCCATGATTGGTCTCCAGGGCGATCCATTCGATGTAATGGGCCTCGAGCATCGGGTGGTTGACCTCCCCGACGTTGACGTGGACGAGGTTGCCCTCTTTGCTTAGCACCGGGATATGCTTCTCCCCGGCCCCCTCATGGGTGTTGGGGATCAATTCGGTGAGGGGCTTCCCGCAGCAATGAAGGTCGCATTTATCCTTCACCAGCTCCAGGGTTAGGTTGTTGCAGTCTTGGCATTTGAGTATTCTGGCCATTTTCGTTTTTCTCCTTAACGTTTACCCAATTATACACCGGTGGGGAAATCGTGCTTGATGCACGCTTCGAGGAGCCCCCCAAATAAGGGATCATCCACCGGGATCGGGGTTTTGCTCCTCAATAGCCTTAGGGCCCGCTTTATCTTTTTGGCCTCCTCCTTGCCGAGCCCGCCCTTTTTGGAGACGGATAAATCATATAGGAGGGAGAAGTAACTACGTAGGTAAGATCCCCTGACGGCCTTCAGGATCCTTTCATCCCCCAATATATCCGCGTAATGCCGGATCGAGAGGAAGGCCAATAAGTGCTCTAAGGCCCTTTCCGGATGGGGATGGTTGGTCAATGAATCATCCGCGGTCTGCTTGTTGTAGTGATAGAGGGCATCGTTGAAGCGAAAAATGGAATCGGCCCTGCTCAAACAGCAGAATAGGAATGGCGCATCCTCGAAATATGGGATGTTGATGTAGGGGGTGCCCAAAAGTATCTCCTTCTTGAAGGCCTTATTCCAGAGATACCCCCGCATGTAGACATCGCCTAGAAGCGACTTGATGGCCTGATATTTATCGAGTTTCCTCGAAGGCAGGCGGAGGAAGCTTTTCTTGCTGACCCCCTCGTCCCGGTCGAAATAAAAGGAGAAATCCAAAATGTCGGCCCCGGATGTCTTGAAGGCCTCTAGTATCTTCTTGGAGAAGTCGTCCTCCAAAAAGTCATCGGCATCCGCGAAGGCCACGTATTCGCCGCCCGAATTGAGGATCCCCACCAAGCGGGAGGCCATCACGCCCAAGCGCGATCTGTTGACGAATAGTTTATGGCCATTTTCCTCACAAAACCCCCGCAGAATCGACTCCGAATCGTCGCTGGAGGGATCGAGGACGAAAACGGCCTCCACCTTTGGTGATTGCCTTTCGATGGAGGCGAATAACTTGCTTAGATGACCGCCCGAATTGTAACAGGGGATGATGAGGCTCAGTTTTGCCATGCCCATATATTATAAAAGGAAAAGGCCCGCTTCCAGCAGGCCTTCTGATTTGTCGTATTCCCTCAGTTGTTGCTGTTTTTGGCAACGGCCAGGATGTAGATCACGCGCATCAGAATCACGATGAAGTCGACATACATCACGTAGGCGCAATAGAGGATGACGTTGGGGTTATCGCTGGCCCTGGTGAGGATCTTGCGGATGTTATAAGCATCCACGGCGACCATCAGGATCATCAACACGCAGATCAGGCCATACATGGCCAGCTCGGTGATGATATAGGTCGTGGCCAAAGCCTCGGAGGAGAAGCCGGTGAGGGCGAAGGCGATGAAGACGAAGAGGGCGAAGGCCATCAGCATCAGCACCAAGGCCAAACCGACGTAGGCGATGGGATTGAGGTTGACCTTCGAGAAGTAGCCGATGGCGAACATGATCAGGAACACCGCGGCGGTCAATAGGAAGGCCTCGCCGATCGTCCAGGGGTCGATGCCGCCCAGCATGAAGCAGGAGAATAGGGCACCCATCAATATGCAGTAGATGACATAGGGCACCCAGATCGACTTTTTGCCGCGGATGGCCATGAAGTTGATGACGAAGCCATCGATCAATAGGCCGACGCCCGAGACGATGATGATGGCCACATAGGTCATCAGGGTCTGCTCGAGGATGGCCTCGTTATCGAGGTTGCCGTTGATGACCCTGTCGAAGAGGAAGCCGAGGGCGAAGGCCACGATGGCGGTGATGAGGAGGCCGATGCCCATATAGCCAAAGGCTATGGCGGTGGCCTTGGAGGTCGTTATCTCCCTTTTCCCTTTGGGGGAATCGACCTCGACGGTGCCGGTGGCCTCGTTATAGGAATAAATCGTGCTCATTTGACTAAGTTCTCCACTAATCCTTTGAAGGAGTCGGGTTCGAGGGAGGCTCCGCCGACGAGGGCGCCGTCGATGTCCTCCTGCGACACGTATTCGGCGATGTTATTGGGTTTGACCGAGCCGCCATAGAGGATGCGGATATCCATGGCCGCCACCCCGAAGGACTCTTTCAAAGTCCTCCTGATGAAGCCGATGGTATCCTCGGCGATCTCCTTGGAGGCCGACTTGCCGGTGCCGATGGCCCAGATGGGCTCATAGGCGATGACGACTTTCTTGGCTTCCTCGGGGGTTAATCCCTCCAAGCCGACGCGGATCTGCTCGGCGACGAAGGGCTTGGTCTCGCCTTTTTCATAGGTCTCGAGGCTCTCGCCACAGCAATAGACCGGGGTGACGCCAGAGGCTAGCATTGCCTTGATCTTGGCGTTGCAGGCCTTGGAGGTCTCGCCGTTATACTCACGCCTTTCGGAGTGGCCGATGATGACCCAGTCGACGCCGACGGCTTTCAGCATCGGGATCGAGACTTCGCCGGTATAGGCGCCATGGTCGTGCTCGGAGCAGTTTTGGGCCGAGACAATGAGACCTTCGGGCTTGTTGGCCACGACACTCTCGAGGCAGACGAAGGTGGGGGCAACGCCGATGTCGACGTTATGGGCGATGGCGTAGGAGACGACTTCCCTAGCATCGAGGCAGAATTGCTTGGCCTCAGCCGGGGTTTTGTTCATCTTCCAGTTGCCCAGAAGCAGTTTCTTTCTCATCGATTTACCTGAGCACGTCGACGCCCGGGAGGTGGCCATCGTTCTCGATCATCTCGAGCGAGGCGCCGCCGCCGGTGGAGACGTGGCTGAATTTGTCCTTGAAGCCGAATTGCTTGACGGCCGAGGCGCTGTCACCGCCACCGCAGACGGTGAAGGCTTTGCCATCCAACTTGGCGATGGCCTCGCAGATGGCGATGGTGCCAGCCTGGAAGTCCTTCTGCTCAAAGACGCCAGCCGGGCCGTTCCAGAAGACCATCTTGGCTTTGGAGATGATCTTGGCATATTCCTCGCAGGTCTTCGGACCGATGTCGAGGCCCTCGAAGCCATCGGGGATTTCGTCGACGACTTTGATGGTGCGGGGTTCGTTCTCGTCGAACTTATCGGAGACGACGGAATCGACGGGGAGGATCAATTTGCCCTTGGCCTCCTCGAGGCACTTCTTGGCGTAGTCGAGCTGATCTTCCTCGAAGGGGGAGGTGCCGATGGGGGCGCCCAAGGCCTTCTTGAAGGTGTAGCTCATGGCGCCGCCGATGAGGACGTAGTCACATTTCTTAAGCAGGGTGTCGATGACCTTGATCTTGTCGGAGACCTTGAAGCCGCCGAGGATGGCGACATAGGGACGGTCGCTATCTTTGACCTCGACGCAGCGGGAGAGGTTCTCGACCTCCTTGATCATCAGATAGCCGAGGGCCACGGGTTTGCCCTCGCCCTTGAGGATCTCGGGGACCCCGACGGTGGAGGCGTGGGCGCGGTGGGCGGAGCCGAAGGCGTCCATGACGAAGGCATCGGCCAAAGAGGCCCATTCGGCGGCCAGTTCGGGGTTATTCTTCTCCTCACCCTTCTGATAACGGGTGTTCTGGAGGACGAGGATCTCGCCATCCTTCAATTCGGAGACGGCCTTCTTGACGGTTTCGCCGGTATTCTCGGGGCAGAAATAGACTTTGGTCTCGGGGAGCAATTCGCCGAGTCTGTTGGCGGCGCACTCGAGGTTATTGGCCGCCTTCATGGCCTCGATCTTCTCGGAATCGGGTTCCTTCCACTTGATCTTGCCCAAGTGGCTGGTGACGATTAGGCGGGCGCCTTTGCCGACCAAGGCCTTGAGGGTCGGGAGGGCGGCGCGGATGCGGTTGTCATCGCGGATGACGCCGTTTTTCTGGGGGACATTGAAGTCGACGCGGACAAAAACCTTCTTACCTTGAAGGTCTTTAAGATCGTCTACAGTTAGCATTGTTTTCTTTTTCTCCTTAAAAACTTGCAGGCTAAGTTTACACCTAAAAGAGGTGTAGCGGGAAATTAATGGCGTAAGCGTAAGAAAAAGCGCAGCCAAGCGGCTGCGCCTGTTTCTATTTTCTCGCGGATTATAACTCGGCGAAGTATTTGATGGTGCGGACCATCTGAGAAGTGTAGGAGTTCTCGTTGTCGTACCAAGCGACGGTCTGGACCTGGAAGAGGCCATCGGCGATCTTGGTGACCATGGTCTGGGTGCCATCGTAGAGGGAGCCGAAGGTGATGCCGACGATGTCGCCGGAGACGAGCTCCTCTTCGGTATAACCGAAGGAGGCATTGCCGGAAGCGGCCTTCTTCATGACTTCGTTGACCTTCTTGGCGTCGAGCTCATCGGCCTTGACGACGGAAACCAAGATGGTGGTCGAGCCGGTGGGGACGGGGACGCGCTGGGCGGAGCCGATCAGCTTGCCATTGAGCTCGGGGATGACGAGGCCGATGGCTTTGGCGGCGCCGGTGGAGTTCGGGACGATGTTGACGGCGGCGGCACGGGCGCGGCGGAGATCGCCTTTGCGGTGCGGGCCATCGAGAACCATCTGGTCACCGGTGTAGGCGTGGACGGTGGTCATGATGCCGGATTGGATCGGGAAGGCGTCGTTGAGGGCCTTGGCCATCGGGGCGAGGCAGTTGGTGGTGCAGCTGGCGGCCGAGATGATCTGGTCTTCTTTGGTGAGGGTCTTCTCGTTGACGGAATAGACGATGGTCTTCAAATCCTTGCCGGCCGGGGCGGAGATGACGACCTTCTTGGCGCCGGCGTTGATGTGGGCCATGGATTTTTCCTTGGAGGTGTAGAAGCCGGTGCACTCTAAGACGACGTCGACGTCAAGGGCCTTCCAGGGGCAGTTGTTGGCGTCTTTCTCGGCATAGATGCGGATCTTCTTACCGCCAACGGCGATCCAGCCTTCGGCGGCTCCGTCCTCGGAGCAGGTGACCTCAGCGGCGCGGGCATAACGGCCCTGGGCGCTGTCATACTTCAATAGGTGGGCCAGCATCTTGGGGCTGGTGAGGTCGTTGATGGCGACGATTTCGTAGCCTTCGGCGTCGAACATCTGGCGGAAAGCGAGCCTGCCGATGCGGCCGAAGCCATTGATTGCAACTTTAACTGACATTAACAATGTCCTCCTAAATTTATTGCGGGAATATTATACAAACTTCGTTTGCCCATTTTAAAGTGGGTTGGCTCATTTAGTTGTCTATGAGCTGTTTTATCTCCACCACTCCTCGGAAAAGTTCCTCCAAAGTCACCCCCAAGGCGGATGCGATCTTCGATAAAGAGGCCACGGAGGGGTTCCTCCGCCCGTGCTCGAGGTCGGAGAGATAACTCTTTGAAAGGCCGGAATCGATGGATAGATCGAGCTGGGAGATCCCCCGCTCCTTCCGGAGGTAGGTGATCCTTTTGCCCAATTGCGATAGAAGCCTCAATTCATCAGCCATGGTGTTTCAGATACTCCTGGTGCAGGTGGCGGAATAGGTGGTTGACGTTGCTCTTGCTGACCGTGGAGGCCAGCTCCTCCGACAATAGCCTCGCCAATTCATCCAGGGAGGCATCGGGATGCTCGAGCCGTAGCTTCATCAACGAACGGAGCTTGAGGTTGGGGATATTCTCCAATCCGACGTTATCACGGAAGTATTCGATCTCCTCCAATTGCCTTTGGCTGGCCTTGATGGTCTTGGCCATATTCGCCGAGTCGATGTTATAGAGGCGATTATCGAGGTTTTGGAAATCCCTGTCGACCCGGATGTTCTCAAACTTCAGGCAGGATTCATAAGCACCCATATAGGCCAATAACTCCGAAATCTCGTCGCTCCGCTTCAGATAGACGATGTGGCGGTTCCTTCTCTTGGCCAGCTTGGCGGAAAACCTCCCGCCCTTGGTTTTGCCCAAAAGCTTGGCGAACCATTTGGCGTAGTTTTCATCCTGAAAGCTGAACTCGAGGTGGTAATTGCTCGTCTTGGGGTCATTGACCGAGCCCGAGCAAAGGAAGGCCCCGGCCAGATAGGCGGCCGTCAATTCGTCGTTGATGACCGCGTTTTTGGGGACCTTGTAGGCAAAGAAATCGACCTCGAGGTCACCGAGAAGGTAATCGGCCTCATCGATTAAGACGTGGTATTTGACGCCCTTCCTGGCCCCGATGCCCTTGGTGTAGGCGAAATGGACGTTCACCCCATAGAGGGAACTGATGTAGGAATATAGGGCCTTGGCCGTGGTGGCCGATTCGCTGGAAAGCTCTATCTCCTCCTTGCCGCCGGAAATCCTAAGACCGCCGTTGATCTTTAGGAACGCCGAAAGGATGGAGCGTTTGCACTCATCGCTCCAATCTTTCCGGGCAATCTCTTCTTTGACCCCGTAGGCGAAGGAGGCTTTGACTACCGGCATCAATCGCTGTCTCTATTGAGGTTGCGGTGAACCACAACGCACTCGTATTTGTTCTTGTATTCCTCGAACAGTTTGTTGACGAAATAGACCGAACGGTGCTGGCCGCCGGTGCAACCGACGTAGATGCTCAATGAGCCCTTATGGTCCCTGGCGGATTCGCTCAGGTAGAAATCGAGGTAATGCACCATCTCCTTGAAGACGAGGTGGGCGGTCGGCTTGGCTTCGAGGAAGTCGATGACCGGCTGATCGTTTCCGTTTAGATCGGATAACTCCTTCTCCCAGAAGGGATTGGGGACAATCCTGGTGTCGAAGATGATGTCGGCATCCTCGGGGACGCCGTATTTGTAGCCAAAGGAGGATAGCAAGACCTTGACCTTGCCGGTATCCTGCCCCACCAAAAGGAAGAGCATCCTGCGTAAATCCGAGGCGGCCAAGCCGGAGGTGTCGATGACCTGATCGGCTAAGGGGCGGGCCTCCTGATAGTATTCGATGTCGCGCTCGATGGCGTCTTCTAAGGAAAGGCCGACCATCTCAAAGGGGTGGTTATGCCTGGTGAGCCTGAAACGGGTCAATAGCTCCTTCTTCGAGCAATATAGCAGCAAAACGTCGATCTCGGCCTTGCCGGTGGCTTTGGCGGCCTCGATGACTTCCTTGGCCTCGTCGATGGGGACGACCAACACTTCTTTATCGGCCTTCGCAGAGGCGAAATAGTCCATGTAGGTCGGGATGATGGAGGCCGGAATGGCCTCGACGACACGGAAGCCCTGCTCCTCCAAAACGCGGGCGGCGGTAGACTTCCCGGATCCGGACAGGCCGGAGATGATCAAAAGTTCTTTCATAGTGGATTTATTATAACTTCAAAAAGCCATAATTCCCCCACTTAATATGTCTTTTATCCAAAAGGCCTCCCCCGCCTATACGGTTATGCACCGGCGGGGTGCCATTTGTCCGCGGGGTGTGCTAAGATGTCGGTGTGCTTGTGGCGCTAGCCCTGACGGACTAACGCCCTTTTTTTATTCGTCGTCGGTCTTACGCAGGCCTCTTACGAACCCAAGGACAGCCATTATGGCGAGCAGCAGTTCCGCAATTGCAGAGATCAGCTCGGCCAATCCGGCGAGATCCATTTATGGACCCCCTTTCCTCCCCCGTTCCCCGCGGTGGCTTGGCGGCCGTTTTGGTGGTGACATACGAATATGCCTCCACCATAAGGTAGACGCGGAAACCGGAAAAGCGTCGAAACTCGTGGAAAAAGTTTTGGGCGATTGCGACGGCATTCACCAAAAGGCCTCCCCGCCCCCCTCCCGGGGAGAAAGCGGGGTCGCTCCGACCCGCGGGGTGTGCTAGAATGTAGGCGTTGGGTTGGACGCTAACCCCTTATGGGGCGCGTCCTTTTTTTGCGGTTATTCGCCCTTCCGCTTCTTAAGGCGGGCGAGCGACCCAACCAGGTAGACGATGGCGAGTATTAGCTCCGCAATGGCGGAGATCAGCTCGGCCACGTCTCCGAGGTCCATGTGGACTCCCTTCCCCCGGGCCCCGCGGGGGCCGTGGCGGTTTGGCGAGGATTCCCATTATCGTCATAACAGTTCTCCTCTACCTATAGATGGAGGCTTGAAACGGAAAAGCGTCAAAATTCGTGGAAAAAATAAAAACGCCGGGTTGCTCACCCGACGTTTGGTTTTCAGTTTTCCTTCTTCCGGAGGGAATGGATGTAACTTACCGCGCTGGTCGCGGCAATCGCCCCGTCACTCGCGGCCGTGACGACCTGGCGGAGTTTCTTCTTCACGCAGTCTCCGGCCCCGTATAAACCCGGGACGTCGGTCTCCATGTTCTCGTTGCAGATCAGGAAGCCCCTATCGAGGCTCACGCCGGTATTCGCGAGGAACTCGCTGGAGGAACGCTCCCCAAACAGGGGGAAGACGCCGGATAAGGGATATTCCTTCTCCTCGCCGTTTTCCTTAACTAGCAACCCACTCACCAACTTCTCGCCCTTGATGGCCAAGGGGGTGGCTTGATGGAAGCTGACGTTGGAGAAGCTCTTCAGGGTATCCATATGGCTCTCGGCCGCCTCGATCTCCTTCTCGTGGACGAAATAAAGGTGATTGACCAAGCCCGCCAGGTAGATGGCCTCCTGGACGGCCTGATCCTTATAGCCGATGACGGCGGCATCCTTCCCTTTGAAGAAGTTCCCATCGCAGGTCGCGCAATAGGAGACGCCGCGGCCGTTGAACTCCTTCTCCCCGGGAAGGCCGGATAGCTTATTCTGGGTCCCGGTGGCCACGATGACGGATTTGGCCTCGATCTGATCCATGTCGGTGGTCAATAAGAAGCTCCCATCTTCCTGGCGGAGGATGGATAAGACGTTCCCATATTCGTAATTGACCCCAAAGGAGGAGGCGTGCTCAAAAAGTTTCCCGGCCAATTCCATCCCGGAAATCGGCCCGAAACCGGCGTAGTTATCGATCTGGTGGATATTCAACAGCTTTCCGCCCGGCGCCCCCTTATCGAGAAGGAGGCAATCGCGGTTGCTCCGCTTTAAATAGATGGCCGCGGATATCCCGGCCACCCCGGCCCCGATGATGGCCACTTCAGTTTTCTTCATGTTTGTCTTCCTCGTAGGTATAGATATTAGCTTCCTCGGGGGAGTCAGTCTTCTCGGACGCTTTAAGCTTATGCGGGAACTCCGGCTCATAGGCCGGCTTCCCCTTCTTTTTCTTCCAGTAGTCGAATAGGCGGATGATGACCATCCAAAGGATGCCCATCACCACGTATAAGGCCGACCAGATGATCGACCAGTTGCCGTCATTCCCCATATTGAAGGAGGAGTCCCTCAAAGGTTCCAATATGAAGCGGATCACCCCATACCAGATGAGGTAGCAGCCCAGCATATCGCCATAATGGAGGTATTTCTTAAAGAGGTTCCTCACCCCATACCAAATCAGGAAATAACCGGCCACATTCAAGATCCCCTCGACGAGGAATAATGGCACCCTGTAGGCCCCGTCGATATACATGTTCTGGGCCAGCCAATAAGGCAGGAAGGAAAGGCTATCCACCGAGGAGCCATAAACCTCCTGGTTGAAGAAGTTGCCCCATCTTCCGACGGCCTGGGCCAATAGGATTCCGGGGATGACCATGTCGATGGCGAATCTACCGCCGATTTTGGGATGCCTCCAATGGAACCAGAGGGCCCCGCAGACGATGCCGGCGATGGCCCCGCCGAGGATGGTTAAACCACCCTCCCAGATGGCGAAGATGCAGGTCCAATCGCCCTTGGCCACCCTCGAGGCGAACTCCAAGTCCCAGTTACCGATGACATAGCCGATCCTGGCCCCGATGATGCCCGAGGGGAAGCCGACCAATAAAGTCGAATCCAATAGGCCGTGCTCGCCGCTATATTGATACATCCTATGATCGGCCAGCTCATAGGCCAATAGGGCCCCGAGGACGATGAGGATGCCGTAGAAGGCGATGTGGAGGTTGCCCAAGGAAATCGAGCTCATCAAAGGATAGGAGAAATAATCGGATCTCGATATCCCCTCGGCCGTCAGCAAAAACCCCAAGACGGCCACCGCCGCCCCGGCGTATAAGCCGATATGTGCGCATCTCCCCTGCTTCTTATCCAAATCGGGTTTGTAGAAATGGAAGGCGAAGCCATAGGCAAAGCAGCCCATCCCCAAAAACCAGAAGAAGGAGAAAATCGCCGATAAGGCGGGGATGCCGCCCTCAAGGTAGGTGTGGCCCTCCCCATCCCGCGGCCAATAAAGGGCCGAGAGAATCAAAAACAAGCCGCCGACGGCTAAGCCGATTAAGGAAGCCAATCCGTAATATAAATCGGCCTTGGGGATGAGTTTCTCCCCCTTCCTGACTTTGACGTTTTGATAAATCAAATAGCCAATCGCGCAGGCGGAGACGAGGCTTAGCACCAAGCCGATGATCAAAAATCCGATGTCCATTATTCTATGTTACTCCACTTGTCCTTTGCTTTTCGCCTCTTTCAAGACGGGGCCTAGATATTGCCCGGTATAGGAGCCCTCGACCTCCGAGACCTCCTCTGGCGTCCCGCTGGCGATTATCTTGCCACCGCGATATCCACCCAAAGGCCCGAGGTCGATGATCCAGTCGGCCACCTTGATGAGATCGAGGTTATGCTCGATGACCAGGACCGTGTCCCCGTGGTCGACGATGGCCTGAAGGACTTTGATGAGCCTATTGACGTCATCGCTATGTAAGCCGGTGGTCGGCTCATCCAAGACGTAAAGCGTCTTCCCGGTGGGGCGTTTTTGAAGCTCAGTGGCGAGCTTTATCCTCTGGGCCTCGCCACCCGATAGCTCGGTGGCCGGCTGACCCAGTTTGATGTAGCCCAATCCAACATCATTCAAAATCTTTATCTTGTTATAAATCGCCGGCCTCGAGGAGAAGAAGTCCAAAGCCTCCTCCACCCTCATCTCGAGGACGTCGTGGATGTTCTTGCCCTTATATTCGCAAAGTAATGTCTCGTCGTTATAACGCTTGCCGTTACATTCATCGCAGGTGACGTAGACGTCGGGGAGGAAAGACATCGGGATCCTGGTGACCCCGGCCCCCTGGCATTTCTCGCAGCGTCCCCCCTTCACGTTGAAGGAGAATCGCCCTTTGTCGTAGCCCCTGGCCCTGGCCTCATCGGTCTCGGCGAAAAGCGCCCGGATGTCATCGAAGACGCCGGTGTAGGTGGCGGGGTTGCTCCTTGGCGTCCTCCCGATCGGCTCCTGGGTGATGTTGACGAGTTTGTTGATGTTATTCAGTCCATGGAGGGCCTTATATTCCCCGGGGTCGACTTTGGCCCCATTCAGATTCTTCTGGATGGCCTTGACCAGGGTCTCGTTGATGAGGGTGCTTTTGCCGGAACCGGAAACGCCGGTGACCAAAATAAGTTTCCCCAACGGGATTTTGACGGATACGTTTTGGAGGTTGTGGCATTTGGCCCCCACTAATTCGAGGCATTTGCCGTTCCCCTTTCTCCTAGATTTGGGGACGGGGATATATTTTTTGCCGGATAAATAGGCCCCGGTTATCGATTCGGGGCAATTGATGACGTCCTCGAGGCTCCCCTCGGCCACCACTTTTCCCCCGTGGATCCCGGCCCCCGGCCCGACGTCGACCAAATAGTCGGCCTGGCGCATCGTCTCCTCGTCGTGCTCGACGACGATGAGGGTGTTGCCCAAATCACGCATCTCCTTGAGGGTGGCGATGAGCTTGTCGTTATCCTTTTGGTGCAAGCCGATCGAGGGCTCGTCCAGGACGTATAAAACCCCGGATAGCCTGGAGCCGATCTGGGTGGCCAGCCTGATCCTTTGGGCCTCGCCGCCGGAAAGCGTCATGGCGTAACGCGATAAGGAAAGATAATCCAAGCCGACGTCGACTAAGAAACGGGCCCGGTTCTCTAGCTCTTTTAACACCATATCGGCGATCGCATGCTCATTGGGGGTGCAATGCTCGCCCACGGATTTGACCCAGTCGAGGTATTTATCCAAAGAAAGCGAGGTGGCCTCATAGATATTCAGTCCCCCGACCTTCACCGACAAGGCGGCCTCGTTTAGCCTGGCCCCATGGCAGCTTTCGCAGACCGTGTCCTTCATGAAGGATTCGTAGTATTGGGACATCCATTCCGAGGTCGTCTCGCGGTAGAGCCTTTCGATCCTCGTCTTGACCCCCTCGATGTAGCCATGGTGGTTCATCTTGTTGCCCTTGGAGGAGGTGATGGTGTAATGGAGGATGTCCGGGGAGCCTTTTAAGACGATGGATTTCCGCTTTTTGTCCAGCTTCTCCCAGGGGATGTCCTCGCTGATTTTGTAGGTGTCCAAAAGCAATTTGAACTCCTGCCACTCGATGTTGGGGGTGTGGATGATGTTGCTGAAGTAACGGAGGCACCCCTGCCCGATGCTAAGGCTCGGATCCGGGACCAATAATTCCTCCGCGCATTCCCGCTTGATGCCAAGGCCATGGCAGTCCGGGCAATAACCCAGGGGGGCGTTGAAGGAAAATAGGCGCGGCTCCAATTTGGGGATGGCGAAACCGCATTCCGGGCAGGAATGATGTTGGGACAATAGCCTCTCGCCCTTTTCGGAGAGGATAATCAAAAAGCCATGACTCCAATCCAGAGCCAATTCGACGTCCTCGTTCACCCTCGAACGGAGGCCATCCTTAATCACCAGCCTATCGATGACGATGTCGACGTCGTGCCGGGTGTTTTTCTCTAACGGCTCGCATTCGGATAACAGCTTTATCTCCCCGTCGACCCTGACGCGGACGAAACCCTCCTTCGTCAGTTTTTCGAAGACGTCTTTTTGGGTGCCCTTCTCGTGCCTGACGATGGGGGATAGTATCTGGATTTTCTCGCCCTGCTCATGCTCGAGGATGGCGTCGGTCATCGCCACCGGGGAGTAGCTATGGATCTCACCGTGCCCATTCTTGCAATAAGGCACCCCGATCCGGGCGTAGAGAAGACGCATGTAATCATAAATCTCGGTGACGGTCCCGACGGTCGAACGCGGGTTGTGGGATCCGGATTTCTGATCGATGGAAATGGCCGGGGAAAGTCCCTCGATGGAGTCGACGTCCGGTTTCTCCAGCCCACCCAAAAACTGACGGGCATAGGCCGATAAACTCTCCACGTAACGCCTTCTGCCCTCGCTATAGATGGTGTCGAAGGCCAAAGTCGTCTTGCCGGAACCCGATAAGCCGGTGAAGACGGTCAGGGAGCCCTTGGGTATCGAAACCCCGGCGTTTTTGAGGTTATTTTCCCTCGCCCCTTTGACGATTATCCAATCTTTCGAATTCTTAGTATCAGCCATATCGAAACTGATTATAGTTTCGCCATTCAGTCTAGTCCAAGGTTAAGCCCTTTATCTTTTGCTGGAAACCAAGGTGCAGTTGGGTATAATAGTTCGAGCCGGGACGTAGCACAGCTTGGTAGTGCGCTACCTTGGGGTGGTAGAGGTCACGGGTTCGAATCCCGTCGTTCCGACCAGTTGAACAAATGAGTCCTGATGCCTAGGCGTCGGGATTTTTTTGTTTCCGTGCCATCGTGATGTTTCCGGGGAGTTTAAAAGAACATCGAATAATAAATCGGCATGCACACGATTTTTCCATTAGAGGAAACAATTCGGTCGTTGCTCAGCACATAGCCAAAATCGATGTGGTAATTCTGATTGCCGACCAATTTGGGCAATGCCCTGAAATTATGGAAATCCCGTCCGGATTTTATTTCCAGAGGGACAATCGAAAGGGAATCGTAGTCATCGATAAGGAAATCGACTTCCCCGACTTTTTTGCTGTCGAAATAGAACAGTTGGTGGCCGTGGGCCTGCAGTTCTTGGGCAACCACGGTTTCGTAGACTCCGCCCAAGTTGACTCCTCTTTTATCGCTCAAAACCGCCATCACATTGCTTTTGTATAAGGAATTCGTAAGCAGTCCGACGTCATTCATGTAAAGCTTTATCAGGTTTTTGTGGCTGGATGCCGTCAAAGGAAATTTCGGCTCGCTGACCGCCTGGGTCCCCAAGGCGATGCCGGAGGAGAGCAAATAATCAAATTCGTCCGCGTATTTTTGGAATCGGGCGTCGTTGATATCCTCGATGCTCTTGAATTGGATCCTCTTCACTTTGTTGTCGATGTTGGATGGCAGCATCTCATAAATACGGCCTATCTTCAATTTGTTTTCGAAATCGTATTTGGAGGCGTCGTCTTTGTAATAGGCGATGGTCTCCTGGTGAATCTCCCTGACCGAAACCATGTTCCGCGATTCCAGATATTCGTTGATGGCCGCCGGCAATCCGCCCAACAGCAAATACATCTTGAATAAAGACAGTATCCTTTCATGGAGGGCTTCGTCTAAAGAGCTCTTTTCTTGGAAACGTTCCCGCATAAAATCTATGACTTCCTTAGAAACGTTGTTCGCCAGCAAAAACTCCTCAAAATCGAGGGGATACATTTTGACTTCCCTTATGGAACCCATCGGAATAAGGGTGCTCTTCTTTAAGGCAAGGCCCAATTGGGAACCGCTGCAGATGTATTTAAATCGATTGTCTTCCGAAAGAGGTTTAAGAAGGGTCAGCAAGTCCGGATATTCCTGAATCTCGTCCAAAAAAATAAGAGTCGATGCCGGATCTTTGGTTTGCTCGCCAAAATAAGCTCCGAGGACCAAATAAAACGATTCAATGGAATTTACTTTGCCAAAAACGCCGTCTCCGGCTTTGTCGTTGGCCAAGTTGATTTCGACAAAATTCCGATAATGTCGTTTGCCAACTTCCCTGATTATGTACGTTTTACCGACTTGGCGGGCCCCATCGATGCACAAAATTCGTTTTGAGTCGTGCGTCAAATACTCGTCGATGAATGAAGAAATCTTTCGATACATACTGCTTTTTCCCGGTTTTCCATAAAGAGTATAGGGTAATTTTCACGGTTTTCCAATATTTTTGGGCATTGTTTTTCACGGTTTTCCAAAAATAGGCGTTTGCGGAACTGTACTGGTAACCTAAAAGTAGACACACCTCACCATAAAGTAGACATGCTTCCCTAAATGGGGAGGCATGCGATAATCGATCCGTAAGGCAAAGGAGGCAGATATGTACCACACGGAAGCCGAGAAGATAGACATAGGGGGAGGATAGTTCCTCCCCGTTCAGGTCCTGGGCAAACCAATAAAGGATCTTCTGGGTGTATTCGGAGAGGAAATAGCCAAATTCGGCGTCTTTTTTATATATCCTCTGCCAGGCCGCCAAAGAATAGGGGTAAATGACGTCGCCCGAGGACGTGGCTATGTAGCCGGAGGCCAATCGGACGATGGAGGGGGCGGTCACATAGAGGTTCCCCTCACCATCCTTGACGTGGGCGTTCCCATTCACATAGGTGGTGTTGAAGGCGGCGTCCATCGACCCGAAGGTCAAATCATCGATCTCCTCGTCATAGCCCTCGCAGGCCGCCTCAAAGGAGGCATAGGCCAAACCATACGAGCCATATTGCATGCTGAGTCCATAGCTCTCCGCTTCGTAGTTGGTGTAAATGCGGTAATCGGAGGTGTCGTGGCCGATGAAATAAGTTTCCTTCCCGTTCGACTCTATCTCGTATCCCCCGTTTAGGGAGGAGCTCTCGCTGTTTTGATATTCGCGGACGGCAACCCGATTTTTATAGAGGGTCAGGGTCTCACTATTGGAGATTTTGCTATATCCCCCATATCCGCCATAGGCCTCCCCATAGAGGGCTCCTTCGTCGCTCTCGATGGTGGACTCTAGGCTATAGGAAGGAGATTGCTCCGATTCGCGGAGGCCTCGACCAGAATATTCTCATACTCCTTGTGGCCGATCGTGACGCCATCGGGGTTAGTGAAGTCTTCGAACGTTATGCTTTGGGTGCCGTTTCCGTTACAGCCGAAAAGGCAGAAGGCGGATGCGCCCACGATGAGCAAACTCAGTTTTTTATCCATAAACGTCCCTTTCCTTTTGCGATGAATATCTCATTATGCCAGTTATCCGCTTTTGGGAAAGCTTTTAAAAATCTCTCCAAGTAGCCACGGACAGGTTAATTCTAAGATACAAATAGAGGGCAGACGCTGAACCAAACTATACTCTGCATAAGGACTCCCTTCATTGCTATGGGAGTTATTTTGGGAATATGCAAAGCTCGACCCTTTCTCTTCGGGGCTTAAATCCCGAAATTATTGTTTATTCCCCCCAGCAAATGTTGTCTTTCAGCATTTACTGTGGCAAATCGACATAAAAATTACCAAGAGCTAAGAATTTCCTTCAAGGCCGGCATATCTTTTGTAAGGACTTCGTAGATCACTCCAAAATCAACATTCCCATAATCATGAACGATTCTGTTTCTCAGACCAAAAAGCATACCCCACGGCACATCTTTACGCTGTTGCCTAAATTCCTCCGAAAGTTTCTTCGAGCTTTCAGAAATCTGAATCATCCTAAACATCATCGAATCCATAAGCATTTCGTTACGCTCAAGAGCTTCGATTGAGACACCTTTCATCTGCTTTTCGATGTATTCGACGTCTTTCCTTATTTTTGCCAAAAAATAGTTATCGCCCTTGGTGTTATCCATATATTTTGATCCCGTCTTTTAGAATCTCTTTCGTCAACTCAAGATTGCCTTTTAGCTGATTTATATCCAAGCCATCCACCTTTTTGTGAAGGGCCTCCCGCAATTCTTCTATAAGCCCAAAAAATCTTAGGCCCTTTATTTCCGAACAGATAAGCAAATCCACGTCGCTTTCAGGCGTGGCCTTGTTTTTGGCATAAGACCCGAAAAGATAGCAGAAATCAACGTCATATTTTTTCAAAATTGGTTCTGAGATGGCTTTTATGTCTTTAAGCTCAAGGAGTCCGTGCTCCTCATCCAGCGGATATGTAGTCTTAATGAGATCAATTAGATATTTATATTTCAATGTCCCGACCTTATTCGCATCGTTCTCATAACTTTTATAGGAACGAAGCGAAATACCGGCGAGCTCGGCCGCTTCTTTTTGAGTCAGCTTATTCTCGGTTCTGATTTGCTTCAGCGCTTCCATTTTTTGCACCTTCGCAAACATTATAGTGCAATTTTTGCACCTTTCAAATAATTAATGGGCAATTTTTGCACCTTATGTTTTTGCTTTGGTGCAGACCTGTTTCTAGCGGGCCCACGCAATCAAAAGCCCATCATCTCGACGGGCTCTGTTGAACTGTTATCCCCAGATCTGGGTGGCGAAGTTCGGATAGTCGATGAAGGGGTTGCGGTTACCCTGGTAGTAGCAGGCCACGTCGTTTAGGGTCTGCTCCAATTCGTCGACCGGGTCGAGGGTGTTCCATTCAAGGAGCATCTCCCAGGCCGCCGATTCGCTCGCGCAATTGACGACGGAGGTGACGGAGAGATTACCGACGTAGCTATTGCTCTCGCCGCCAAAGGCATTCCCGTAATGGAGGTAGACGTAGAAGATGATCCTGGCCACGTTGCCCTTGACGTTATCGAAGGGCTCGAAGGTGGAGGTGTTGTAGTAACCGTAATTCGTGGTGGTCACACCGCTTCCGCCCTGCACCTCGCCATAGGGCTTATTGCCACGGGAGGAGTTATAGCTGGCCTTCGTCGGACGGAGGTGGAGCATATCCGATCCCCCACCGGTGGTGCTGTTATCCGTATCGGCCCACAATCCAGCCGATAACGACTGGCACCAAACGTGCTCACGGTTGTAATAGGAGCCGTCCCAAGTCGCGTCATAGCTCTCGTGGGAATAGAAGTCGATGAGGTTGCCGGGATTGGAGGCATCGCCATCGGTCGCCCCAAAGGTATAACGGATCTCACCATAGGTCGTGTAGTAGCTATGGGTGTCGATCATGAGGTTGTGGAGGCTCAACCCCAAGGTGTCCCCGGTCGCGGAGGTGTCGATGGTTTTGTAGTATTCGCCTAAATCGACGTCCGGATAATCGACTTGGGAGGAGGAGCTCGATGAACTCGAGGAGCTACTCTGTGAGGAGGATGATGAGCTTGAGGGGGTGACCGGTGAGCTGCCGGAAATGGTTAAGACGACGCCGACAAAGCTCACGCGGGCGCCTTTGACGTCGTTGCCGAAACTCAGATAAGTGCTGCTGCCGCTGAAGCCGTCGATGTAGTAGGCATCATCTAAGGAGGAGACATCGGGAACCGAGTCGGAGGAAGGCACGGAATAACTGACGGTTTCCAAGGCGTCGGAGGAGACGCTTAACTTGGCAGCCGTGCTGTTATAGGCGTAGGCATAGACGTAGGCCTCCACGATGTTGAGGGCATCGAATTTAAAGGTAAGGGTCCCGAGGTTATTCGAGGAGCCGATCCTCACCGCGGTGGTTGAATCGGCGACATACGATGTCGCATGCTCAATCTCGGTCAAGGTGATGTTGGTGAGGGTGACCGCGCTTTCAAATTGGGTGGACGAGGAGGTGTATTTCTCGCTCCCGAACATTATCGAGGCCTGATAGGTGGACGAGGTGTCGGAGGAAGAGCTATTAACCACCGAGGAAGAGCTGGCGGCAGAGCTATTGCTACTGCTGCTGGCTTGGGTGGAGCTGGTGGCGGCTGAACTGGAACTGCTATTAGCCTGGGAGGAAGAAGATATTCCCGCGGAGGAAGAAGAGGGAGTCGAAGAACTCGATGAGGCTTCGGATTGGCTGCTCTCGCTTACGGATGAGCTAACCGGTTCCGAGGATTGGGATGACTCACTGGATGAAGACGAACTCGATGAGTTCGCCGCAGCGCAGGCGCCAAGGGAAAAACCCAGCCCGATCGCCAACAAAAGTGACAGTTTCTTTTTCATGGAAAAAGTATAAATGAGAAGGGAACGTTAAGAAAGTTTACATAAAAAGAAAGCGCCACCAGTCGCGGTGGCGCCTTGCTTTTAGCTTATTTACCGAACTTCTGAACGTCCTGCCAACGGCTCTTGGCGAGGGCTTCGCACTTGCTCAGCAATTCCTCGGCGTGCTCGGGGTTGACAACCGGGAGCATCGAGAAGCGGGTCTCGTGCATGATGAAGTCACGGAACTTGGTGTAGTCGGGCTCGGGTTTGGAGTCGAGGGTCAGCTTCTTCTCCTCCTCCAGCCTCGGGTCGTAACGGAAGCAGTTGAAGTATCCACATTCGACCGCAGCCTTCTCCTCCTTGATGGAGTTGACCAAGCCGCCCTTGATGTGCTGCTCGGCGCAGGGGCAGTAGCAGATGACCAAGGAGGGGCCGTTGTAGCTTTCGGCCTCTTTCAACGCCTTGATGGCGGCCGCCGGGTTGGCGCCCAAGGCGATCTGGGCGACGTAGACGTGCTTATAGGCCATGGCCATCAGGGCCAAATTCTTCTTGGCTTCCTTCTTTCCGGAGGCGGTGAATTTGTTGATGGAGCCGGTCTGGCTGGACTTGGAGGCCTGGCCGCCGGTATTGGAGTAGACCTCGGTGTCGAGGACTAAGACGTTGACGTCGGCTTCGTTGGCCAAGACGTGGTCTAAGCCGCCATAACCGATATCGTAGCTCCAGCCATCGCCGCCCACGATCCAGACGGACTTGTCGACGAGGTCACGCTCATAGTTGAGGACCTCCTTGACGCCGGAATCCTTGCTGGCTTTGACTAATTCGACGAGCTTGCCGACGATGCCTTTGACGTAATCGCGCTCCTTGATATGGGCGAGATAATCGTCGATGACGGCTTCGAGTTCGGGCTCGACCTTGCCCTTGGCATCCGCCAAGATGGCGGAGATGCGGGCGAGCTTCTGATCGGTGGCGATCCTCATGCCGAAGCCATATTCGGCGTTATCCTCGAATAAGGAGTTGGCCCAGGCCGGACCATCCTTGCCGTTGTCGTTGACAAAGGGGGTTAACGGGGTCGAGCCGCAATAGATCGAGGAGCAGCCGGTGGCGTTGGCCACGAGCATATCCTTGCCGAAGAGCTGGGAGACGAGCCTGTAATAGGGGGCTTCGCCGCAGCCGGCGCAGGCACCGGAGACTTCCATGTAGGGTTTCTTGAATCCGACGCCTTTGACGGTGGACTCCAAGGCGGCGGGTAGCTGCCCCTTCTTCTCGGAGCAGAACTTATAGAGGTAATCGGCGCCTTCCTGCTGATCGAACTGCCCCTTGGCATCGACCATCTTGAGGGCGAATTTGGCGGGATCGGGCTGCTCGCCTTTGGCGGCGGCGGTCCTAAGGGCGCCTTGGTTGGCCATACATTCGGCCACGCAGAGTCCGCAGCCGATACAGTTCATCGTCGAGACCTGGATGCGGAATTTAAGGGTCTTATCGGCAGTCCCCAAAGCCGGTTTGGTGGCGGCTTTGACGATCTCGGGGGCGTTTTCCAATTCGGCGTCGTTAATCAGATACGGCCTGATGGTGGCGTGGGGGCAGACGAAGGCGCACTGGTTGCACTGGATGCAGGCCGCCGGATTCCAGACGGGAACCCTGTCGGCGATGGCCCTCTTCTGGCGGAAGGTGATGTTGGCGTTCATCGTGCCATCCTGGAGTTCGTATTTGTGGAACTCGCTGGTGGGGAGCTCGTCCCCATCGAGGCGGTCGATGGTGCCGACGTATTCGTCGAAGTAGGTGTCGCCGGTGTCGGCCTTGATGACCTTGTTGACCGGGAGCTTGACCCATTCGGGATCGACCGGGACCTTCCTCAGGCCCTGGGCGCCCTTGTCGATGGCGTCGTAGTTTTTCTCGACGACGTCCATGCCCTTCTTCTCGTAGGTCTTTTTGGCCAGTTTCTTCATCCAGAGCTCGGCCTCCTTATAGGGGAGGATCTGCGGGTTGAGGTAGAAGAAGGCGGCCTGGAGGGTCGTGTTGGTGTGACGGCCCATGCCGGCCTCTAAGGCCAGCTTATTGGCGTCGATGACGTAGAAGTTGACTTCCTTCTCGGCCAATAGGTGCTTCATCCTATTCGGCATGGCCTTGACGAGGGCCTCGTCGTCCATATTGGTGTTGAGCAGGAAGGTGCCGCCCTTTTTCAGGTTGGCGATCATGTCGAAGTTGAAGATATAGGTATCCAGCGAGCAGGAGATGAAGTCGGCGTTTTTGACGTAGTATTCGCTGTGGATCGGGGATTTGCCGAAGCGGAGGTGGCTCCTGGTGGTGCCGCCGGCCTTCCTGGAGTCATATTGGAAGTAGGCCTGGGCGTATTGTCCGGTCGCGTCGCCGATGATCTTGATGGAGCTCTTGTTGGCCGAAACCGTACCATCGCTACCCAAGCCATAGAAGAGGCAGGAGGTGTAGTCGTGGTCGATGTGCCAGCTGGTGTCGACGGGGATGGAGAGGTTAGTCACATCATCCTTGATGCCGACGGTGAAGCCGGTCCAGTTGTGCTCGTCGTTTAAGAAGTCATAGACGGCCTTGATGCAATAGGGCTGGGTATCCTTGCTGGATAAGCCATAACGTCCGCCGATGACCTTGATGTCGGAACGCCCCTCCAAAGCGAGGGCGCCCACCACATCGAGGTATAGGGGCTCGCCGAGGGAACCGTGTTCCTTGGTGCGGTCTAAGACGGCGATCTTCTTGCAGGTAGCCGGGATGGCCTTGGAAAGCAAGGAGGAGACGAAGGGGCGGTAGAGGTGGACCTTGACCAAGCCGACCTTCTCGCCGGCTTTGTTGAGGGCGTCCACCACTTCCCCGGCCGTCTCATTGACCGAGCCCATGGCCACGATGACGCGCTCGGCGTTGGGGCAGCCATAGTAGACGAAGGGGGCGTATTCACGGCCGGTTAAGCGGCTGGCCTCGGCGAAATACTTCTCCGCCACCGGGACGATGTCGCGGTAATGGGAGTTTTGGGCCTCGACGCCCTGGAAGTAGATGTCATCATTCTCCGCGCCGCCCCTGGTGACCGCGTGGGTATGGGGGTTGAGAGCGCGAGACCTGAATAGTTCGACTTTGTCCATCGGCAGGAGCTTCTTCCACTCCTCCTTGTCGACGAATTCGACGTTCTGGACTTCGTGGGAGGTCCTAAAGCCATCGAAGAAATGTAAGACCGGGGTGCCGGCGTCGATGGCCAATAAGTGGGCCACCGGGGTGAGGTCGGCGATCTCCTGCACCGAGTTGGAGCAGATCATGGTGATGCCGGTCTGACGGACGGCATATACGTCTTGGTGGTCACCGAAGATTGAGAGAGCGCGGGAAGCCAACGAACGGGCGGCCACGTGCATGACCGCGGGAAGAAGCTCGCCACACCACTTGTAGATGTTCGGGATCATCAATAAAAGTCCCTGGCTAGCCGTGTAGGTGGTGGCTAGTGAGCCGCCCTGCAAAGCGCCATGGACGGCGCCCGAGGCACCGGCCTCGGACTGCATCTCGACGACCTTGACGGGGGCGCCGAAGAAGTTTTTGTCGCCGCGGGCGGCATAGACGTCGACGTTCTCCGCCATCGGGGATGAGGGGGTGATTGGGAAAATCGCCGCCACTTCGGTGAAGTAATAACTCTCCATCGCGACCGCGGTGTTGCCGTCGACCGAATGGAATTCCTTTTTGATTTCAGCCATTTGTTATGAAATCTCCTTAACTTTGTTAAGTATAGCCCCTTTGGTTTTGTGGCTCAATTGAGGGGTGAGAAAAAGTGCGCATGGCATAATTGGCGGTTTAACGAAAAACATTTAGACCCCAAATTTGCAAAAACATCGTTAACATCGAATGAATTTTATTCCAATTCCCAAAACTTCAATTTTTTTAGACTTTTGGGAATGGGGATCGCCTCTGACTTGCTGAAATAGATGGGGTTCTATATAAGGGTTTCGATTACGTTTATTCCGGAAAAACATAGCATGCTAACGAAATCAGGAATATACGCTAGCCAATTAACGCCGAACGTCATATACTTATTCCGGAAAAACATAGCATGCTAACGAAATCCGGAGGACAAAATAATGGAAACGATTAAGCGGGATTACTACCTCAACCAGTTGATCAACAAAAGGGGCAACGGTTTAGTCAAAGTCATAACCGGAGTCCGCCGGTGCGGCAAAAGCTTCCTCTTATTCAATCTGTATCGCGATTATCTGCTCTCCTCTGGGGTTGAGGAAGACGACATCATCACCTTGTCGTTGGACGAAAACCGAAACATCCAATATAGGGATGTCGATAAACTTTCCGAATTCATCTATTCGAAAATCAAAGACGAGAAGATGCATTATCTGTTGCTCGACGAAGCCCAATTCGCGATTAAGGAGGAAGAGCTTAAGGCAAATGAGCCAATCCGCCTATATGGCCTGCTAAACGAGTTGATGCACAAAGGCAACATCGACATTTACATAACGGGGAGCAATTCGAGATTCCTATCTTCCGACATCCTCACCGAATTCCGCGGACGGAGCGATAACGTCAACGTCCACCCGCTCTCATTCTCGGAATTCATGAGCGCATACGAAGGAAACGAGGTCACCGGCTATCAGGAATACTCCGTCTATGGCGGGTTGCCCATGATCCTCCAAAGAAAATCCCCTCAGGAGAAATCAAATTATCTGAAATCGCTTTTTGATACCGTTTATATCAGGGACATCATAGAAAGACACGGCCTTAGGGAGGATGCCCTCGTTATAGATACGCTGACCGACATCCTTGCCTCTTCGATAGGCTCGCTCAGCAATCCGAGCAAACTAGCCAAAACCTTTAAATCCAACCAAATCAAGGCAGACGATAAAACCATCGCCTCCTACATAAAATATCTGGAGGACTCCTTCCTGATCCATGAGGTAAAAAGATATGACGTGAAGGGGAAAAAATACATCTCAACCCCAAACAAATATTATTTCGAAGACATAGGGCTACGAAATGCCAGGCTCAATTTCCGGCAACTGGAGCCCACCCACGCCATGGAAAACATCATCTATAACGAGTTGCTCATCCGCGGCTTCGATGTGGACGTCGGCCAGGTGAATCAGTATTCGCGGGACGCGGACAAGAAACAGGTAGTCAAAAAACTCGAAGTGGACTTTGTCTGCAATCTCGGCGATGTAAGGTATTATATCCAATCCGCTTTCGCCATACCCAATCAGGACAAAATGAGGCAGGAGCAGCTTTCCCTGGACAAAATCAACGACAATTTCAAAAAGATCTTGGTGGTGGGTGATCCCTTGACCCCAACCCATTACGACGAGAAGGGCTATCTGATCACCAACATCTACGATTTCCTTTTAAAGAAAGACATCTTGGGGCTTTGAGGAAAGAAAACGGCCGCATCCCTGCGGTCATTTATTCGTCTTCTTGCCTTTTTTGCGTTTGCCCTTCTTCTTGGGCTTTCTGGCGTTTACTTCGGCCTCGACCAGCTTTTGGAGAATCTTAAGATCCTCGTCGGATAAGACGGTGGAAACCTGAACCAATCCACCGATATTGGTAAA
Source organism: Bacillota bacterium (assembly GCA_030537155.1). GTDB lineage: Bacteria > Bacillota_I > Bacilli_A > RFN20 > CAG-826 > Alloenteromonas. The sequence goes on from JAUNOH010000001.1 coordinate 25,776, forward strand.
CTTCTTGGAGACGAAATCCCCGATTGACGAATACTCTCCCATCGCCTTCTGGGTGACCACCACCCTCTTGGGCTTTTCCTCATGCTCGGGGCCGTGTTCGGGGGCGATGTATTCCTCCATGGCCGGGAGAAGGTCGACGGTGTTGATGCTCTCGTCCAATCTGATCATCGGCTCAAAATAAACCAAGGCGTCATCGATGACGTCGGGATATAGCCCCATGAGCCTGGAAAGGTTGGCCACCGGCAGGTATTTGCGTTTGCTTTTCTTGATTTCGGTGACGATTTTCCGGATGAAGGTTTTGGTTGGTTTGGCCGCCATGTCCCTTTAATTATATAAACCGCTCAAAATAATGGCACCCAAGAATTCGCTCTCGAACATCCCCCATCCATGCCCAAAGTTGGGGGGAAACGGCCATGAATCAAACCGCACAAAAAAAAGAAAAGTCCCCGTTTCCGCACTTATTGCTAATTATCGTTACAGTCGTTTTATTCGTAGCGAAACGCTTATGCCTTAGTCTTTTTCGTTATTTTCCAGCAAAAGCTTGGAATCGCTCCGTTCCAATACCCTTAGTTGCGACCTCGCCATGGCGTTTAGCTGCAACAGCCTTTCCCTTTGGGGCAGCTTCTGCTCAATCAATATGGCGTTATAGCTTTCCATGTTCGCGATGACAAGGAGCTGATGGATGGAGGCGTAGTCGCGCATGTTCCCCTTCTTTTCAGGGTTCAGCTTCCTCCACTGCCCGGCCGTCATGCCGAACAGGGCGACGTTGAGCAGATCGGCCTCGTCCGCATAGACGAACCTCAGCTGCTCCTCGGTCAGGGTAGGGACGATGTTCTCCTTGATGGCGTCGGTATGGATGCGGTAGTTGACCTTGGCCAGCTCGCGCTTGGAATCCCATTCTAGTCCCTTGGCCTCTTCCGCCTTTAGGCGCTGGAACTCTTTTATTAAATAGAGCTCGAATTCCACCGAAATCCAGCTCGCGAACTTGAAGGCGATGTCCTTGTGGGCATACGTCCCACCATAACGCCCCGTACTGGAAATAAGCCCAATCGCCCCGGTTTTTTCTATCCAATCCTGCGCGGTCAAGACAAAGGAATTTTCTCCTGCTTGGCTTCTAATGTTACCAAATTCGGTTACATTAAAATCGGGGTTGTTCAAGCTTTCCCAGAGACCGAGATACTGAATGGTGGAAATCGTTCTTAGCCAATGGGCGATGACGAGGCCCGTATGCTTCGGGTTCTTCGCTTTCGCCATATCCGTAATGCAAATATAATCTTCCCCGTTTGCCTTTTTATAGCGGATCCCAAATCCCTGCACTTCAACTTCTTTATTAGTCATATAAACCCCTAGAGACCAAGCCCCTCGCCAATCTCGATTCTTTCTAAAATAATTATACTTGGCCTAATGCCGATGGAGGCCCATCTTGAAAGGCAGTCTCAGCAACGAGCGATTGCCTCAAAGGACTCGCATTCATGCCCTTTGAAAAACGAAGATAAACCACCCGAATATCTGGCCCATCCATAATTGCAGGAAAGTTTCTAAGTCACTGAAAACGTATCGTTTTTTAGATGGGCCTATCGTTTTTGAGTTCCCCTTGACCATAAGTCGGGAATCCCCCCAATCCGCAGGGAAAAAAGGTCGTAAAAGCCCTACTTTTCACAAAAAAAGGCTTGATACGTTGTTTCGTTGTATCAAACCTGTTCTTTCAATATGGTGATCCGTGAGGGACTCGAACCCGCGACCCGCTGATTAAGAGTCAGCTGCTCTACCAACTGAGCTAACGGACCATCCGCGCCTCAAAAGCGCTTGCCTATTCTATAACCTCACTTTTTTGCTTTCAACAAAAAACGGCGATGAGGGGGCTAATCTTTGTAGACGTTTTTGAAATCGATGGGCTTTTTCTCGCCGGCGATGCCCAAAAGGCTTATCTCCTCGTAGGAATGATAAAGCTGGTTATAGGTCAGATCGACCTCATATAGCCCCAGCATGTAATCCGGTAACCCCTGCCGCTTCTTGGAGAAAGCCATCAACGAGAAGGAGATGATGAAGGGTATCCCGAAGGTGAATAGCCCCAAGACCATCTCCCCGAAGAAGAAGATGGACCACCGGGCCAGATAACGCGGTCCTGTACAAGATAGTAGCCTTGAATCCGCCAAGCCGATCCGATAGCACCACTTCCCGATCGTCATGCGGCCGCGCCGGAAGAAGAAGGTTGGCAGTAGATAGACCAAGAAACCCGATAACAGATAGGCGATCGGCACCTCGATGGCGAATAGCATAATCGACTCAAACCTGATGATGTCCAGATACTCCGGGATCAGGGTGACGATATAGCCCAAGGCGTGTTCATCGACGTAGGTCGTATAGAAGGAGGAGAAATAAGTCGAGGCCGCCGAATTGCCCAAGGCCACATAGAGGGAATTTTGGGTCATGGTGATCATATCCCCCTGCTCATCGAGTTCGAAGTAATGGTAGGTCACCCCGTTAAGCTCATAGGTGCTATCGAGGCAATATGAGTAATAATCCTCACTCACGGTCTCTTGGGCGCCCGAGATGGCGATCCCCTGCTCCTCCAACTCGCCGAGGTAGGAGATGAAGGTATTTATCCCCGACTGGGTCTCGACGCATTTGACGTAGGGGGTATATTCGCTATACGAATTCAAATAGCTCACCAAGTCCAAAACCGTGGATTCGGTCTCCCGATATAAACCAGAATCGAGCCTGATCTCCACTAACCTGTTTTCCTTCTCAGAGTAACCTGGGACGTTTATGACCACGAGCCTGACCAACAAAAAGGTTCCCAAAAAGGCCAGGACGAACAGCAAAAAGTCGATCAGGTTGGCGAAGATGCGGCGATGAAACCGCGCCATCTGGTATTCGACTTTCTTTTCCTTGAGGATCTCTTCGCTCATACTTCGTATCCCTTCGCGCGGTATATCTGCTCCATCGTCTCCTCGTCGACGACGACCGAGAAGCTCAATCTATCGCTAAGCGTCCTCCCATAGGGGTCGGCGGCAAAGAATATGGTCGAGACCAATATTAATCCCAAAGACACCAAGGAGAGGATGAATAGGACCGAGAGGGAGAATAGGTAGTTGAAGGAGATGGAGACGATGGGGATGAACATCAGACTCGCGGCATCGAAGGCCATCCCATACACCAATTGGACGGGGATCTGACGCTTTTTCAGCAAGATGAGCTTTGAGGAATCTAGCCTGGTATAACGCAAAGCCAGCATGCTCAAAGTCTTCCGATCTTTGTTTAGAAGAGGGAACAACCCATGGACGATGAAGACACCCAGAAGGTATGAAACCATGCTGCAGCCGATCAATAAGGCGTCGTAGTTGGATAGATAGGCGTTCACAGCGTTCTGCATCTCTACATAGGATATCCCAGCATAGGTCAGGTCGTTTTTTTGGATGGAGGTTAGCATCTCGCTATAGAAACGGAGGAAGAAATCGTTTTGAAAGCTCGAATAATAACTCTCCCCCGCTTCGGTTAACGAGTCGCCGGGGGTGAATAGAGCCGAGAAGTAGTTCTTATAGCTGTTTTTCAAAACCGGGGTCGATCCAGTTAAGTCAAAGAAGGAGGTCTTCGAATCCAAATCGGCGAATAGGCCAAGGTAGGTTTCCTCATCACCCTCAATGTCGAGGTAATAATGGGCGAACACCTCATAGGATTGGGAGGAATCGTCCACCACATAATATTCAACGAATCTCTCGCAGGTGTATTCGAGGTTGGCGGAGTAATAGTAAATGGTCGTCTGGGACGAATCCTGGTCATATAAAAGCAGGGAATTCCCGTATAAAACCGAGTCCCTGGCGTTCGCGTCTTCCACGTATTGGGTCTCCTGAGCCTCCATGTTGAAGATCAAATCGCCCAAGGGGCAAACGGCTAAGGCATAGAGGGTTATCCCGAAAATAAACACCAAAAAGAAGTCAGCCAAAAAAAGCAGAGCCCTTCTGCTCTTCTTTAGGGGGTAGATGTTTACAACCTTGGGCTCTTCTTTTTTAGCGACGTCGTAATCCAGCATATGAATAAATATTATCTACAAAACTATGTTTTGGCGAAATAGCGACAAATATTGTGCAGCGTTGTTGAGGTATTGAGGCAAAAGAAAAGGCCCCTCCGGAGAGGGGCCGATGTGGAATGGGGATGATTACTCAGCGGGAACGTACTCAATGGTGATGGTGTTGAGACGAACCTGGGCGGAGGTAGAGAAGGAGACGCTGGATAAGGAGCCAGAAACCGTAGCGGTAGCAACGGTATCACTGGAAGTCACCGTAACGCCATCGGTCCAGGTCGAGCCGGCAAGGGCAGAAGCATAGCTTGAGCTCTCGCAAGTGACCACAACGCCACTGATGGTTCCGGAGGAAATGGCGATCGTAAACGAAGCGCCTTGATAAACCCTTAAATGATCGGAGTCAGTCAAGCGAAGAGCGTTGCCTGTGCCTTTGTTTAAAGTGAAGGTGGCAATTCCGGAGCTGTAGGTGGCAACAGTAGAATCGGAAGCATCGGCAGTAAATGAGGTAGCCGCAATAGCAAATTCAGCGGACTTAACGTTGCTGCTAGGATCAACAACCTTCACGTCAACAGTAGCCGAATAACCTTCGGCATTGGTCACGGTGATGGTGGCGGTACCGGCGGCAACGCCAGTGACGGTGCCGTCAGTGCCAACGGTGGCAATGGCAGTGTCAGAAGAGGCGTAGGTATAGCCAGTCTTGGCTCCACCGTCGGTGGTGACACTCACGGTGGTGGTAGCGCCAATGTTGATTTCGCTGGCGGCGGCGCTTACGGCCAAGTCGCTGCCGGTGGGGGCAGTAGACAAGGCGGTGGCGGAGACTAAGCTGACGCCGAGGAAGCTGTTGTAGAAGCCAGTGACATAGAAGGTGGCGGTATACCAAGTCTCAGCCTCTAAGGTGACATAGTCGGAGCTATACCTTAAGCCCTCGAGTTGGATGCCTCCAAACAGGTTGAAGACCGGGTAGTTGCCGGTAGAGACACAGTACACATCAGCGGTGTAGAGTCCATTGGCAGCAACAGCGCCTCCGGAGAGCGAGCTGTATAGCGACTGGGCGGTAGCTTCAGTCAACTTAGTGGCAGTCGTGGCAGTAACGCTGGAGGTGGTGCTGGAGTAGAAACTCGGGACAAACCTCAGATACCAGTTCCTGGTGCTCGATTTCTCAACGGTACCAGTGATATCGACGACATCGCCGACATCAACATCGGCATCGGATTCATAGACGAGGAAGCCGGCGGTACCATCATCGATGAGGTAGCCACCATAGGTCTTCTGCATGACTTTGCCAACGATACGGTATTCGCCTTCAGAGGCGATTTCGGAAAGTTTGCTGACGCCGATCATCTGGTTGACGGTCACAACGATGGTCTGGGAGACGCCATCGACGGTAACGGTCACATTCGCGGTGCCGGCGGCGACCGGGGTGATGGTCACGACGCCATCGGCATAGCTGGCGGTGGCAATAGCCTCAGCATCAGAAGCGACGGTCGGAGTAGAGCTATTGGGAGAATAGTAGTCAACATCGACGGTGATCGGGCTGACGGTTCCACCAGCGGTCTCGGGGAGATAGGCGGTCTCGGCATAGGATTCAAGCTGGATGATCGCGGTGGTCGGGGTGACCTCAGTCAGCTTGGTGATGCAAATCTGGCAGTATCCGCCGCTGGAAGAGCTGTAGCCAGCGAAGTAGCCTTCGATCTCATAGACTTTGCCGGTCTCGATGGAGTCGGCATAGCTGTTGGAGACGGTCTCGATGGCGACGCCGGCATAACCAGCGAGGTTAAGGGTGGTATAAGAACCGGCCAAGCCAGCGATGGAGGTCCACTTCACCTTGGTGGAGGTGGTAGCCTTGACCAAGGTAGCCTCGGCGTTGGAGGGGGTGAGCTCAGTGATGGCATAGCCCTCTTTTTCCTCCTGCGGGACGATGGTGGTGTCGATGATCGGGGTGATGGTCGAGGAGGATCCGAACTCATAGAGGTTATGGTACTGAGTGACGGAGCCGGAAACCTTGACGTAGTCGCCGACTGAGAGGCCGTGACCGGACTTGTAGGTCCAGCCGACGCCGGTGCCATCATCGAAGAAGAAGCCGGACGAATAGCTGGCGACGACTTTGCCGCGGGCGATGTAGGTGCCGGCAGCCTTGATGTCACCGCAGTTGGTGTAGCTGACGGCGCTTTCGGCAACGGTCAGGGTATAGCTCGAATAGATCGGGTAATCACCATCGACGGTACCGGTGATGGTGACGGAGCCAGCTTTGACGCCGGTGACGACGCCAGCTTTGCTGACGGTGGCGATAGTGGTATCGCTGGAGGTCCAGATCAGGCTGGAGGGGGTCAGGGTGCTGGTGTTGGCGGCTAAGCCAAAGGAGACGGTTCCGCCAACGACGACGACGTCATCGGAAGGAAGGATATAGGCGGAGGTGTAAACGACGAGGTCGAGGGTGGTCTTGACATCGCCATAGGCAACGGTGATGGTGGCTTCGCCAACACCAACCGGCGAAAGCATACGGCCGGCGACGGAGACGACGCTGGTGTTGCTGGAGGTGATGGTCAAGGCACCGCTATTGAGGGCGGACTGGATGTTGATGGCGGGATCGGTGACGATGGTCATCGAGCGGTCGTCGCCACCCACGTGCCATTCGGCCTGTAGGGCTTCAGCATTGCTGATTGTGATGCTTGTGACTGTAACCTGTGAGCTGCTTGAGGCGGCTGAGCTTGAGCTGCTGGATGAGCTGCTTGATGGCGGGATCGGTGACGATGGTCATCGAGCGGTCGTCGCCACACACGTGCCATTCGGCCTGTAGGGCTTCAGCATTGCTGAG
>JAUNOH010000001.1:32624-159584 GCA_030537155.1 Bacillota bacterium
GCTTGAGGCGGCACTGCTAGAGGCGGCGCTGCTGGAAGCGGGTTCTGACGAGCTGCTGGATGAGCTGCTGGAAGTTCCAGCGCAGGCGGCCAAGCCAACCATGGCTAGGGCCAGAAGTGATAGCGGGATCAACGCTTTGCGTTTTTTCATTTTTTCCTCCTTATCCCAATGGAAACGAATTTATACCGGGCTTACTGAACGAAGGTCCGGTTGTTAATATCCTGCAATAGCTGGTGATTCTTCTTCGAGCTGGTGAGGCCACGGAAGACGAATACGCCACCTATTACCAGGAGAATAACCGCAATGGCGGCCAAGACTATGAAGACATAGAACTCGGCGCAGGTGGTTACGAGCTGATAACGGTTCGACGGTTTTCTGGCTAAGAAATAGAACAAGACGGCGATGATGCCGGCGATGACGCCGATGGAGACCATCCCCATGCCGGAGGCGAAGGAGTTCCTCGCCCTCTGGATCTGGGCGTGGGCAGCCCTGGAAAGAGACTTTGTCTCCTCCTCGTTGATGTCGGCGTGGATGAGGTGTCCACAGCGCGGGCAGACGTAGGAAAGCTGGCTGTCTTCCTTGATTTCGACGTTGGGGTCGTAGGAAGACTGCTTGGCCTCTAGTTTGGCCTCATTGATGTGTTTCGCGCAGTGGGTGCAATACATTTTCTCTTACCTCTTTTCTAAGGCGATTATGCCTCGGTTACGGTGATCTCGACGGTGTCGTATTTGGTGGAATCGGCGGTCGCGTAGGCCGTGATGGTCACGGTGCCGGCTCCCCTACCCCTGACACGCCCCGAGGCGGAGACGGTGGCGACGCTCTCGTCGCTGGAAGACCAGCTGGCGGAGGTGAGGTTACCGACGACGGTGGCTTCCAGATAGAGGCTGCTACCGACGGCGACACTCGTGGTCTCCGGGGTGGCGATGGTGCAGGAGGTCACCTCGGGAATGATCTCAATGTCGGAGTTCTCGCGGGGATATAGGTACATGTAGATGCTGCCGGAGGTGGCATAGTGCAATCCAAGGACCCCGGAGAAGTAGTAGTCGTTGCCGGTCAAATCCTCATAGCTGGTCCAGGAGGTCGAAGTGCCGGAGCCATACGGCTTATAGGTGAAGGTGTAATAGACCGACCACCTGTGGCTGCTATATAGATAGGTGCCGGAAGAGCCATCGTAGCCATCGGTGATGGAGACGGCGTCGGTGACCTTGACCGCGCAGTTAAGCGACTCGTAGTTGTCGCTGGCGATGACCTGGTCCAACTCAGCCGCGGTGTATTCGAAGACGTGGAGGGCGTGATAATCGGTGTTGTCAGCCGCCTCGATGAGCAGCTGGGCATCGTTATCGTCGACCGGGATCGTCTTGAAGGAGGCACTGGTGATCTGGAATCCATAGGATTCGGTCTGGGCGCCCAAACCGGCGACTTGGATGTAGTTTCCGACGGTGGTGTAGTTGCTGGAGATGGCGCTCATGCCGGCGAAGATGTTGATGCCGGCGTATTCGCCGGTGACCCCCACTTCCACCACTTCGTCGTCGTTGGGGTTGCCGTCTTTGTCGACGGGGTTGCCCTCATCGTCATAGTAGAAGCAGAAATCCTGCAGATAGATGATGTTATTGGCGTAGCCGGCCACGGTGCCCTGGACGCGGACTTTCTCGTTGTCATAAAGATTCACGTGGGTGGGATCCTCGAGGGTGGCCACCACTTCGTTCTTTAAGTCGAGAAGGGAGACATCCTCATAATCCCCATAGTTGTAATCGGGGTCATTCTCGCCAGAGAAGAGGTTGAGCTTATAGTTGGTGGCCTGGGTCTCGGCGGCGTAGAAGGTGCTCACGTAATCTGGCATGTCAGACACGTTTTTGACCCACGAATAGCCATATTCGACGATCATGAGGTTTAAAAGCATCAATTCGTCATAGGGGGCATTCTTGGTGTCGAGGGAAACCCAGATCAAGGAGACGTAACGGCTGCCAGTGGAATCGGGGTTAGGTGCGGCATAGGTGCTCTGGGCGCTAGAGACGACGATGGTCCCGTTGGCGTTGGCCTCCGTCAGGATGCTCTTGGTATAGGCCGAGGCCTTTTTGCCATAGGGCTGGACCTGACCGGTGGATTCCGGGGTATCGATGCCGAAGAAACGCGATTTGAGGTAGGTTTCGCCGGCCGAATCGGTGGAAGTCGTGTTGAAGTGGGCGGTGTCGCCATCGACCGTCTGGGCCAAGGTGACCTGCTCGATGCCGTCGGTCCAGAAGGAATGGTCGGTGTAATCGAGGGTCAATTTGCACTGAAGGTCTTCGGCATAATAAATCCAGTTGTCGTCGCCGATCGATCCCGAGGCGGCCGCGGAGGAAGAGGAACTATCCGCGGTGGCAGAGGAAGAGGAAGAGCTCTCCTCGCTGGAACTAGCAGCGGAAGAGGAGCTCGATGATTCGGAGCTGGACGTAGTCGCGCAGGCGGATAAAACCCCGCCGGCGAGGCCGAGGGATAAGGCGGCTAGTAATAATTTCTTCAATGTTTTCATCTTTATTACCTCCATTCCCCCATCACATGTAAGTCTTGGCCGTGGAGATGGCGTCGTCGAAGGCGGTCGTCACATCCTTGGTGTCGGTGAAGACGGTGGTCAAGATGCCACCGACCTGATCGCGGAGATTCGAGGATCCCGGGAAGGTGGCGGTGTTGTAATAAGCGCCATCGATGTCGTTTAGAAGGACATCGGCAGTCAAACCATAAATCTCACCGGAGCTGAGATATTGCTGATAGGTCGAGGTTTCCTGGGCGCTGTAGCGGACGGGGGTATATCCCTCGGAGCCGGAGACGCACATATAGGTGTTGTTGTCGGCGTTGGTCATGAATTTGGCAAACTGCCAGGCGTATTTCATGCGGAGGTCATTCTCCTCGTCGCTGAGCGAGGGATTCCTGAGGAAGGCCAGAGTCGGGCCCTGAGAAACATAGAGGGCGTTGTCGTCTTTGGCGTATGAAGGCACTTTGGCGACCCCGAAATCGAAGGTGCCGCCGGTCGGGGCGTTATAGCCGGCGCCGCCGGAGGAACCGATTTCGAAGATGACTTCGCCGGTGGTGAAGGCGTCGGAACCATAGGTTCCCTCGGCGCCCTTGGTGGTGAGGCAGCCCGAATCGGCGTATTTCTTTAATTCGGTGACCATGGCCTCAGCGGCAGTTCTGTTGGTGCCGGATTCGAAGTCGATGATGCCGTTGCCGCTTTCATCGATGGAGGAGTATCCGATACCCCTCTGATACATCTGGGTGATGAAGAAATTCGAGTCGGAGTCATACCAGATGGCGTGCTCCATGGTATTGAGGATGTCTTCCTTGTTGTCTAAGCAATACTGACCGAATTCCAATAGTTCCGGGAAAGTCAACGAGTTGAGGAAGGCCTCGACGGACATATCCTGGGCGGCATCGTAATCCTGCATGCCGAGCTCGACGGCGTCCGCGTTGTAATATAAAACCTCACTCGATTTCATCAGGGGCATCGAATAATAGCCCTCAAGGGCGTATTGGCAGCCCTCATCGAGATAAGCCCCGATGATGTCGTCTTTGGTGCAGCCATCGTCGCCCAAATAGGATTGGGTGTTGAAGCCGATGGTCTCGCTATCCATGTAATCGTCTAGTTTGTAGACGTAATTCGGGTTGGCGTCCAAATAGGCGGCGACGTGGTCGGGATAGGCGATGGCCATGGTCGGGACGTTGCCGGCCGAGAAGCCCTGGGTGATCTTGTTTTTGACGTCGTCATAGGCCCCCTGGTAGGAGACGGTGATGTTGACGGTCACGCCCTCCTGCTCAAGGATGATTTCCGAGAAATCGGCGGCCAGCTTCTCAACGGCGGCGGTCGCCGTCTGACCGAAGGTGGTCCAGAAGTTGAATGATACGGTGGTCCCGCTGGAAGCGGAGGAGGAGGCTGCTCCCGAAGAGGAAGAAACCGTCCCCGAGGAAGAGGCGGCGGATCCAGATGAGCTGGATGTGTCGCCGCTGGAGGTAGCAGTGCAGGAGGCAAGCAAGGTTAAAACCGCGAAGGCTCCAAATATTGTTTTAATTTGTTTTTTCATCGATTGTTACTCCTTAGCTTGCCCCCTTTTTGCAAGCTATTTTACAAGTGGAACGGGCTTTTGATTAGTCCATGTCCGCCAGAGTGTTGTTGTAGGCGGTGTTGAAGAGGTCGTTGACGGCCGCATCGGTGCACTCGGCGGCGCTGAGGCTCAAGGCCGAGGTGACAATACCACCGACCTGGGTACGGGCGGTGTCGCTGCCCTTGAAGACGGGGCTGGCGAAGAGGGCGTCGGAGATGGAGTCGGAGGAGACGAGGGTACCGACCTTGGCCTTCAATAGGTCGAGGCCAGTGGCGCTTTCCTCATTGGTGTAGGTGGCCCACTCGGAGGACTCGAAGGTCGAGTAGCGGATCGGCGAGTAGCCGGTCTCGATGGCCCAGTTCTTGGCGTTCTCGGGGCTGGTCAGGTAGGTGTAGAAGAGCCAGGCGGCTAACGACCTCTGGGAATCGCCGTGGTCGAGGATGCAGAGCGAGGGGCCCTGGTTGATGACGGCCTTGGTGCCGTCTTCGGCCTGCGGGATCGGGGCGACGTTGGTCTCGAAGGAGTCGCTGTACTGATACTTGATGCCACCGGTGGAACCGACGGAGAAGAGGCAGGTGTTGGCGAGGAAGTTGTAGTTGACGTAGTTGTTCTCGTTGCTGCCCTTGGTGATGAAGTAGCCCTTGTTCTTCTGGGCGTTGAGGTTCTTGACGAGGCTCTTCATGCCGTCGTTGACGAAGTCGAGCTGGCCATAGCCGGAGGCGTTGATGGAGGTGTATCCATAGCCATACTGCTGGGCCAAGGTGATGAAGAGGTTATCGTCGGAGTCATAGCCGAAGATCGAGGAGAGGTAGGAGCCGCTGTTGTCGGAGATGTAGAGCTTGTGGTCGGCGTCGGCGGCGTTGTTGTACTTCTCGATAGCCGGGCAGAGCTTGTTGAAGAGCTCTTCCCAGGTGAGGTTATTGAAGTAGGCCTCATCGAGCTCATCGCCATCGTTGATGGTGGCATCCTGCTGGCTGAGGTCCAAACCGATGAGGACGTCCTTGTTGTAATACATCAACTCGGTCGACTTGGCGAAGGGAAGCGAATAGGTGGTTCCGTCGGAGTCATAGCCCTGGCCTTCTTCGATATAGGCCGGGATGATGTCATCGACATCCCAATGAGCACCATAATTCTCGATGTAATCATCGAGGGCAACGACCTTACCATACTGGAGGAAGGTGTTGATGGCGTCAGGATAGGCGACGACGAGGTCGGGATAGGCGGTTGTGGAGAATTCGGAGACGACGGTGGCGGCATAGTCGCTATAGGAGCCGGTCTCTTTGGTGTTGGTGACTGTGACGGTCGGGAAGTCTTTCTGGAATTCCTCGATGACGGAATCGATGACGGTGCCGTAGGAGGAGTTGGAGACGAATTCGATGGTGACGTCCTCGGTGATCAGCGATGAATAATCAACGGAGCTGGAGGCGGCGGAGCTTGAACCCGCGGAGCTGGAGGCCGCGGAACTTGAAGCCGCGGAGCTGCTGGACGAAGCAGAGCTGCTGGCGCCCGCGCAGGCGGCTAATAGGGCGGCTGCCATCGGGAAGAGGACGAGTAGAGATTTTTTCTTAAGCATGTTTTTCTCCTTATCAATGCTTTCTTTATTCAAACGATACTCACGATCGTTTAAACCAAATTTTGGGCGACTATCCTTTGATGCCGGCACGCCCGACGCCGCGCATGATGTATTTACGGAAGACGATGAACAGCAGGAACAGCGGAACCGTGACCAAGACGGTGGCGGCCATCTGATAGCCGTATTCGGTCATGCCGAGGTCGACGTCGACGAAGGTCGAGGAACGTAGACCATTGGAGATGAGTCGGAAGTCGGAATCAGAGGCGACCAAGTTCGGCCAGACGTAGGAGTTCCAGGTGCCCATGAACTTCAAGATGGTGATCGAGATCAGAGTCGGGGCGGCCAAGGGGACCATGACCTTCCAAAGGAAGGACCAGTCGGATTTGCCGTCGACTTTGGCGGCCAGATAAAGCTCGTTGGGGATCTGCTTGAAGTTCTGCCTTAACAGGTAGATGTAGAAGACCGAGACGATGAAGGGCACGATCATGGCCATGTAGGCATCGTAGAGGGTCTGGTTCTCCCCTACCCAACCGAAGCTGGCGACGGTGATGTAGTTGGAGATGACCATCATTTCGCCCGGGATCATCATCGTCATAAGGAAGATGGCGAAGACGGCGTCCCTGCCGGCGAATTTAAGCCTGGCGAAGGCGAAGGCGGCCAAGATGGTGGTAAGCAAGGTGCCGATCGTCGAGAAGAAGGCGACGACGATGGTGTTCCACATATAGGTGCCAAAGTCGAAGACCTGCAAGACGTGGACGTAGTTGCTCCACATGACGATGGTCGGGAAGAAGGTCTGGGTCGAGGCGATGATTTCGTTGTTTTGCTTCAACGAGGTGATGATCATCCAGTAGAAGGGGAAGACCATGATCAAAGCCAAGGCCACGATGAAGATGTAGGTGAAGACCGTCATGATGACGTGGGAGACAGTCTCGGCCCTCTTGATGGCGTCGACGGTCTTGCCGGCCTCGGCCAAGGAGAGGGTCAGATTCTCGTTGACCTTGATCTTCTTAAAGTCGGGATATTCCTTGACGGGGGTTCCACCGGAGGGATTTACGTTCTTTTCAATGTCAGTTGCCATTGTCTCTCCTCCTTAATAGTGGACTCTCCGCTTCGAGGCCCAGAACTGTAAGGCCGTGAAGACGAGGATGATGACGAATAGGAAGACGGCTGCCGCCGCGGCATACGAGGTGTTGGTGGAGAGGTTATCGTAGATATAGTAGACGATGGTCTCCATATTCGGGTCGCCGGCGGTGCCCATGGTGCCAGGACCATTGAATAAGCCGACGATGGAGGTGTATTCCTTCCAGGCCCCGATGAAGCTGGTGATGATGATGTAGAGAATCTGCGGGGAGAGGAGAGGAACCGTGACTCTCCAAAGGACTTTGCCCCTGGAGGCCGAGTCGATCTGGGCGGCCTGATAATATTGCTTATCGATGCCCTGGAGACCTGATAGGAAGATCAGGATCTTAAAGGGGATTGACGACCAGATGATGTAGAGGAATAAGGGCACCATGGCCGTATATTGGTTGGCGCCGTAAATCCAGGTTATATCTGTCCCAAACAGGTAATTGATGACGCCGTCGGAGTCGAAGATGACGGCGAAGACCATGCCGACCGCGATGCCGTTGGTGACATAGGGCAGGAAGAAGATGGTCTGAAGCGTCTTCTGGAACCACTTGATGGAGTTGAGGGCGACGGATATCAATAGGGCCAATAACGTCGACACCGGCACGGTTACCACGACGATTAGGGCCGTATTGGGTAAGGCGTATCTAGTAAAATAAATCTCCGTGGCGCCGTTGTCTTTTGAGGTAAGGCCGAGGATGTAGGTGAAGTTATAGATGGTGAAGCCGGAGAAAGTTCCGCTGGCGTATTGGTAATCCTGGGTGAAGGAGATGAAGATCGTGTTCACCAAAGGATAGATGAGGAAGATGGTGACCAAGATGATGACGGGGGCCAGATAGAGCCAGCCCTTCCAGTTATTCTTGGAGGCGACATCCTCGATGCCGCGGGTCTGATAGGCCTTCTTGTTGTCTTTGCGCGAGACGAGGCGGACCACGGTGTTGGTCTCTGGATTATAACCCGGTTCGTATTCCGGCCTGGCCTCACCAAAAAGCTGCTGGCTGGCCGAGACGGCTGCCGTCGCGGGTTGATTCCTTTTCTTCAACAGGCTAGAGAGTTTCATCGTTATAACCCTTAGCAGTAGATCCTTTCCTCGCTTTCACCGTCGAAGATGAAGATCTTGTTCGGCTTGATCTTCAATGACAGCGAGGTCTTAACGTTCTCGGCCTCCTCGGCGGAGATGATGATTTTGAAGGTGTCTTTGAGGCATTCCGGCTTCTTGGCGACGATGGAGACATCGCGGCCCATGACCTGGACCATCTCCATTTCGCAGTGGAAGACGTTTTCCTTGGAATCGCCGGCTAAGACGAAGCCCTCAGGGCGGATGGCGACGTAGACCTCTTTCTCGCCGAGGTCCTTGTCGGCTTCATAGACGCAATCCTCGCCGATATAAACCTTCTTGCCGTTGGTTTTGCCTTTGAAGACGTTGATCGGCGGAGTGCCCAAGAACTGGGCGACGAATAGATTGGCGGGGTTGTTATAAACCTTCTGGGGCTCATCCATCTGCTGCATGATACCCAGTTTCATGACGACGATCTGGTCGGAGATCGACATGGCCTCTTCCTGGTCGTGGGTGACGAAGACGGTGGTGATGCCGGTTTCCTGCTGGATGCGGCGGATTTCCTCACGGGTCTGTAGCCTCAGACGGGCGTCGAGGTTGGAAAGCGGCTCGTCCAATAGGAGGACGCGGGGCTTCTTGACCAAGGCACGGGCGATGGCGACACGCTGCTGCTGACCACCGGAGAGCTGATTGGGCTTCCTCTGGAGGTAATCGTCGACCTGGACCAATTTGGCGGTGTCGTAGACGATGTCGCGGCGCTCTTCCTTCGTCAGGTGGCGATGGGTTATGGCCTGAACGGTCTCGACCTCGAGGTCGGAAAGGCTCAATAAGGCAGCCAATTCATCGAGGATGGCCTTGGCCTGCTCCTTGGAGGTCCTCTTCAGTTTGAAGTAGACCTTGGTGTTCTTTTTATCGAAATAGAGTTTAAAGTCGCTGAAGGCGATCTTGTCGGATTTGAGCTTGCCCTGGATGGCCTTTTGGAATTCCTTGTCGATGACCTGGAAGATGGAATAGTCGACGCCTTTGGGGAATTCATAGCAGCCTTTGACGGCCTCCACCGCTTCATCCAATTTGACACGGAGGAGCTTGGCGACGTTGGCCATAAGCTCATACCCCTCGCTGGTTTTGGCGATGGCGGCATGTTCGACGCGGCCGAAGGGCTTGACGGCGGTCTGGAAGGCCCTGATGCACTCATCGATGTGGGCGGTCGAGAACTTGGTCCCGAGCTTGCACTTGAAGGCGACTTTGATGGTCTCACCCTCGCCGATCTTGTTGATGGTGGCGCGGACGGTGGAATCAAAGAGGGCGTCGCTGGTCTGGACGGACTGTTCGTCGGCCAACTTGGCGTCAATGATCTTCGGGAAATGCTCCTTGAAGCTCTCGGAGACGGCCGGGGCCACATCCTTCAGTAGGACGGTGACGGTCAATTTGCCACCGTCGAGGGCGGCATTGATGGAATACTGCTTCTTGGATAAGCCGATCTTCCTAGCTAAGGATTGGGCCGATTTGACGATGCCCTGAACCTCATCTTCGGGCTTGAGGGCATATTCGTATTTAAGGGTGAAGTCAAAGAAGGTGACCAAGGGAACCTCGACCATCAGGTTCGTAAGCGGGAACTCGATGTTCTTGTAGATGGTCATGTGCGGGTAGAGGGCGTAGTTTTGGAAGACTAAGCCGATGCCGCGTTTCTCGGGGGAGAGGTTGGTGACCTCCTGGTCGCCGAACCAAACCTCGCCGGAGGTCGGGACCTGAAGGCCCGAGATCATGTATAGGGTCGTGGATTTACCGCAGCCGGAGGGGCCCAATAAGCCGACCAGCTTGCCATCGGGAACCGTGAAGGACATGTCCTTGACGGCGATGGTGTCGCGGATGTTCTTCTTCGGGTCGCCCGGGAAGATTTTGGTGAGATCCTTGATGCGAATTTCCATTTTGACTCTCCTTGTTTAATCCTGTTGCTTATTTGGTGCCGTCTTCGACCACATCCTGGTCGAGCTTGAGGCGGGCTTTCTCGCGGCGTTCCCTGATCTCCTTGATCATGCCGATCGTGTTCTTGATCGTGATGCCGATGAAGATGGCGGCCGCGATGGTGGTGAGGATGACCCAAAGGTCAAGCGGGTTATAGGTGGTGATGGAGGAGTTGAGGAAGCCCCAGCGCAGGACGATGAAGAGGATGGCGCTGACGACGAGTCCGCAGCCCACGTAGTTCTTGACCGAGGTCTTCACGTAGGCCTTGGTGTCCACGCGGCGGAATTCATCGTTCTTATACTTCTCTTTGCTGTAGAGGTAGTAACCGACGGCGGCTCCGACAAAGACGACCGTATAGATGATGTAGGTCAGGGTCAGGGTCAATAATCCCGAGAAGTCGAAGTGGGCATCGGTCTCGGTGTTGAGGAAGCAGACGCTGGCGAAGCGCATCGAGGTGTTGGAGTTGGTGATGATCGAGTTCCTATCGACGTTATAGAGGTCCATACGGACGGTGAAGCCGACCAACTCGAAGGAGATGAGCCTATCGGCCGAGAAATCGGGACCGATCTCGGCGTTGGTGAGCAAGAAGCCGAAGGTCTCCCCGTCGCTGATCTCGACTTGGTCATAGTTCCTGGGGGTCGAGACGCTATAGGTGACGGTCTTGACCTCATCGCCCTCGCCGCGGTAGCAGATGCGGTAGGAGGCGTTATTTAAGGAATATAGGAGCGTGCGAATGCGATAGGCGCCCGAGGCGATGTAGGAGGAATAATTCCTATAACTCGAGGGTTTAAGTTCGGCATACACCTCTGTATTGGTGTCAAAGACACTGGAAATCAGGGTGTAGGAGCCGAAGGTCGAGACGCCGGCCGGGGTCTGGCTGAAGATCGAGTCGAGGCTGACCGGATCGGAGTAATTCAAAGTCGGGTGGCAGTACATGGCCGACTGAGAATAATCGGGAATCCTGTAGTTGACGGTCCCGATGGTCGTGCGGGTGTAGTAATAGATGTTATGGAAGACGAGCGATTCGCCGGGAATATAGGTTCCCTCGGCCAAATCGAAGTCGATGTTCATCGAGAGGGTGAGCGATAAGGCGTTGGAGCCAACCGCATCGTAGTAGCTATTTGTGGTCTGGAGGCTCAGCTCGCGGAGGTTGCCCTGGCTTTCAATGGTGCCGTCTTCGTTATAAATGTCATATTCGAGGACGAGCGGCTGATAGTATTCGTTGACATCAACCCCGGCGGTGGCGGCATCCTCCTCGGAGAGGGTCAGATAGTCGCCGATGACGAAGGTCACGCCATCACCATAGTTGGAAGTGCCGGAAGAAGTCGGGGTGGCCCTGGTACTCTCGTGGTCGTAGGTCGAGCCATAGGTGACTTTGGAGGTGTCATCAACCCAACCGTCGATCCAGCCTTCGTTATAGGAGACTTCCTCCTCGGAATCCTCGACGAGAATGTCATAGGTGTTCCCGCTTTCGTCGGTGGTGACAAAGGCCCCTTCCTCAACGTATTCGATGGAGCTGGGGATGCTGATGGACTCGATGTTGGAGTTATCAATCTCGCCGGTGTCCCAGTTCAGGGTGGCCTCGGTGCGGATGCCGACGACGTGGAGGGAGCAGCCGAAGGTGTCCTCACCGTTTACGGTTATCGGGTAGTAATTGACGTATTCAGGGATAATGATGTCCTTGGAGGAGGAACGGCCGACGATGTTGAGGACATAGGCCTCATAAACGGGCATCTCGTAGGCCTCACCGCTCTCCTCGCAGGCCACTTTCTGGGCATCGGCAGTGCTTTGGACGTCGGCGGAGCTGGTGTAGCTGGAATCCACCACTTCTAAAAAAACGTTCCTATATCGGGCGCCGTTATTGAAGGCGGCAACGACTTTGGAACGGAAAGTGGTAGTGAAGGTTTGAGACTGCTCGGTGATCGTGGACGAAGAAACGGTGATGCCAAACTCGGCAGAGTTGACTTCTTCCTCGTTGTCGACGTCATAGCCATGGCTCGCCAAAGTCCCATCCACGCTTCTGGCGGAGGGGCTCAGCTGGCTGGTAGCGGCTTCCGTTGCAGTCGAATCGGAAGACGGCGCGGCTGTGGTGAGGGCGGATATTGTAAAACCGCCGCCGACGGCTAGTAAAATGCCAAGAAGCAAGGACCTAAACAAGCCCTTTTTCTTGATGCAAGCGATATTTGGCTTACTCATATGT
Organism: Bacillota bacterium; assembly: GCA_030537155.1. GTDB lineage: Bacteria > Bacillota_I > Bacilli_A > RFN20 > CAG-826 > Alloenteromonas. Next base: position 44,621 of record JAUNOH010000001.1, read on the forward strand.
AAACAATATTATAGCCAAAACCGATTTTAAGTAAACGCGCTTTCCCGCTCGTGTGACACTTATGTGTTAAGTTTTTAATGAACGTCCGCGCGATAATTTCGACCCCATCAAAACAATGTGGCGAACCACCGCTTTACAATGCCATTTTAGGAAAGCGCATCCAAAAAATTAAAGCCCTGTATTATTTGCCATCCAAAGAGGACAAATCGTCGATGTCCTCAGGCTCTACTTCATCATTTTCGGCGACGGGTGTCGCTTCTTCTGGCTCCACCACTTCGGCCTCGAGTATATCCTCGCCGGAACCCTTATGCATGGAGGGGTCGCCATAGAGGGCGCCGGGACGGGCCTCGGGGTGGCTGACGTAATAATCTTCCTGGGCGGCCTCGGGGTTTTCGGCATAGAAAGCCTCCTCCTCTTCCTCGTCCTTGAAGAAATGGGTGCCCTTAGTGTCCACCACCACGCTACCGGCCAAACGGTCATGGAAGCACATCTGCTGCTTGGACGTGCCGGAGGAAAGGAAATCGCCCATCAATAAGGCCATGACGCCGATTAAGACGAGCACCGAGTAATAAGGAATCGCCAATAGGCTCAAAACGACGACGAACACCGCCTGCCTGATCGCCACCCTATAACGCGGCAAGATATAGCCATCCTTGCTAAGCAAGGAGCATCTCATGATGAGCTTGCCGAGGGTCCGTCCTTTGGGGACGCAGACGGGGATGATGAAATAGAAGATCAAAATCGAGCCCAAAACCGCGGGCAAAGAGGCCAAGGTGACCGCATTATTGACCTGATTGGTGTAGGTGACGTAATACGACTGATTGGATAGGTGGGTGATGGCCTCGTAATAGACGCCGCTATAGTAGCTGGTGTTAAACCAATAGGAGAGCAGATCGCTGGAGTTTTCGGCCACATCGGATTTCAAAACGGCCCTAGTGGCGGTGTTGATGTTGCCAGACTCATCGAGGGCCCAGGTGTAATAGGTATTCCCATAGGAGCCATCATCCCCCACTTCCGTGCCAAGCCCCAAAACGACCTGATTGTAATAATCCAGGCCATAGGTTGTTACTTTTGAGGACGAGGAAATGTCGTCGATCGGGTAGTAGCCTTCCTCACCCGCGTGGGCCACCTGATCGGGGAGCCAGACGGCGTAGTAGTTATAGACGGCATTTTCATAGTCGAGGTAGGTCTCGGCCTCGATGTAATAGGCGTTATATTCCGAGGTCGAATCCGCCATATAAAGCCCGGCGGATTTGCCCATATTCACTTGGGCGCCTCGGGCCTCGTAATAGCCAAAACTACCGAGCAAGACATTCGTGCCCAAAGTCATGTAAATGATGAAGCCGAAGACGATGGCGATTATGGCATCGAGGAAAAAGGCGCCGCTGCGGCGTCCCATAGAGGTGTAGTTGAGTTTCTGTTTGTTTTCTTCCATGGGGAATATTGTAAAGGAATTTGGGCAAAGCGGTATAAGCCTGTGCAAAAGGGAAGAATAAAAGAAAAGCCCACGCGTGCTGCGTGGGCTGACTCTTTGCCTTAGGCGAAGCTTATTTGATGACTTCGCTGACGGTGCCGGCGCCGACGGTCCTGCCACCCTCACGGATGGAGAACTTGGTGCCCTGCTCCATGGCGATCGGGTGGATCAATTCGACGGTCAGGGTGACGTTGTCGCCAGGCATAACCATCTCAACCCCGGCGGGGAGAGCGATGTTGCCGGTGACGTCGGTGGTCCTGAAGAAGAACTGAGGACGATAGCCATTCAAGAAGGCGGTGTGACGGCCACCCTCTTCTTTGGTTAAGACGTAAACCGAAGCGGTGAACTTGCTGTGGGGAACGATGGATCCCGGCTTGGCTAAGACCTGGCCGCGCTCGACCTGGTCATGGGTGATGCCGCGGAGAAGGACGCCAACGTTGTCGCCGCCCTGGGCGAAATCGAGGGTCTTACGGAACATCTCGATGCCGGTGACGACCGACTTCTGGGTCGGACGGATGCCGACGATTTCAACTTCGTCGTTCATCTTGAGGACGCCACGCTCGACACGGCCGGTGACGACGGTGCCACGACCAGAGATGGTCATGACGTCTTCGATCGGGAGAAGGAAGGGTTTCTCGTTGTCGCGGACGGGATCGGGGATGTAGCTGTCGAGGGCATCGGCCAACTCGAGGATGCACTTGGCGGCGGGATCATCGACGCTCTTGGATTCGCCGGCAAGTTTGGCGGAACCTTTGATGACGGGGACCTCGTCTCCGGGGAAGCCATACTGGCTGAGGAGATCGCGGACATCCATCTCGACTAAGTCGATGAGCTCGGGATCGTCGACCATATCAGTCTTGTTGAGGAAGACGATGATATAGGGGACGCCGACCTGACGGGAGAGCAAGACGTGCTCACGGGTCTGCGGCATAACGCCATCGGCGGCGGAGACGACGAGGATAGCGCCATCCATCTGAGCGGCGCCGGTGATCATGTTCTTGACATAGTCAGCGTGCCCCGGGCAGTCGACGTGGGCGTAGTGCCTCTTGCTGGTCTTATATTCTTCGTGGGCGGTATTGATGGTGATACCACGGGCCTTTTCCTCAGGGGTGGCGTCAATCTGATCATACCTCTTCTCCTCGGCCAGGCCTTTCATGGCGAGGACGTGGGTGATGGCCGCGGTAAGGGTGGTCTTGCCGTGGTCGACGTGACCGATGGTGCCGACGTTGACGTGGACCAGATCACGGTTGAACTTTTCTTTTGCCATTTGTGTTAGTTTCCTCCAATAAAATGGTAATTCCTTTGTTTGTGCTCAGGCTGATTTATCTTAGAACAAAGCCCCTTGCTTTAGCAATAAAGACTTGACTAAGGATTGGCTCAGTTGGCGTTGGCCTTCTTGATGATGGCGTCCTGGACGAACTTCGGGCACTCGCCATAGTGGTCGAATGTCATGGTGAAGTTGCCACGTCCCTGGGTGATCGAACGGAGGTCGGTGACGTAACCGAACATCTCGGCGAGCGGGACTTCGCAGTCGACCTGCTTGGCATTGCCGCGCTGGCTCTCGCCGGTCATGTTGCCGCGCCTTCTGGCGATATCGCCGACCACGTCGCCGTAGTACTGCTCGGGGACGGTGATCTCAACGCGCATGATGGGCTCGAGGATGACGGGGTCGCACTTCGGGCCGGCCGCCTTGAGGGCCATGGAGGCCGCAACCTTATAAGCGGCTTCCGAGGAGTCGACATCGTGGTAGCTACCATCGAAGAGGGTGGCCTTGATATCGATTAGCGGGAAGCCCGCCAATAAGCCCCTCTGAAGGGCATCTTCCAAACCTTGCTGGGTCGGTTTGATGAACTCCTTCGGGACGCTGCCGCCGACGATGGCATCGACGAATTCGAAGCCTTTGCCCGGATTCGGTTCGAAGCGGATCCAGACGTCGCCGTATTGACCGTGGCCACCGGACTGCTTGACATAGCGGCCCTGGGCCTCGCCGGTCTTGCGGATGGTCTCGCGGTAGTTGACCTGCGGGGCTCCGACGTTGACCTCGACTTTGAACTCGCGGCGCATACGCTCGACTAAGATATCGAGCTGCAACTCACCGACGCCGGCGATGATGGTCTGGCCGGTTTCGGCATTGGTGTGGACCCTGAAGGTCGGGTCTTCCTCGGCCAACTTGATGAGGGCGTTGGTCATCTTCTCCTGATCGGCTTTGGTCTTCGGCTCCACCGCCTCTTCCAAGACGGGTTCGGGGAAGACTAACCTCTCCAAGACGACTTCTTCCTCTTCGGTGCAGAGGGTGTCACCGGTGGTGGTGTTCTTAAGGCCGACGATGGCGCCGATCTCACCGGCGGAGAGCTTTTCGACCTCCTGGCGGTGGTTGGCGTGCATGAGGACCAAGCGGGCGATACGCTCCTTGGTACCGTTATTGGCATTTAGGACATAAGAACCGGATTTGAGGACGCCCTGATAAACCCTGACATAAGCCAAACGGCCGATGAAGGGGTCAGTGGCGATCTTGAAGGCCAAACCGACGAAGGGTTTCTTGTCGGTGGCTTCGCAGACGTAGGGTTCGCCATCCTTCTCGCCCTTCTCGCCCGGGATGTCCAAGGGAGAGGGAAGATAGTCGATGACGGCATCCAACAAGGGCTGGATGCACTTGTTCTTATAGGCGGTGCCGCAGAGAACCGGGAAGAACTCGCCGGTCAAGACGGCTTTGCGGATGGTGGCCTTGATGAGTTCCACAGAGGGCTCCTCGCCTTCCAGGACCATCATCATGAGGTCATCGTCGAAGGCGGCGAGCTTCTCAAGAAGCATCATGCGGTACTCTTCGACTTTATCTTTTAATTCCTCGGGGACGTCGGTGATCGTGGGATCGTTGTCCTTGTCGGAATCATAGACATAGGCTTTGCGCTCGATGATGTCTACGCAGCCCTTGAATCCACCCTCTTTGCCGATCGGGCACTGGATGGGGGCGGCATTGGCGGCTAGCCTCTCCTTGAGGGTGTCGAGGCAGAGCTGGAAGTCGGCGCCGGTGGCATCCATCTTGTTGCAGAAGACGATGCGGGGGACGCCATACTTGGTGCCCTGGCGCCAGACGGTCTCGGTCTGGGGCTCGACGCCGTTTTTGGAGTCGAGGACGGTGACGGCACCGTCAAGAACACGGAGGGAACGCTCGACCTCAACGGTGAAGTCGACGTGCCCCGGGGTGTCGATGATGTTGATACGGTTGCCCTTCCAGAAGCAAGTCGTGGCCGAGGAGGTGATGGTGATACCCCTCTCCTGCTCCTCTTCCATCCAGTCCATGGTGGCGGTGCCTTCGTGGACCTCGCCGATCTTGTGGGTACGGCCGGTGTAATAGAGGATACGCTCGGTGGTCGTGGTCTTGCCGGCATCGATGTGGGCCATGATGCCGATGTTGCGGGTGTGGGGAAGATCGTAGGCGCCTTCTTTGATCTCTAATTCGTTGTCTGCCATATCTCTTCTCCTTCTGGATTACCAGCGATAGTGGGCGTAAGCCTTGTTGGCTTCAGCCATCTTGTGGGTGTCTTCTTTCTTCTTAACGGAAGCCCCGGTGCCATTGGCGGCATCGATGATCTCGGCGGCCAATTTGGATTCCATGGTCTTCTCGTTGCGGAGCCTGGCGTAGGTGACGAGCCAGCGGAGGCCTAGGGTCTGCTTCCTCTCGGGGCTGACCTCGACCGGGACCTGATAGTTGGCGGCACCGATCCTTCTGACCTTCAATTCGACTTCCGGCATGATGTTGTTGATCGCGGTGGCAAACACGTCGATCGCCGGTTTCTGGGTTTTCTCCTCGATCTGGGCGAAGGCACCGTAGATGATGCCTTGGGCCGTTCCCCTCTTGCCGTCGTACATGACGCGGTTGATGAGGCGGGTGACGAGCTTGGAGTTATACACGGGGTCGGGGAGGACGTCCCTCTTAGCGACCTTACCTTTTCTTGGCATGTTCTATATTCTCCTTTACTTACTTGCTCTCTTTGGGCTTCTTGGTGCCATAGAGGCTCCTGCCCTGACGGCGCTTTTCGATACCGGCGCAGTCGAGGGTGCCGCGGACGATGTGGTAGCGGACACCAGGTAGATCCTTGACACGGCCGCCACGGATCATGACCGTGGAGTGCTCCTGAAGGTTGTGGCCCTCACCACCGATGTAGGCGGTGACTTCATAGCCATTGGATAAGCGGACACGGGCGTACTTCCTCAAAGCCGAGTTCGGCTTCTTGGGGGTCATGGTGCCCACACGGGTGCAAACGCCCCTCTTCTGAGCGGAGGGCTGATTGCTGGTTTTCTTGTTCAGAGAGTTCCACCTCTTGCCTAAAGCGGGGCTCTTGGACTTCTTGGTCGCGCTCTTGCGACCCTGCCTAACTAACTGTTCGATGGTCGGCATTTCCTAATTCTCCTTGTATTTATCGTGTACACAGTTCCCTGTGTGTCACACAAGCCGTTAATTAATGGGGCCAAAAGGCCCTTTTTAACGTCCGGGAAGAGCATACTCTTCGCCAAAATATGTTGTCAACAAGGAAGTTTTCAAAAGAAAAGCCCCCACTTTTCAATGGGGGCGAGTCTTGGTAGGCAAATGAGATTAGGCAGCAGGTTCGTAGACAATTTCAACAGAAGAAATACGGCCATTGGATCCATCGTTGGTGCTGGCAATCTGAAAGAATGTGGCTCCCTCTATCTCATTGGTAAATGTATAAGATTCGCCTTTGCCGATGTTAACGCCGGAATCGACCGCGGCCGCAGTAGAAACCGCTGACGTTCCAAAAGTCACATTGTAGGTAGCCGCGGCCGCAGCAGTGCTTGGCGCAGTTATTATTATAGATTTGATAGTCGAGGCGGCACTCAAGGCGTCCGTGTTATAGAAGAAGGCGGTAGCTTTATTAGTGCCAGAAGCCATCATCATATAAGTGCTCGCTCCTCTATAAACACCACTTCCAGAAAATCCAACTTCTGTTTCGCCCAGCAAATAAGTCCAGTTTGACAAGCTGGTGCTATTGGCAGTCGGAAGATTTCCGTCTTTGCTAGTTTGCGGAACAAAAGTCGTAGTAATGGTGTTGGCGCTAACAACATCTACTACGTATGTTGAACTGGTTCCATAAGTTTCGGATGTCGCCTTAACAGTAACGGTTCCAGCAGCGACACCTGTAAGAACGCCAGACGATGAGTCGATTGTGGCATAATCGCCATCTGCTTCCCCTGCTAAGGACCATAAATAAGTATCTGTGGCGGCTCCGTTATTTCCGTCAGCAGTCGTCGCACTCAAAGTAATTGAATCTCCAACAGTAACGGAATTTTCGCCTGAAATGGTTACGGATCCTTCCACGATATAGGCGTTTGTAATGTAGAACAGAAGATAATTTCCATCGACGCCATATACATAGCCTTCCAAGTTGTAGGCATAGCCCTCAACCATGCCTCCCTGAAGATTAGCGTTGGAAGAAATCGTTTGCATTTGGACTTCGCCTAATGTCCATCTAAATCCACTGCTACTTGAGGTAACTCCGCTAGTAGTCAAATAGAGCCTTCCTGATGGGGCGACTAAGTCCTGATCAAAATACGAACTGGCTTTTTCTTCAGTTAACTCAGAAAGCGAGGTGATTGAAGATTGCGTTTCCTCATTTAATGTCGCAGTTGCATTGTTGATATAAAGGCCGGTGTTTGAGCTTAGTTTGGCGGTAGTACCAGTAATGGTGTAGTAAGAGCCTTCAATCAAATCTCCATCGATTGAGGGGTTATTCACCCTAATGCCGGCTGTGCCGTCATCAAAATACATGTAGTAAGCCGTGCCGCGATCAACCAAGACGCCAGTGAAAGTAACCTGATATCCAGTCGCGGTCATTTCAGCAATCGTTGGATTGTCAATTGTAATAACGCACGAAGCGGAGGCATAGTTTCCGTCTCCTTTTGCGCTGACGGCGGTGGCGGTGACAACCGCAGTCGTGCCGGCGGTCGCGCCACTTAGAACGGTGACGACGCCGGAGTCAACCGAGACATAATCCGCGGCATCTCCGGACACCGACCAAGTGACGTTTCCGTCCCATTCATCATAGGTGGGATCCTCAGGCGCGGTTTCGGCGGTTAAAGTCACCGAATCCCCACAGGTATGGAGGGTTTCGGCACTGCTATTTAAAGTGACGCTGCCGATGGTGGCGGCGGGTCTAGGTTCTATCGTAATAACAATGCTATTGGATACGCCGTTGCTGGCCGTGGCGGTGAAGGTGACTTCGCTAGCCGCCTCGACTTTGCCGGCGGTGATCAAGCCAGTCTCGCTGATGGAGGCCACATCCGCATTGCTGGATGACCAGGTGACGGACTGCGGGGCCTTGGCGGGCAAAACAGAAGCGCTAAGTTGAAGCGTCTTGGTGCTCTCTAAGGTCGTGGCGCCACCTTCGGCAGTGATGCTGACCGATTCGGGATCCGGGATGGGTACTGGTTGGATCTCAATAACGATGCTGCCAGAAACGCCGCCTTCGGCCGTGGCGGTGAAGGTGACCTTAACTGCGCTTTCGACTTCCAAAGCCGTGACTAAGCCATCGGCGTCGATCGTCGCGACGCTTTCATCGCCGGAAGACCAGCTGACAGATTGCGGAGCATCGGTTGGGGAAACGACGGCGGATAGTTGCAAAGTGTTGCCACTGATCAAGGATGTGGCGCCGCCCTCCGCGGTGACGGAAACGGATTCCGGATCGGGGATGGGAACGGGCTGGATTTCGATAATGATGCTATTAGAAACACCGTTGCTAGCCGTAGCAGTGAAGGTGACATTAGTAGCGACCCCCACTTCTTTCGCGGTGATCAATCCCCGGGCGTCGATGGTGGCGGCCTCTTCGTTGCTTGAGGACCATTCGACGGTCTGCGGAGCGTTTGAAGGAGTTACGACGGAACTCAACTGTAAGGTGTGGCCACTAATTAAGGAGGTGGCGCCGCCTTCCGCGCTTATCGAGACGCTGCTGGGATCGGGGAGTTCGATCTTGATTTCTATCGAACCGGAAACCCCCTCCATGGCCGTGGCGGTGAAGGTGACATAAGTAACCTCAGAGATATTATCCGCAGCGGTAACTAAACCATCAGCGCTGATCGTCGCGGCTTCTTCGTTGCTGGAAGACCAGGAAACGATTTGCGGTGCTTCAGCCGGAAGGACGCTGGCGCTCAACTGCAAAGTCTTACCGCTCTTAAGGGTCGTCGCTCCGCCTTCGGAAGTGACGCTAACCGACTCAGGATCGGGAATGGGAATTGGCTGGATTTCGATGGTGATAATGCCACAGATTCCGTTGCTCGTAGCGGCAGTAAATATAACGTCTGTATTTGTGGTTACGGTTAAAGCCTGGATTAAGCCGTTTTGATCGATAATCGCAACATCTTCGTTGCTAGAACTCCAAGTTACATCCTGCGGAGCGGTAGACGGTAAAACGCTCGCGGAAAGCTGCAGGGTTCCACCGCTTATAAGCGTGCTTGCGCCTCCGGCCGCGGTAACCTCAACAGAAGTCGGAACGTTATCTTGCGATGACGAACTACTGCTAGAGGAAGAAGAGCTTGAAGAGCTGCTGGACGATGAGGAACTAGAGCTAGACGAAGAAGACGAGCTACTGGAACTTGAAGAGCTGCTCGAGGAGGAACTTGAAGAGCTCGAGCTCGATGAGCTGCTGGAGCTGGACGAACCACCAGAGGAAGAGGAGCCGCTGGATGAGGAGCTGCTACTGCTAGAGGAACTACTCGAGGAAGAGCTGCTGCTGGAGCTGGAGGAGCTTGAAGACGAACTGCTGCTATCCGACTGAGTGGAAGAGCTGCTGCTCGAGGAGGAACTACTTGAGGAAGAACTTGAACTAGAAGAAGACGAACTCGACGATGAGCTTGAACCGGACGATGAGCTGCTGGATTGGCCAGAGGAAGAGCTAGTTGAAGATGAGCTAGATGAGCTAGAGGAACTTGAGGAGGAGCTGCTAGACGAAGAACTAGAGGACGAACTGCTGCTACTATCGGGTTGGCTGCTTGAGGAAGACGAGCTGGAACTGGAGGAGGAGCTGCTGCTCGAAGATGATCCAGACGAGGAGCTGGACGAAGAAGAACTTGAGCTAGACGATGAGCTGCTGGATTGGCCAGAGGAAGAGCTAGAACTGGAGGAACTACTATCTGGTTGGCTGGATGAGCTTGAAGAGCTGCTGGAACTAGACGAACTCGAGGAACTACTGGAACTTGAGGAGCTGCTCGAGGAGGAACTGCTACTGCTATCGGGTTGGCTGCTTGAGGAAGACGAGGACGAACTGCTACTCGAAGATGATCCAGACGAGGAGCTGGACGAAGAGGAGCTCGAACTGGAGGAAGAACTGCTGCTAGATTGGCTGGACGAGGAGCTACTATCCGGTTGACTGGATGAGCTACTACTCGAGGAGGAACTACTTGATTGGCTAGATGACGAGCTGCTAGACGATGAACTGCTGCTGGAAGAGGAACTAGAAGACGAGCTCGATGAGCTGGAGGAACTAGAACTTGATGAACTCGAGGAACTTGAGGACGAAGAGGAACTACTAGAGGAAGAGCTAGAACTCGATGATTGGCTAGAAGAACTCGAAGAAGAGCTGGAACTTGATGAACTACTTTGTTGGTCAGATGAGCTGGATGAACTGCTGCTAGAAGACGATGAAGAGCTGCTCGATGAGGAACTACTACTCGAAGAGGAATCCGACGAGGAACTGCTCGAAGAACTGGAGGATGCACTGCTACTACTGCTTGAGGAAGAACTCGAAGAAGAACTGCTATCCTGCTGGGAAGAACTGGAGGAACTCGATGATTGGCTATCCGACGAGCTGGAGGAGCTGGCCGAAGACGAACTGTGGGAACTGCTGCTTGAGGAGCTGCTGGACGACGAACTTGATGAGCTTGAACTAGAGGGGCTAGTTGATGAATGCGAACTGGAGGAACTTGAAGAAGGTTCTGATGACGAGCTGCTCGATGAGCTAAATGGAGATGAACTGCTCGACGATGAGCCTTCTGATGAACTCAACGATGATGGTGTCCAGCTCGATGATGAATCAGCAGATGATGAGTCGGCCCGGTGATCACAAGCCGCCCCCAAGGCGACAAACATAAAAAGAGATGCGGCCGCCAGCGGAATGAACTTTTTCTTTTTCATAGCTTCCCCTCAGAAGTAACAACCCATTCTATATCCCATATAAATATTCGCAAAAGCCATAAGTCCACCACTTTAGAGACCCAGCCTTTTTGAGCAATCCCCCGAAAAAATGCAGCAAAAGCCAAAAAACTAAAAGCCATCGGTTTTTTTGAAAAATCTGGCAAATTGAACGCCTTTTGATGTAAGCCCTTACTCAAAAAAGAGGGAATTTTCACCGTTTTTCGGATATATAGGCAATTGATAACTACATCGGGAAGTAAAAAAGCCCGGTCCCGCTTGGAGACCGGGCCAAATCGACTATTAGGCGGCGGGGGTGAAATAGACGGTGAGGCTATAGATGCCCTGGTTGTAGGTGCTGTTGTTCACGCAATAGAAATACGGGGCGTTGATCTCATAGCTATAGACGAGGTGGCTGCTGGTGGAGCTGCTATCCTGGACGCCGGTGATCTCGGTTTCGGCGGTCTTCACGCTCGAGGAGGAATAGACGGTCGTGTTGAGGTAGCCATAGAAGTCGAAGACGATCTTGGTGATGGTGCCGATCGAGGTGGCGTTATAGAGGTAACCACCGCTTTTGGGGATCGCGAACTCGTCGTATTTGCTGTAGTTGAAGCTGCCGGCCGAGAAGACGAGATCCTGATTATAGGTCTGCTCCTGGTAGGTGCAGGTGAAGGTACTCGTCACATCCGCGGCGGCATCCTCGGTGGATAAGCCGGTGTTGGACTTGCTGACCGTATAGAGATATCCCTCTTCCTCCTCGCTGGGGGTGTAGCCATCGACCGCGGTGATGACGGGGGAGACCTTTATGGCGCTGCTATAGGCGATTTCATAGACGTGGGCGCCGCTCTTGTTGACGTAATCGACCGCATAGCCATAGGCGTGGACGGTTAAGCCAACCAATAAATCGACGTCTTTGGATTGGAAGCCGATGGAGTCATCCATCTGCCCGGAGTAAATCTCGATGGTATAGCCCTTGGCTGAGACTAAATCAATGGTGTAGGAATCGTATGAGGAATTGTATTCGGCCGACTCCACCACCCCGGTGAGGTAGGTGTATCCGCCGGAATACCTGGTCGTTTCGGAATTGCCGAAGGAGGCGAGGATATCGCCAAAGGTGTCGACGCTATATTCGGTGGCGCTGCTGTTATAGAGGTCGCTCTCGGTGTAGGAGGCGGCCGCGGAGGAGCTAGACGAGGCGGCGGAAGAGGAATTCGACGATGAGCTGGCGGCGGAAGAGGAACTGGAGGAGGCTGACGAAGAAGAGCTGCTGCTTTCAGCGGAGGATGTGGAGGATTCCTGGCTGGAGGAGCTTCCGAGTGAACTGGCGGAGTCGCAGGCAGCCCCGAGGCTGGCGAAGGCGAAAAGGAGGGAAAGGCTGATGGGGACGAATGTCTTCTTTTTCATTTTTATCTCCTTGTGGATTTCAAACCATTGTATTCCCCGCCCCATTAACGCCGAAACCGCCCGAAAGCGCTTTATTTTGTAAATTCGTCGCTAAGGCAAAAAAAGCCCCCACCTTTCGATGGGGGCAAAGGGTTTTAGATTACTCCTCTTCCGGACGGTCGTGGGCTTCGATGTATTGGGCTTTGACTTCCCTCATCTTGCCTAAGACTGAGAAGGTGGAGAGCTTAGCCTCGGCGTATTCCTGGCTGTATAAGCCGGTTCCGGCCGGGATGAGCTTACCGGTGATGACGTTCTCCTTAAGACCGTGGAGGTTATCCCTCTTGGCCTTGATGGCGGCGTCGGTTAAGACCCTGGTGGTCTCCTGGAAGGAGGCGGCCGAGAGGAAGGATTCGGTCTCCAAGGCGGCCTTGGTGATGCCAAGGACGAGCGGTTGGGCGACGGCCGGGCGCTTGCCTTCTAGAAGAACGCGGGCGTTCTCCTCGGTGAAGCGCTCCACCCCTACCCTGGTGCCGGGCAGGAGGTAGGTATCGCCGCCATCGATGACCACTAACTTGCGGAGCATCTGACGGACGATGATCTCGATGTGCTTATCGGAGATGCCGATACCCTGATTGGAGTAGACCTTGTGGATTTCCTTGATGATGTAGACCTGGACCTTCTCGGGATCGCTCACCTCAAGCAACTGCTTGGGGTTGATGGCGCCCTCGGTGATCTTGGCCCCGTTTTCGATGACGTCGCCCTGCTTTACGCGGAGACGGCTCCCGAAGCCGGTGGTGTAGGTCTTTTCCTCGAGGTCGTTTTTGACGGTGACTTCGTATCTGGCGACGTTGCCGTCGGGCTGGACGATCTTGGTGACGGTGCCGGGAATCTCGCTGATTAGGGCCTCGCCTTTCGGATTCCTGGCCTCGACTAGCTCCTGGACCCTCGGAAGACCCTGGGTGATGTCGGTGCCAGCCATACCACCGGTGTGGAAGACACGCATGGTCAGCTGGGTACCCGGCTCGCCGATGGATTGGGCGGCCATGATACCGACGGCCTCACCTAACTCGACCAGCTTGCCGGTGGCCATGTTCTGGCCATAGCAGTGCTGGCAGACGCCATCGTGGGTCTGGCAGGTGAAGAGCGAACGGATCTCGACTTCCTTGATGCCGGCGTCCACCACTTTCTGGGCGGCGGCTTCGTCGAACATCGTGTTACCGGCGAGGATGAGCTCACCGGTATTGGGATCGAAGATATCGCGCATCGAGAAGCGGCCGATGAGGCGCTCCTTGAGCGAGACGATGACTTTGTTGCGGTAGGTGTCGACGATCTCGCGGACCTTGAAGCCGTGGTCGCAGTGGCAATCCTCCTCGCGGACGATGACATCCTGCGAGACGTCGACTAGACGCCTGGTCAGATAGCCGGAGTCGGCCGTCTTAAGGGCGGTATCCGCGCCACCCTTACGGGCGCCGTGGGTGTTGATGAAGAACTCGGAGACCTTCAAGCCGTCGCGATACGAGGAGACGATCGGCAGCTCGATGGTTTCGTTTTTCGGGTTGTTGACGCAGCCCTTCATACCGATGAGCTGCTTGATGTTATCGAGGTTACCACGGGCCCCCGAATCGGCCATGATGGTGATCGGGTTGAACTTGTCGTGGGGAAGCTTCTTGGCGATCATGCCCTTGACGGTGTCAGTGACATTCTCCCAGAGCTTGGTGACTTTCTCGTGGCGCTCCTTATCGGTCAGATAGCCCTTGCGGTAGAGCTTGTTGAGCTTTTCGACTTCCTTCTCGGCGGCGTCGACGAGCTCTTGCTTGCCGTCGATGTCGTTGATGTCGGAGATGGCGATGGTGACCGAGGAGATGGTGGAGTATTTGAAGCCCTGATCCTTGATCTTGTCCAAGACGGCCGAGGTCTTGGTAGTTCCATAGTGATGGAAGACCTGGTCGATGATGGTGCCGAGCTCGCTCTTCTTAACGGGGTTGAGGAGAGGACGCGAGGCGATATAGGCCGGGATGTCGGTTCCTTTCGGGACGAAGTGCTCCTCAAGGCCGATGGATAGATCGCCCTTGTTTTTGGAGTTGACCTCGTTGATCCAGGGGAAATCGTCGGGGAAGATCTGGTTGAAAATGACCTTGCCGACGGAGGTGATCAGATATTTGCCACGGGCGCTCTCGGGGATGCCAGAGCCGAAAGTCTTGTTAACCTTCTCGGCCGGTAAGGCGATCCTGGAGTGGAGGGAGATCTTGCCGGATTCGTAGGCCAAGACGACCTCGTTGACGGAAGAGTAGACCTTGCCCTCGCTCTCGCCCCAGATCTCATCTTGCTCGGCCTGGGCCAAATCGGCCGCGGCGTTGATGCCGTCGTAGGTGGCGGCGAGACGGTTCCTGCGGGCCCTCTCGAGGAAGTCCTCCTTCGACTCTTCGAGGGTGAGGTGGTAGTTACCGATGATCATATCCTGTCCAGGGATGACGATGGGTTTGCCATCTTTCGGAGAGAGGATGTTGTTGGAGGCGAGCATTAGCTCCAAAGCCTCCATCTGGGCGGCTTTAGATAGCGGCACGTGGACGGCCATCTGGTCGCCGTCGAAGTCGGCGTTGAAGCCGGTGCAGACGAGCGGGTGCAACCTGATGGCGCGGCCCTCGACTAGCTTCGGCTGGAAGGCTTGGATAGAAAGACGGTGGAGGGTCGGGGCGCGGTTTAATAGAACCGGGTGCTCGGAGATGATCGACTCGACGATGTCGTTGACGATCGGATCCCTCCTATCGATGATCTTGTCGGCCTGCTTATGGGCAGTGACATAGCCCTCGCGGATTAAGATGGCGGCGATGAAGGGGCGAAGGAGGCTGATGGCCATTTCGCGCGGGAGGCCGCACTGATACATCTTAAGATCCGGTCCGACGGCGATGACCGAACGTCCGGAATAGTCGACACGTTTGCCGAGGAGGTTCTGACGGAAGCGGCCCTGCTTGCCCTTTAAGCCGGAGCTTAATGACTTTAAGGCGCGG
The DNA here is from genome assembly GCA_030537155.1 of Bacillota bacterium. Classification (GTDB taxonomy): domain Bacteria; phylum Bacillota_I; class Bacilli_A; order RFN20; family CAG-826; genus Alloenteromonas. The sequence continues at coordinate 59,625 of JAUNOH010000001.1, forward strand.
CCGGAAGGACCGGTGACCGGCTTATTGCGGCGGCCGTTATCGATGAGGGCATCGACGGCCTCCTGAAGCATACGCTTCTCATTCATGAGAATGACGTAGGGGGCGTTCATGTCGATGAGCTTCTTCAAACGGGTGTTCCTCGAGATGACGCGGCGATAGAGGTCATTCAGATCGCTGGCGGCGAAGCGGCCACCATCCAATTGGAGCATCGGACGGAGATCGGGCGGGATGACCGGCACGACGTCGAGGACCATCCATTCCGGCTTCTGGTTGGAATCGCGGAAGGCGTTGATGACCTCGAGGCGCTTGGCTAGCTTAAGCCTCTTCTGGGTGGAGCACTCCTTCATTTCGGCGGCGATGGAATCGAATTCCTTATCGAGGTCGACCTCGTGGAGGAGGCGCTTGATGGAGGCGGCACCTTCGCCGAATTCGGCGTTGGTGTATTTGGAGATGAAGGCGGCGGCCGTGAAGAAGTCGAAGGTCTCGTTGAGATTCTGGATCTTGGCGATGAGCTCATCGGCCTTCAGGGCGTCGGCGGAGCCATCCTCGATGAGGGGCTTGAAGTCCAAGATCGCGGCGGGGAAGACTTCCCTGGCGGTCTTTTCGTCGAGGAACTGCTTGTATTTGAGGACGTTGCTGGTGCCCGGATCGAGGACGATGTGGGCGGCGAAATAGACGACTTCCTCCAGCTGTTTGGGGGAGACGTCGAGGATTAAGCCCATCCTCGAGGGGATTCCCTTTAGGAACCAGATGTGGGTGCAGGGGGAGACGAGCTCGATGTGGCCCATCCTCTCACGGCGGAAGGTGCGCGAGATGACCTCGACGCCGCACTTCTCGCAGGTGATGCCCTGGTAACGGATCTTTTTGTATTTGCCGCAGTGGCACTCATAGTCCTTGGAGGGACCGAAGATCTTCTCGCAGAAGAGACCTCCCATCTCCGGTTTTTGCGAACGGTAGTTGATGGTCTCGGGGCGGGTGACCTCGCCATGGCTCCAGGAGCGGATCTCGTCGGGTGAGGCTAAGCCAACTTGGATGGCTTGGAGATTCTGAATATCAAACATCTTTTTCTCTCCTTTCTTAATCTAGGCTCTCGGCGGGGTGGCGGCGGGAAACCGATAACCCCTCCTCATTGGCCTGATCGGCCTCGATCTCGACCGTAAGCGGCTCGGGATCTTCCTTCGGCGAGGTGAGGCTTCTGATGGCCGAATTGGTCTTCCTCTCCTCGACGAGGGCGTCTTGGGCCAGGACGTCGAGGTCGATGATCTCGCCTTCCTGGTTGTATAGATTGACCTTCATGCCTAAGCCCTTGAGCTCCTTGGTGAAGACTTTGAAGGCTTCGGGCATGCCGGATTTCGGGATTTCGTAGCCCTTGATGATGGCTTCGTAGGTTTTCCTGCGGCCGACACGGTCGTCGGATTTGATGGTGATCATCTCCTGGAGGGTGTGGGCGGCGCCATAGGCCTCGAGGGCCCAAACTTCCATCTCGCCGAACCTCTGGCCGCCGTTCTGGGCTTTGCCGCCGAGAGGCTGCTGGGTGACGAGGGAGTAGGGACCGGTGGCCCTGGCGTGAATCTTATCGTCGACCATGTGCACGAGTTTGATCATGTACTGGATGCCGACGGCGATACGCTCGGGGAACCTTTCGCCGGTGCGGCCATCGTATAAGACGGTCTTGCCGTCTTCGGAGAGCCCGGCCTTCTTCATGAGGTCGGCGATCTCCTCGGAGGAGATACCATCAAACGAGGGGGTGGCCACCCTCATGTGGAGTTTAGAGCAGGCCAAACCGAGGTGGACCTCAAGGATCTGGCCGATGTTCATACGGGAAGGAACGCCCATCGGAGAGAGCATGATGTCGATCGGGGTGCCATCGGCTAAGAAGGGCATATCCTCGACCGGGAGGATCCTGGAGATGACGCCTTTGTTACCGTGACGGCCGGACATCTTATCGCCCTCGGAGATCTTCCTCTTTTGGACGATATAGACGCGGACGATCATGATGACGCCCGGCGGGAGCGGATCCTTCTTCTTCTTGGAGAAGATCTTGACGTCGTGGACGATGCCGGCGCCGCCGTGGGGGACGCGCAAAGAGGTGTCTTTGCCTTCCTTCGTCTTCTCGGCGAAGATGGCCATTAATAGCTTCTCCTCGGGGGTGGGCTCAGTCTGGCCTTTCGGGGTGACTTTGCCGACGAGGATGTCGCCTTCTTTGACCTCGGCGCCTTTGACGATGATGCCGTTTTCGTCGAGGAAAGTCTTGGCTTCCTCGGCAACATTCGGGACGTCGCGGGTGATCTCTTCGGCCCCGAGTTTGGTCTCGCGGCACTCGATCTCATAACGCTCGATGTGGATGGTGGTGAAGGTGTCTTCCTTGACCATCCTCTCACTCATGATGATGGCGTCTTCGTAGTTGTAGCCATTCCAGGTCATGTAGGCGATGAGGATGTTCTGGCCGAGCGAGAGCTCGCCATTCCTCATGGCCGGGCCATCGGCGATGACCTGACCGGGTTTGACTTCATCACCGACCTTGACGATCGGGGTCTGGTTGATGCAGGTGCCGTTGTTGGAACGGGCGAATTTCTGCAGGGCGTAGGTCTTGACCTCGTTGCCCTTCTTCACCTTGATGGTGGCGGAGTCGACGTAGGTGACCTTGCCTTCGCTATTGGCGACCACGGCCAAGCCGGAGTCGCGGGCGATGATGCCCTCCATGCCGGTGCCGACATAGGGGATCGAGGGACGAAGAAGCGGCAGAGCCTGACGTTGCATGTTGGCGCCCATCAAGGCTCTGGTGCTGTCGTCGTTTTCAAGGAAGGGGATGCAAGCCGCGGCGATCGAGACGATCTGCTTCGGGGAGACGTCGACATAGTCGATGAGCTCCTTCGCGGCCATGACGTTGTCCTCGTCGTGGCGGGAGATGACCTCGTCATCGAGGATCTCCTTGACGCTCTGGCCATCGATGGTCAGAGGTTCGCCGAGGCGGATGTTGGCGCCGGCGATGTAGTGACCCCTCTCGGCATCGGCCGAAAGATAGACGGCGTGGTCGGAGACGTAATAGTGCATCTTTCCATCTTCGCCCTGCTTGCTGATGACCGTCCTATAGGGGGTCTCGATGAAGCCATAGTTATTGATCTTGGCGTAGGTGGAGAGGTTATTGATCAGACCGATGTTTTGACCTTCGGGGGTCTCAATCGGGCAGATACGGCCATAGTGGGTATAGTGGACGTCGCGGACCTCCATGGAGGCGCGGTCCCTAGTCAAACCGCCGGGGCCTAAGGCCGAGATACGGCGCTTGTTGGTCAGCTCAGCCAAGGGGTTGGTCTGATCCATGAACTGCGAAAGCTGGCTCGAGGCGAAGAACTCGCGGATGGAGGAGGTGAGCGGACGGATGTTGATCAAGGACTGGGGGTTAGCCGAGTCCATATCGGTGATCGACATCTTCTGCTGGACGGTCTTGGCCATCTTGGTGAGGCCGATCCTGAACTGGGTCTGGAGAAGTTCCCCGACGCAGCGGACACGACGGTTGCCGAGGTGGTCGATGTCATCGGTCTGGCCGATGCCATCCATGATGTTGCAGAAGTAGGAGAAGCAAGCCACCATGTCGGCGCAGGTGACGCGCGAGGCGGTCTCGTTGAGGTTGTTGCCGATGATGGAGACGACTTTGCCTTTCGGGTTGTCGTTAGCGTAAACCTTGACGATGTTCACGATTGAGGAGCCGACGCCATCGTCGATGCTCTCGTCGATCTTAAGCTTCTTCTCGTGGGCGCCCTTCTCGAAGAATTCATCATCCTTCAAAGCCTGGACGTCTTTCTTATCGAGTTTCTCGCCTTTGATGAGCAGGCGGGTCTCACCGTTCTTCTCATAAGAGAAGATCTCGCCGTCTTTCGAGACGAGGTTCTCGGCCAAGATGCGGCCGGTAAGACGGTCGTAGATGCCGAGTTTGTTGCCGTATTTGAAACGGCCGGCGCGGCCGAGGTCATACCTCTTGTCGTCGAAGAATTTCTGACGGAGGAAGGTCTTGACGCCCTCGGGGGTCAAAGGCTCACCGGGTTTTAGCTTGGTGAAGATGTCGTATAAGGCGTGCATCTGCCCCTTGATGTCGGAATCCTTCTTGAGGGTGTTCTCAATGTACTCGCTATCGCCGAAGAGGGACTCGATGGTCTTCTCGCTGTCGAGGCCGATGGCCTTGAACAAGACGACGGCCGGCATCTTCCTCTGGCGGTCGATGCGGACCCAAAGGACCTTCTTGAGGTCGCTCTCGAACTGGAGCCAGGTGCCCCTGGTCGGGATGATCTCGCCGTTATAGACGTGTTCGCCGCTCTTATCGAGTTCGTCCTGGAAATAGGCGCCAGGGGAACGGACGATCTGGCTGACGATGACGCGCTCGGCGCCATTGACGATGAAGGTGCCGGAATCGGTCATCAGAGGCAGATCGCCCATGAAGACGGTGGCTTCCTTCATTTCGCCGCTGTTCTTGAAATAGAGGCGGAGGGTGACCCTGATCTTGCTTGAATAAGTCAGGTCGGCCGCTTTGCACATAAGCGGGTCGTATTTAGGCTCCTCCAGCTGGCAATCGACGTATTGGAATTCGGCGGTCCCGGCGTAGTTCTCGATCGGGAAGACCTCCTTCATGACATCGTCGATTCCCTTTTCGAGGAACCACTTGAATGAATCGGTTTGGATTTCGACAAGATAGGGAAGAGGCGTTTTGCCGCTGATCTTCGAGAAGTTGATGCGGGAGTTGATTCCGACATCGTAGTTCTTGTCTTCGTACTGGGTGAGGAATTTCTCTTCTTGTGCCATTGGTACTCCTTTTACTTTTGCGCGACGAGGATGCAGTATCCTTTTTTCTGCTTAACCCTGATGACCTCCTTAAACAGAGTCTCGAGGTATCGCATGCAGGAGTCGGCCCCCTGCTTCTTTCTGATGACTAGGATCAGCCGACCGCCTTCATTAAGGTGGTCGAGTGCGCCCGCGTACATCGCGTATGTAACCTTCTTCCCCGCGCGGATTGGGGGGTTGGTCACAATGGTGTCGAATTTGGAGTGTATTTGGGAATAGACGTCGCTTTCTACGATCGTGACCCGGTCCACCACTTCTAATTTAGAAGCGTTGGTCCCGGCCAAATCGAGGGCCCTTTGATTCACGTCCGCTAACGTGAGCTGCCTATTCTTGTCGAAGTAGGCCAGCAGTAGCCCTATGCTTCCGATGCCACATCCTAAGTCGAGGATGTGCTTCCCAAGATCGGACTTGGCGATGGTTTCAAGCAGTAATCTACTGCCATCGTCGAGGCCATCTTTGGAAAAGACGCCTAGGTCGCTTTCTAAGGTGAAGCGCTCTCCCAGCAATTCGAAGCTCTGGGTGATGCTCTTATGGGCTAAGTTTTCGTCATTTACATAGTAATGGCTCATGCCTAACCTCCCCTAAAAAGGCAAACCCCCTACCCCCACCCAAAAGGGCAGGGATAGGGTTATCAAATCGGATTTAGATGAGACTATTTGATCTCGACTTCGCAGCCGGCGGCGACCAAGGTCTTCTTGTGCTCTTCGGCCTCGACGGGAGAGATCTTCTCTTTGACGTTGGCGGGAAGGGCGTCGACCATCTTCTTGGCATCCATCAGGCCGAGGCCGGTGATGGCCTGGACGGCTTTGATGACGGCAACCTTGGAACCGGTGCCCAAGCCTTTGAGGACGAGGGTGACCTCGGTCGGTCCCTTGGCGACGGGGCCTTCTTCCTCAGCGGGAGCGGCAGCGGCGACGGGAGCGGCGGCGGTGACGCCGAACTTCTCCTCGATGGCCTTGACTAAGGCGTTGAGCTCGAGGACAGACATTTCCTCGATGGAAGCGATGATTTCTTCGTTGGTGAGTTTAGCCATTGTTAGTTCCTCCTATTAGGTTAATTGGCGGCCGGAGCTTCCCCGGCGGGAGATTTGTGGTCCGCGATGGCCTGCACGGTGGCGGCGAACTGGCGGACGGGTGCCTGGAGCACCGATAAGAGCATGGAAAGCATGCCATTGCGATCAGGTAGCTTGCTGACGGCCACCACTTCATCCTTGGAGAGGACTTTGCCCTCCATGACGGCGCCCTTGATGACGAGGGCCTCGTGGTAGCGGCTGAACTTGACCAGAGCCTTGGGTCCCTTGGAGATGTCCTTCGAGAAGACGAAGGCGTTGGGGCCGTTGAGCAGATCGCCTAAGTCGGGATCGCCGTTTTCCTTCAAAGCGCGACGGGCCATGGTGTTTTTGTAGACACCAACGGAAGCGCCACTTTCCTTGAGGGTTTTGCGGAGTTCCTGCATCTCGGCGACGGTGAGTCCCTGATAGGAGACGATGACCATGGCCGGATTCTCTTTGAGGCCTTTGTCCAAAGCGGAGACTTGGCCTTGCTTGTTTGCGAGAGCTTGCTTGTTCATGTGCTTACCTCCTTTCTTGTTCTTTCGACAATATATGTGAGGCTTCGATATAACTAGTGGGTGTTCGTGAAATTCCTTTAACCTCAGCAGGGTGGTTTTATTAAGACTGTTTCGTCCCCGGCTATCTTAGGTATATGAAGCGTTTCACCAAATTGGTTTGGCGGGAACGATTAGTTCCTGCCGGCATAGGTGAAGTTGATGCCAGGGCCCATGGTGGTATGGAGCACGCAGGTCTTCACATAGGTGCCCTTCACGGTGGAGGGGCGGGCTTTCTGGATCTGATCCACAAAGGCCAAGACGTTCTCGGCTAGATCGCCCTCCGAGAAGGAGACGCGGCCACAGCCAACGTTGAGGTTGCCGTTCTTGTCGACACGGTAGGAGATCTTACCTTGCTTGATCTCTTTGACGGCGTTGCCGATTTCCGGGGTGACGGTTCCGGTCTTGGGGTTAGGCATTAAGCCTTTGGGGCCCAATAGACGGCCCATCTTGCCCAATTCACCCATCATGTCGGGGGTGCAGACGATGACGTCGAACCCGAACCAGTTCTCGGTCTTGATCTTCTCGAGCATATCGACGTCGCCAACGAAGTCGGCGCCAGCGGCTTTGGCTTCTTCCTGCTTGTTGCGGGTTAAGGCCAAGACGGTCCTGGTTTTGCCGGTCCCGTGGGGGAGGCTGATGGTGCCGCGGATCAATTGATCGGCGAGGGTGGGATTGACGTTGAGCTTCATGCTCACGCCGACGGAGGAGTCGAATTTGGTGACCGAGGTCTCTTTGGCTAATTTGACGGCCTCTTCGATGCTGTAGACCTTGGAGGAGTCAACCTTCTTGGCGGCGGCAACGTACTTTTTGGAATATTTCTTCATTCTCAGTTACCTCCGAATTAGCCCTTGATGGCGATGCCCATTTGGGCAGCGCTGCCGGCCACGATCTTCTTGGCGGCTTCCAGATCCTCGGTGTTGAGGTCGGGGAGCTTGTACTGGGCGATTTCGGTCAGCTGCTTGTCAGTGATGGAGCCGACGATGTTCTTGGGGTTGCCCGAACCCTTGCTGATACCAGCGGCGCTCAGCAGCAAGCCGGCGACGGGGCTGGTCTTGATTACGAAGTCATAGGATTTGTCTTCGTAGGCGGTGATGATCACCGGAACGGTCTGTCCGCGGCGATCGCCGGTCTTGGCATTGAAGTCAGTGCAGAACTTGGCCATGTTGACACCAGCAGAAGCTAGTTTCGGGCCAGGTTTGGCCTCCCCGCCAGGGAGTTCCATTTTCAAGACCTTGACGATTCTCTTGTTCATGATTCTCTCCTTTCTTGAGATCATGCAGTGGTTTTAGTGGGTCCTCGTCACGGGATCCTTCCACGCATAGTGCGCTTAAAACGCGCTTGCATATGATACGCGTGCAAAATCTGGAATTAAAGGACTTTTTGAAAAATTTATGTTTCGGTTGGTGCAGAAGACCAAAATGACTAGATGAACAAAAAAAGAAAATGCGGACATTGTTTCAGGGGGGATCGAAACAAAAGGCCGCACTTTCAATGCTTCCAAGAAACCCTAAGGCTTTTCGGGAAGCGAATTATCCTAACATCGGCCACCCGAGTTTACAAATGATTTGGGCGATGTCGAATAAAAGCATTTCGCTTGTATGGCAAGCAACCGGAAAAATCGCAATTTCCACGGCAAAAATCGCTTAAATGGAAAAGCCCAGAAGTTAGGGCTCCCGGGCTTTTTGCTTAGATTGACGGAAACGAAATTACTTGGTGTGCTTGTTGAACCAGTCCGTGATCTCGTTGAGCCTTCTGATGCGGTGCTTAGGCATGCCACCCCTCGAGAGGTCATGGTTCTCGCCCTTGAAGACGACCATGCGGGTCTCGACGCCCTTTTGGACGCAGGCGGTATACATCAGATAACCATTCTCGATCGGGCAGCGGTAATCCTGCTCCGAGTGGATGACCAGTAACGGGGTCTTAAGGTTTTGGGCGTCCTTGATGGGGGAATGCTTCATCAACTGGGCCCTCCCCTCCTCGGAGATGACGTCTCCACCACCGCACTGATCGGCGTCGAAATGAATGCCGATGTCGGAGTTGGCCTCCATAAGCATCCAATCGGAAATGGAACGTTGGGTGGCCAAGGCGCAGAAACGGTCGGTGTGGGTGGCGATCCAGTTGGTCATGAAGCCACCATAGGAGCCGCCGGTCTCGCAAACCTTGCTCGGATCGATCTGGGGATATTTCTTCAAGACGACGTCGGTGAAATCCATGATGTTCTTGAAGTCGATGCCGCCATATTTGCCACGGAGATCGGCAAACTCATTGCCACGTCCATCGCCACCAAAGGGATTGCAGAAGAAGACAAAGTAGCCAAGGCTCGCCCAGACCTGCATCTCATGGAAGAAAACAGTGCCATAGGCGCACTTGGGTCCGCCGTGGATATCTAGGATGGCCGGGTATTTCTTGCTCGGGTCATAATCCTTGGGGAGCAACACCCAGCCATCGAGGTCCCAGCCCTCGCTTTTGAAGGAAATCTTCTTGGGCTTGGCAACATAACGCCCCTTTAAGAATTTGCCGTTGAGGTTGCTGGCGCGTTTGGGCTTCTTGTCCACCACTTCATAGACTTCCGCAAGCCGGTTTCCAAATAAACCTAGGGTCAAAATTCTGCCGTTTTTGATATCGAAATCGAAGTAGGCGCCTTCCCCGACGGCCACATCTTCTATCGTGCCGTCCGGATGCATCTTTTTGATGGGGGTGTTGTAACGATCCTGGGCGGTGAAATATAAAGCCTTGCCGTCGGATTTGAATCCTCCGCCATGGCCCCAGCAAACATCGGTCAACGTGCCGGAGAAACCCATATCCGGAGCGGCGAATTCCTCGAGGGTTTTCGCACCTTCGTTCAAATAAAAGAAACGGGCGTTTTCGTTCAGGCCGTATTTGCCTTTGCAGGTGGCGCTTACCACGATTTTCCCTTCGAGGGCGTATAGGCCGTGGACTGAATATTTATCGGCCGGGAAAACCTCGGTCAATTCCTTGCTCTTGAGGTTGTATTTATAGATGGCATCCTCCATCGGGGCGATGACTTTCTGATAGGCGCCGGCGAAGTAGAGAAAATCGCCGAGGATGGCATGAGGTCCAACGGATAATTCGGCGTCGTGGATCCTCTCGATCGATTTGCTCTCGGGATCATAGATGAAGTAGCTGCTCCTGGTCTTGTTGATATAGCCGACGCCATTAAACCACCACGGGTGCTCGTCGATGACCATATAATCGGCTTCTTCTTTCAGCTGGCCGAGGGCCTTCTTTCTCTCGTCCCCTTCAAGTTTATATAGTTCGGGGCAACGGAGGTCAGTCTGGCCACTCACCAGATAACGACCATCATCCAATTTCTTCAGACTTCCACCCAAGGGAAGGGAGAAGGCGAATTCCGGCTTGCCCCCACTTACCTTGAGGCGGAAGAACTCGCTATACGGTCCCTTTTCCTGGTTCTTCTTGGCGTTTTTAAACGACTGGTAGATGATCGTCTCATCATCCTCAAACAAGAATGATCCAATCTTTTCCTTACTGGTCAATTTCTTGCATTTTTTCTCGGAATAAAGGTACAAATCGGTCGTATAGCCGTCCAATTTCTTTTCCGATTGGCGCACGATGAAGGCGCCATACTTCCCTGAGGGGCTCAACTTGAGATCCGAAAGAAAACGGTATTGGGCGATGTCCTCAATCTTTACTGGTTCCATGTATTCTCCTTTTTTCGAATGAAATGGTTATAAACCCTCCCCGTTTTTTCACAAGGGGAATGCTTATTTGACTTTATGGTTGATCAACATTAAAGAATTCAGGGTCAATAGCAGGGCCAACCCAGAGTCGGCAAAGGTCGCCAGCCAAAGCGGGAAGCCTTCCCAAAGGGCGGCCGCGAGCATGACCGAGAATTTGATCACCAAGGCAACCACTATATTGAAGAGGGCCCGACGCTCGGTCTGCTTGGCGATTTTGATGACGGTCGAAACCTTAGAGATATCATCGTCCATGAAGACGACGTCAGCATTCTGGACGACGACATCGCTGCCGAGTCCTCCCATGCCCATACCGACATCGGCACCGACAATAGAAGGCGCGTCATTGATGCCATCGCCGACGAAGCCGACCATCCCATCTTTTTTCGCCATCTCTTTTTCAAGGAAGGCAATCTTTTCCTCAGGAATCAATTCGGCATGATATTCATCAACTCCAACTTCAGTTGCGATGGCGGCAACGTTAGCCTTTTTATCACCGGAAAGCAGCATAGTCCTACGCCCCAATACCTTAATGGTTGAAATGGCTTGAACAGAGGTGGGTTTAATGGTGTCGTTCAATAAAATATGACCGTTGTCTTTATCGTCTACGACGAGGTAGACCAAGGTGCCGATTTTCTGGCAGGCGTTCTCCTCAATTAAAGGCTTTTTGATGGCGGAGACTTTATGACCCTTATAAAGGACAGCAACGCCAATCCCAGGGATCTCCTCATATTCGTCCACCGCTTCGCTATAAACGCCCAAATCCTTGTCCTTGCAGATGGCTTGGGCAATCGGGTGGTTGCTTCTGGATTCGGCGGCCACCAGGTAGTCCATAAATGTCTCCTCATCGATGCCGATGGGCGAGATTTCCGAAATCACGAATTCACCCTTCGTGATGGTACCGGTTTTATCAAAGGCCACCAGCTTCATCTCGTTGAGCTTGTCAAAATATTCTGCGCCCTTAACGATGATGCCGTTTTTAGATGCTAACCCTAGCCCGGCAAAATAAGCCAGTGGCACGGAGATGACGATCGCACAGGGGCAGGAGATGACTAGGAAGCAAAGGGCCGTGAAAATCCAACGTGACCACACCGCCCCATCGTTAACGCCTAAGAATAAAGGCGGGATGATGGCGACCAAAACGGCCAAGGCCATGACGACCGGGGTGTAGATTCTCGAGAATTTGCTGATGAAGCGGTCGGCCTTGGACTTCTTGGAGGCCGAATGCTCTACCAACTCCAAAAGCTTGGCGACCGTGGAATCCTCATACTCCTTCTCCACCCGGATCTTCAAGGAACCGGATTTGAGGATGGTTCCACTTAAGACCATGGCCTCTTTTTCCTTTTTGACGGGGACGAATTCGCCGGTGATTGAACTTTCATCGACGTTGCCCTCGCCTTCGATGACCACGCCATCGCTAAGACACTTCTCGCCCACTTTGAGCAAGACGACATCTCCGACGTGAATGTCCTCGGGCGACTTAAGGCTTATAGAACCATCCTCGCCGATGATGGAGGCTTTGGAGTCTCTTAAATCGATCGCACTGGTGATGGCCTCCCTCGACTTATCAGCGGCCAAATCCTCGAAGAATTCGCCCAGCTGATAAAGCAACATGACCATGACGGCCTCAAAGTATTCATTGTGGTCGGGGCCAAATAGGCGGAGGCAGAAGGCGCCGATGGAGGCTACCGTCATCAACAGGCATTCGTCGAAGGGGTTATGTCCCTTGAAAATAGCCTTCAATGACTTCCAGGCGACGTCATAGGAAACGACAAGCCAGGACACCCCCATGACGATGAGGTTTACATACCAGGGGAAATTATCTTCATTTAGCCAGAGTAGACCCAACAAGGCCAAGGCCAGGGAAATAGCTACCCTGATGCCTAAGATGAGCATCTCGCGTTTCGCGTCTTCCCCTTCCCCGTGTCCATGTTCGTGGCCACACCCGCAGCCGCAGCCTTCTTCTTCATGATCATGTTCGTGCTCATGATCGTGGCAATGGCAGTGATCGCACATAAATACTCCTTTTTACTCGCTCACGTGGTCGTGGACGACGGCCAGTAGGTCGTTGACATGGTGGTCGGCAATCATATAAAAGACCTTCGTCCCTTCTTTCCTGCTGGAGACGAGCTTGGCGTCTTTTAAAACCTTCAGCTGATGGGAAACCAAAGATTGGCTGGCCCCCACTTCCAGGACGATCTCATTGACCGACTTCTCGCTTTCGGCGATGGCATACATGATCTTCAATCTGGTGAAATCGGATGCGATGTTTAGCATCGCCTCCATCTTGTCCAGGGTTTCGTCATCGGGACATTTCATAACCTACCTCCAAATATGAACCATTTTTCATATTTACAACTATGATTATATGAATGAATTTTCATATTTCAATATAAAAAGAAATGGACCCAGGGGCCCATTACATATTAAGAATCGAAATATCTTCGTCCGTATCGGCGTTTTTTAAACTTATCTTTCCCGTTTCAATCAAGGCATATCCCGGCCCGTCGTCTCTCGGATTCGAGATCGATCCGGGATTTAGATGGATGATTCCCTTCTCATCCTGATATAGCAATTTCACGTGGGTGTGCCCGTTCATGCACACGTCCCCTTTTCCATAATCCGCTTTGGAAAAAGGATGGTGCTGCATATGAAACATATGGCCATTCAGGTTGATGTCGCGCCTTAAAGGCAATTCGAATTCCAATCCCTCGCTTTCAGCTGATAAATCGCAGTTCCCACGGACGGCCAAAATCTTCTCTTTATGAAGATTCAACAGCTGCCTCACCTTCTCCTCCCCGTTATCGAAGCTACCATAAAGCAGATCGCCAAGGAGGATGATCTTATCGGGTTTATATTTGCCCAAGATGCGGGAGAGCCTCCAATAGCCTTTGAAGGATCCGTGGATGTCGGAAACAACCAAAATCAACATGGCTAAATTTTACTATGGATGCGTGTAGAATATGCCCATGGAAAAAATGGCAGTTGAGGCGTTCGAGGAATTGCAGGACGCCAGCGTATATGCAATCGGGAAATGGCTCCGGTTGCCCGTGGCTCCCGGGTTAGCCAATGAGTTGACCTACCTAAATGGCGCCACCTCATATCTATTTGATTATCTATTCCAAAGCGGGCAGTCAGGCGCGGAGATATCTTCCCTGGTTTATGCGGAATTGGGTGCGGATTTCCGCGCTAAATCGCTTTCTTCTCAGGCCATGGAATTGCAAGAAAGAGTCACCGAAAAAGGCTTCCTCAGCAAAGAGAGCGAATTGGTCAAATACTTCAATTCCCTTTTGGAGACTGAGGATTATCTAAAAGACGCCTTAGCCGATCAGCAAGGTAAGCTCGCCCTCTCCTACATCGAGGCGTTGGCCGCCCTCGTCTTGAAGTATTATCCCCAGCAGTCCCCTTTAAGGGTGTGCGAGGTCCTTTTCCTCAGGATGAGTCACTCCTTCTGCTACCTCTATAAGGTTGCCTATGAAAAGGCCTTCTATGAATTGACCAGCCAAGGATACTTCCTGGGAGTCGACGAAGCCTTCAACCGCATAAGCGGGGAAATATTGGATTAAAAAATGGCCTGATCGCTCAGGCCATTTTCTTTGCTCGTTAGATCTTCTCGATTTCGGAGAAGTCGACATCGGCCGGGGTCGTCCTTCCGAAGAAGACGGTCTCGACGCGGCAGACGCCGGTTTCCTTGTTGATGTCGATGATCTTGCCCTCGGTTCCCTCGAGGGTGCCGCCGATGATCTTGACGAGGTCACCGACGTGGTAACGGTCATACATCGACTGATCGATTTCGCCCATCCTCTTCAAGACGGGTTCGATCTCCTCCCTGGTGACAGGGGTCGGCTTTTGACCGCCGCCGGAGGAACCAGCGATACCGGTGACGCCCGGGGTGTTACGGACGATGTACCAGGAATCATCGGTCATGATCATCTCAACGAAGATGTAACCGGGATATAGGTTCTTCATCTTGGTCTTGCCGGTGGGGAGGCCGTCCTTTAAGACGGGGACTTCAATCTCGGCGACCAGGACGCGCAGGATGTACTCCTGCATGTTCATGGTATCGATCCTCTTGCGGAGGTTATCGGCGGTTTTGGATTCGTGCTGCGAATAGGTGGTGACGATGTACCACTGCTTATCACCTAACTGGACTGGCATTGTGCTTTATCTCCCTTTCTAGAAATTAAACGGCAACTTGAGTATGGACACGGCGGCCACGGTTCCGGACGAGCTGGAACTGCTGGAGCTGGTCTCGGGGATCAACCCCTCGAATAGGCTCTGTAACTGCTGGATGAGGCTGCCGGCGGCATAATCCTCCAAAGCGAGGAAGACGCCGAAGAATAGCGAGATGATGACGACGGTGATGATCATCGGGACGAGGACATCGCGCTTGGGCCAGCGGACGCGCTTGCCCTCCTTGATGACCTCCTGGGTGTACTTGACTGGACCTTTTGCCATAAACCAGCCTCCTTACTTGGATTCCTTATGCAGGGTGTGCTTGCCGCATTGGGGGCAATACTTCCTGAGCTCCAACCGAGTGGTAGCGTTTTTGCTCTTGTTGATCGAATAGTTTCTCGACAGGCATTCGCTGCAAATCAAAAAAACCTTTCCTTTCGCCATAAAACGTTATCCTCAGTATCAGCGTGATGAATAATAGCCCTGACAAAGTCAGATGTCAAACCCTTGGGTTTCAGATACAGAAATTGTCGATGAAAACCTGAAGGGCGCCTTTCCGATCGGCCACCTCATCGTAACCATCGTAATGGACGTTCTTGTTCGTGTCGTAATCGGGGTTGATCTCCAAAATGGCGTCCTCGAGGTCGGAATTAACCTCATCGTCTTGGAAGATATAACCGGTGAGGATGACCCTTTCGAGGGCGCAGGTCGCGTCCGCGTTGACGATGGTCTTGGCCATCGCGGAGATGAATCTCTCGTATTGGGCGGGCTGGGCCTTGAGCATATCTAGGGCCTGTTCGGGTTCGGGCTTTTCACCTTGAAGAAGGGCCCTGAACCAATACCCCTCGCCTAAGGTCTCGCCATCGACGTAAGTCCTAGCCACATCGGCGGCCTGGCCATTCCCGTCTTTGACGCATTTGCCATTCACGAAGATGGCGGAGTCGACATAGGGTCCATATTTCAGTAGCAGGAAGTTATCGTCTTTTTGATGATGCAGCTTATAAATGCAGGCTAACGATTCGACATAGCTTAGGCAATGATAGGGAAGCCGGCATTCATCAAGCACCGAGACGAATTCGATGTTCTCCTCGAGGAAACGCCCGAAGTTGTAATAACCGCGGATGGTGACCCCGATTCCCATGATGGGGGTATACCCCTCCTTCAGCTGTTTGATGTAATCCGCCAGCTCCAGCAGGGTCATGATCTTTTTCTTCTCGACCTCGGCCCCGGTGAAATCGGTGAGGCAGACTAGATAGGAATGTCTCCTGATATCGATGCCGAGCATATAGAAGGCCTTGGGGTTGAGGCAGAGGTTTTCCTCGGTTCGCCCAACCTTGCCTGTCGGGGCCTCTTTGCCCTTTAGCAGGACCTTCTTCCTCACCAGCGGTTCGGCCGCCAAAGTAAGTCCCGGATAGGAGATCCCAAGCCTATCGGCCAAAGTCCTATTTGGCAACGAGCCCGAGACAAATAATTCCCGGCACATTTTCTTTTGGGTTTCGTTGAGATTTTTTACTTCCATAGTTATTCCCCGATGCGAAGTTTATTAATTACCTAAATTATCCCTGAAGAAACACAAAATTTAAAGAGGAAGGAGCTTAATAATTTACTTTTTAGGAGAAGTAGTCAATTTTTGGGTGGGAAAGCTGCGATTTTACGAATTCCCGATAGACCCGGAGCTTGTGCCTTGCCTTGGCGATTGTATAACCGTTTTTGGCGGCCGCCTCACGGAGGGAATATCCCTCCACCAAATCACCGATCATATTAAGGCATTGCCTGTTAATCCCCTTTGGCAGCATCTCAAGCTTTGCCAAGGTCTCACAATATTCGTAATAAGGTTTAGGCCCCCAGGGGTCTTCCCCGTCGGCGACGATGTCATAAAGGCACATCGAATCCGCGGTTAGATTGACTTCCCAAGGCTGATCGAGACTGATGCACCGCAATACCGAGGTCGGCATGTTGGCCCGAAACAAAGACTTCAGCATCTCATGCTTAAATACCTTCTGGAGATAGTTCCTAAATAAAGCCTGCCCAAAGCGATAAGTCTGATAGGCATTGAGGTAAGCGATCTCAAAGGTGTAGGCCAACTCGTTTCTATCGAGCTTCCAATAGTCATCGGGGATGGCCCTGACGGCGTATTTCCTCATCAACGAATAATGGCGGGAGTGAAGCTCAATCTCCGCCGTAAAATTGCCCCGACGCGCCGAAAGTATCAGCGTTTCATCTGGGCTGCTTCTAAAACATTTCATAATCCCCACTTTCTGGGGCAGGAACTATTTGCGGGATAAGGCGATCTGAGCCAACAAGATGGCGCTGGAGACGGAGGCGTTGAGCGAATTGACGTGTCCGACCATCGGAATCTTGACGATGAAGTCGGAGTTCTTCAAAACGAGCCTCGAAATGCCAAAGCCCTCGCTCCCGACGATCAAGACGATCGGGCAACGGTAATCCACCTCGTCGTAGCTCTGTCTGGCTTCGCCGTCGGAGGCCACAACCCAGTAGCCCTTCAATTTGAGTTTCTCGATGGCTTGGTTGAGGTTGGTGACCGCGCAGACGTCGACCCAGCAGATGGCGCCGGTCGAGACTTTCGCTACCGTGGAATTGAGGGGGGCTTCGCCGCGGTTTTTGATGATTATGCCGTCGACTCCCAAGGCGTCGGCGCTCCTTAAAATGGCGCCAAGGTTATGGGGGTCTTCGATGCCATCAAGCATCAAAAGAAGCGGGTATTTGGACTGGCTCGCCTTCTGGATTAAGGCATCCAAGGAGACGGGTTCTATGTCCTGGCAGATCGCCACAAAGCCCTGATGAGAGGGATTTTTGGCCATCTTGGTTAGACTGGATTCATCGGCCAGCTTCACCTGGATCTGGTTGGCGCGGGCTAAAGAGACTACTTCGTCCTTCCCCAGCCTCCCCAAGGCATGGAGGGTGACGACTTTGCCGGCTTTGAGGGCCTCACGCACGGCATTCCTGCCATAAATAATCATAAACCAGTCCTTTCGGGGCGAAGCACTTATTTATCGCCGCCTAGATTATGGATCGAAACTTTAATCTCGTAGGGGTGAACCCGATTCTTCAATTCTTCCATGAAGGCGGTCAGGGTGTTCTTGGTGGCTGAGGCGCAGCGGAAGGAAAGCCTAAGGCTGGAGTGCCCCTGATATTCGATCAGTTCGTTATGGACGTCATGGACGGTGATGCCATAACGGGAGGATACCTTTAAGACATCCCCCATCACGGCCTTGTCGGCAGCATAGACCAAGAAGACCATCGGGTTTTTCTTAGCGGCCTTCCTTTCGATCTTCCTCATGGAGACGAGGGCGATCAAGGAGATGGCCGTGCCGATGGCAGCAATTACAAAAGACCCCGAGCCGCAGGCCAAACCGATGGCCATGCATACCCATAAAGTCGTCGCGGTGGTCAAGCCACGGACGGAGATGCCGCTTTTGATGATGGTGCCGGCACCCAAAAAGCCGATGCCGGAAACGACTTGGGCGGCAAGCCTAGCCGGATCGCGAGTACCTTCCCAGGTGGAGAAGCCATAGAGGGAGACGACCATGACGATGGCCGAGCCGACGGCCACCAAAAGGTGGGTCCTAAGACCGGCGCTATGGCCGTGGGTCTCGCGCTCATAGCCAATTAAACCCGAGAAGAGGGCGGCGAAACCGATGGAAAAGAGAATTAAGAGGATGTTGCCGACGATCCCACCTGAAAAGTTGGTCCCAAAGTCACTGTTGAACCATTCGATGATGTACTTGTCGGCTAAATCCATGGATGTCCCTCCTTAAAGTATGCCCTTAGATTGAAGAAGAGCCCGCAAGCGGTCGCTCTCGGCATAGTTTTTGTTGGCTTTCTCTTGGAGATATTGCCCATATAAGGCCTTATCCTCATTCGAGAGAGTCGGATATTCTACCTTAATCCCCAACGTAAAGAAATAGTCGCGGAGTTTGGCAAAGCTATCCGAGAGGTCGGAGAGGGAGGCATCCCTCCTCCTGAGCAGCTGGTTGGCGTTTTTGATTTCCTCATAGACGATGGAGAGGGCGTTCGGGGTATTGAGGTCGTTGCAGATCTCGTTGAGGAAGGCTTCTTCGTCTGGCTTGGATAAAGAATTCAAATCGATGTTCTCCAACTGCAATTTGACGGCGAGCTGGCGGAAGCAGGTCTCGATTTTGGCGTAGTTGGATTGGGCTTCCTTTATCGTCTCCTCACTAAAGGAAACAGGGGCCCTATAATGGGCATTCAAAATCATGAGCCTAAATGGCATTCCACCAAAGGTGGCCACCACATCTTTCGTCAGCAAAACGTTGCCTAAGGATTTAGACATTTTTTCATTATTAATGGCGATGAAGCCGTTGTGCATCCAGTAGTTGGCAAGATGGTGTCCGTTATGGGCCCTGGATTGGGCGATCTCGTTCTCGTGATGCGGGAACTTTAAATCGAAGCCGCCGCCATGGATGTCGATTAAACCGCCCTGATCGGCGAAGATGGAGTTAATCATGACGCAGCACTCGGTGTGCCAGCCAGGTCTGCCCTCGCACCAGAGGCTCTGCCATTTGATGCCTTCCTCCGTATGTTTCCACAAGGCGAAGTCGAGGGGGCTTTCCTTCTCGTCGTTGACGTCGATCCTAGCCCCGGAAAGAAGCGAGGAGGGTGTGTTGCCGGAAAGCTCTCCATATTCGGCGTCGCTTTGGACGCGGAAATAGACGTCTCCCGAGGGGGTGGCATAAGCCGCGCCTTTATCGACCAACTCTTTAATGTATTGGAGCATCTGATCCATGTAGACGGTGGGACGCGGGCTTTCATCCGGCTGCAAAGAACCGACAGCATCGACAAGCGAGGAGAACTCCGAGATGACGCCTTTGGTCAATTCGGATTCGCTTATGCCAAGTTCTTTGGCCCGGTTGATGATCTTGTCGTCGACGTCGGTATAGTTGCTGACGAATTTGACTTCATAGCCAATCGACATCAAAGCCCGCCTTAAAACATCAAAGACGATGACGGGGCGGAAGTTGCCGATATGGGGCGAGGAATAGACGGTCGGGCCGCAGACATAAATCGAGGCCTTGCCCTCTTTGATGGGAACGAATTCCTCAATCTTATTGGTCAGGGAATTGAAAACGAAAAATTTTCTCATAGAGAAATTATACTCCTTATATCAGCTCTTATCGTAGGACGATTTGGGCCAATTCCTTGGGTTTCTTGACTTGGAATTTGGTGAGTTCGAGCAGCTGCGGCTTATACTCGCCATAGCCCCATAGGCAGAGGCAACAATCCATGCCGGCGTTTTTGGCGGTCATGGCATCGGGAAGGGCATCCCCGACATAGAGGGCCTCGGATTTATCGACACCGTATTTAGCGGCCACCCTATCCAAGAGGGCGGGGTCCGGTTTGACGGGCACACCTTCGAGGGCGCCCTGGATTTCATCGAACAAGTTCTTCCCGAAGTGTAATTGGAGGATTTCCTTGGCCAAGGCATCCGGTTTATTGGTGATGACGAACATCCGGATTCCGTTATCCTTGAGGACCTTGCAGATTTCCTTGATGCCGTTAAAGGGCTTGGCGTGGTCGGCCTGATGCTCCTTATATAACGGGAGGTAGGCAGCCTTAAGCTGGGCAAAGGCCACCGGATCATCGGCTTTATCCTTTAAAGCCCTCCTGACCAACATATCGGCCCCATTCCCAATTAGGCATCTGGCCTCCTTGAGGGAAAATTGGTAATCATAGCCACATTGCTTCAAAGCCAGGTTGGTGGCGATCCTGATATCGGGAAGCGTCTCGAGCAACGTCCCATCGCAATCGAAGAAAACGTATTTGTACATAGCGGGCTTATTATAGCCCAACCCAATAACGGGTTGTCTTTAAATGATTCATCAATTCTGGTTCAAGATGGGACAATCCAGACGCGAACGGTGATGAGAAAATCCACCACGGAGTTAAAATAATGCATCGTCTAAAGACGCAGGATAGAGAATGAAACCGAAATTCGAGTATAAGATCAGGCTCCATACCGAACATGTCGACGGCAAGGGGAAACTCCGCCTCGACAGCATGCTCCAGATATTCCAGGAGATCTCCATCGCCCATGTCAGCAGCCTCGGCATGCCCTCCTCCTTCACCATGGCCAAAAACCTCATCTGGGTCATCGGCAAGGAGAGGATCGAGATCGAAAGGCTCCCTCAATACGAGGAGGAGATTAGTGTCAGGACCTGGCCCGGCAAGAGGATGATATTCATCTTCCCCCGTTACTATGAGATCGCCGACGCCAAAGGACACCCCATCATCAGGGCAACCTCCTATTGGACCCTCATCAACTTCAGCACCCGCAAAGTCGCCGACCCAGTCAAAGAGGGAATTGAGGTTGCTGACGAAAGCCGCGGCGATGAACTTGCCTGCCCCATGGCTCTACGTTTCCCAGAACTCGAGAAGAAAACCGTCTTTGAGCCGAAATTCACCGACTTGGATATCAACGGTCACGTCAACAACACAAAGTATATGAACGTCGTTCAGGATTTATTGCCAAATGACTTCCTGTTAAACCACGACGCCAAAGCCATTGACATCCATTGGAAAAAGGAAATAAAAATCGGCGATTCAGTCGAAATAAAATATGGTTTGGTTGATGGCGCCTACTGCTTTGGCTCCGATCACTTCCTAATCAAAATCCAATATTAAATGAACAACGCCGGCAAATCCGGCGTTTTCTTTTGCCTATTCGTATAACTTCAGGAAAATTTGATACATCTGCTCGGGCGAATAGGCGTCGTCATGGCTGACCCAATGCTCGAGCAACGATATATAGGAATGCGTCAATTGATGGGCCTGCAATCTTTCCGGCACCCCCTCCCGGTAGAAGAGACGGCTTTTTATCGCCCCATACATGAGTGGCCAACTCCGCTTTCTGATTTGGCTGGAGAAGATGGCGCTTCCGTTAGAGGAGAAGATGGCCTTGGCTAAATCCCTTTTTCCATAGAATTTATAAAAGAGTTCATAGATCAAACGCCGATAATCGAAGACGCTTCCGCCAGATAATTTATCGAAATCGAAATTAAAGACCTCACCATAGATGGAGTCGCAGACATCACGAAGGACATCGTCCTTGTTTTGAAAATGGGAATAGAAGGTGGAACGAGATAAACCAGACTCCCTCAAAATATCGTTAACCGATATCTGGTCATATTCTTTCTCCTCCAATAATTTCATGAAGGATTGGTAAACAGCTTCGCGCGATCTCTTTTCTCTCTTGTCCATGACAATATTAAAACACTTGTCCGGTAAATATTGAAGTTCCCGGACATATATTCGTTTTTATTTTCTTTTTTATGGATTTTTTAGGCATAACTGTTTGGCTTTTCATTTAATGAAAATATAATCCCGAACATGGAGAAAAATGTCGTGACTGCCTCTTCGGAACTGTTGGCCAAACAAAGGAAGAAAGCCCTGATATTCATCATCTCGATGTTGGTCGGTGTCCTCCTTCTGTTTTTCATCTCCTTCTTAGTCGGCACCAGATATTACGGTTTTGCCGAAACATACCAAGCCCTCTTTGGCTTTGGCGACTCGGTCGTCGTAAGGGTAGTCAATAGAGTCAGACTCCCCCGGGCCATCGCCGCGGTGGTTGTTGGGGCCGGCTTAGCAATCTCGGGCCTCATCATGCAGACCTGCCTAAAAAACCCGATGGCCTCACCCAGTACCATGGGCGTCTCCAACGCCGCGACTTTGGGCGCTAACTTAGCCATTCTTTTTCTCACGGGAAGCACCACTTCCTCCTTTACCGCCGTCTCGGCCTCCCCCTATGCCATATCCGCGTTCGCGTTGCTGTTTGCCTTGATATGCACCTCCGTCGTCTTGGCTCTATCTTCGTTAAGACGCTTCTCCCCCACCACCGTCGTTTTAGTCGGCGTCGCCATGGGCTCCTTGTTCCAAGCCTTGGTCACCCTCCTCCAGTATTTCGCGGATGATGTCCAGCTATCGACCATCGTCAGTTGGACCTTTGGCGATTTGGAAAGGATGT
Organism: Bacillota bacterium; assembly: GCA_030537155.1. Taxonomy (GTDB): domain Bacteria; phylum Bacillota_I; class Bacilli_A; order RFN20; family CAG-826; genus Alloenteromonas. Next base: position 81,960 of record JAUNOH010000001.1, read on the forward strand.
CGATGGGTGAAAACGGAATCCTGGGGGTCATAGTCCTGGCCGCCTTCATTCTCTTCTTCCTGCTCAGCTACCGTTATAACGCCTTATCGGGTGGGGAGAACTTCGCCCGGAGTTTGGGAGTAAGGACCAGCACCCTCCGTTTTGTCGGTTTATTCGTGGCCAGCCTCATCACCGCCGTGGCCGTCTCCTTTGTTGGCATCATCGGCTTCGTCGGAATCATCGCGCCCCACATCTGCAAGAGGATCGTCGGAAGCGACCACCGCTTCCTCCTCCCCGCCTCCGCTCTCTGCGGGTCTTTCCTATTATTGTTCTGCGATATCGCCACTAGACTGATCGGCCAGGGCATTGCCTTACCAGTCGGGGCCATAACCGCCATCATCGGGGCCCCTTTCTTCATCTTCATCGTCTTCTCAAGGAAGGAGGTAAAACAATGATTGAGATCAACTCATTGGACTTCTCCTACTCCAAGAAGGGGAGGAAGGTGCTCGATGGTTTTAGCCTAAATATCGCCCCCGGGGAAATACTCGCCCTATTGGGTCCAAATGGCATTGGGAAATCGACGGCCATCTCCCTGATATCCGGATTAAGGAAAGCCAAATCCGGGACCGTCGTCATCGACGGAGTGCCCATCAACGAGATGAAACCTTCCGAACGCGCCAAAAAAATCGGCTATGTTGCCCAAGCCCCCGAGTTCCCGGATTTAAGCGTCTATGACTCCATCCTCCTTGGCCGTCTCCCCAACTTCACCTTCTCGCCCTGCAAATACGATAAGGCGGCAACCGAGGAAATCATTGATTCGATAGGCCTAAGGGAATTGGCCTCATCCAACGTCAACGAGATATCCGGAGGTGAGAGGCAATTGGCCGCCATCGGAAGGGCTTTGGTAAACGATCCGCCATTCCTAATTCTGGACGAGCCGACATCAAATCTGGACATGGCAAATCAGTTCCGCGTCCTCTCTTTAATCAAGCGATTGAGCAAAGAAAGAAACACGGCGGTCTTGGTGAGTCTCCACGATTTGAACGAAGCGTTGTTAATCGCCGATAAATTCGCCTTCATGCAAGAAGGAAAAATCGCCTTTGTGGCCGATTATGAAAGCCTAAACGAAAAGATGATTTCATCCACCTATGGCGTGGATGTGACCATATCCTCGATCGAGGGAAAAAAGCACATTTTGATTAAGGAGAACCTATGAAAAAACAAACATTATTTATCCTGGCCTTCAGCGCCCTGACCCTAGCTTCGTGCGGAGGATCGTCTTCTTCCTCTTCCAGCACTTCTCAAGCTTCGTCTAGTAGCTCCTCGGCTTCCTCCTCTTCCGCCCCTTCAACCATCACGGTTGAGGATCTAACCGGGAGGAGCCTGATTCTGACTCCGGGTTCCTATTCGAAGATCGTCTGCGTGGGCGCCGGCGCCTTGCGTCTATATTCCTACGTCGGAGATTTATCCCTTTTAGCCGGGGTTGAAGACATCGATAATCCCACCGCCAGGGCCAATGGCTCGGGTGTCTATTTCACCAATGTCCCCCGCCCCTATTACGATGCCTATGCCGCGGATTATTTCGATGGTCTTCCCAGCTGTGGCATCGGGGGTCCCGCCAACCAACGCCCCGAGATGGAAAAGCTCATAGCCTGTGACCCCGATCTCATCATCTCCGAATATTCGGCCGATTACGCCGAGAGCATGGAGGAGGAAGTCGGTTGCCCCGTCTTCAATATCGCCTATGGCGCCAGGACCGTCTTCGATAGCAACGTCAAAAACTCCATCTCCAAATTAGGTCAGATATTGGATAAAGCGGATAGGGCCAGCGAACTAGTCACCTATATCGAAACCGCCGAGACCGATCTGAATACCCGCACCGCCTCGGCCACCACCTCCATCAAGGCCTATGCCGGTGGCATCGGTAACTGGGGCCAAACCAATTATCTAGCCACCCATTTCTCCTTCCCACTCTTCTCGGTCAACAACATCACCAACGTCCTTTCCGGAAGCGGGATCGAAGGGGTGGGTCAGGCTTCGATTTCCCTCGATGCCTTCGCCTCTATCGCCGGGGAGATCGACGTGATGTTCCTCGATGCGGCCGGCCTCTCCTCCACCCTTTCCCTCAATCAGGCCGATAACACCATATTCGATGGGGTTAAGGCGGTTGAGGATGGCAAAGTCTTCCTCACCATGCCCTATAACGCCTACTACACGAACATCGAGACGGCTTTGATGGACGCCTACTATATCGGGGCCTCCGTCTACCCCGAGGCCTTCACCGATGTCGAAATCGGAGATAAGGCCGATGAGATACTCGAGAAATTCGTCGGCAAGAAACTATATGCCCAGGAATCCGCCCTCCCCGGGGCCTATGGCGGTTTCCAGCAAATTGAAAACCTCAAGGAATGGATGGAGCAAAAGCTATCCTAAAATCAGGCCACATAGCATAAAATATCCCTGCCATAAGTAAGGAGAAACCCATGTCAGAGATGCGCGTGATAAAAGTTAAGCAAAGCGTCCTGGCCAATAACGACGCCAGGGCCGCCAAGCTCCGTAACGAATTGAAGGGGAAAGGCGTTTTCCTCATCAACGTCATGTCGAGCCCAGGCGCCGGCAAGACCACCCTCTTGGTTAATCTCATCAACAAATTGAAAACCAAGTTGAAGATCGGGGTCATCGAAGCCGATATGGACGCGATAGTCGACGCCGAAACCGTCGCCAGCAAAACCGGGGTCAAGACCATTCAGTTACACACCTCCGGGGAATGCCATTTGGACGCCAAGATGGTCAACGAGGCCGTCGACTTCATCGGCGAGGAGAAATTCGATATCCTCTTCCTCGAGAACATCGGTAATCTCGTCTGTCCCGCCGAGTTTGATACCGGGGCTGCCTTAAATCTAGTTTTGCTCTCCGTTCCCGAGGGCGACGATAAGCCTTTGAAATATCCTCTGATGTTTGAAAAGGGCAACGCCTTCGTCTTCACCAAAATGGACACCTTATCCGTCTTTGATTTTGATTTGAACAAAGTCGAGGAAAGGATCATGAGGCTAAACTCCAAGGCCGTCTTCTTCCCCACCTCCGCGAGGAAGGATGAGGGCGTCGATACTCTGGCGGATTACCTAATTCGCCTCGTCGAGGATTATAAGAAATGAGCGAGCTACTCCAATTGGCCTACGCCCCCGAGGATGCCAATCTCGCCAAGCTGATAGGCGAGAAGCTGAATCGGAACGGCTACCGCACCAGAATTTGCCATGGGAAGGTCGACCCCCAGGAGATGGTCGTCTGCCTGATCAGCGAGAACACGAAAAGGGAATCCCTATTGAACGCCGAACCATGGCTATCCGAGCAATTCGATTATTCCTCCTACCATAACTTCCGGGTTCTCCCCCTGCTCCCCTACCACGCCAAAGACGGGGACATTGAAGAGATTTGGGAGGAAGGCCTCGGGGAATTCTATGAAAGCCTCTTCTCCGGCGAGTTTAAACCCTATGGCTGGGATTTAGACGACGAGAACGCGATCGTCGAATTCCGCCGGGTTTTGGAAGAATACGAATAAAAGCGAAAGAGCTGGCATCAACGATATCATGGCCGGCTCTTTTTTCTTTTTTAACAAACTTGGGAATTTTTACATAAATTGATTTTCCCAAAATTCATTTTTGTAAAAACACGCCGCATGGTAGCTAAACACTAGGCAATAGAGCCCTAGCGAATTCACTTTATGACATTTGCCATATTTTAAATATATTTCAATTTATGACATTTGATATAATGTGAATGATTAAAGGAGGGCCTTCGATGGATGCAAAGAAAGATGTTTGGGTTCTGCGGAACTTGCTTAACCTAACCCAATCGGAACTGGCGAAAGAGCTCGATGTCTCTTATGAAACCATTAATAGATGGGAGCTTGGGAAGAACGAAATAGAGCCCTATAACCTAGAAAAGATATATTCGTTTGCCTTTAGGAAAAAGATATATCTAAATCAAATCTATGAACAGTTACTGAAGGAAGAGGAGAGTGAAAATTCCAAAGTCTTGTTCCATGGCTGCAAAAGAGATTTTTCCCTCCCGGCAGACCTCAATCACTCCAGAACCAACAATGATTTTGGCATAGGGTTTTATTTGGGCGAAAATCTAAAGCAGGCGGCGACGTATGTCTCCAACTCCCCATCGCCAAGGGTCTTTGTCTTCAAAATTAACCCCGAGAAGCTGAAAGCGAAACGGTTCGATGTCTCCAAAGAATGGATGCTGGCCATCGCCTATTACCGTGGCTGGATCGACAAATACAAAGACCACGGGCTCATTAAGAACGTCATAAAAAACGTTGAGTCAGCCGACGTTGTCATCGCCCCAATCGCGGACAACAAAATGTTCGACCTCGTCTCGGAGTTCGTCCGGGGTGAAATCACGGATCTGCAGGCCACCCACGCCCTGGCGGCCACCAATTTGGGTATGCAGTACGTTTTAAGGACACCAAGGGCCTTAGAAAACATCATATTCCTCGACTCACTTTATATTTCCTCCATCGAGAAGGAATCTTTGGTAAACGAAAGGCTCAACATGAATGCCGTCTGCCAAGACAAGGTGAAGGTAGCCCGAATAAATTACAGGGGGAAAGGCCAATATATTGACCAGTTGCTAGCATGAGAAAACTTGATATAAACGAATTCAAAATCTGCCAAATATTGGGGAGGATCTTCCAAAAATCCATCACGCTCTCCAATTTAAGCTCTCCAACGTTCATAAAAAGATTCATGAACTATGAGGGTAGCAAATGTTTCTTTGACAAAAGTTACCTATCTTTATCGAGCAACGAAGAAGACATTATCTTTGAAATCAACGCTTTGTATAAGGAAAGTAAAAGCAGGATTCTGTATGGTGAAAACCAGATGTACTGGGTGGGATATATCTATGGGGCATTATCATTTTTGTATGATCTCCCCGCCAAAACGGTATACGGATATTTCCCCGGCAAACAGATAATCAAGTATTACAACATATATCACACTTTTGACATCGAAGAGGCAGCCGAAAGGATGATGGAGAACATCAATTACGATAACGGAGATTACGTCTCTAAAGGCGTCCGCCTCTATAAGAAACTTATCGTTTTGGACAAACTGAAAGAGCTCATTGGCAAGAAGGTTCACGTCTATATCGACCGCCCACTGGGGTCCGTTCATCCGGAACACGAAAACATCGTCTATGAGGTCAACTACGGCCACATAAAAAATTTCAGGGCCCCGGATAACGAATATCAGGATGCCTACGTCCTTGGAATCGAAACGCCCATTGAAGAATTCGACGGCATCGCCTATGCCATCATCAATAGAAGCAACGACGAGGAAGATAAATTAATTGTTGTAGAAGAAAGTAAGGAATATACGGACACGGAAATAGAGGAAAACGTCAGTTTCCAAGAAAAATATTTTAAGCACAAGATCATCAGATGATGTGCTTCAATCGACGTCTTAACCCAATCTTCCCGCGTTATAAAAACAAAAACACCCGACCTCACGATCGTTTGACGATGAGGCGGGTGTTTTCCTTATTCGGCCTCGATTTCCTTGATGTATAGCTCATCGCCTTCCTGAAGGACGGTGTCCTCGCTCTGGCAATATGGGCATATCTTCGCGTATTTGAGGGTCGGGTAGGTCTTGTGGCAACTATTGCAGATGGTCACGGCCGGCTTGCTCTCGATGATGAGCTTGGAGCCCTTCATCAATTCGCTTTTTTTGGTAAACCAGTCCCAGGCATCGGTCAGATAATGGGGCACGACCCCGCTGACCTCACCCATCACCACCGTGACGGAGCCGATCTTGCTGAGGGAATTCTCCTTGGAGAACTCCTCCAGCGTCTCGACGATGTTTTCGACGATGGAGAGCTCGTGCATCTTATTTGCTGGCGGAGGCTTTGGCTTTGGCCTTGGCTTCCTTCTTAAGCTGCCTCTTCCTCTTCTTGATGGCGAAGGTGCGCTTGATCAGATAGGGGAAGACCTTCTTCATGGTGTCCTCGCAGGGAACCATGTCGCTGGCCTCGGGGATGTCGCGGCTTAAGGTGATGGCGTAGAACATGCACTTGGTCGTGCAGATGCCGCAGCCGATGCACTTATTCGGGTCGACGATCGAGGCGCCGCAGGAAAGGCACCTGGCGGTCTCTTTCTTCACCTGTTCTGGAGTGAGGTTAAGGTGGGCGTCTTTGAAGCTCCTACGGGGGTCAAAACGCGAATCCAGCCCGGCTTCCTGACGCGGGGTGTGGTCATAGGAGTCGATCTTGATGTCATCCTTGTTGAGGACGATGTAGTCGTTCCTGTTCCTGCCCTCGTCCAAGGTGCAGCCCGGATGGACGGCCCTGGCCAAGGAGATGGCGGCTTCCTTGCCGGCCGCGATGGCGTCGATGGCGAATTTGGGTCCGGTGTAGACGTCGCCTCCGACGAAGATGTCCTTCTCGGCGGTCTGATAGGTGAGGGGGTCGGCGGCCGGGGCGCCATTCCTGGCGGTCTCGACTTTGCTGCCCTTCAATAGGTCGCCCCAAACGATGGCCTGGCCGATGGCGAAGACGATCTTATCCGCCGAAAGCTCCATGGTCTCGTTCTCGTCATAGACGGGGGAGAACTTCTTGGTTTCGGGATCGATGGTCCTGAGGCACTTTTTGAAGACGATGGAGGAGACGTGTCCCTTCCCATCGACTTTGACTTCCTTGGGGCCCCAGCAGTTGACGATTTCGATATCCTCGTCGAGGGTCTCGGCGATCTCTTCCAGGGAGGCGGGCATCGTCTCCCGGCTCTCAAGGCAGACCATCGAGACCTTGGAGGCGCCTAGCCTCTTGGCCGAACGGGCGCAGTCGACGGCGACGTTGCCGCCACCAACGACCACCACTTCGCCTTCCAATTTCTGATCCTGGTGCTCGTAGACGCCTTTGAGGAAGTTGACGGCGATATCGGTGCCCTCGGCCTCGTCATTGGCCACGCCGGGGCGTTTCCCGCCCTGGCAGCCGATGGCTAAGTAGAAGCCTTCATAGCCCTGTTTACGGAGTTCGTCGATGGTGATGTCCTTACCGACTTCGACGCCGCATTTGATCTCGACGCCCAATAATTTGATGATCTCGATTTCGGCGTCGATGACGTCTTTCTCGAGTTTATAGGTCGGGATGCCATAACGGAGCATGCCGCCAGGCTGCTCGTTCTTCTCGAAGATGGTGGGGTGATATCCCTTGAGGGCCAGATAGTAGGCGCAGCTTAATCCGGCCGGGCCACTTCCGACGATGGCGATCTTCTGGGGAAAGTCGCCGACGGCGCTAGGCACCTCCTTCTCGGGGATGAAGCGGGTCTTCTCATTTAGATCCAAATCGGCGACGAACTTCTTGACCGCGTCGATGGAGACGGGGTTATCGATGTTGCCACGGGTGCAGGCCTCCTCGCACTTCTTGTTGCAGATACGTCCGCAGATGGCGGGGAGGGGGTTGTTTTTCTTGATGAGCTCGAGGGCTTCCTTATACATCCCTAAGCCCGCCAGCTTCAGATAGCCCTGGACCGCGATGTGGGCCGGGCAGCTGCTCTTACAGGGGGCGGTGCCGGTGGGATAGCAGTTGATGCGGTTGGTGTCGTTGTAGTTCTCGCTCCACTTCGAACGGTCCCACTTGGTGTTGAAGGGATCTTCGATGCGGGGATAGGTGACCTCGCTCCCATCGGCTTTGCAAAGCTTCTGGCCGAGTCTCACGGCTCCGGCCGGGCAATACTCGACGCAACGCCCGCAAGCCACGCACTTGCTCTTATCGACGTGGGCGATGAAGGAAGAACGGGAGAGGTTCGGGGTGTTGAATAGCTGGGAGGTCCTCAAGGCATGGCAAACCTTGGGGTCGCAGTTGCAGATGGCGATGATCTTGTTCTTGCCATCGTTATTGGTGATCTGGTGGACGTAGCCATTCTTCTCGGCCTGGAGGCAGATCTCGAGGGCCCTCTCTTTGCTGACGTAATGGCCCTTGTCGGTCTCGACGGTGTAATCGGCCATGTCGCCGACGGCGATGCACCAATCACCGGCGTCGCGTCCGCCACCCTGTCCCAAAACCTCCTGGCACATGGTGCAGGCGCAGGGGCTGGCGGCGATGTGGCCCTCATATTTATCGAGCCAGTAGGAGATGTGCTCGATGTCGATGGTGGAATTGACCTTCTCGATGGCCTTCTCGACGGGGATGACGTGCATGCCGATGCCGGCGCCTCCCGGCGGGATCATCGGGGTTAAGCCGTTGAGGGGGTCGAAGCACATCCTCTCGAAGAAACGGGCGACCTCGGGGTTCTTCTCGATGGTCGAGCGGTGCATGTTGGTGAATTCGGCGCTGCCCATGACGAAGCGGGGCAAGACGTATAGCCTGGTCCGGCTGCCGTCTGGGTTATTGCGGTAATGCCATTCGATGGTGCCGATATAGCCCATGTGGAAAAGGGTGTCCTCGAGCTCTTTTTGGCTGAGCTTGAGTTTCTTCGTCTTCTTCATCATCTGCTCGATGGTGTATTCCTCGCGGACTTCCATCGTCAGGGCGATTTTGGCCTCGAGGTCGGTGGTGACCGCGGCTAGGCCATAGTATTCGGGGTCGTTGTAGTTGATCTTCCTGAATTTGCGGTCGGTGATCTTCTGACCCATCTTCAGAATCAGGGGACGTTTGGGGGCGTTCTCATAGTCATAGCCTTCGGCTTTGACGTTCACCACATCCTTAAAGCGCATAAATAAAACCTCCTCAGGTTTTCCACTAAGGAGATTTTACAATTTATTGGGTTTTTGATGTACTACAAATGCTGGACACTATGTCGCGTTAGTAGATGATGCTGCTCACATTGTCGAATAAGGGCAATAGGAAGCTCATCAATTTCTCGGGGTGGACCCTCTCCTTCTCGATGTGATTCGAAATGGCGTAGGTGAATAAGACTATCAACGACTCCACGAGGATCTCGGTCTTCAGATCGTCGTAGGGGGCATTCTTCGGGTAATGCGGCCTCATGGCCTCGAGCCAGTTCTGCCTGAACTCGGAATAGGGGCGTAACACCAAGAAGGCCTCCAGCATGTCGTAATGGGCGTATAGGTAGTCCTTCGTGGCCTCAATCATGCCGAGGAACTTGACGCGGTCGACCCTGAGGTATTCCCGAATCTTCCTGGCATCGTAGACTTTTTCGAGCCCCAGGATAAACTCTTCCCCTATCTCCTGAAGCACGGCGCGGATCGAATCATAGTGATAGTAGAAGGAGGTGCGAGGGATAGATAATGCGGCACACACATCTTTGATGGTGATATCCTCGACCGGCTTCTGCTTGTATTGGTTCAATACTTCCTCTCTGATCTTCCGCGTTGTCCGGGTTTGCTTTTTCATGAACTGAAAACTATCACAAAATCAAAAAAATGAAAACCGAACGGGACGAAATTAGTCTTATTAGGGGAAATATCAAACATTTTTTCGCCACTTGTTCAATTACGAACAGCCATTTTGGCAAAGAGAAAAGCTCCCCATAAGGGGAGCTGATCATCCGTATTAGTCGACCCAGCTGACTAAGACCACTTCGGCGTCGTCGCCTTTGCGGTTGCCGAGCTTGATGGCGCGGGTATAGCCGCCATTCCTCGACTTGAACTTGGGGCCGATCTCGTCGAATAGCTTCTGGAGAGCGGTCTGCCCTTCCTTGGCATCGACGTCGCGAAGCAATCTCGCGGCCTGACGGCGGGCGGAGAGGTCGCCGCGCTTGGCTAAGGTGACGAGCTTGGCGGCGTTCTTGGTGAGGGTCTTCACCACGCCGGAAGTGACCTTGACCTGATCGTGGACCACCAATTCGGTGACCACGTTGCGCTGCATGGACTTCTCTTTGGAGGCGGTATAAGCCGCCTTGAAGCGGACGCCGGTTTTGCCGTGAACGTTCTTTCTTCCTTGTGCTGCCATTGTTTATTCTCCTACGTAATCGCGGAAGTGGAGGCCGATAGCGAGCAGCTTCTCCTTGACTTCCTTTAACGACTTCTTGCCGAGGTTACGCACCTTCATCATCTCGTCCTCGCTCCTCTGAGTGAGTTCCATGACGGTGGAGATGCCGGCCCTCTTCAAGCAGTTGTTGCTGCGGACCGATAGATCCAATTCCTCGATCAGCATGCCCTGGTACTTGTTCTCCTCGGGCTTGACCTCGTCCTTGACCAGTTTGTAGCTGGTGACGACTTGGTCGAGCTTGGTGAACTCGCTGAAGTGGGACACCAATAACTGGGCGGCCATGGCCACGGCTTCGTGGGGCTTGGTGGCGCCGTTGGTGGTGACTTCGAGGGTGAGCTGGTCATAGCTCGAGTCGTGGCCGACGCGGGTCGGCTCGACCGAATAGGCCACTTTGACGACGGGGCTGTAGTTGCTGTCGGTGGCGATGATCTCGGTGGTCTTAATGTTCCTTAAGGCCTTGTTCTGCTCCGAGGTGAGATAGCCGCGGCCGGTGCCGACGAAGATCGTCATGGCGATCTGGCCCTCTTTGTTGAGGTGGGCGATCTCGAGGTCCTTGTTGACCACTTCCACGCCGGCGGGGAGCTCTAAGTCCCCGGCGGTCAGGGTGGCGGGACCCTTGATGTTGACTTCGATCCTCTTGGGCTCGCCGAAGTTATCGGTGACCTTGAGGACCAAATCCTTCAGATTTAAGACGATGGCGGTCACGTCTTCCTCAACTCCGGGGATGGAGCTGAATTCATGGCGGACGCCTTCGATGCGGACGGCGTAAACGCTGGCTCCGGGGAGGGCGCTCAATAGAACGCGGCGGAGGGCGTTGCCCAAGGTGAGGCCAAAGCCCCTCTCAAGCGGCTTAACGACGATTTTGGCGTAGTGTTCGCTCTCATCGTTGACGGCGATGTCCATATCGATGGGCTCGAAGGGATCGGGGAGTCGGAGTTCGTCGACTTTGTTATTAGTTGCCATTTGCAATAGATTCCTCCTGTATGGTTTTCCTAATGTGTAGCGATTGGTTCAGGCGATTAGCCGCGCGGCCTCTTGGGAGGACGGCAACCATTATGGGGAACCGGGGTGGTGTCTTCGATGGAGAGAACCTGAAGACCGACGGTGGAGAGGGCGCGGACGGCGCTTTCGCGGCCCGGGCCGGGGCCCTTGACCTCGACGTCGACCTGGCGGAGGCCCTGATCGAAGGCGCTCTTGCCAGCGGCCTGAGCGGCTAGCTCAGCGGCGAAGGGGGTCGATTTCTTGGCGCCCTTGTAGCCTAAGCCGCCAGCCGACTGCCAGGCGATGACGTTGCCCTGGACGTCGGTGATGGTGACGATGGTGTTGTTGAAGGTGGCCTGGATATGGGCCACGCCTTTGGTATAGGAGCGCTTGACCTTCTTCTTGCGGGCGGTCTGGCTCTTGGATTTAGTAGCTGCCATTGTTTTGCCTCCTATTACCTAGTCGCCTCTTTCTTGTTGGCGATGGTCTTTCTCTTGCCTTTGCGGGTACGGGCATTGGTCTTGGTCCTCTGGCCACGGACGGGGAGACCCCTCTTGTGGCGGAGGCCGCGATAGCAGCCGATTTCCTGAAGGCGCTTGATGTTGAGGGCCACCTCACGGCGGAGGTCGCCTTCGATGCGATACTTGTTGACCTCGGCGCGGAGGGCATTCAACTGCTCATCGGTGAGGTTTTTGACGCGGATATCGACGTTGACGTTGGCGTCCGCGCAGATCTTCTTGGCCGTGGAATCGCCGATACCATAGATGTAGGTAAGGGAGATCACGACGCGTTTTTCATTGGGGATGTCCACCCCAGCAATACGTGCCATATTTACTTAATGTCCTTTCTTAGCTCTTAGCCCTGACGCTGCTTGTGCTTGGGGTTGGAGCAGATGACCATGACTTTGCCATGGCGCCTGATGACTTTGCATTTATCGCAAATCGGCTTGACTGACGGTCTTACTTTCATTTTTGACGCTCCTTTAATTCTTGTAACGGAATGTAATGCGCCCGCGTGTTAAATCATAAGGTGAGAATTGGACCGTGACCCGATCACCGGGGAGAATGCGGATGTAATGCATCCGGATTTTGCCCGAAACGCAGGCTAAGACCACGGCTCCGTTGGCGAGTTTCACCTTGAACATGGTGTTGGGAAGGCATTCCAGCACCGTCGCCTCGACTTCAATGCAATCTTCTTTGCTCAAATTGTTTCCTCCATCTCAATCATTGCTCAATCCGCTTAAGGAAGCGGGATCGCCATCATAGGTGAGAATCTCGTACCCGTCTTTGGTGACGAGGACGGTGTTCTCGTAATGGCTGGTGAGTTTACCATCTTTCGATAGGACGCTCCAGCCGTCGTTGAGGGTCCGGACGTCGGCTTTCCCCTCGAGGAGCATCGGCTCGAAGCAGAGGGTCATACCTTCCCTTAGTATGGGGCCCGTGCCGGGTTTCCCATAATTGGGGATATATGGATCCTCGTGCATCTCGCTTCCGATGCCGTGTCCGGTGTAGTCGCGGGGGACGTTGTAGCCTAGGCTATGGGCCGTCTCCCCGATCTTGGCCTCGATATCCCCCAGGTGGACGCCCTCTTTGACGAGGGAGACCCCTTCCCAGAAGCATTTCTCGCTGGCCTTGATGATGGCGAGCTGGCGTTCCCCGACGATCCCGACCGGATAAGTCCGGCAGGCATCGGCCATGTATCCGTCCTTTTTGACGACTAAGTCGATCGAGACTATGTCGCCATCCCGGAGGATCTTCTTGGCGGAGGGGATGCCATGGAGAATCACCTCATTCACCGAGATGCAGGCATCCGCCGGGTAGCCATAATAGCCTTTTTCCGCGGATTCCCCGCCATTCTCGGCGAAGATTCTGGCGATCTCGTCGTTTAACTCCTTGGTGGAGACGCCGGGCTTAACCGCTTCCTTCATAGCTTTGAAGGTGACGGCCAATATGCGTCCGGCCTCTTTCATCAAGGCGATTTCCCTTGGTGATTTGATGATGATCATCGATGGGCCTTCAATAGATCAGCAACCTGATCGTGAAGAAGCTTGGGGTTGGTCGTTCCATCGAAACTGTGGAGCAAGCCAGATCCCTGATAGTAATCGAGGAGGGGCTGGGTCTGCTTGTAGTAGTTATCCAGCCTCACCTTGAAGCTATCGGCATTGTCGTCTTTCCTCTGAATGAGGTCGCCACCGCAGCGGTCGCAGACCCCCTCCACTTTCGGTTTCATGTTGACGATGTGGTAGGAGGCCCCGCACTTGGGGCAGACCCGGCGCCCCGCGATCCTGGAGACCAGGACATCGGAGGGGCAGTCGAAGTTGACGACTAGGTTTACCGCGCGGTCGATCTCGGGGCCGATTTTGGCTAACGCCTCGGCCTGTGGGATCGTGCGCGGGAATCCATCTAATAAGTATCCGTTGGCGCAGTCGGGGCGGGAGAGCCTCTCCTTGACCAACTCGATGGTGAGGTCATCGGGGACCAGACCACCGCTTTCGACGATGGCTTTGGCCTTAAGACCGAGCTCGGTCTTGTTGGCCATGGCCTCGCGGAACATATCGCCGGTGGAGATGTGGGGAATGCCGAACTCGTCGGCAATGGTGACGGCCTGGGTGCCTTTTCCGGCGCCCGGGGGGCCCATGAGGATGATGTTGAGCATGTTTTATTCTCCTCCCATCTGAACCTGATCGAAGCTTTTGCCAGCGAGCAGGCCATCGATTTGCGAATTCATTTCCATGGCGACGCCGACGATGATGATCATGCTGGTTCCGCCCATGGCGAGGCTGGTGTCGTTTCCGAAGACCCCTGATAGGACCAGAATCGGCGGCAGCGAGGCGATGATGGCCAGGGCCAGGGCGCCGATGCAGGTGATGCGGTTAAGCACCTTCGACACGTAGCGCTCGGTCTCCTTGCCCGGACGGATGCCCGGGATGTACGAGCCGTTTTTCTGGAAGTTTTCCGCTAGCTGCTCTGGCGAGATTTGCATCTGCGCATAGAAGAAGCAGAACACTATTATCAGGAAGATGTAGATCAATAACCCCCATGGCATTTCCCACGTCTCGTCATTGAACCACGGCATCTCATACATCGACGAATAATCGAAGATGGTGAGCCAGCCGGCCGAGGCGGCCTCGGTTGAGATAAACGAGGCGATGACGGTCGGGGCCGAGAGGATGGCCGAGGCGAAGATGACGGGCATGACGCCTGAGGAGTTGACCTTCAGGGGCAGGAAGCTAGCCCGCGACATAGCCGCGGTCTGGCCAGATTTGCCAGCATGCTGGACGGGTATTTTCCTTCGGGCCATCTCGATGAAGACGACGAAGGAGATGATGAGCAGGTAAACCAGTATGTAGAGCGCGAACTGGAAGGAGCCTTGTATGATGTCGCTCGAACCGTGACTGAGGTTCTGGCTGATGTACTTAGACCAGGCGCTGGTGATCTGGGTGGGGAGGCTGCGCACGCAGCCGGCGAAGATGACGACCGAGATACCGTTGCCGATACCCTTTTCGGTGATCTGATCGCCCAGCCACATGACCAGCATCGCACCAGCCAGCATGACGGTGACTAAGTAGGCGTATTTCCAGAAGCCCGTCGGGGCCCCGGAGCCGAACTCGATGTAATTGCTATTCTCCATCGTCTGGATGATGCCGTAGGCCTGAACCGCTCCTAATAGGAGGGTCAGATACCTGGTGGCCATCTCCTGCTTCTTGCGGCCGTATTCGCCTTGCTTTGATAGCTCGGTGAGGGCCGGAAGCACGTCTTTGGAGAGAAGCTGAATGATGATCTGGGCCGTGATATAGGGCGAGACGCCTAAGGCGAAGACGGAGAAGTTAGACAAGGCTCCGCCGCCCAGTAAGTCCATCAGGGCGATCGCGCTGGCCCCGTTGAGGGCCTGCTCGAGTTCGCCCGTGGTGGTGACCCAAGGCACGGTGATCGCGTCCCCAATCCTGATGATGAAGAGGATCATGACCGTGAAGAAAATGCGGTTCACGATCTCTTTATTCTTGAATATGGAGACGATTTTTTTCATATTAGGCGATTACCTCAGCGACGCCGCCCTTGGCTTCAATGGCGGCCTTGGCCGATTTGGAGAAGGCGTCGGCTTTGACGGTCAGCTTTTTGTTCAAGCTGCCCTTGCCGAGGATTTTAATACCGGAGAGATCTTTTTTCACCAATCCGGCGGCAACTAGCACGGTAGCATCCACAACCGCACCGTCATCGAAGCGGTTGAGCTGCTCCAGGTTGACGATGGCATAGACGATCTTCTCGCCTTTGTGGGTCTTGCGGGAACCGAACTTGGGAAGACGCCTGTATAAGGGGGTCTGTCCACCTTCGAAGCCGTTTTTCTTGGTGTGGCCGTGGGCGCCCTGGCCCTTCTGGCCCTTGCCGGCGGTCTTGCCGTTTCCGGTGCCGCGGCCGCGGCCCTTGATGAAGCCTTTGGTCTTGGCGCCTTCGACGTTAGAGAGGGTAGATAATGATGTAGCCATTATTATTCTCCTTTCTTCTCAGCCTTGGGGCCGTTGGGCCTCTTGGCCTTCAATTCCTCGGGGGTCTTCAAGCCACGGAGAACCATGACTTTGTTGTACTCCTTGAGGTTCTTCAAGCCTTCGTGGGTGGCGCGGATGACGTTGATCGATCCACGGGAACCATAGACTTTGGAGACGACGTTCTTGACGCCGGCCAACTCGAGGATGGCGCGGACGGCGCCTCCGGCGACGATACCGGTGCCGGGTTTGGCGGGCTTAAGGACGACTTTGGTGGCGCCGAAGCTGCCTTCCACTTCGTGGGCGATGGTGCCGCCTTTCACGATGCGGATATTGTACATGTGCTTCTGGGCTTGGGCGAGCGACTTTTTGATGGCGTCGGGGACCTCACCGGACTTGGCGTTGGCGAAGCCGTATTTTCCCTTGCCGTCGCCGATGACGACTAAGGCCGAGAAACGGACGTTCTTGCCACCGGAAGTGGTCTTGGAGACGCGGTTGATGGCGACGACGCGCTCGAGGTACTCGGGCTGGTCATCGCGGCGGAATCCACCACGGCCGCCCCTTCTCTCGGAGGGACGTCCCTTGTGGTTGCCGAATTTGCGGTCGCCGGGACGGGGAGCCGAGGCCGAGCCATGGGGCTCATAGCCACGGGTGTTCTGCTTCGGAGCGTTATTGCCCTCGGAAACCGGGGCAGTGACTTTGTTTTCTTCTTCCATCGTTATTCTCCTTAGAACTTGAGTCCGCCTTCACGAGCGGCATCGGCCAACGCGGCCACGCGTCCGTGATAGAGGTAGCCGTTGCGGTCGAAGCAGACCGTGGTGATGCCAGCGGCGAGGGCCTTCTTGGCCAACTCGGCGCCGACGGTCTTGGCGGCCTCGACGTTGCCTCCCTGGGGAAGCTTGAGGGCGACTGAGGAGGCGGAGACCAAGGTGACACCTTTGGTGTCGTCGATGATCTGAGCCTCGATGTGCTTATTGGAGCGGAAGACGCATAAGCGCGGTTTCTCGGCGGTGCCGGAGACCTTGGAACGGACCCTGAGGTGCTTCCTCTGGCGGATCGCGGTCCTTGAAGTTTTGGCTATCATGTCCTCTTCCTCCTTTATTTCTTACCACCCGCGGCGCGCTTGCCTTCCTTGCGGATGATGACTTCGCCCTTGTAATGGATGCCTTTGCCTCCATAGGGTTCAGGGCGCTTGGTGTCGTGGATCAGGGCGGCGGTCTGTCCGACGGCCTGCTTGCTGATGCCTTCGACGTTGATATGGGTCTCGTCGGGGCAGGTGATGGTCACGCCGGGAAGCGGCTTAATCACGACCTCGTGGGAGAAGCCGACGTTGAGGACCACCGAGTCGCCCCTCTTGGCGGCGCGGTAGCCGATGCCGGAGATCTCCAACTCCTTCTTGAAGCCATCGTGGACGCCCACGACGGCGTTGTGGAGGTTGGCCCTGGCGGTGCCATGGTTCATGACGTAGGCCTGCTCGTCGCTATGACGGGAGACCACGATTTCGTTATCCTTCACCTCGACGCTGACGTAGTTAGCGGGGTAACTGACGCTTAATTCGCCTTTGGGACCTTTGATAACGGCGACGCCTTTGGTGTCGAGGTTGACACTGACGCCTTCGGGAAGGGAGATGGGTTTTAATCCAATACGTGACATTGTTCTCTTCCTCCTATTACCAGACGTAGCAGAGGATCTCTCCGCCGACGTTGGCCTTGCGGGCTTCGCTATCGGTGAGCAAGCCGTTGGGGGTGCTCACGATGGCGATGCCTAAGCCTTTTAAGACCTTCGGGAGCTTAGCGGCTTCGCTATAGACCCTGAGGCCGGGTTTGCTGATGCGTTTCAGACCGGAGATGACCCTCTCGCCAGAGGCGCTGTATTTGAGGGTCAGGGTCAGGGTTTTCTTCCCGGACTCGGTCTCGACGCGGGCATCGGTGATGAATCCCTGTTCTTTGAGGATTTTGGCGATGCCTTCTTTGATTTTGGAGCTGGGCATGGAGACTTCTTCATACCGTAAGGCGTTGGCGTTACGGATGCGGGTCAGCATGTCCGCGATGGGATCTGCATTCATTTTCGTTGTCTCCTTTCCTTTACCAAGATGACTTCTTCATGCCGGGGATTTCGCCCTTGTAGGCCAATTCCCTCAGGCAGATACGGCAGAGCTTGAATTTGCGGATGACGCCGTGGGGGCGGCCGCACCTTTCGCAGCGGGTGTACTCCCTGACCGCGAACTTCTGCTTCTTATGGGCTTTGTTAACCAATGATTTCTTAGCCATGTTCTTACCTCTTGAAGGGCATGCCGAGCTTCTCTAAAAGAGAAGAGGCTTCCTTGTCGCTTAACGCGGTGGTGACGATGACGACGTCGAGGCCGCGGAGGGTCACTTTGTCGAAATCGATTTCCGGGAAGATGATTTGCTCTTTGACGCCCAAGGTGTAGTTGCCGTGTCCGTCGAAGGAGTTCCTCGAGATGCCGCGGAAGTCGCGGACGCGGGGAAGGGCGATCGAGATGAGCTTGTCGAGGAATTCATACATCCTCGTGCCCCTCAGGGTCACCTTGCAGCCGATGGCCTGCCCCTCGCGGAGCTTGAAGGTGGCGATGGATTTCTTAGCCTTGGTAACGACCGGGTGCTGGCCGGTGATGGTCTCGAGGTCGGCCACCGCTTCTTCGATGGCCTTGGAGTTGGAGGTGGCCTCGCCGACGCCGATGTTGAGAACGATCTTCTCAAGCTTGGGGGCCTGCATCGGGGTGGTGTAGCCGAATTCCTTTACCAACTCGGGGACGATCTCCTCGCGGTATTTCTTCTCGAGCCTGTTGATGTAGCTCTTCTGGGGAGCAGTCGAGGCGACTGCTTTTTTCTTGCTTTCAGCCATGTTTGACTACTCCTTCCTTATTTGTCTAGGCTCTCGCCGGACTTGCCGACGCGGGTCTTGACGCCTTTGACTTCCTTGATGTGGACCCTGGTGGCCTTTTTGGTCTTGGGGTCGATGAGGGCCACTTTGCTAGCGTCTAGGGGCACATAGATGTCGAGGACGCTCCCCTCGGGGGTGTTCTGGGTCGGCTTCTTGTGCTTCTTGTGAACATTGATGCCTTCGACGACGACTTTGTTTAGCTTGGGGTAAACCTTCTGGACGACGCCGGTTTTGCCCTTATCATCGCCGGAGATGACAATGACTTTATCGCCTTTTTTGATATTCATGGTCAATTCTCCTTATAGAACCTCACTGGCAAGGGAGACGATTTTCATATATCCCCTGTCGCGGAGCTCGCGGGCGACCGGTCCGAAGACACGGGTCCCGACGGGGTTGCCGTCGTTATCGATGATGACGCAGGCATTGTCGTCGAAGCAGATCGAGGAGCCATCGGGGCGATGAACGCTCTTCTTGACCCTGACGATGACGGCTTTGACGACGTCGGATTTCTTAACTTTGGCGTTGGGGGTGGCTTCCTTGACGGCGCAGAGGACGACATCACCCAAACCGGAGACTTTCTTCTTGTCTCCGCCGTACTGGCGGAAGACGCGGACGGAGCGGGCGCCGGAGTTATCGGCGACCACTAGGTTGGTTTCCTGGATGATCATTATTCGGCCTCCTTGACTTCTTCGGAGACGCCCTCAGCTTCCTCGAGGGTGCTTTCGGCATCCGCGACGGAGATCAGGCCTTCGTTCTTCTTGTCGATGGAGACGAGGCGGAACCTCTTGGTCTTGGATAGCGGGCGGCAGGCCATGATGGTGACGACGTCGCCGACTTTGGCTTCGTTGTTCTCATCGTGGGCCACGAATTTCTTCGAATAGCCGACGCGCTTGCCATATAGCGGGTGGTTGCGCTCGGTGGAGACGACCACGACGATCGTCTTGTCCATCTTGGTGGAGGTGACGGTGCCTTGGACAGTGGTTCTAGAGTTTCTGGTTTCCATGGTTTTCTTCCTCCTTATTTAGAGAGGTTAAGCTCTCTTTCGCGCTTAACCGTCTTGGCTTTGGCGATGTCCTTGCGGACCCTCTTGATCTCATCGCCGTGCTCGAGCTGGCCGACGGCCTGCTTGCGAGTCAGATCGAAGAGCTGGCTTTTGAGCTCGTAGATCTTGGCGTCGAGCTCTTTGGGCGATAATTCACGGAATTCTTTGACTTCCATCTTTATTCTCCCTTCCCTTCAGCAGGGGTGTCGTTGCCGGTGTCGGAGACGGTCTCCTTGACCTGGGCATCCTCTTCGGCGATGGCCTCGAGGGACGATTCGTGGGTTTCACTCATCTTGGCCAATTCCTCTTTGGAGAGGTGATGGCCGTTTTTGACCACTTTGCAGTGGATCGGGAGCTTGTAGGCGGCGAGCCTCAAGGCTTCCTTGGCGACCTCGTCGGAGATGCCACCAATCTCGAAGATGATGGCTCCTTCCTTGACGACGGCGACCCAGCCCTCGGGCGAACCCTTACCGGAACCCATACGGACTTCGGCCGGCTTCTTGGTCTTGGCCATGTGCGGGAAGATCCTGATCCAGACCTTGCCGGCACGGTCGGTGTAGCGGGCCAACACGATACGGGCGCTCTCGATCTGATGATCGGTGATGTAGGCGCCTTCCTGGGCCTGCAGGCCATACTGCCCGAAGCAGACGGTGGTGCCGCCTTTGGCGTGGCCTTCGTATTTGAGGCTGTGGGGCCTACGATACTTAACGCGTTTCGGTTGAAGCATGGTTCCTCTCTCCTCTGCCCTTCTTCGGGGCTTCTTCTTTCTTGGCGCTCTCTTCGGCCTTGTTCAGGCTCTTGCAGCACCAGACTTTGACGCCGACACGGCCATAGGGGGTGTGGGCATCGACGTGGGCGAAGTCGATATCGGCGCGGAGGGTGTGAAGGGGGACAACGCCCTCTTTATAACCTTCCTCGCGGGCGATTTCGGCACCGCCGAGACGACCCGAGCATAAGGTGCGGCAGCCTTTGGCGCCGGCTTTCCTCATCCTGCGGATAGCTTTCTTCTGAGTCGCGCGGTAGGAGGCGCGGTTCTCCAGCTCGCTGACGATCCAGCGGGCCACCAAGGTGGCGTCTAGATCGGGGTTTTCGACCGGAACGACGTCGATTTTGACGCTGCCGGACTTGACGAGCTTGCTAAGTTCCTTGCGGACCTTGTTGATGTTGGCGCCATCCTGGCCAAGCACGACGCCCGGACGGGCGACGAAGGCCTGGACTTTGACGTCATGACCCTTATCGGTCTTCTTGCGGAAGATATCGATGTGGGAGACGACGGCGTCCTTAAGGGCGACGTCGAGGTATTTCCTGATCGCTAGATCCTCGTGGAGGAAGCTGCTGTATTCTTGGTTGTTGGCATACCATTTAGAGTTCCAATCGCGGTTGATTCCAACCCTCATGCCAACGGCATTGACTTTCTGTCCCATGATTCTTCCTCTCCTTACTCGGCCCTCTGCTTAACGACGATGTAGACGTTAGCGAGCCTCTTGACGATGCCAGAGGCCGAGCCTTTGGCGCGGGGGATGTACCTCTTGATCTTCATGCCATCGGAGCACTGGATGGAGGCGATGTATAACTTGTCCTCATCCATGCCGAAGTTGTTGGTGGCATTGGCGGCCGCGGACTTGACCAGTTTAGCAACCGGGGTGGCGGCGGCTTTGTTGAGCCTGGAGAGAATGGCGAGGGCCTCGTCGACGTCCTTGCCCCTGACCACATCGCAGACTAACCTGACTTTGCGGGGGGTGACGCGGACGTTGATGGCGCTGGCCTTGGCCTCGGTGACGACCGGCTTAACCGGCTCTTCCTTGACCTCTTTGGCGGCCTTCTTGGCGGCCTTTTCGGCTTTCTTGGCCTCTTTGGCGGCCTTCTTCTCGTCGACGACTTCGGTCTTGGTTTCTTCCTTGACCTCGGCGACTTTCTCTTTCTTCGGAGCAGCTTTCTTCTTAGCTACTGTCTTCTTGGTTTCTTCAGCCATGATCGCTCTCCTTATTTCTTGCCGCCCTTGTCGTTGAGGTTGTTGCCCTTATGGCCAGGGAAGTTCCTGGTCGGGGCGAATTCGCCCAACTTGTGGCCAACCATATCCTCGGTGACGTAGACGGTGATGTGTTCGTGACCGTTGTAGACGGCGAAGGTCTGTTCCACGAAGGCCGGATAGATGGTGGAACGGCGAGACCAAGTCTTGATGATCTCTTTTTTGCCGGACTTCTGCAGCGACTCGACCTTCTTGAGAAGGTATTCGTCGACGTATGGTCCCTTTTTGCTTGAACGAGCCATTTTCTATTTCCTTTCTTCGATTACTTCGCTTTCGCCCTTCTGACGATCAGACGGGTTGAATTCTTCTTGACCCTGCGGGTCTTGACGCCCTGGGTCCTCTTGCCCCAAGGAGACCTCGGAGCATCGCGGCCGACGGGGCATTTGCCCTCACCACCGCCGTGGGGGTGGTCATTCGGGTTCATGGCCGAGCCACGGACCGTGGGACGTTCGCCGAGCCAGCGGGTGCGGCCGGCTTTGCCGCGGTTGACGAGGTTCCACTCGTCGTTGCCGACGACGCCGATGGTCGCGCGGCAGCTCTTCAACAGCTTCCTGACTTCGCCGGAGGCCAAACGCACGATGACGTATTTGCCTTCGGAGCCGAGGATCTGAGCCGAGGTTCCAGCGGCCCGGCAGAGCTGGGCGCCTTTCCCGGGCTGGAGCTCGAGGTTATGGATGAAGGTACCTTCGGGGATGTTGGCCAACTCAAGGGCGTTGCCGTTCTTGATGTCGGTGGCGGGCCCGGAGACGACCTTATCGCCAACCTTCAGGCCTTTCGGCTGAATGATGTAGCGTTTCTCGCCGTCGGCGTAGACCAACAAGGCGATGAAGGCGTTGCGGTTGGGATCGTACTCGATGGCGCTGACGGTGGCTGTGATGCCATCCTTGTTGCGCTTGAAGTCGATGATACGATAGCGGTTCTTGTTTCCACCGCCGTGGTGACGGCAGGTGATCTTTCCCTGATTGTTGCGGCCGCCCTTATGGGTCTTGGTGGCCAGCAATGACTTTTCAGGAGAGGTCTTCGTGATTTCCCCGTAATCGAGGGTCGCCATCTGACGGCGGCTCTTGGTATAGGGGCGATAGGTTTTGATTGCCATTTCTTTTTTCTCCTATAGCGGATGCTTTATAGCTGGTAGCTAATGGTGATTCCTTACTCTTTGAATAGATCGAGGGCCGCGCCTTCGGCTAAGGTGACGACGGCTTTCTTGTAGCCGCTGATCGTGCCTTTGTAACGGCCGCCGCGGGTGGTTTCCTTGGGGAGGTGGTTGCTGACTTTGACGTCGACAACCCCGACCTGGAAGATGCGCTGGAAGGCGTCCTTGATCTCGATCTTGTTGGCCTTGTCGCTCACGCGCACGGTTACCTTATTCATATTCTGCATGAGGGCCATCGACTTCTCGGTGATAACCGGTTTGATGATGACTTCGTAGTCATGCAAGGTGGGGAGGGCAAAGGGTTTGACTTCCTTGGCTTCCTCTTTGGCCTTCTTGGCCTTCTTGCTCACCTTCTTGGGGGCCTCTTCGGCGACTTCTTCGACCTTGGTCTCGGTGACTTCGGCCTCTTTCTTCTTGCTAGCCATTATTGCAGAGCCTCCTCAACTTTCTTGACGCTGTCTTTGCTGATGACGATGTTGTCGAAGTTCAGCACATCATAGACGGCGATGTTGTCGGTCTCAACGAGGCCGACGGTGGCGATGTTCTGGGCCGAGAGAACGAGTTTCTTGACTTCCTCGAAGCTCTTCTCGTCGGTGTAGTTGTCGATGACGAGGAGGGTCTTGCCCTCGGCTTTGATCGCCTTGAGATTGCCGGCGAATTCGGAGGTGGAGACTTTCTCGACCTTGAGCGAATCGACGACGATCAGCTTCTTGGCCTTGACCTTCTCAGAGAGAACGGTGCGGAGGGCCAGGTTGTGCTCTTTCTTATTCTGAGAGAGCTTGTAGTTCTGGTTGCCATCGGGTCCGAAGACGGTGCCGCCACCGACGAAGATGGGGGACCTCCTGGAACCGGCACGGGCACGGCCGGTGCCCTTCTGGCGATATGGCTTCTTGCCGCCGCCGCTGACTTCGTGGCGCTTCTTCGTCTTGGCGGTAGCCTGACGGAGGTTGGCCTGGTAGACGACAACGGCGTCGTGGATGGCCTGGGTGTTGGGATCGGTGACCCCGAAGACTTTGCTGGAGAGTTCGATCTTTCCAGCCTCCTCGCCCTTTAAGGTGACGACGGGGAGGGAGATTCCTTTAGCCATTATGCTTATTCTCCTTTCTTCTCTTCGCTAGCCGACTCATAGGCGACTAGATCCTTGACGCCGGGCTGCTTCTTGTTGGTCCTGACCGGGGTGCGGAGCATGACGATGCTCTTTTTCGGTCCGGGGACGCCGCCCTTGACGAGGATGTACTGCTTCTCGGCATTCACTTCGACGATCGTCAGGTTGAGGATCGTGGCGGAGTGGGGAGCCCAGTGTCCCGACATCTTCTTGCCGGGGATGACGCGGTTGTTGTCACGGCCGTTGTTGGCTAAGGAGCCGATCTGGCGGTGATAACCGGAACCATGGCCCTTCGGACCAATGATGTGATGGTACCTCTTGATGGTGCCGACGTAGCCGTGGCCCTTGGTGGTGCCGACGACGTCGACGTACTCGCCAGCCTTGAACAGGTCAGCGGTTAAGGTCTCACCGACGTTCTTGCCGTAGATTTCGTCGCCTTTGAGCTCATATAAGCCTTCTTTATAGGAGACGCCGGCTTTCTGGAAGTGACCCTTCTCAGCCTTGTTGGCTTTCCTCTCGGCCTTATCTTCATAGCCGACCTGAAGGGCTTCATAGCCGTCCTTCTCCAGGGTTTTCTTGGCCACGATGGCGTTGGGGAGCACCTCAATGACGGTGACGGGATACATGGTGCCGTCTTGGGCGAAGACCTCGGTCATGCCCACTTTTCTTCCGATGATGGATTTCATGATTGCGGTCCTCCTTATAACTTGATGTCGATATCGACTCCGGCGGGAAGGTCAAGCTTCCTCAGGGTTTCGATGGTCTCTTTGGTGGGTTTCTCGATGTAGAGCAACCTCTTGTGGGTCCTGATCTCGAATTGCTCGCGGCTGTCCTTGTACTTGAAGGTGGCCCTTAAGATCGTGTAGACCTGCTTTTCGGTCGGAAGGGGGATGGGTCCCACCACTCCGGCACCGGTCTGCTTGGCAACGGCGATGATCTTCTCGACCGACTGATCGAGGATGCCGTGCTCGTAGCTCACTAAGCGAACGCGGATTTTGTTTTCTTTCGCCATGAATGATTCTCCTTTCATGTGTTTCAGGCATGTTGGCTATTTGCTCCCTGCGAATTACCTGACCACCTATCACGACAACGCCTGTGGGTGTGTCAGCAACCTCGCATTTCATTGCAAGCGCCAGCGTTGATAAACATACACGCGTAGGGGTGGAGAGCGCAACAAAAATATTATTTTTTTGGCATAAGTTCCTAAATTTTGGCCGTAAATAGAATATTTACAGAACGGTTTGCTTCACGACGTCGATCCGATGTTGCGGATTTTAGTCATTTAATTGTGCATCTTGCACATGGTTATCTTGTTTCAAATCCGAATTTTTAGCTTTGGCGGCCCGCCATTTCAAACTGTCTCTAAGGGAGTATTCGCAGCCGCAGTACATCTGGTAATAGAGGTCATATTGCTTCCTGATGGCCACCGTCTTGTTGAAGCCATCCTTCTTCTTGAAGTCGCTATAGAAATATTTGGTCTTGGGATGCTTCCTCTCCAGCTCTGAGCCGATGTAGTTGAGGATCTGGGAATTCTTCTCCCGGGAGATGGTCATGACCGTGGTGAAATAATCGAAACCACGCTCCTCGGCATATTGATAAGCCTCCTCCATTCTCTTTCGATAGCAAATCCAGCAGCGTTGCTTCCCCTCTGGCATATCGCCATAGGGCTCTAGCTCTTTCCGAAATGAGGCGTAATCGTATTCGGGGACCACGAGGTTAATGTGAAATCCATAATCCTTTTCCAAGCCGGCTAAAAGGATGTTTAGGTTGTCCAGTCTTTTTTTGAACTCCGACGCTGGATAGATGTTGGAATTGTTAAATAGAATTGTGACGTCAAAGTATTGGCAGACGAAGGTCAAAGGAAAACCGGCGCACGGCCCACAGCAGACGTGGAGCAGTAACGTCGGTTTCTTCTCTTTGTCAAAGGTGGTTAAAATCTCGAGGCTTTTATCGTAGTAGTTGATGTATTTTTCCTTGGCGATATCTTCCATCAGTCCATCGCCTTCTCATAATCGAAATCGCCGTGGATGAACATGGCGTCGCCAAAGGAAAAGAAACGATATCTCTCCTCCACCGCCTCTTTATAGCAAAAGAGGGTGAACTGTCTTCCCATAAAGGCGGAAACCAGCATCACAAGCGTACTTTTTGGCAGATGGAAATTGGTGATCAAGGCATCGACGGCCTGATAATGGTAACCCGGCGAAATAAAGATCGAGGTATCGTCCTCGCAAGCTTTGAATTCGCCATATTTGCCATAAACGGATTCCAGGGTTCTGACCGAAGTTGTGCCGATGGCGATGATTCTCCGGCCCTCAGCCTTGGCCTTATTCAAAACGTCCGCGGCCTCCTGGCTCATCTGGTAGGACTCACTGTGCATGTGATGGTCTTTGGTGTCGGTGACCTTAACCGGCCTGAAGGTTCCTAATCCGATATTCAAAGTGACGTCCACCACTTGGCATCCCATACCCACAATTTTTTTGAACAACTCTTCGGTGAAATGGAATCCAGCCGTCGGGGCGGCCGCGCTTCCCGGCACCTTCGCGTAGACGGTTTGATACTCCGAATTATCGGAGATCTGCTTTTTGATATAAGGGGGTAAGGGCATCTTGCCGAGGCTTTCCAAGACCTCGAGGAAAATACCCTCATAATGGAATTCCATGTGGCGGATTCCTTCGTCTAGGACTTTGACGCAGGTCGCGGTCAATTCGCCATTCCCAAAGCTCACTTCGGTCCCAACGCGGACCGATCTCGCCCCACCGCAAAGGCATTCCCAGACATCGCCTTCAATCTGCTTTAAAAGCAATAGCTCGCAGTGTCCGTTAGTCTTCGTCTTAACCCCTATAAGCCTGGCCGGAATGACCTTGGTGTTGTTTCTAACCAAGACATCCCCGGGGTTCAGGTATTCGAGGATATCGAAAAACTTTTTGTGCTCAACGGTTTTATTCCCGCGGTCGATGACCATCAAACGGCATTCATCACGGACTTTGGAGGGCGATTGAGCGATCAATTCCTCCGGCAAATCGAAATCGAATAGATTGATATCCATCAGAATCCCCTGACATCGCCATACTTGGCGAGAATCATATCTTTATACTCGGCGAAGCGGTCTTCCTTAATGGCTTGCCTAGCCCCTTCCATCACATTGATGAGGAAGCGGATGTTATGGATGGACATGAGGGTTTTGCCAAACTCCTCCCCGGCCACGAATAGATGCCTCAGATAGGCCTTGCTGTAGTTTTTGCAGCAATAGCAGTCACACTCATCATCCAAAGTCGTGAAGTCTTCCTTATACTGGGCACCACGGATGTTGATGCGGCCATGGGAGGTCATCAAAGCCCCATGCCTAGCTAACCTGGTAGGCAATACGCAGTCGAACATATCGACGCCTCTGGCGATGCCCTCAAGCAAATAATCCAAAGAACCGACGCCCATCAAATAACGGGGCTTCTCGGGTGGGAGATACCTAATGCCGTCTTCGATCATCTTAAAGCAGACATCCTTCGGCTCGCCGATAGAGGTACCGCCGATCGAATATCCGGGGAAATCCATCTTCGCCAATTCCTTGGCGGCCATCTCGCGTAAATCGGTGAACTCGCCACCTTGGACGATGCCGAATAAAGCCTGGTCTTCCCTGGTGTGGGCATCCAATCCGCGCTTGGCCCAGCGGAGGGTACGCTCGGTGGATTTCTTCACGTATTCATAAGTCGCGGGATAAGGAATGCATTCGTCGAAGGACATGATGATGTCGGCCCCTAAGGCCTCCTCGATCTCTATGACCTTCTCAGGCGTGAATAGCTCCTCTCTTCCATCGAGGTGGTTATGGAATTTAACGCCGTCCTCGTTTATCTTCCTCTGCCCCCTTAAGGAGAAGACCTGGAAGCCGCCGGAATCGGTGAGGATCGGTCCGTCGTAATTCATGAACTTATGAAGGCCACCGGCTTTCTTGACGATATCCTCGCCCGGCCTTAAATGAAGGTGGTAGGTATTGGCCAAGATGACGCCGGATCCGCACTCTTTTACCTGCTCGGGGGAAAGGCATTTGACGGAGGCATTCGTGCCAACCGGCATAAACATGGGAACCTCAACGGTTCCATGTGGGGTATGAAGAAAGCCATACCGGGCACCGGTTTGTTTATCTATGTGGGTGATCTCAAGGTAAAACGATTTGCTCATAGCCGCTACATTCTAAGGAGTATGGGGCCGCACTTCAAACCATTGCAAAGCAAAAGCCCGGATATTGTTGTCTTTATTTTTCCTTTTTCCTGGTGAAGAAAATGGAGAGGAAGTATCCGATTGCGAATATCAAATAAACCGTGATTGAGAGGGCCATGGAGGAGATGTCGCTGGCTTCCCCGCCCATGATGCTCGAAATCAAATATAGCAACAGCAAAACACCCAAGACGATGGTCATAACAAAGGTGAATTTGTTTAGTTTCGGTTTATCCAGGTAATGGTAGATTCCTCCCCAGCCAAGCAGCATGAAGAGGACCCCCACCCCTGCGGCAAGCAGGACGATTATCAAGAAGACGATCTCCTCAGTCGGGGTTTCCATATGAACGAAAATGGAGGTGTATATCACGTTGAAGATCGAGAAGAAGCCCATGATGATCATGGCCACCGAGGACACCAACACCATGTTCTTTCCGATCAACTCCCATTTTTTGGCAACCGAAGTAGTCCTGACCTCGTCCATCAATAGTTCGGAGCTTAATTGCTTGCTGCCGTCTTTATCGAAGAAGCCGATGACGTTGATTTTGATGAAGAGGCCGGCGTTGATGGAACGATAATCATCGCCATATAGGAAGACGACGGACACCGCCTCCCAGATGAAGACCCAGGCGACGATATCCAATATCTCAGTAATGAAGTTATAGGATAAGGCTTCCTCGTCGTCGCCCCACCAGTTGTTGATTCGGCCAAACAGGTAGACAAAAAGAATAACCGCCCCAATCAAAGCCAAGACGGTCGCGGTCAATCCGGAACGTTTTTGTTCAAGTCTGGAACGATGCTGGTTTAACCTGATGGAATCGTTGAATGATTTAAGCAAAACATCGGGGTCATAGCCCTGATAATCGGCGATTCTCAGCTGAATATCCGCCTTCGTCCCAGTGGGGAGAGACATGAGCAATTCCTTGACGCCTTCCAGCGCCTCTTTCTTAAAGCGCGGATGATTCTTGGGGTCGATGACATCCAAATCCAAAACGTCCTCGGCTTTCTCATAAGAGACTGGGATCGTGAAGATTTTCTTCTTTTCGTCGTAACGGTAATACTCGCGAAGGGTATCGATATGCTCTTGGGTGTTGTTAATACGCATCGGCCTGATTATAAAACAAAAGACGCGTAAACCCTAAAACGTTATTAGAAACCGTAATCCAGATGGCGGTTGGTCTTGATGACGCCGAGGAAGCCTTTTCGCTTCTTCAAAGCCATGAAAATGATGTATCCGACGGCCATGGCTATCGTCTCACCCAATCCGACGGTTAAGACGCAATACCAATAGTCCAGTTCCAATAGCCAGTTCAATTCGGCCGCCACCACGAAGGCGTTGACCAAAATTGGGTATAAAGCCGCCAGCCAAAGATAAGGCGTGCAATAGGCAATCAATATGGCGGATAGCAGGGTCGCCGAAGTTCCGATTAAGACGTCCCAAAGGCCGAGGGTACTATTGAAGTTGGCCAATAGGCAACCCAGGGTGACGCCGAGGATGAAGTCGCGCCTGAAGAAGCATAGGAGCATCAAAAATTCAGCGATCCTGACTTGGATGTCGCCATAGGCAATCGGGGTTGAGGCGACCGTTAATACAAAATAAATCGCCGCGACGATTCCATTGCTGGCGATTTTGTAGGTTAGTGAACTTGATTGAGACATTTTCCGTCCCTCCTGATTTTTTTACGCTGGGTGCCGAGGACTAACAGCGGATTTCGATATGACCCTTTTGGGCAGGAAGATTATAGACGATAAAACGCCACAATCAACATAAAGAAAAGGCGCTTTATCAGCGCCTCTCATCAGTTCCAGTATTTAATGGCCATCAATGCCATCGACTTATTGACCTCGGCATCCGACATCATCTGATATCCGGATACGTCATAGCCTTTTTTCTTGAGTATCTCTTTCAGCTCCTTGCCATGGAACCAGCTGGCTAAGCCAACCTTTTCCAGCCCGTTGGTCTCGTCCATCTTGCTGACCTTGATGGGGAGATAAAACATCTGGCTGCCCCTGAGCATAAAGTTCTGGGGGGCCCAATCCAAGGCGATTTTGGAGAAGCGGGCAAAGCGATATAAGGCGAACAGGGCCCGGAAATACTCTTCCGGCAATGGGCCTTTGGAAAGCTCGGTCAAAACGCCGTTTTCGTGGAAGGCGTCGAAGGCGATGATCTGCCTTTCGTCGTCATGGAAATTCATCTTGGCCATATTGATGCCGCAGTGCTTCAAAAGCTTGTAGTCATCTAGGACCTTCTGATACTCCTCGCGGTAGACGCGGACCAAATAGGAAACATTCGCATAAGTCGCGATATAAGAATCATGATCGGGATGGTTGGCGACCACCTTCACGACCGTGAATTTCTTCTTCTTGATCCAGATCTCTTCCATAGGCCCCCGTATTATAGCGAAATATCCGTACATTTTGCGAAAAATATTCCAAAACTATGCCTTTAATGAGACAAAAGTTGAAAACACTTTCAGCAATGTTGAATTGAAAATAGAGGCATACACACACTAGCATATACGCGTTATGAGAACCCTAATTCTCCTCAGCGGCCTCCCCGGATCGGGCAAATCGACTTGGGCCAAACGCTTTTGCCATGAGTATCCGAAAGCCAAAGTCGTCTCCAGCGACGCCATCAGGCTCAGGGAGTTTGGGGCCGTCCAAAACTTCGACCATGAAAAAGACGTCTGGCGCATCTTCCTCGAGGAGATCAACGGTTACGCCGAAAGCGATCCCGACGCCGTCGTCATCGCCGATTCGACCAACCTCTCCAACTACTATCGGAAATACTATTTCGAGGCCACACCCAACTTCGAGAAGCACATGCTCGTCTACTTCGACATTCCCTTCGAAATCTGCCAGGCCCAAAACAAATTAAGGCCCTCGAATAGAGTCGTCTCCGATGAGGCGATGAAAAGGCTATCTGGAGAACTGGAGAAACCCTCTTCCGAAATCATGAGCCTCTTCGACGAATACATCCCCGTCGGAATTGAGTTTGCCAAAAAGGGATTGGCGTATTGAGAAAGAAAAAACCGTCGGTTGGCCCGGCGGTTTTCATTTGCTTTCTTGTTAGGCCCTGTGGGAGGTGGTCTTCTTCTTTTCGGGGAGGAAGGCCGCACAGGCATAGGCTAAGCCAAGGACGACGAGGATGCTTCCGACCACGCAGCCCATGACGACGTAATCGAGTCCGGCGTAGGCGCCTTTGGCTCCGTTGAGGGAGTAGGTGCTGCTGGCGTTATGCCAGAGCCACTCGATGGTGCCTTCGACCATGATGATGACGCCGATCAAAGTCCAGGAACCGCCGAAGAGGACGGCCGGGAGTTTGCTCTTCTTACCCTTGTGGGCAACTAAGGCCGAGAACAGGCAGCAGAGGAAGGCGAATAAAGCCAAGACATCGTAGATGGCTAGGCGGCAGATATAACCCCAGTAGTTTCCGCTTCCGGCCAAGGTGACGAAGAGGGTCGGAAGGGTAGCTAGCAAGTAGCCAAGCAACAATGATCCGAGGGCGCCGGAGAAGATCTCCTGCATCTTCAAGCCATCATCATCGTCGAGCAGCTTCGACATCGGGATGTTGGAACCCAACAAGGCGGCAATGAAGAGGATGACGAAGAGGATGATGAAGAAGGTCTGGCTGGTGCCGTGGGGAATCAAGGCATAGAAGAAGACGGAGTTGAGGAGGAAGAAGAGGGCCAAGGCATTGCCAATCGCCCCATAGACGTAGAAGCATTTGACGACGTCCTCGTCTTTGCTCTGGGCGTTCATGGCCTTGATCGAATAATAGATACCGACCGCCGATAGGAGCATGACGGCCATACCGATCATGCCGAATTGCATGGCCCAGTTATAGGGGTAGTCGCCATTGAAGATCATCGACTGTTCCCAGATTCCGCTGACGAAGTAGCCGGGGTCGACCCAGAAGCAGAAGTAGAAAGCCAAGCAGCCAAAGGCTAGGAATAGGAAGGTGAACACGGTTAGATTCACGGTTCTGGCGGTGGAAGTATATTTCATATAGAGTCCTCGAAAGCCTCGCTGGGAGGCGCGCTAAACTATTAAACGCTAGAGCAATTGGTTAGTCAATCAGCTTTTCCTATTAGGAAAGTGTTTTGCGACGATATGGCCTTAGGCTAAAGGGAATCGGCGATCAACAGGGAAGAAATCAGGCACCAGCCTAGGTTATGCCCACCACAAAGGCCATCGACATCTAGCATCTCGCCGGCAAAATAGACGCCATTTTCCCGTTTAGACGATAAATCCTCCCCCACTTCGGTCAGGCTTATTCCGCCCATGGTTACTTGGCTATTCTCAAAGCCATAACTCCCCGCGAAGCTGAAGCGGAGGTCCTTGATGGCCTTGGCGATTTTGAAAACCTCTTTCTTCTCGATCGGCTTTTTCGAATCGACTTTGGCGACGGATAAGACATAATCCTTTAAAGGCGGAACCAAATAAGCATCTAAGAAGAAACCCGGATTTTTCTTGGCTGAGTCTTCCAAATCCTTGACCAAGGTGGCGAATTGAACCTTGGGGAACAAATCGAGGGAAATCTCAACGTCGGGATTGCCAAGCCGATTGATATAAGCGGAGCAGTTGAAGATGACGATGCCGGAGAGCCCGTCGTCCTTAAAAAGCACTTCGCCCTCCTCTTCGTGGATGGCGACTCCGGAGGCGGAGACATGGACCTTGGCCTGATGACGGATGCCGGATAAAGGTTTTACCTTCTCCCTCACTTTAATGGGGCATAGACTCGGCTGTAACGGGACGATTTGATAGCCGTGCTTTCCCAACAAAGGAAATAGTTTCCCATCCGAACCAAGTTTGGACTGCGATTTCCCTCCGGTGGCGAAAATCAGTTTGTCGCAGGAATAGGAACCACTGCTTGTTTTGAATTCGATGATCTCACCAACCGAATAATCGATGAATTCGCTTTCGAAGACGAACTCGACCCCTAATTGCCTGGCCTTTTCCTCCAGAAGGTTGACGTAGGAGGACGCGCTGTTGGTTAAGGGATAAACGAGATCGCCCTCGTTAGTCAAAATCACCCCGAGCTCGGCCAAACGGAATTGAAGCTCGCCAAAGGGGTATTTCTCCAGTATCGGCTTCATGTAAATGGGGTGGTTATAATCCTCGGGCTTGGAATTCATGTTGAGGAGGTTGCATCTGCCGTTCCCGGTAGCCAGTACTTTCCTTCCGGCCTTTTTGTTTTTATCAAAAACCATCACCCGCCACTCGGGGTGTTTCTTCTTGATGAAGATGGATAGATATAGCCCCGCCCCCGAGGCCCCGATGATGGAAACGATATTCATATATCGACAAGTTTAGGCGAAACTTCGTGCCAAAGGGAGATGGCAAAGCCTAAAATAGGGCCATGAAAAAATTGATTCTCGTCTGTGGACCTGCCGGAATCGGCAAAAGCACCTTCTGCCGCAAGTATGAGGCGGATCATCCAGATGAGGAAGTCAAGATCATCGCCGCCGATGAGGTGAGGATGGCCATGACCGGCGGATACGATAAGTTCCCTCCCAACCACAACATGATGGTCGTCTATGAGAGGATGATCGAATTGGCCGAACAGTATTTCTCGGAAGGCGGGGATAATCTCACCATCATGATGGATACCACGATGCTCTACGACGAGAGGAGGAGCTACTTCCTCAGGAACATCAGGGGATACGAGAGGAAAGAGCTATTCCTGCTGAAGGTGAAAGACGTCAAGACCTGCCTTGAAAGAAACCATCTCAGAAAACAAGAGAAATGGGTGCCCGAAGAAGTCATCATCGATATGTATAACTGCTACAAGGACCCCGCTCCGGAAGTGGCTAAGCAGTTCGATGAAGTGAAAACCTTCTACGTCGATTAAAAACAACAAAAAGGGGACGAAAACATCCCCTTTTAGTTTGCTTTGAAACTCGCTTATT
Source organism: Bacillota bacterium (assembly GCA_030537155.1). GTDB lineage: Bacteria > Bacillota_I > Bacilli_A > RFN20 > CAG-826 > Alloenteromonas. The sequence goes on from JAUNOH010000001.1 coordinate 115,708, forward strand.
TCTTTTTGGCGGGTTTGGCCGCAGCGGCTTTGGCGGCCTCTTTCTTGGCGGCGTCCTCAGCCTTCTTCTTCTCGACCGACTTCTTGGCCGTGGTACCGCCGATGACGGCGCCCTTCCTCGGTCCCTTCGAGGCGTGGATGACGGCAGCCCCTCCCTGATTCTTGGTTAGGGTGTCGACATAGGCCTCGGCCTCGGCTTTGGTTGAACAAAGTTTGATGACCTTGCCACCGCGAATCTTGATGGCCCACATGCCATCGCTCTCCCTCTTGAGGACGTGATATACCTTAGCGCTGTCCTTCTTGGGGGCTTCCTTCTTCGCTTCGACTTTCTTTTCTGCCATAAAACTCTCTCCTTTCCTATGGAAATGCTTTCGATGCAATTGTAAAACTATTTGCGATTTAGTCCACAAAATCGAGCTGTTTTAGAAAATCTTCTGCTTCAGCCTCGGTTGGAAGGCGCAAATCCCCACGCGGGGAGATGGCCACGGTCCCGACCTTGGCCCCGTCGGGGAGGCAGTTCCGCTTGAACTGGTTTTGGAAGAAACGGCGGAAGAAGACCTTCAGCCACTTCTTGATGACCTCTTTCTCGTAAACGCCCTCAAACACCTGACAAGCTAAGACATAGATCTTTTTGGGTGAGGCCCCATAACGGAGGAAGTGGTAGATAAAGAAATCGTGGAGCTCATATGGCCCGATGAGGTCTTCTGTCTTTTGAGCCAATTCGCCTTTCTTCGTCGAGAGCAGCTCAGGCGAGATCGGGGTGTCGATGATGTCGTTTAGGGAATCGGTGGCCTCGGGATGGAGGATGGCGTATCCCTTGCAGAGGTAGCGGACCAAAGTCTTGGGAATAGAGGCGTTGACCCCATACATGGACATATGGTCACCACCATAGGTGCACCAGCCCAGGCATAGCTCCGATAAATCCCCGGTCCCGACCATCAAAGCCCCATGGTCATTGGCATAATCCATCAACACCTGGGTCCTCTCGCGGGCCTGGGCGTTTTCGAAGGCATTGTTTTCAACGTTGCTTTCGTGTCCGAGATCAGATAGATGCTGACGGACGGAATCGCCGATATTTATTTCCAGTAATCCGACGCCAAGCTCCTCGCTCAGTTTAACCGCATTGTCGTGGGTCCTCTTGCTGGTTCCAAAACAAGGCATCGTTATGGCGGTTATGCCCTTGAGGTCATAGTTTAGGAGCTTGAACGACTCGACCATGACCAATAAAGCTAAGGTGCTATCCAATCCACCTGAAAGACCGACGACGGCCTTTTGGCATTTGATGGCCTTAAGCCTGGTGGCTAAGCCAACGGCCTGCATCTTCAAGATGGAGGAAACCCTCTCCAAGTCTATCTCCCCAGCAGGGAGGAAGGGGTTTTTCGGATAATCTCTCTCAATCTTTTTCTGGAGCGGGATTTCCATGTCAAAGGGTATGTAGACCATCCTTGGGGTGAAGGAATCCGAGAAACTCGTGGTCCTTATCCTCTCGTGGTTTATCAGATCGAGATCGATGTCCGCGAATATGTCCTCGTTTTCAAATAGTTTGGACTGCCTGAGGATACTCCCGTTTTCCGCGATTAGGTGATGACCGGAGAAAACGAGGTCCGAGGTTGACTCGCCAATTCCCGCCGAGGCATAGACATAGCCGCATATTTGCTTCGCCGAGTTGATGCTCACCAGCTTACGGCGGTAAGCGTCTTTCCCCACCACCTCGTTGGAGGCCGAAAGATTAAGCACGAGGGTAGCCCCAGATAAAGAAGCAAAAACCGAGGGGGAATCCGGCATCCAACCATCCTCACAAATCTCAGCAAAAACCTTTAATTTTGGGTAACTTTCGTCGACGAAAACCAGCTTATTTCCAAACGGATACGGTTCGCCGTTGATATGAATAAAGCCCGTTTGTTTTGGGGCGGGTTGGAAATAACGCTTCTCATAAAATTCCCCATACTCGGGGATGTGGGTCTTGGGAACGACTCCGAGGATCCGGCCGCGGTGGATTATCACCGCGCAGTTAAAGAGGGATATCCCATCATGTAACGGAGCACCGACCGCGAAGAGGATGTCATAGTCTTTTGAGAATTCCTCAAGTTCAGCCAAACCGTTTTGGACCAATTCGAGAATTCGGCTTTGGAGGAACAAATCCCCAGCGGTATATCCTGTGAGAGCTAACTCTTGGAACACCAAAACCTTCACGCCTTTCTTTGAGGCCTCTATCACTTTGGCCTTTATGGCCTCGACGTTGTGGGTGACGTTTCCTATTTTTACATCGATGGAGCTAGCCCCCACCCTGATGAAGCCAAGGGGGTCATCGGCTTGATTGGCGTTTTTCTTCGGGGGGCGTCTATGTTCCCCCATCATCGGGATAGGCCTATGCAAGGCGGGGTCATCGTGAAGGAACTCGCCATGTTCCATCATTGGCATGATCTCTAATGGGGGTCTTGGCCCACGAGGCCTATGTCTTTCCTCTGGCATCGGTGGTCTACCCTCCGATTCGAATTGCTCGATGGGGACGATCACAAAATCGCCATAGCCGTTCTTGGTGATGATTATCGGCTCACGGTGTTTATTGATTTCTTCCGAGATTTTCACCGTGTCCCTCAGGGCGGTGATGGGCATGATTTTCATTTTCATGCCCTAATAATAGCATTTTAATGACAGGTGGATGAATTCTTCATTCCTCTGATGAGGTGATATAATCACTTTAATATGACAAACAAAGGTTTAGTGGTAGTCAATGCCTATGGGGTTTTGCCGCCCATCGAGCATTTAATCAGCAGGCTCAAGGAGGAGTTCCTCGACTTTGACGTCGAACTCGATGTCCGAAGCGCCGGCGACGTCTTGGCCTGGATTGGGCAAGAGGGCTGGGTTTATCACTGGCACCTCCCCTATGATTTCTGCATCTATTTGGATAAGGACCCCTACCTCTCCATCCTTTTGGAAAAATCCGGATTGAGGTTATTCAACTCCTCCGAGGCCGTCCGCATCTGCGACGACAAGATGATGACCTATGCCCATTTGGCGCACCGCTACATCAGGATGCCGGTCACCATCCACTCGCCTTTGAAATATCTGAAAGCCGAAAACCCCTCTTTCTTAGAACAGGTCAAAGGCAAGATCAGCTTCCCGATGGTGGCTAAGCTTAATTACGGCTCCCGCGGGGAAGGCGTCTTCTTAATAAAGGACGAAAAGGAACTATCCGCCTTCGAGAAAAAGCACGAGTTCGAACCGCATCTATATCAGGAATTTATCGACGCCCACAAGGGGTGCGACTACCGCGTCATCGTCATCGGTGGTAAAGCCATCGCCAGTATGAAGAGGGAATCCTCGGGTGATTTCAGAAGCAACATCGCCCTGGGGGCCAAAGCCACTGCCATCGCCTTACCACCTGATTATCTGAAGATGGCCGAGGAAGCCGCCAACGCGATCAAATTGGATTACTGCGGGGTCGACATATTGGAAGGCGCCCACGGCGAACCATATCTTTGTGAGGTCAACTCCAACGCCTTCATCGATGGCATCGAAAAGGCCACCGGCCTCAACATCGCTTGGGTCTATGCCTATTACATCGCCCACGAAATTTATAAGTAAAACCAATTATGGAAATAGATGAGAAAAAGACCCTGAGGTTTAACGGTTTTCCAATGCGCGTCCACCTTTGGGGCGAAAGCTTTGATAATCCCTTGATCGTCTTCGTCCACGGCGGGCCGGGCAATCCCTTCCGCCATAAAATCGCGGAACATCTATTGCCCTTAACCGACTCCTATACTTTGGTGGCCTATGACCAGCGTGGCACCGGCGGGAGCTATCGCCCCTACCTCAAGCCCAAAGACATAAGCGTCGAGGCCTACGTCGATGATTTGCTATCCCTCTGCTCTTACCTTTTAAGACGCTTTAAGCAAAATAACTTATACATAATCGGGGAGAGTTTCGGCTCCTATATCGCCAGCCTCGCCGTCTTGAAGAAGCCCTCGCTTTTTAAGGCCTATATCGGTTATGGGCAGATGGTCGACGACCAAGCCTCCCTGCTCGTCCAATACGAAGAGACATACAAATCATGCCTTGATGAGGGGGATAATGAGGCCGTCGACATCCTCGAGGCCATGGGCAAGCCGGAAAACGGCAAGTTCCACACAAAGAGGCAGATGAACGATTTCCTCTATCTCTTCTATTCCTATGTGATCGACCCATATCAGGCCAGCTATCAGGAAAGGGAGGTTGACCCCTTCTATCAATCGGAGGAAAACTCCGCCTCGGAAGCCGAGGGCTGGGAGAAGGGCAAGAAACTTATTTCCAGGGCCTTTAGCCAAGCTAAGCCGGCCAAGCTCTTACCCAAGGAAGGACTTTTGAAGATAGAGATCCCCTATCACGTGATTCAGGGTTTGGATGATCTCATATGCCCCGCCCTGCTCCTTCCCGAATTCATGGAACGAGTCGAGGCCCCCGAGAAGTCATTGACCCTCTATCCCCACTGCGGGCATCTACCGAGCTTCGAAAACCCGGCCCGCTTCATGCGAGACGTCAGGGAAAAATTTCACTAAAAGAAAACGACCCCGGGAAGGGATCGTTTTTTTCTTTGCCTTGGTTATTCCTTCTTTTCCTTGGCCTTCTCGGATTTGAGGAGGTCGCGGATTTGGGCGAGAAGTTCGACTTCGGTCGGTTTCGGAGCTTCGGGAGCCACGGGAGCGGGCCTCTCTTCGGGGTGCTTCTCGTAGTATTTCTCGAGCTGGTCGGCCTTAATCTTGTCGTTTTTGGCCTTGATGGCGGCGAAGACCTTCACGATGGTGAATAGGCAGATGGCGACGACCAAGAAGGAGATGATCGCGTTGATGAAGGTGCCCCAGTCGATGATGGCGGAGTTGTTATAGGTGTAGGTGCTGCCATGGAGGGTATAGAGCTTCAGCAAGTTGCTCTGCCAGGAGGTGAAGGAGGCATCGGAGGCCGTGATGGTGGCGCCTTGGTTGGCGGCATAGGTGATGGTGACTTCAACCAAATCGCTTGAAGCGAAGGATTGACCAATGCCATCGACGCCGGCCTGGGCGCTGTTGAGGGCCGGAAGGACGGTCACCAAGCCGTTGATACCACCGGGGACGCCCCAGGTGCAGATGGATAGCAGGATGTTGGAGAAGGCGGTGACGATGGCTGAGAAGGCGCTGGCCATGATGACGCCGACGGCGAGATCGAGGACGTTGCCCCTGGAGATGAAGGCCTTGAATTCCTTCCAAGTCGATTTGCCGGACTTCTTAAGCTTCTTCTTTTCTTCTTTAGTCATGATTGAATTTTTCCTCCCATTAAGAAGATGGAATGTTTAATGCGGTTATTTTCCCACTTAAAACGAAACAATCATACAACTTAATACGGAAAATTGTTCTTTTTGCCCGCTTTTATAAGCGGAATCACCAATTTTTAGCAAACCAGGGCCACTGATGTTCCAAAAATGCAACATCGTGTAACAAAAATGTTTTATGTCTTGAGCACAGCCCCTTTGGTCCAACCGATATTCCGGGATCGGCAAGCAAAAAAATCGTTTTCTTTTTACACTGTCAAAAATTAATAGGCTTCAAAAACAGCTGTTCAAGAACCCCTCAGGAAAGCGGGTGGGCAATTTCCTGAGATCTCCTCTACTTTTTTGGAAAAAACTAGTTTTTAAAACCATCTTCGAGTCCAGCAAAAATAGGGGGTGCAAATTGTTTTGCATTCTTTCGAAAGGCCCTTATTATTAACCCGCAAAGGTCCCTTAAGGGGGAAACTTACAAGTCGTCCATAGCAGATAATTGCCAGGTTCGGTCGTTTTTAAACCCCCTAACCGACGGCATGCCTTAGCGACATCAACCATAAGCATCAAGAGGAGAAAAAACATGCTTACTGTCACCAAAAGAGATGGGACGAGAGTCCCCTTCGATCTGAAAAAGATCGAGACGGCCATCAGCAAGGCCTTCACCGCCGAGCATCAGGAAATCACCACTGAGGTTTTGGAGCTATTAGCCCTCAGGGTCACGGCGGATTTCAATAAGAAGATTAAAGACGACAGCGTCTCGGTCGAGGACATCCAGGATTCCGTCGAGATCGTTTTGATTCAAGCAGGCTATGTCGAGATCGCCCGCTCCTACATGGATTATAGGAAGCGCCACGCCGCCCTTCGTCAGGTCAAAACCACCTCGCTCGACTTCAAAAACGTCGTCGACAACTACCTCCGCGTCAATGACTGGCGCGTTAAGGAAAACTCCAACGTCACCTATTCCTTAGGCGGCCTGATCCTCTCCAATTCGGGCGCCGTCACCGCCAACTACTGGCTTTCCGAGGTCTATGACAAGGAGATCGGCGATGCCCACAGGAACGCCGACATCCACATCCACGACCTCTCCATGCTCTCCGGCTATTGCGCCGGTTGGTCGCTTAAGCAGCTCATCAAGGAAGGCTTAGGTGGCGTCTCCGGGAAGATCACCTCCTCCCCCGCTAGGCATTTGATGACCCTCTGCAACCAGATGGTCAACTTCCTCGGCATCATGCAGAACGAATGGGCCGGCGCTCAGGCTTTCTCCAGCTTCGACACCTACCTCGCCCCCTTCGTCAAGAAGGACAACCTCACCTACAAAGAGGTCAAGCAGTGCGTCCAATCCTTCATCTACGGCGTCAACACCCCGTCGAGGTGGGGAACTCAGGCTCCCTTCACCAACATCACCCTCGACTGGACCGTCCCCGATGATATGGAGAACCTCCCCGCCATCGTCGGCGGCGAGGAGATGCCCTTCACCTATGGTGAGTGCAAAGCCGAGATGGCCATGGTCAACAAAGCCTTCATCGAGACCATGATCGAGGGCGATGCCAACGGCCGTGGCTTCCAATACCCGATCCCGACCTACTCCATCACCAAGGACTTCGACTGGTCGGAGAATGAGAACAACAAACTTCTCTTCACCATGACCGCCAAATACGGCACCCCCTACTTCTCCAACTACATCAACTCTGACATGAAGCCGAGCGACGTCCGCTCGATGTGCTGCCGCTTGAGGCTCGACCTCCGCGAGCTGCGCAAGAAATCCGGCGGCTTCTTCGGCTCTGGCGAATCGACCGGCTCGGTCGGCGTCGTCACCATCAACATCCCGCGCATCGCCTATCTGTCCACTTCGAAAGAGGACTTCTACGCCAAACTCGACCACATGATGGACATCTCGGCCCGCTCCCTCGACGTCAAGAGGAAGACCGTCACCAAATTGATGGATGCCGGCCTATACCCCTACACCAAGAAATACCTCGGCTCCTTCAATAACCACTTCTCCACCATCGGTCTAGTCGGCATGAACGAAGCCTGTCTCAACGCCCGTTGGATCGGCACCGATCTGACCCACAAGGAGGCCCAGGAATTCACCGTCGAAGTCCTCAACCACATGAGGGAGAGGCTCTCCGACTATCAGGAGCAATATGGCGACCTCTATAACCTAGAGGCCACCCCGGCCGAATCTACCGCCTATCGTCTCGCTAAGCATGATAAGGCCAAGTATCCCGATATCATCACCGCCTCCAAGGACGGCGATACCCCCTACTACACCAACAGTTCCCACCTCCCCGTCGGCTACACCGAAGACATCTTCCAGGCCCTCGACATCGAGGATCAGTTCCAGACCCTCTACACCTCGGGCACCGTCTTCCATAGCTTCCTCGGGCAGAGGCTCCCCAACTGGCAGAGCTGCATGAAGCTGGTCAGGAAGATCGCCGAGAACTACAAGCTCCCCTATTACACCATGTCCCCGACCTACTCGGTCTGCGCCGACCATGGCTACATCACCGGTGAGCAATACGTCTGCCCGCACTGCGGCAAGGAGACCGAGGTCTACTCCAGGATCACCGGTTACTACCGCGCGGTCAAAAACTGGAATGCCGGCAAGGTTCAGGAATTCAAGATGCGCCGCACCTACGTCGTGAAGAACTCCGCCAACCCGACCGTCAAGGAAGGCGCCACCTGCAGCGTCGGCGAGAAACTCAACGAGAACGCCCCGAAGCTGGTTGAACCCCTCCTATTCACCTCGCCAACCTGCCCCAACTGCAAGATGGCGAAGACCCTCCTCGAGAAGGATGGCATCAAGTATCAAAACGTCGACGCCTTGACCAATAAGGATTTGGCCAATGCCTATGGCATCAAACAGGCCCCGACCCTCTTGGTACCCGATGGCGACGCCTACAAGGTCTACGAGAACGCCTCCTCCATCAAGGGATACATCCTCTCCACCAAGAAGTAATCGCTTCGAAAATATGGCCCCCTTAAACAAGGGGCCTTCTTAATTTATTGGATACATTTATGGACACTGATTGCATCATCATCGGCGGTGGCCCCTCCGGCATGACCTCCGCCCTCTACCTGCTCCGTTCCGGCAAGAAGGTTTTATTATTAGAGAAAGAGGCCTTTGGCGGGCAGATCGCCGAAAGCCCCAGGCTGGAAAACTTCCCCTCGATCAAATCGATCTCCGGGCTCGAGTTTTCCGCCAACCTCCTCGAGCAGATCGAGGCCTTGGGTGTCGAATACGATTTGGCGGAAGTCACCTCGATTGAAAAAGAGGGCGACATCTTCACCGTCAAAACCAATTTCGGCGATGAGCACCACGCCAAAACCGTCATCATCGCCTCCGGCGTCAAGCACCGTAAGCTCGGCATCGCCCGCGAAGACGAATTGGTGGGCCATGGCCTCTCCTATTGCGCGGTCTGCGACGGCGATTTCTTTGCCGGCAAAGACGTCGTCTTGATCGGCGATGCGAATACGGCCCTGCAATATGCCCTGCTATTGGCTGGCAAATGCCATCACGTCCAAATCGCCACCCTCTTCGACCATTTCTTCGGCGATCAGATCTTGGTGGACGCCATCAAGAAGGTGCCGAATATCTCCTACGAGCACAATCTGAGCGCCCTCCGCTTCTTAGGCGACTCCGAATTGACCGGAATCGAGTTTGAAAACACCCAGACCAAGGAAAAGAAAACCTTCGCCTGCGAGGGGGCCTTCATCGCCATCGGCCAGGTGCCGGATAACGAACGTTATTCCAACCTCGTCGACCTCGAAAAAGGCTTCATCAAAACCAACGAGATAATGGAAAGCAAAACCCCGGGGTTATACGCCGTCGGGGATTGCCGGGTGAAGAATATGCGCCAGGTGGTGACCGCCACCAACGACGGGGCCATCGCGGCCATCGCGGCAGCCAATTACCTCAACACCCATTGACGAAAATAAAACGGAGCCTCAACTCCGTTTTTTTGTTGCTTTAGTAGGAACGTAGCTTTGCTTCCCCGACGTATGGTTTTACGATCTCAAGGAAACGCTTTGCCTTTTCCTCGCTCACCGCGTGAAATCCCCCGACGATGCAGTGGTCGGAATCGATATAAAGCTGCAGGAAATACCTGGGCGCGCCCGCAATCCACTCCCCGATCGATTTCATGGCGGTTTCGTCATGGAATTCGTCCATTATGGTCGTCCGGAATTCATAGGCCACCTTGTTGTTTTTTAATAGCTCAACCGAGGCCTTAATCGGGGCGAGGTTGAAGGATGGGACCCCGATTGTTTCCCCATAACGTTCTGGCGAGTTTTTGATGTCCATCGCCACATAGTCGACGAGCCCTTTGGAGATCGCCTCCGCCAGCTTATCGGGATTGGAGCCATTGGAGTCCAATTTGACTTTGTAACCGAGTTCCTTGATGAGGGAAAGCTTCTCTAATAGGTCGGGCATCAGGGTCGGCTCGCCGCCGGAGACGCAGACGGCGTCAAGGACGCCCTGCCGCTTCTTCAGGTAATCGTATATCTCCTCCCAGGGGATGGTGGGGGCGTTTTGTGGGTTGATGACCAAATCCATGTTATGGCAAAAGGGGCAGCGCATGTTGCAGCCTGCCATGAACAGGGTCGTCGTTATATTGTCGTCATAGTCGACGAGCGAAAGCTTTTCCCAGCCGCTGAAGTCCATGGGGATAGTTTATATCAATATAAATTGATGGGTTATTTTTTCGGGAACTTTTCCTTGAAGGCGGCGATGGCTTTCTTCACCGTCTCAATCGCCGTCTCACGGCCGTTGATGCCGGGGACCAAGGTGTCCTTGCCCTCCAGCACTTTGTAGGTCTCAAAGAAGTATTGGATCTCCAACACCATATGCTCGGGGAGCTGATGGATATCCTTGTAATCCTTATAGAAGGGGTCGTTGGGGCAGACGGCCAAAATCTTGGCGTCGGGCAAACCCTGGTCGACCATCTGGATCATGCCGATCGGCTTGGCCCGGACGAGGCAACGCGGTAACACCTTCTCCGAGGAGATCAAAAGGACGTCTAGGGGGTCATAATCCTCGGCGTAGGTCAACGGGATGAAACCATAGTTCTGGGGATATTGGGTCGAGGTGTAGAGGATACGGTCCAACTTCAACAAGCCGGTATCCTTATCGAGCTCGTATTTGTTTTTACTGCCGGCCGAAATCTCAATGAAGACGTCAAATTCTTCGGGGGTGATCCGCTCAGGCGGGAAATCTTTCCAGGGGTTCATGGGTTACACTCCTTGCTAGTTCGATTATACACAAGGCGCCTTCCAAATTTTGGAAAATGCCGTCACTTGTCTTTCTTTTTCTTCCAATTGGGGTGGGTCTTCTTATATTCGACGAAGCGAAGGTCAAAGTCGGTGACGAAGGAAGTCCTCATCGGAGCCGTCAATTCCACCATCGAGACAAGCTTTGTGGGTTCTAGAACCGAATAGGCAATCTCGAAGGCGTTATGCTCGACGTCTTGTCCCTCCACATCGATTTGATTGGGGGAACCGATGATGACCATCTTGGAGTTTCTTCCAATCCTCGTGACCATGGTTTGTAACTCGTCCAAGTCCATGTTTTGGGCCTCGTCGACGATGATGATGGAGTCATTGAAGGAACGCCCCCTCATAAACTCTGGGGCCAAAGGCACGATGTCGGAGGGTAGCTTCTCATACATCGGGGAAGAGATGATCGAATCGTCCATCCTGCCGCCTCCGATGGGGCCTTTCGGCTTTCTCATCGGATGCTGCTGATCATCCTTAATCCCCTCCATGAGGTGATTGTAGTTATCTAGAAGCGGTCCCAGATATGGTCCGTATTTATCTTCCTCAGTCCCTTTTAGATAGCCGAGGCGATGGCCGATTTCCACCGGCTCGCGGACGTAGAAGATGGTTTTGTATTTCTTTTTGGCCCCTTTGCCGCGGACTAAGGATAAGGCTGCGGCCAAGGCGGCGAAGGTTTTGCCGGTTCCGGCACTCCCCTTGCAGAAGACGACGGGGAGGAATTTTGGGTCTTGGTTGATCTGCCTTATCAATTCGGCCTGCTCGGGGTTCTCCCGGAAGTCGATGCCAAAAAGGACGTAGCCCGATTCAACGCCGCCCATGGATATTAGATGACCTCATCATTGCCGATATTGTATGCCAAGAAGCGCTTTTTGAGAAACCGAAAGCGCGCCCAAGGCCAATTAAATGGTCTTGCAAGAAAGTTTTGCCAAGGACATCGGGGAGGAAATAGGCAGTGTATTAACATCTTTATATCACTCCTTTAACATCTTTTCGTGGTCAGGATCCCGGCCTTATCCGATAATTGGGCCATCGGTATTTGAAAGAAGATGCTCGTTTATCATCAGGAAAAATCCAAATTCCTCGACGATGTCTTAAGCGGCGAAATCGCGGACATCATCAAGGCCAAACTCAGCGAGTGTGGTTTTTCGGGCGGCTCGCCCTCCGAATATGCCTCTTGGGATAACTCGATGCATTTCATGTCGAGCATCCTCTACGACCCGAGGATCCCCGACGAGGCGGATATATCCATCGAATACGGAATACCCCTAACCTCCAAACGCGTCGATTTCATCATCACCGGATCCGATGCGGATAACCACGACAATGTGGTGATAATCGAATTGAAGCAATGGACGACTTGCCAAAAGGTAAGCGACATCGAAAAGCATACGGTCAGGGCCTTCGTCGGCGGCGATCAACGCGACGTCCCCCACCCCTGCTATCAGGCCTATTCCTACAAGGTCCATATCTGCAACTACGCCGAGGCGGCCAGCGACCCCAACCTCTTTATCTATCCGACGGCTTATTGCCATAACTTCAAAGAAGAGGATAGGCAAATCATTGAGGACCCCATCTATTCGACGTGGCTGAAGATGGCCCCATTGTTCCTGAAAAAAGACGCCAAAAAGTTAGCGGATTTCATCGCTGGGAAAATATGCAAAAAGAGCCCGCACGGCGACTTACTTTATGAAATCGATCACGGGCGGATAAAACCCGCGAAAGCCCTGCAGGATTGCCTGGCAAGCCTAATGAAAGGCAACAAGGATTTCCAGCTGATGGACGAACAAATCACCATCTACGATAAATGCCTAAAAGCCTACACCGAATGTGAGAAGGACAAGCAGAAGAGGGTGCTGATAATCGAAGGCGGCCCCGGCACCGGAAAAAGCGTCTTGGCCGTCAATCTTTTATATGAGTTCACCAGCGGCAAAAGATGCAACCCCGGATTGGCGGCCTACCTCACCAAAAACAGCGCACCCCGCAAGTCATACCTGAAGTTGTTGGCCGGGGCGGACATCGAGGCCAACGTCAAGGTAAGCGAGCTATTCCGTTCGCCCTTTGGCCTCTCCAATCTGCCGAATGATTTCTACGATGTTTTGCTAATCGATGAGGCCCATCGACTCGTCAGCAAAATGTATGGGGACTGGAACGGGGAAAACCAGATCAAAGAATGCATAGAGGCCAGCCGCCTTTCCATCTTCTTCATCGACGATAGCCAGCGCATCTCCACCAAGGATATCGGCTCGGTCGATTCGATAATCGATTGGGCTATCAAGCTTGGCGTCTCGCCCCAAAACATCCATTACGGGAATGGCTATAAATTATCGGCCCAATTCCGTTGTAACGGCTCAGACGCCTACATCAACTTCATCGACAACTTATTGGGCATCCAGCAGACCGCGAACACCAGCCTCAACGATTTGGAGTTCGATTTCCGAGTCTATGACGACCCCTCCACAATGAGGGAGGAATTAAGGAAAAGAAACGGCAACAACAAAGCCAGAATGGTGGCCGGATATTGCTACGACTGGAACGTCAAAAACAAGAAGGGCGATTGGGATATCATCATCGGCCCCTCCTTCAAGGCCAAATGGAACCTCGATGGGAAATCGGAGCTATGGGCCATCAGAAGCGATTCCTTCGACGAGGTCGGCTGCATCCACACCTGCCAAGGGCTTGAATTCGATTACGTCGGGGTCATAATCGGAAAAGACCTCCTATATAGGGACGGGAGAGTCATGACGAACAGGGCCGCGGTCTCCAAAGACGATAAATCCTCGGGAATCGCCCACTGCAAGGACGAGAAACTAGCGGATCAACTCTTGAAGAACACCTATAAGGTTTTGCTCTCAAGAGGCCAAAAGGGCTGTTATGTTTACGCCGAGGATGAAGCCCTTAGAAACTACTTAAAGAAGATGATCGGACAAGGAGAATAGCCATGGATGAAGAAACCATTCTAGAAAAGTTGAGGAAGTTTAATGCCGAGCGGGACTGGGATCAGTTCCATAGCGGCGAGAACCTAGCAAAATCGATCTGCATCGAGGCCGCCGAGCTATTGGAGCTCTTCCAATGGGACCACAAAGAGAAATCACTGGAAAGGCTAGAGGAGGAGCTCGCGGACGTTTTGACCTACTGCTATATGATGGCGGACGTCTATAAGCTGAGCCCCGCCAAAATCATGATGGAGAAATTAGCCAAAAACGAGCTCAAATACCCCGTCGAAAAAGCTAAGGGATCCAATAAGAAATACGACGAATTCGATTGATTCTCTTCTATGCGTTTAGGTTATAGCGACTTGCCGTATTGGCATTGTCGCTTTTTTCGTTTTGAAGCAAGGATAATGATAGAAAGCGGTTTAGCTATAACGAAGGCACATCCCGGACGCGGGGCGGTCTTCATCCCAAAAACCGTCTACAAGAAGAACTTTGTGGTGTTTGCCTTCGCCCTGACCGAAGGCGAAATGAAGATGATCGAGACCGTGGATCTTAAAACGTCCTCCTTCTTCTCCCATTATGATCCGGCCATGGTCGAGTGGTTCGTGGAAATGGTCAACGTCCGCCGCAACAGCCAAAACAGTAAAACAGAGAAGAAAAATTGGTAAATAAAAGGGCACCCGGCCTTCCGTCGGGCGCTTTTCTTTGCCCCGGAAGACAATGTGGCCAATCCAATATGCTATGATTTTCCTATGCCAGGTTTATTGACACATTATTGCTTCGCCAAACACAAGATCAAATCTTCTTCGAATCTCGTCTACGTCGGAACCCAAGGACCCGATATTTTCTTCGCTTATGGCAATGTCCCCTTCACGAAGAGGGAATACAAGGATAGGGTGCCTCTTTTCGGGAACACGTTGCACGCCATCGACCCGGCCGTCCCCTATTACGAGCTATTCAAAATCGCCAGGGAGAGCAAAGACAGGGAAATCTTAAGTGAATACCTCGACGGGGTCTTGATGCATTACGCCCTCGACCTCTATGGCCATCCCTATGTCTTTTATCGTTCCGGCTGGGACGCCGATCCCGAAAAATATAAGAAGTGCCTCCTCTCCCATAATTTCTTTGAGACCTTCCTCGATAAAGCGGTTATGACCCAATTCTGTGACAAGACAAAGCCACACAAAACCATGCCCTGCAGCGACGAGGAGGCCATCGCCATCGACAAGATGTGGATGGAGTTGAACAAGCGCCTCTCCATCATTCCCCAAGAATACATAGAAGGCAGTTTCGTAACCGCCCTGAAGGACTATCGGCTCATCCATCGGATTCTCTTATCCAAAACCGGGATAAAGAGGGGGCTGATCGGACTCTTCCTCGGAAAGCAAAGCAAAGCCTACGCCTACTCATATCCCAGAAACATCAACCAGTTCGGGAGAAACGATTACATGAATCTAGGCCACTCACAGTGGAGGATCCCGTCCGATGGCGAAACCCGTTACGATTCGCTAAGAAATCTATTCGACTTTGCCTATTTCAAATATACGCGCCTAAAATCCATCAAGGAAAAAGCGATGGAAGGGGAAGACTGCCTCGAGGAATTCAAAGCCGAGACGGCTGGCTACACCCATAACGGAAATAACGTCAAAGATCCGGTTATGAAGTATTTCGACTTAGCCTGGAAGGATAAAAAGAAACCTTTGGACCTCGTCCTTTAGATGCCCCAAAGAAATATAAACACCAAAAATGGTGAAAATTTTGTCCCCGCTTTTGTCCCAGCCGTTGAAATATAGGTCAAATAATATAGAAAACATCGGGGGTTTCCCGATGTTTTTTTCGTTTTGGTGGAGCATAACGGGTTCGAACCGTCGACCTCCTCGTTGCGAACGAGGCGCTCTCCCAGCTGAGCTAATGCCCCAAGGCCCTGTAATTATAGGAGCCGGGGGCATCCGTTTCAACGGAAAGCGGGGGCTTAATTCCAGTATTCGATTTTGCCGAAATCGCTGGTGGCGGTAAACGACAATTTCTTGCCTTCCTCGACCTCGAAGATAGCCAGGGCCTCGCCCTGATAAACCTTCACTTTGTCGCCGAGATAAGATTCCTCGTGATAGGGGGAGCCGTTGCCGAAAGCCAAAAGGCTTCCGTTTTTGACGTTCGATATCTTGATGAAACCATTGAGCTCCGGCTTGATGACGCCCTTCTTGTCGCCGAAGCGGAGACGGACGTAACGATATTTCCCGGTACCGGGTTCGTTCACATACGTAAGGACGTTTTCTTTGCCGGCGCTCTTTAAGGAAACCTCGGCCACTTTTTCACCAGATTTGGTGAATGACTTGGCGGTGATGGTGCCAGGTTCGTATTTGAAGTTGATCTTGGCAATTCCTGTCTTTTTATTGACCACTTTCGCCCCGACTTTCTTACCGTTGATGAATAATTCAACCCGATGATCTTTGGAGTAGATCTCGGCCACGCCGTGTTTGCCGATCCACTTCTCATCGAAGGAGTAATACGGCATCGCCAAAGATAGTTTCCAGGCGGATGGCGAATGCTTTGAGGCCTTCTCATAAGGCGAGACGATGGCCATTTCCAAGGGTTTCACGCCATACATGACCTGAGTATATAAAGCCTCTCCTAAGGGCCGGCCGGTGATATCCAATCTGCCCTGCCCGGCCGTCATCCAGCCGCAGCCGTGGTCGAAGCTCGGGGCGTCGTTCTCATTGATCCAGGCCCCGATGCCGCATTCGCCGAGGTAGTCGAAGCCAGCCCAGACGAAGTCGCCGATGACTCGTTCATGCTTTTCGGCGGCCTCGAGGAATATCTTGGTGTCCGCGCAGAAGGTCTCCGAACCCAAAATCAAACGATGTGGGTATTTCTTGAGGTCTTTCTTATAACGCTTTCTGGCGTAGTTATATCCGGCCACGTCGACGTTGGCGAAACTATCCCTCGTCTTGCGGTCGCAAATGCCCAATCTAGAGCCGGTCAACATGACTTCGGAGCCGAAGAAGTTGGCCATGTTGTTGAAGAATTGGGAGCCGACCGATTTCTTCTTGGCCTTGGCTTGCTTATTGCTATCGGCCTTATCGTCGGAATAGACGCCAAAACCCAGAGTTGAGAGGGCGTTGAAGAAGATATTGACCGCACATGCGACCGGCCTGGTGGGGTCATATTTATGGAAGGTCTCGGTCAGGGTCTTGGTGAATTCGATGCCGCGGGGATAGGCGGTCTCGCTGACCTCGTTGCCGGAGGAATATAAGACGACGGACGGATGGTTGTAGGCATTCAAAACCAATAGCCTGATGTCCTCATCGTAGTTATCCATTATCTCGTTGACGTAGTCGTATTTGGTCTTGTGGATGTACCAGCAGTCGACGTACTCATTCATGACATACATGCCCAGCTCATCGCAGGCGTCCAACATGTCGGTGCACATCGGATGATGACTCATCCTGATCGCGTTATATCCGAGCTCTTTCAATTTCTTAACTTTCCAGAATTCGATATCCCTGAGAGTGACCGCACCCAATAGTCCGTTGTCCGCGTGCTGGCAGGCGCCTTTTAGTAGCAATCTCTCGCCGTTGATTCGATAGCCGAAATCGCCCCATTCGATCTGGCGGATTCCAAACCTTATTTCCTGCAGATCCCCCTTGTATTCGCATTTTAGGGTGTATAGGCTCGGGTGTTCGGCGCTCCAAAGTTCGGGCGAGGGAACCACCACTTCGGCGGAATCCTTGAAAACCCCTTTTAAAACGGCTTCTCCGGCCGGATTGATGATCTCGTAGGCTATTTCCCCTTCGCCGCTAATTTTGCCCTCCAAACGGAGTTTTCCACTCTTGTAATCCAAGGTGGTGACGCGAAGCGAGTTCAGCTCGATCCTATCCTTCGGAAGGATATATAGCCACACGGGGCGGTAGATGCCAGTTCCGGTATACCATCTGGAGTTCGGCTGGTCGGCATTATGGGCGACGACGGAAATGAGGTTCTTCCCCTCTTTCAATTTGTCGGTGATGTCGACATAGAAGGTGTTGTAGCCATAATCGTTTTTGAAGACGGCCTCGCCGTCGAGAAAGATCTCGGCGTTTCGGTAGACGCCCTCGAAACAGAGGATGGCTTTTCCTCCTTCCTCGATGACGGGTTTATCGAATTCCTTCTCATAGACGTAATCGTGGCAAAGGAACCAGGCGGTATTGACCCCGCCTTCGGCCTCGGGGGATCTCTCCTCCCGGATCATACGATCATCGGGTACCCGGCAGGAAACGAATTCCCCGGTTTTCCCGTTGTCGAAAGTGGCGACTCGCCACCCCTGGTTAAAACTGACTTTTTCCATAGAGAGCTTCCTTTGCTTGTTGGTTTGATTCTAACACATATGTGTTTGAGAAAGGGGCGACGGTCACGAACCGCCGCCCCGTGGCGCCAAATGCGATTATTCGGCTTTTTCCTCGGCTTTCAATAATGAGCCGGGGACGGAGGCGGCTATCAATAGGCAATAGCCCACCACCATGATGATGACCCCGCCGATGGCGTTCCATAAGGCGGCGCCTTCGGCTGCCGGGTAGTTGACCGGGATGAACCAGACGTCAGCCGCCCAAGGCACGGCGCTCATGATCCAGATGACCAGAGCCACCACCAAGAGGGCGCCGGCGACCAATAGGCTCACGCCATGGGCCCACTTGGGGAGTTTTTTGGCGAAGACGAAGCAGCCGACCTCAACCAAGAAGGCGAGGATGAAGCAGGTGACGGCCCAGCCGTTGACGCTGCTGCCGGCGGCATAGCCGGTTGTCTGGTTGACGCAGTACCAGATGAAGGAGACCAGGGTCAGGCAGGCCGACCCGAGCAGGAGATAGCCAAACAGGTTATAACGCTTGAAGAAGTCTTTCATTTACTTATCCTCCTTGGAAGCTTTGTGGCTCCTGATCTCAGAGACCGCATAGGTGGCGCCGAAGCCGACGACCCAAAGGGCGGAGACGGAGATGAGGACGGTGTAGAGGATCCTCCAGCTGTTGAATAACTGGACGGTATAGGAGTTGGAGCTGATGCCGTTCATGGCATTGGAGTTGGCGATGGCCCATAAGCCATAGTGGAGGTCCTGCTTGATGGCGGCGGCAAGGGTGCTGTCGTTTTGCAGGGTATCCGCATCCCAATAGGAGACGGAAGCCCCGAAGCCGCAGAAGCAGTTGGTGCCGTATAGCAGGGACTCCTTCGGCATGGCGATGGTCGAGACGCTGGTGAAGTCGGTGACGTTATAGCCCTTGAAGCCCCACTCCTCGCGGAGGATCTTGACCATGACGCCCTCGTTGGCGGAGGGAGCCACACAGCCGATGCGGTTGTAGGAGCTCATGATGCCGAGGATCTCCTGATCGAAGACCTGACCTTCGGCCTGCTCGCTGATGGAGGTCTGACCACGCTTGGCGAAGACCTGCTCGAAGTTACGTAGTTCCATCTCGCGGGCTTTTTGCTCGTTCATGAAGACGGCGATGCCCGAACGGTTGATCTCCTGATCGTTGAAGGCGACGTGTTTGAGGTTGACTAAGCAGCCCATGCTCTCAGCGCCCTGGACGATGTTGGAGCCGATGAAGCCAGAGAGGATGGGATCCTCAGAGAGATATTCCCCACCGCGGCCGTTATAGCCGTGGCGATGGAGGTTCATGGCCGGACCGATCATGATGGGCAAGCCGAGCTCAACGGAGGTTTCGCCGAGGATGATGACGCCATTCTCGTAGGCGAGGGCCTTATTCCAGGAATAGGCGATGTTTTGCTGGGCCGGGGTGACGCGGGAGCCATAGGCGGCGTAATCCTCGGCATCGCTCCAGGCCGTTCCCTGATAGGAACCATCGTCGAAGAAGTGGGTGTCGGATCCGCCGGGGCCGTCGTCGGTGTCATAGCTATTCAATCCGACGGCATCCATGCCGGTGATGGCGTGGAAGGCACCTGCGGAGAAGGCCATGAACTCAGACATGGTGGCCTGGTTGAGCAGGTCATCCCAGCGCTCATCGTCGAATTCGGCGTTGGCTAAATCGGTGAGTTTGTAGTTGGTGGAGGTGGAACCCCAAATGAGGTCGCCGCCGCCATCGTTTTTGATTTCATAGACGTCGCAGTCGAAGTAGGCGGCCATGGCATCGTTGATGGATAAGCCAGCATAGGATTCGGGGAAGGTACCGTCGAAGTCGTCGCGGCTCATGTAGGTGACGGTGTCCTCGCCCATCCAGTAGTTGAGGTCCATGGAGGAGCCGCCTTCGCTGAGCTGGTTGGTGATTTCGACGTTATTGACGGAGCCGGAGAAGGTCACGGCGTCGACGCCGTTGGTGTCGCCATCATCCCAAGTCCAGGAATGGACCTTGCTCTCATCGCCCGCAGCATCCATGCCGTCGCCGGTATCGTAGTTTTGGGCGGCGAGGATGTTGTTGAGGGCATCGTGGGAATCGCTTCCGATGGCGAAGTAATAGGTGCCATCCTCAACGATGAAGGTCTCGGCGTTTTGATAGTCGTAGGAGGCGAGGTTGCAGAGTTCGACTTCCATGGTGATGGTCTGGCTCTGGCCGGGTTCGAGGGAGTCGGTCTTCTCGAAGCCCATCAGCTGGATGGCCGACTTCTCGACGCCATACTGCTTGTCATAATCGGTATAGGGGGTCTGGGCATAAAGCTGAACGACGTCTTTGCCAGCCACATCTCCGGTATTGGTGACGGTGACGGTGACAGAGGCAGTCTCTTTGTTGCCCCTGACGCTGACCGAGTCGAGGGTCTGAGTGAAGGTGGTATAGCTTAGACCAGCACCAAAGGGATAGGAGACCTCATTCGAGTAATCCCAGGTTCCGGCCACGGTGGCTAGGCTGCCATCGCTGGCGGTATAGGTTCCGGCCGAGGCCTTGGAGGCGTTCTCATTGCCTTTGACGATCTCGGCGTAACGGGTTTCGTAGTAGCGGTAGCCGCTATAGATGCCCTCGGCCTCGACGAGGTAGGAGTTGACCGTGGCGTCGCTGGCGAAGTCGCTGGCATTGGCCCAGGGGATGTTCCCGAAGGATTGCATGGCCGGGTTAGCCGCGTTGTTGTTGATTTGGATGTCACCCAATTTGGCGGAGGGGTTGACGCTGCCCTTGAGGATGTCGGCGACCCCGATGAAGCCATAGGCTCCGGGATAACCGATCCACATGATGGCGTCGATGTCCTCATCGTTGACCAAATCGTGATATTCCATGGTGGTCACGGAGTTGATCAGGACGATGACCTTGTCGAAGTTCTCCTTGGCCTCGTTGAGGATTTCCCTCTCCTCGCTGGAGAGACCCATGACGTTGCCAGAGGGGGTGTCTTCCCCACCGAGGTAATAGTTGGCGCTTTCGCCGCCGGGGCGGCCGAAGACGACGATGGCCGCATCCTTATAGGAGGCGTAGTCGGCGTTGTAGTCGCTCTTATAGCTGGACAATTCGCTCAGTGAGAGTTCCGGAATGTCATCATAGACCTTCAACTCGTTGTATTCAGGGTTCTGAAGGCCAGTATAGGGGTTGGAAGGGGCCCAGCTGAGGGTGTCGCAATAAGCCTTATAGGCCGCGAGCATGCTGGGGTTGAGCGAGAAGCCTTCGTCCTCAAAGGCGTCGTAGATGAGGTGTTCGCTCGTCGTCCCATAATCGGGGCAGGAGCCGGTGGAGTTCCCGTAGATGGGGGCATAGCTCCTTAGGCCCATGAGGGTGACGTTCATTTCGTCGCTGGCGAGGGGCAGAGCCGAGTTTTGGTTCTTCAGAAGAACGAACGTCTCGGGCGCCAGCCTCCGGGCGAATTCCCCATATCCCTCGTAGGCTTCCTTGGCTGACTTGAACTTCGGTTCGTACGACCAAAGCGATTCATCGCCGTCCTCGGTCACCACTTTGGAGTGGGTTGTGTCGAAGAGGGTATCCAATCCCGCGGGGTAGGACTCAAAGATCATGGCGGCGGAAATTGAGATTCCCAACGCCAGGACCCCGCCGAGGGAGAGGGCCCGCCATAAACCAGGTTTCGGTTTTGGCATATTTTTCCTCCTTTTGCGCCATAAAAGCGCTTTTATTGATGGAAAAAGCCTATGCCAAAAAGCTGAAAGGGCTTTCAAAATTTGCAAATTGTGCAGGTTTGGAAGACAAAAGTTGCAACCTACTCCATGAAGAAGATGGCGTCGACCGTGAAGATATTATCCTTCTCCCTCAAGGTGAGGTGCCCGCCGTATTTCTGGGCGATGTAATACATGCTCTTGGTCCCGAAGCCGTGGGATTCGGCATCTTTTTTCGAGGTCAGAGGCATCCCCTTTTTGAAGTTCGGGATCACGTTGGTGTAGTTCTCGATGTGGACGGAGCACATATTGCCGTTTTTCCTCACCTTCATGGCGATGTAACGGGACTGTTTGTCGTTCACTTGCCGGCAAGCCTCATAGGCGTTGGTTAAGGCGTTGCCGAAAAAGGAATAGACGTCACCCGGGCTCATGAAGTTTATGGCGTCCGGGTCGACGATGCAGGTGAACTTAATCTGGTGCTTACGCATGGCCTGGGCTTTCTCGGCCACGACCGCGTCGAAGGCCTTGTTGCCGGTGTTGGTTAGCATGTCGTATTGGGAGATGGCCTCCTCCATTTCCTTAATCTGCTCAAAGGAGGAGGAATCGTTTTGCCGCAATAGATTCAGCTGATGTTTGAGGTCGTGGGCTTTGATGGAAAGTATCTCGGCGCTTTTCTCGGAGATGGCCCTCTGCTTCTCCTCGCTGGATAACAGGGTCTCGATCTTCGCCTTCTCGACCTCGGATTCGTTTTGGAAGTTGATGTATAGCTCGACGAATAGATAGACCAGGCAAGCCAAGCACTCATATACCCTGGTGAAGACGCTTTCCATCTCAAACAAACGGCAGAGGCTCGGCAAGACGATGATGGCCAAGGCGAAGACGGCAAGCGAAATCTTCTGCCTGAGCTTTTTCATCGAGAGGTTATCGGCCGAGGCGATACGCCGGGCGAAGACGAAATAAATCCCGGTTAAGGCCAAGCCGAAGTAGGCGATTCCGGAAAACAGTTGGATGTAGTCGTTATAAGGGTTATCGCTTTGAAACAACGGGGTATTTATCAGGATGATGCTCCAAAGCGAAAAGCAGGCGTGATTGGCCACCACTCCCATCATCAAGGCGACGAAGAGGGTCCCCGGCGCCTCGCGGAAGGTCAATAGCATCCCGACATAGATCATGAGTCCGACGATCATCGTCCCCACCGGGAATCCATATACGAATGTGTATGGG
The DNA here is from genome assembly GCA_030537155.1 of Bacillota bacterium. Taxonomy (GTDB): domain Bacteria; phylum Bacillota_I; class Bacilli_A; order RFN20; family CAG-826; genus Alloenteromonas. Next base: position 138,421 of record JAUNOH010000001.1, read on the forward strand.
AAAAAGTAGCTGAAGACCAGGACGCCGGCGATGCAGAGGATCAGGGGTATCCAAAAGTATTTACGCTTCTCAAACTTGAAGACGAAGATGAATACCGCGGCCATATAGGCCAGGGAAAAATAAAAAAGATAGTTCAGGTCGAAGGCGGAATTGTAGTCGTATTCCATGGCTATTTGCCCCCGAGGAAGGTAGCAAAGTCGTCGAGGAAATCCTTTTTCTTCGAACGCGATAAAGGCAGGAGGATGTCGCCTACTTTTACTTCGCTATTCCGCACCTCATTCACGTGGCGGAGATTGACGATGAAGGAGCCGGAGATCCGGGAGAATCCATAAGGCGAGAGATTGCCCTCGGCATCCCGCAAAGAGGTGTGGTCGCGATACTCGCCATTCGCGGTGTGATAGATGACGGAATGGCCATCGCTTTCGACGTAGGTCACCTCCGATAATCTCAACACCTCAGTCCCCTTCTTCCCGGCGACGATGATGGTTTTGCTATCTGGGTTGGCGCTCACTAAACGGAGGGCTTTTTCCAGCTTTACCTTAAAGGGGAAATAGTCAATCGGCTTCACCACGAAATCAAGGGCGTCGACCTCATATCCCCTGATGGCGAATTGGGCCATGTTGGTAATAAAGATCAGGGCCGCCAAACCGTCGATTTTCCTAAACTCAGCCGCGCAGCTAAGACCGTCCATGCCCGGCATCTCGATATCCATGAAGACGATGTCGAACCTCTCCTCGGAAACGGTTTTGAGAAATGACTCCGCGTCCTGAAAATGCGTCGGTTTCAGTTCGACTTTCTTCTCGCCTTCGAATTGCGACAAAAAGGAAATCAGGCGTCCGGCGTCATTTAAATCGTCTTCTACTATGGCGACACGTATCATCAACACCAATATTTAAGCACATTATCGAAGCAAATCATCAACCTTCCTTCCAAAGGAAAAGGCCACCGGTTTCCCGATGGCCTTCCTGAAAAGGAGTTACCCGCGTTCTAACTTAGATTAGGCGGACGTGGTTTCGTCCTCTTTTTTGTGGCGGACGCAGCGGATCACGACCCAGGTCGTTCCACCGACGATGAAGGCGCCTAAGGCGACATCGACCAAGATGAGCCAAATCCTCCACGGAGACATCGTGTAGGAGATGATGGTTCCGGGGGCGACGCCCTGCATGGCGAGGGAGTTCGTGACCGAGTAGATCATGTTCTTCAAAGCCTTGCGGATGGCGATCCTAGCAGTGGCCGAGGAGGTGTCGGTGAAGGGATTGGATCCCCAAGCGGACCAGGTAAGCTGCATATCGGTACCAGCCCTCATACCCTGATCGGCGGACATGTACTGATAGAGGTTGAAGTCGGAGATGCCGACGCCCTGGAAGCCCCACTCATCGCGGAGGACGGTGGTCATGAGTTCGTAGCTTCCGCCGGCCCAGACGGTGCCGATCCTGTTGAAGGAGGACATGACGCCGGTGGCGGCTTTCATGGTGCGGGTCGCGATGGTGCCCTCACTATCAGAGATGTACTTCTCGGTGGTGGTGGCTTCCTTGACGACGATCTCGAAGGGTTTCAGATAGATTTCGCGCACAGCCTGTTCGTTGGCCCAAGTGCAGAGACCGGCGGTCCTCCAGGTCTCCTGATCATTGAGGGCGAAGTGCTTGATGTAGGCCTTGAGGCCATAGTCGCCGGCGCCGGAGACGACGTTGGCGGCGATCTTGCCGGCTAAGAGTCCGTCTTCGGAATAGTATTCGAAGTTACGGCCGGCGAAGGGTGAACGGTGAGTGTTCATGGCCGGGCCATACCAACCGGCGAAGGGAGTCGACATGCAGAGGGCTTCCTGGCCGATGGATTGTCCCATCTCCTTGGCCAATTCGACGTTGAAGGTGGCGGCGAGCAAGGGCTCGGACATGTAGGCGCAGACGTTCTCGTAGGTTCCCATCAAAGAGGAGAATCCCTGCGGGCCGTCATGGTCTTCGCAAGCCGGGAGGCCGAGGCTCTCGATGGCCGGGGTGTTGTAGGCGTTGTTGTAGAGGTAGGTAGTGGCGGCGTTGTAGTCGGCCTCGGTGAGCTGATCCATCAGCTGATTCCAGGCTTCGTCGTTGTAGTCGACGCCACGGAGGTCGATGGCCTGCAAGCCATAGGTGGCACCCATGGTCGGCATGACATCGGATTCGTTGTTGACGACTGTATAGTTATCGCCGAGCAGGTCGTTGACGGTGGTGCTGCCAACAACGAGGTTCTCAGCTTTGGTTTCGGCCTCGACAGCAGCGGTCGGGAAGGTCCCGGAGAAATTGCTGCGGGTCAGGTTGGTGGCATGGCCGCCGGTGAAGTAGGCGGACATGAAGTCGAACTGGTTGGTGACGGCGACTTCATCGCTCGGGCGCTTGTTGTTCTCGCCATAAACGATGGTGCTGCCGACGGTGAAGTCGACTTCGTCGAGGACGTCGTGGGAGTTATCCCTCAACGAGACGGTGTAGTCGCCAGCCTCGAGCACGTAGGCCTTATTGGTTATGTAGTCATAGGAGGCCATATCCTCAAAGTCGATGGTGAGGGTGACTTCCTCGGAGGCACCGGCATTTAAGGTAGCGGTCTTAGCGAAGGCTCCCAAGACGGCGGCGGGTTTTTCGATACCGGCGGTGACGTAGGGGGCGCTGTAGTAAAGCTGGACGACTTCCTTGCCGGCTTTGCTACCGGTGTTGGTGACTTTAACAGTAACGGTGACGGAGTTGTTGCCGACGTTGCTGCTGGTGATCTCCTTAGAGAAGGTGGTGTAGCTCAACCCATGGCCGAACGGATAGGCCACCGCGGCATCATAGGCCGCTTCGTTGGCGAGCACGCCCTCCTCAAAGGCGGTTTCATAGTATTTATAGCCGACGTAGACGCCCTCTTCATAATCGACGAAGTGAGCGAGGTTGGTTCCACCGTTGCCTGTCCAAATGGAGCTGGTGTAGGTGCCTTCGTATTCGTTTTCACCGTTGATGGCGAAGTTCTGGAAGGTCGGGTCGGCGGTGAAGTCGGCGGCATAGATGTCGGGGAGACGGCCGCTGGGGTTGACGGTGCCGGCAAGGATCTTACCTAAGGAATTGAAGCCGGTGGAGCCGGGGGAGCCAGCCCAAACGATGGCGTCGACGCCCTCGTCGTCCCTTAATTCGGCGATTTCGATCGGGGTGGAGGCGTTGAGAACGACGGTGACAGTGGCCGCATTGGCCTTGGCATACTCGATCATCCCCTTCTCTTCGGCGGAGAGTTCGAGCTCGTGCTGCCCTTCAACATAGTTGTCGTATTCGGCTTTGGCGTTGGCGTTGCTATCAAGCAAAGTCTTGGAAGCCGTGGTCTCCGAATCGCGGAGGAGGTTGGTGGAAAGATCCAAACCCTCACCGCCGCAGCGGGAGATGAAGACGACCGCGTTTTCGCCAGAAACCTGAGTGGTGCCGAAGGTATAGGCACTGGTCGGGATCTCACCGATGAAGAAGGTTGACCCATCGTAGTTGTCCATCACGATGGCCTGGCGAGGATAGTTGCTGTAATTGTTGGCAAAGAAGGTATTCACGGTCGAATCGACGGTGAATCCGGCGGATGTGAGACCCGAAATCGGGGTAGCGCACCTTGAGGTGTCGACGTTTCCGGATCCGGAACCGCCATAGACGGGGTCGACCGAGCCACGGCCCATCAGGGCGACGGTGGTCGAGGTGCTCAGCGGGAGGGCGCCGTTGTTCTTAAGCAGAACCATGCCCTCGTCGGTGATCTTCTCGACGGTGTCTTCGGCAGCCGCCAAAGCCTGAGCGCTACCAGCAGCCGAACCAGTGCTACCGGCAGTTCCCGAGGAATACTTCTGCTCATAATAAGCCGTGTCCCAGGTTTCGGTGCCTTCGGCCAGCGTCTTGACGACCTGACCCTTGCCGACATACGTGTCGAGGATGGTGGAGGTGAAGCTGACCGCGACCTCGATACCGATGATCAGGACGGCAGCTAGGCCGAGGAATGGTGCCCACCAGGCAATGAATTTGCCGTTGGACATCTTCTTTTTCTTTGACATTTTCTTGCTCCTTTCAGCATTTTTGGGGCAGGGCTAACTAAAGGGGGATTAGCCACCGCCTTTTAGCGGGCGTCAAAAGTTGTAACCGCTTACAGCAAATGTAGCAAATCACCCCCTGATTGAAAAAGGCAATTTGCGCCAAACGACAAAAAAGCGGAGCGAACTGAAGCGCCCCGCCTATATGCATTATTTGTTGAGGAATTCGGACATTTTGGCCGGATCGCCATCTCCCCTACCAGTCTTGGGCATCCGGGTGCTGGCGTAATCCTTATAGGCCTCAAGAACCTTTTTCTTCTCGCTCCTGGATATGGGGATTGAATGCTTGAGTATCTTCAGGTCATTCCCATCGATCTGGGTCACATAATGGAGATTAACCAGGGTTCCTTTATTACATTTGATGAAGTCAGGACTCTTAGCGGATAAATCGTTCTCGACGTCGCTGAGCTTCCCGCGGCCGACGATGTTAGCCCGGGCGGTGTGGAACACGAGGTTATGGTTGTCCTTCTCGATGTAGAGGATATCGTCCAACACGAGTTCATGATATTTGGCCCCGGCTTTGAAGGCGTAGGTGGCCGCGTTTTTGCTATGGAGGAAGGAGAGGAATTTCATCATGGCTTTGGCCGCCTTGACGAAAGCCTCATAGGAGAAGGGATAAATCAGAAAATCATACGGGTGGTGCTCAAAGATTTTCTGGGGCTGTCCATAGCCTTTTTGCGAGACGAAGAATATCGGGAGCAGCGGGTCGGATTCGCGTTCCATCTTCGCCACCTCATATCCGTTGAATGAGGGGTCGTCGATTTCGATGACGCACATCAAAGGCGAATAGGCCCTCTTGTGGATGAGGCTAACATCGGCTTGATTGCCGCCATAACGGGCGAGGTTGAAATAGACGCCTTCGTTCTCGGCATAAAAGCGCTCTAAATACGATTGGATAAGGTCACCGACTTTCGCGGTGGCGATTATTTCAATTTTTACCATGAATGAATTAAATATATGGCAAAAGTTAAACAATGCAAGAAAAAGCCGGCCCTTTTGAGCCGGTTTTTCGGTAATTTACGATTTTATCTATTCGCCGGAAAATTCGACGGGGAGGGGTTCCTCATCGCTATCTATCACGGCTACATCGCTCTTTTTGATTTTGGCAAACTTATTGCCAAGCTTGGTGACGGTCTTATCAAACTGCTCGGTTGAGGAGGTAAGGCTATTGATGTCTTTCTGCAATTTTTCCCAGCGCGGTTTAAAGCGGTCAAAGTCGGCGGAAAGCGAGGTGATGGCGGCATCGATCTTCTGGAGGTTCTCGCTTTTGGCCGAATCTATCTGCATCAAACGGAAGGAATATAGAAGCGGCTGAAGGATGGTTGGCGAGGCCATGACGACGTTTTTCTGGCGGGCGCTTTCCACCAATTCCGGGAACTCGGTTTGGATGTAGGCGAAGATGCCATCGCTCGGCACGAACATAATGGCGGTGTTCACCGTCTTCCCGGCGACGATATATTTGCTGGTTTCGTCCACCCTTTTCCTAAGGGCCTGGCGGAAGGTCGATTTGCAGTTTCTCTCCTCCTCTTCGCTGAGGGTGGCACCCTTCTCAAATAGCTGCTCATAGCCGACGAGGCTGAACTTCGAATCGATGGGGACGATCCTTTGCCTCTTTTCGCCGTCGAGGAAAATGACCGCGTCGGGCTTGAGGGAAGGCTCATCTCCCCTACCCTTCACCAGGGTATATTGGAGGTCATAGAGGACGCCTTTGCTCTCCCCGAACATGGCCTGCAATAAAAGCTCGAGCTGCCATTCGCCATAACGTCCCCTCTGCTGGTTGTTGCTTAGGATGCCGGTGAGCGAGGAGATCTCATTTTGCAGGCTCCCGAGGTGCTCCTGGGCGGCCTGGAGGATCCCGAGTTCCTTCTGGAGGCTGGCCATCGACTCCGAAGTGGTTTTAAAGCCCTCGCTCAAGGAGGCATCTACCTTTTTGTTGATGGCCTCAAGGTTGGCGTCAACCTTTTGGTTCAACGCCTTTATGCCCTCATCCAGCCTCTGGTTGATGCTGGTCTGGAAATTGTTGAGCCTGGCCATATCAGCCTCGGATTGTTCTCTCGCCGCCTTGTTGAAGGCCTCGGCCTGGAGGTTGGCGCTGTCTTTAAGGGAGGCGGAGATGGAGAGTGGGACCGTCTTCTCGAGGCTATCGATGTTGCTTTTAAGCTCGGCCTTAATGGAGATTATCTCCTTCTCGAGGTCGCCCCCGTCCTTATTGCCTTTTCGTAAACTCACCACCAGTGAAATGACCGCGCATAATAGGCTCAAACAAGCAACGGCCAAGATGACGCATAGCATGACAGTGTCCATTTTTTCTCCTTATCCTTTGATTGCCTCTCGGAATAGTCTACCACGGGCGTAAAGCCATGGGTCCCGAACCTATTTTGTCAAGGCTGGCGAATGGGTTTTTTCTCAATAAAGTAAAGCCCCATGAAAAACGAGAAAGCCCTCTACGCCGTCATCGATCTGAAGTCGTTCTATGCCTCCTGCGAATGCGTGGCCAGGGGGCTTGATCCATTTACCACACCCCTCATCGTCAGCGATCCCGAACGCAACGAATCCTCGATCGTGATGTCGTCGTCTCCTTTTTTAAAGGAGAAGTATCATATTCCCAATGTCTGCCGGAGGAGGGACGTCCCCAAATCAATCCCGGGCCTCATCATCGCCCAACCGCGGATGGCCCATTACATCGAGACCTCGGCCAAGGTCGTTTCGATCCTTTTGGATTTCGTCTCCGAGGAGGACCTCCACGTCTATTCCATCGATGAGTCATTCATCAATATCGGGCCCTATCTCTCCCTGTCCGGCAAAAGCCCGGAGCAATTCGTCTCCGACATCCAAAAAACCATCAAAAGGCAGACTGGTTTGACGGCTACCGCCGGAATCGGCCCAAACATGTTTTTAGCCAAGATCTGCTTGGATAACGAAGGAAAAAAGAAACCCCCATACCTGGCCAGATGGGAATACGGCGATGTGCCAACAAAGCTATGGAAGATATCCCCCATCACCAAGATATGGGGCATCTCCTCCGGCACCGAAGCCCATCTAAAGCGCATCGGGATCCGCTCCATCGAGGCCTTGGCCAAAACCGACGTCGATTTATTGACGGATGAGTTTGGGGTTATGGGCAAGCAGCTCCATGACCTGGCCAACGGACGGGATGGATCCGACATCCGGGAGAAATACGTCCCTAAGGAGAAAAGCCTCTCGATCGGGCAGACCCTGATGCGGGATTATTCAGCCAAGGAGGCCGAATTGATAATCCGGGAGATGTGCGACGACCTCTGCCTCCGCCTTCGGGAAGAGGGAAAGAAGGCGAGGCTCGTGGGGCTATATGTCGGCTACGACGCAGAGACCGGTGGCGGATTCTCTCGTCAGGCCTCGCTGGATAAGGGGAGCGACGACAACGACGTCCTCTACCACGCCTTGATGGAGCTGTTTCATCGCCACATCGAGGATTTCCCCATCAGGAGGCTAGGTCTTTCCTTTGGGAGGATGATCAGCTCAAATATCGACCAGCTTGACGTCTTTGAAGACTTTGAGGAGAGCCAGAAGCGCGGCCAATGCCAAAGGGCCATCGACAAGATTCAGCTTTCCTATGGCAAAAACTCGTGTCTACGGGCCTCCTCGTTGACTGAGGCCTCGACCATCAAGGAACGCCACGGGCAAATCGGGGGTCACAAGGCATGAAGGAAGACCGCGGAATGATGAAATGGGAGTCCTACCGCTCCCTGGTGGACCAAGCCAGCGCCCTTTCGGCGATGCTATATGAGAAAAACAAGGTCCCCAAACCACTTCTGGCAAAAGAAAAAGCAGAGGAAATCAACGAGATCCTCTGCACTTATTCGGGCGAAGACGTGACCGTCACCTATTGGGAGGATGGCTATATAAAGCACATCGACGGGCAAATAGATGTGATCGACGCCGTCTACAAATTCCTGAAGGTCGGCTTTAAGCGGATTTCCTTCAGGGAGCTCACCGGCCTAGAGAGACTTACTCTTCGGGGATGATGAAGCCGTGGGTGCCGCTGGAAGCGTAGACCGAGGCATGCATGCCCAGTAGGGCCATGAGCCTGTTGGTGGCTTCGGCGTCTTCCTCTTCGGTTTTGACGCCAACGAACTCTTTTTCGTATTTATCGATTTCGGCGAAATGCATAACACTTCCTCCTTTTTCAATCTGTGGTTTGCTTACCTCGCGACGCGGGATAAGGCGTTGTTGTGATACTCGCTGATGATGCGGTTGCGGTTCTCTTTCCCGCGGATGAAGATGTAGGCGAGCAGTTTGCCCGTGAACAGTTCGACTCTGTCCCCAACCCTGAGACGGGAATGGGACTTTTTTACGCTTTGATACATAGTTTCCTGTCTCCTTTCTAATGCGTGCTCCTTTTCGAAGCGCCATCACTATAATCACGGTCAAAAAATAATGAAAATTTGTAAGCGATTTCGGTAAACGCTTTCATTTCTGACTATCTAAAAAGTCAGTGTTTATCGATGTTTTTTGCTTTTGATGTAAACACTTACATATCTTTGATGAAAATATTTTCAGGAAGTTCGGGCGACCTTTTGGACCTTTCTAAGGCGACTGTGCAAGATTTTTTGTTTAATTTGTGCCACCTCTCCGCGCGGGTGTTGTAGGATATTCAAGTACAAAGAAGAGGTTCGTTTTATGGCTAAAGAAAAAGAGAAATTGCTAAACAAATATGAAAGGCTTGGCAACCGGCAGAGGAAATTCTGGTTCATCTGGAATTTGATCGAGGCTTTTATCCTCGTCGCCGCCGGGGCTTTGGCCATCACCATCGGGGTGATGTCGGATCAGCTAGATTCCTCGGTTCAGGAGACTTTCGCCTTGGTTTTCGCCTGCGTCGTCGGGGCCTACATCATCTTAGATGGCATACTCCGTTACATCGTGAGTTTATTTAACTTCGTTTCGGACGGCGGGGAATCTTCCCTGCTCGTCTCGGCTTTTGAGATAACTTTGGGCACCGTCATCGTCATCTGGTACGAGACTTTCCTCAACATCGCCATCACCTTCATCGCCGTCATCCTGATGGTCGTCGGGGCTTTGATCATCGCCTCCTCCATCTTCCAGATCGTGAGGAAGCTTAAGGCCCTCTACGTCCCCATACTGACCATCGCCTTCTCGGCCTTATTGATCGGCTTGGGCATCGCGATGCTCATTCTCTACTATGGCAAGAACGATTCCTTCTACGCCGCCGTAAACATCGGCTTAGGCGTTGTCTTGGCCGGCGTTGGCATAACCCAGTTCATCGTCGTCTTGATCATGAACCACAAGGCCAAGAAAAACCTGTTTGCCAAAAAGAGCGAGGAGGCCCCGGTCGAGCAGATCGTCGATAACCCCGACGAGGCTGAGGTGGAGACCGTCCACGCCGAAAAGGTTGAGCCGGAAGAGGTTAAGGAAGAAACCGAGACCCCGGAGGAAGAAGAGGAGAGGAAGCCGGTTGGCGCCATCGAAGGCGGACCCAGCCACCATCTCGAGCACAAGGAAGAGGAGGAAGAAGAACCCCTCCAAATCGACGTCGTCGACCCCGAAAAATAACGAATATTTAACCGAAATTGGCGCACAACGCGCCTTTTTCTTTTTTCTTTTATTGCGTGCGTCTTCCCCAAGAAGTAAAACGATTCTCCTAAGAAAGGGGAATTCATAATGTTTAAGAAATTCAAAATCCTCTGGGCCATATATAACTGCCTAGAGGTCGCCGCCCTGATCACCCTCGGGGTTCTCTGCCTGGTTTACGCGAATAACCCAGACGCCTGGAAGTACACCCTCATCATCACCGGCATCGCCATCATCATCGATGCCTCAATCCGCCTGCTCGGAGGGGTCTTCGATAGCCTCGTCCGCCGGCCCAATCTCCCGGAAGCCATCGGGGGCTCAGCCGAATTGGCACTTGGCATTACGACGATCTATGTCGGGAACAACATCGCTTCCGCCACCGCCCTCTTCCAATATGCCGCCCTCTTCATCGGCATCGCCCTAATCGCCGTCGGATTTATCTGTCTGGTTTATTCCTTCATCTATTTGGTAAATGGAATCTCCAGTCGCTTCTCCAACATCGTCAATATCATCGTCGAGGCCCTCGCCATTATCTTGGGCATCGTCGTGTTGGTCTATTTGGGCGGGGCCGATGCGGCCGCCATCTTGGAAGTCTCCTTCCGGACCATCGGCATCATCTTCCTCTCCGTCGGAGTCATCGGGGCCCTGGGGTTATTGCTCCACTTCATCGGACGCCACAAAGGAGCCGAGGAAGACGACTTCGCCAGCAAGGAAGAAGAAGCCCAGGAAGCCGAATTCACCGACAAATAAAAACCCATCCGAAGATGGGCTTAATCCCCGAATGGGGATTTTTTATTTGCTGCAACCGGTAAGTTCGGCAAAGTGCGGGAGGCTAAGGCACCAATCGCAGAAGACGTGCCACTCCTTAAGCTTGTGGGCCTTCCTCTGGTTGAACATCGTCTTCAACTGCTGATAGTTGGTCACCATCGTGGCGGCGAGGCAGAAGCCCTCGGGCAATGAGGCTACCAAGACCCTCCATTTGGCCTTCTTCTCGTCAAAATGCTCGGGGTCATCGGGGATCAGGTTATACTCCCTGATCAACTCCCTCATGCGGTCAAGGATGATTGGGTCGGTCTCCTCCACGCATTGCTCGCCCACGTCGAATTTGAGGAGGCAGTGCATCGTCGACTGGCTGGAGACGAAGTCGAACCAGTGGTAACGCTGAGCCTCTTTCCACCAATAAAGCGGGGCGTTGACATCCAAATGGACGAGGATGCCGTGCAGGAAGTTATCGTGGCCCTCGCCGCTTTTGGCGGAACCGAGTTTGTTGGCCCTTAAGAAATCCTTTTCGTTGGGTTCGCTGGGGTCGATTTTGATCCTCATCGGATTGCCGCTGGCTTTGACGGCCCTCTCCAAGCCATAAACATAGGAATTGGTGACTGAGAAATTCATTTTTTATATGCCTCCATTAGATTTTCCAATAACGCCAAGCGGGTCAATAAGCCAACCCCGCCGGGAACCGGGGTTTGTCTAGCCACGGGCAGGTTAGGAACGACGTCCCCGTGCAACTTTCCGTCTGCTCCCCTATTGATGCCGACATCGACTATCCAAGCTTCTTTTTTATAGGGATAGCTCTCATCTAACATCCCCTGCTTCCCGACCGCCGCGACGATTAAGTCGGCGTGGGCGATGTAGAAGCGGACGTCCTCGTCTTTACTTTTGCTATGGAGCACGGTGACGTTGGAATCATTCGCAGTCAATAGCTTGGCCATCGGCTTACCGACGATCTCGCTGCGACCAAGGACGACGGCGTTGCTTCCCTTCAAGGGGAACCCCTCCCGCTTTAGGTAATCGATGATGCCTTTGGGGGTGCAGGGATCAAACTTAGTCAGGGGATGGAATCCGTCGACGTCTTTTTCCGGGGAGACAGCCAATTTGACGGCAGCCTCGCTGATATGTTTTGGAAGGGGCAGCTGGACGATCAATCCGTCGACGGAGGGATCGGCATTCGCCTTCTCTATCTCCTTAAAAAGATCCTCCTGGCTGATCTGAGGGGATAACTTATGAAGTTGGACATCGGCCCCGATTTCAGCCCCGTCTTTTAGCTTTCCCCTGACATAGGCGTCAGAGGCCGGATCGTCATTGACCTGAATTATCAATAGCTTGGGCTTTTTGGCCAGCTTTTCGATTTCAACTTTTAAATTGGCCTTCCGCCAGGCGACGTATTCTTTGATTTCCATAATTTGCTTTCGGCTTAGTCTAGCACCCGAAAAATAAAAAGGAACGGCTCGCCGTCCCACATCCTTTTACGCTGTCTATCAGGCCGAAGCCAGGGCCGATAAGAGCAATGAGAGGAATAAGAAGATGACCGCGAAGATGAAAGTCAGCACGGTGACGATCTTTTCCGAACCCCTCTCCTGCTTTTTGGCAAAGACATTGAGGCCGCCGCCGGTGATAGCACCGGAAGCACCCGAGGATTTACCACCCTGGAGCAAACTCAAAATGATGATGATGATGCAGACGATCATGAAGATAACGTCATACCAAGCCATTTCTCATTCTCCTTTTGCCGCCTAAGGCGCTAGAAAATTATAGCCAACCGGAAATCAATCGCAACTAAATAGTTGGCGCAGGGATTTTATTTTCTCTCCCCCGAAATCGGGATGCTCGTCGTTGCGGTCAACCAAAATGGCGTCGATTCCGGCGTTATGCCCACATTCGATATCCTGCAGGGAATCCCCAACATAGACGGCAGAGGCGCCATCCACACCCAGCATCCTCAAGGCGATGTCGATGGGTTCACGGTCGGGCTTGCTCTTTTTGTAAACGTCGGATCCAACGATGACGGGAAAGGCGGAATCCAGGCCGAATCTGCCAAGGATTTTACGGACATGATCGGAAAGGTTTCCGGTCACGATTCCAAGCTTTTTGCCCTGCGAATGTAGTTTGCTAACGACTTCAAACGTCTCAGGGAAAATCTTGATAAGCGAAAGCGAGTCCTCATAATCCAGGGCCCGGCAAATCTCCTCAGCCCAAGGAGTCAATTCCTCTTCGCTTAGATTGGCCATCTTGGCGGCCTGGGGAAGGGAATGGTGCATATATTCCCTGGCGTCTTCGGGGGTGCATTTTTTGCCGATGGCCTCAAAACCATGGAGGAAGACGGGGAAAAGCGATTCGCTTGTGTCGAAGGTGGTCCCATCGAAATCAAGGAGGTAGACGTCGTATTGCTTCATTTGTTCAGACTCGCTTTCAACTCGAACATTATATCCCTAATCTCGGCGGCTTTTTCGAAGTCGTATTCCTTGGCTGCCGCCTTCATCTGCTTCTCGAGATCTTTGATCTGAAGCTGAATCTGACTGGCGGAGGCTTTGCCGTTATTGGTGTATTTGACGAGTTTATCGACCTCGTTTTCGGAATTGTGCAAAGGCGGGGCTATCGATTTGATGATGGTGGTCGGTACGATGCCGTTTTCCTCGTTATAGGCTTCTTGGATTCCGCGCCTGCGGTTCGTCTCTTCGATGGCCTCGTGCATGGACTCACTAATCGAGTCGGCATACATGAAAACCTCGCCATTCGCGTTTCTGGCCGCCCGGCCGATGACCTGAATCAGGCTCCTCGTACTGCGGAGGAAGCCCTCTTTGTCAGCGTCGAGTATGCAAATAGCGGATACCTCGGGAATATCTAAACCCTCACGAAGCAGATTGATGCCTACTAAGACGTCATATTTTCCCTTGCGGAGTTGATAGATTATCTCGGTTCTTTCCAAGGTTTTGGTTTCGTTATGGAGATAAGTGACTTTAACGCCGCGTTCCTTAAGGAAGGAGGTTAAATCCTCGGCCATCTTGATGGTCAAGGTGACGATCATCACGCGCTCATTTTTGCTGACGCGGTCTTGGATGACCTGAAGGATGTCATCGATTTGCCCCATGGTGGGCCGGATGTGGATCTTCGGATCGAGCAAGCCCGTCGGACGGATGATCTGCTCGGCGACCTCTCCACCGCACTTCTCCAACTCGTAATCACCGGGGGTAGCGGAGGTGCAAACGACGGTCGAGGGCATCAATTCCTCAAACTCCTCAAAACGAAGGGGGCGGTTATCCAAGGCGGAAGGCAAACGGAAGCCATATTCCACCAAGGTTTCCTTTCTGGAACGATCTCCCCGATACATGCCGCGAACCTGAGGAATGGTGACGTGGCTCTCGTCGATAAGCAAAACAAAGTCATCGGGGAAATAGTCGATTAGGCAATATGGACGTTCGCCGGCTTTTCTTTTATCGATGTGGCGGGAGTAGTTTTCAATGCCGGGGCAACGGCCGAATTCCTTTAGAGAATCGATGTCTTGCCTGGTTCTCATTTCAAGCCTCTCGGCTTCAAGGAGCTTGCCCTGTTCCTTTAATTCAGCTAGGCGTTCTTCAAGTTCGACAGAGATGCTCTCGCAAGCCTCCAAAATCCTTTTCCTAGTGGAGGCGTGGTCATAGGCCGGATAAAACGGATATGTCTTATACGATTCCTTCACGACCCCGGTCAAGGAATCGACTTCAGAAATGGTGTCGACTTCATCGCCAAAGCAATCGATGCGGATGAAGATATCGGGCGAAGTGAGAGGGTAGATGTCGATGCTATCGCCGTGCACCCTGAAGGAGCCTGGAGCGGGCGAAAGGTTGTTGCGGGTATATTGGGAGTCGATTAGGCGCTGGAAGAATTCCTTGCGGTTGAGCGTCTCCCCTACCCTAACTTCGAAAAGGAGGTTCCGATACTCGTCGGGGTCGCTTAAGCCGTAAATGGCTGCGACTGAGGCGACGACGATGGTATCCCTTCTTTCCAAGATGGAATTAACGGCAGAAGTCCTGAGCATTTCTATCTCATCGTTCATAACCGCGTTTTTATCGATGTATGTATCGGTTTTCGGAACGTAAGCCTCGGGCTGATAAAAATCGAAGTTCGAAACGAAATATTCAACCCTATTCTCCGGGAAGAGCGACTTAAATTCCCCATAGAGTTGTGACGCCAAAGTTTTATTATGAACAAGGACGAGTGTCGGTCTATTTAAGGCAGCGATTATGTTAGCGTCGGCAAAAGTCTTTCCAGTTCCGGTTGCACCTAAAATAACCTGGATCTGTTTACCATTAGAAACGCCGTCTAAAATCGTCTGTATGGCCTTTGGTTGATCGCCGGTAGGCCGAAATGGGGATACGAGTTTAAAGTCCTTGCTCTCCATCTTTGTTCTGACTCTTGCCGCCTTGTTCGGCGCATTTTTTCGGAAGCGGGTCGAAACCCTCGCCGTTGATCATGGAGGCGTTGGTGAAGGTTACGAAAGCCCTGGGATCGACTTGGGCGATAAACAACTTAAGATCATTCAGCTCACGGCGGTTGAAGGCCACACGGATTATCTTCCTTCCTTCACCGGAATAGCCGCCAGTGGCGTCAATAACCGTGCTGGCATGATCCATTTTCTGATGAATATAGTCCATGATTTTCGCGGGTTCAGAAGAAATGATGTCGGCGATAACATAGGAATTCATGTTGACATAGCCGACCTGTATGACCAGGGCGCAGGCCAAGGCGGAAAGGATGCCGATAAAGCCGTGAGGGATATCTTTCATGAAGAGCATACCAACGATGATTAGAAGCGCGTCGAAAATGAAAGAACCCACGCCTTCCTTGATGGGGGTGTGTTTGGCCAAGATGGAACAAAGGACATCCAGACCGCCGGTCGAACCATTGCCAATATAGTTGATGGCAACGGAAGCTCCAACGAGGGCACCACCGAACAAACCGGCTAAAAGAGTCAATGAGAGATTCTCAAAAGAAGTGTCACCAACAACCGTGGGAGCACTGAGCTGTTCGGTTATGAACGCCCCAACCTGGAAACGAAGAAATAGTGAATATAGCAACGGGAATAGAATGGAAGCATATAGGGTTTTCAGCGTATACCTCTTACCAAGGAAGAAGAAACTTATGGCCAACATCAGGATCTGGACAGCCCAGGTAACTATGTCGGTAATATCCATCGTCCCGCCACCAAGTTCAAAAAGATATTGCGCGATGACGGCGATGGAAGAAACGCCACCAGTTACCAGGTTTAGAGGCACGATGAAAACCGCGTCCGCAAAAGCTAAGATCAAGCACCCTAAAGTGACGATCAGATAATTGAGGGCGATTTTAAGATGCCTCGCTCTTTCTCTATTCTTTTCTAGCATTGCCTTCCCTTGATAACATTTCCAAATAAGCGTAGACAAACCCATCGATATCGCCATCCATTACGGCAGCGACGTTGCCCATTTCAAAGCCGGTTCTGTTGTCTTTCACCAATTGATACGGTTGGAAGACATAGGAACGGATCTGACTGCCCCATTCAATATTTTTCTGCTCGCCAATCTCGCCTTTTATCTGAGCTTCGCGGGCTTCTAGCTCGCGTTGCATCAATTTGTCAGTCAGCATGGCCATACAGGTGGCTTTATTGAAGAGCTGCGATCTCTCGATTTCGCATTGGACGACTATCCCGGTCGGCAAATGGGTGATACGGACGGCTGAAGAAACCTTGTTGACGTTTTGCCCGCCGGCACCGCCGGAACGGAAAGTATCGACCCTCAAATCCTTTGGGTCGATTTCGATTTTCTTTATGGCGGAGAACTCGGGAACGACGTTAACCGAGCAGAAAGACGTATGCCTCCTGGCGTTCGCGTCAAAGGGCGAAATCCTCACCAAACGGTGGACTCCCCTTTCTCCTTTTAGCATGCCGTAGGCGTTATGGCCGGTGATTTTTACATAGGCGCTTTTGATGCCGGCTTCGTCACCGTCTTCATAAGAAAGAACCTTGGCTTTGAAACCGTGCCTTTCGGCCCATCTCCCATACATACGGAGAATCATCGATGCCCAATCCTGCGCCTCGGTTCCCCCGGCTCCCGGGTGAACGTCGATCGTGCAGTTTAAGGCGTCATATTCGCCAGAAAATAGAAGCAGGCTCCGAAGTTGCTTGATATCCTCGTCGAGGTCGTTTTCCATCGATTCGATGAGCTCCAGCATCTCGCTGTCGCCATCTTTGACTTCTTTGATTAATTCAGAGACGTCGTTGAAATTGCTTTGGATGCTTTCAAGATCGTTGACCTTGTTACGGATGTCCTTTAAGCGGTTGACGACGACCATCGCCGAGGATTGGTCATTCCAAAAACCCTCGGAGTTTTCCTTTTCCTCGAGTTCGGCTATCTCTTTCTTCAGACTGTCGAGGTCAAAGAGAGCCACCGAGCTGCGAGACAAGCCTGGAGATTTCCTGCAGGCGTTGTTTTGATTCGACTAGCTCTTGCATATTCCTTTTCCTAAATTGATATTATTCAGCCTTTGGCTGGTTTTCCGGGGCATCCTCGGATTTCGCTTCAACAGCGTTCTCCGGGTTTTTCGGGGCCTCTTCCTTCAACCTGATTTTGACGTTGAGGAGATTGTAGGCGGTATCGACGGCGATGACGTCATTCATATCCCTGAATAGCTCATAACCCTCATTGACGTAATCCTGAAGCGGATTGGTCTGGGCGTAGGAGCGGAGGCTGATGCCCTCCCTCAGGTGGGCCATCGTATCGATGTGCTTGGTCCAGTTATGGTCGATGACCGATAAAGAGACTTGCCTTTCGACCTTATCCAATTCGGTGACGGGCCAGCTCTTTCTCTTTTGAAGGTAGAGGGCATATAAGGCTTCGCCCAGGTCCTCACTGGCTTCTTCAACCGGCGATTCATCGTAGGCGCTGACGGGGAGGGTCCCCTCGGGCATCATGGCCGGCTCAACGAGCTTCTTTAAAGCCTCGCCAGAGATCAAACCGTCGCCGATATCGGAAGAAACGGCGCGCTTGCAAAGGTATTTCGCGCCCTCCATGAATTGGTTCCTGATGACTTCGGTGATATCGTCGGCCATCAATAAAGCGTCACGGCGATCATAGATGATTTGCCTTTGCTTGGCCAAGACGTCGTCATAGTCGAGCAAGTTCTTGCGGATATCGAAGTTTTGGCCTTCGATTTGCTTTTGGGCGTTGGTGACGGCATTGACTAGCGTCTTGCTCTCAATCGCCTCGTCCTGAAGCTGGTTAACGAAGAGGTTGCGGAGGTTTTCCGGGGCAAACCTCATCATAAGATCGTCGTCAAAGCAGACATAGAAACGGCTGAATCCGGGGTCGCCCTGACGGCCGGAACGGCCGCGGAGCTGGTTGTCGATACGGCGGGATTCATGGCGCTCGGTGCCAAAGACGCACAAGCCGCCAAGCTCCCTGACACCAGGGCCCAGTTTGATGTCGGTGCCACGGCCAGCCATGTTGGTGGCCAATGTGATGGCCCCCTGCTCACCGGCGTGGGAGATGATCTCGGCTTCACGAGCCTGGTTTTTGGCGTTTAAAACTTCATGGGGCAATCCGGCTTCATCTAAAAGATGAGAGATCTCCTCGTTGGATTCGACGGAGGTCGTACCGATTAGAATCGGCTGACCCTTCTCGTGGCGCTCCTTAACTTCCTTGATTAAGGCCTTAAGCTTGGCGCTATGGGTGCCGAAGATGTAGTCGACGGCGTCTTCCCTCTGAATCGGACGGTTGGTCGGGATGACGACGACCTTCATGTTATAAATCTTGAGGAATTCCTCTTCCTCGGTTTTGGCGGTACCGGTCATGCCGGAGCACTTCTTATAAAGACGGAAGAAGTTCTGATAGGTGATGGTGGCCAAAACAGTGGTTTCCTGTTTAATCTCGACGCCTTCCTTGGCTTGGATGGCCTGTTGGAGACCGTCGTTATATTCCCTGCCCTTCATGATGCGGCCGGTGAATTGGTCGATCAGCTGGATCTGCCTGTCGGAATCGACCATGTACTCGACGTCACGGCCCATGATGAAGTTGGCCTTCAAGGCTTGGTGGATACGGTGGACTAGTTCCTGGTTTTCGGGATCGTATAGATTCCTGACGCCAAACATCCTCTCGGCCTTGGTGGCCCCATCTTCGGTCAGGGAGCAGGTCCTGGTTTTGATGTCGATGGTGAAATCTTTTTCCTTCTTCAGCGATTTGCAGAAACGGTCGGCCACCTGATAGGCGGAGGCGCTGGTGCGGGCGCCACCCGAGATGATCAACGGGGTTCTTGATTCATCGATCAAGATGGAGTCGGCTTCGTCGACGATGCAGAAATTCAATCCGCGTAAAACCCTGCCGCTGAGGCTCGGGGCCATGTTGTCGCGGAGGTAGTCGAAGCCAAGCTCGGAGTTGGTGGTGTAGGTGATGTCGCAAAGATAGGCTTCCCTCTTTTCGGCGGTGGTCTTCGAATGGAGGTTGACGCCGACGGTGAGTCCTAAGAAACGGTAGACCTGGCCCATCCAATCCGCGTCACGTTCGGAAAGGTATTCGTTGACGGTGACGACGTGGACGCCTTTGCCTTGAAGGGCGTTAAGGTAAACGGCCATGGTCGCGGTCAGAGTTTTACCTTCGCCGGTCTTCATCTCGGCGATGAAGCCGTTATTAAGGACCAAAGAGCCGATGATCTGAACTTTGTATGGGAACTGGCCAAGGGTGCGCAAGGCGGCCTCGCGGCAAACCGCGAACGCCTCATATTTGATGTCCTCTGGTTTAACCCCCTCGGCGAGTTTTTTCTTAAATTCCTCGGTTTTTGCCCTCAAATCTTCGTCGCTGAGGGCCCTCATTTGCTCTTCATAAGCGATAACCCGATCGGCTTCCCTCTCATATCTTTTGAGTTCGCGCTTTTCGAGTTGGAATAGTTTTTCAATGAAATTCGCCATGAAATTCTCCTAAACGGGCTAAATGATACCATTTCATAAAATGGTAGGCAATCGATGGGCAACGGCCTCAGGACGGCTCGTGCGGACCTTTGGTTTTGGCCATCACCAAAACCCTGATTTTGCTGGCTCCATGCTTTTTCAGAAGCTTGATGCAGTTTCGAGCAGTCGCCCCAGTCGTGTAAACATCGTCGACCAATAGAATCTTCTTCCCCGAAACCGAGCGCCCGCCGACCCACCTTAGATGCTTCCCCACTTCCTGGCGGGACCGATAATCCAAATCGCTTTGCTTTCTATCGTCGGTTTTTTCGATGGCGTGAATCATGGGCAATCCAAGACAAGAGAACATCTCCCTAACGTGGTTGAACCCCCGCTCGTCATCATGATTTTTAGAGGATGGGGCCGGGACAATCGTATAACCGGGATAAAGCATCCGCAAAATCGGGGCCTGATGATCTAAGAAGACATCTTTAAGTTCATAGTCGAAGCATCCCTTGAAACGAAACAAGGCCGATTTGATGGCCTGATTGTATTCGTAAACGGCCAGGCCCCTAACCCCATTCGTCGAAAAGTAGATGTTCTTCGGCTCAAACTCAGAAAGGCAACGGGAGCACAAACAACCGCACCCAAAAACCGCGCTCCGGAAGCCATAAGGGCGAATCCTATGAAAGCACAGCTTGCAGATGTGTGTTGCACCGCTTAATTTCTTGGATGGCTTTTTCCATCGATCGAGTCTTTTTGCTACATAGGAAAATAACGTCCCCGCTGGCTGCATCCTTTTTCCTCCCAACCCGCCCGGCGATCTGAATCAAGGCCGCCGAGTCGTATATTTTTTCATCCGCCTTATAGATGATTACTTGTATGTCTTTGACCGTAACGCCGCGCTCCAAAACCGCGGTCGTAACCAAGTAACGATATCGCCCTTTTTTGAAGAGAGAGATGATGTCGGAGCGGCCTTCCCTTTTCGAAGAGACATAATTCCCGCCCTCCACAAAAAGAGAAATAAAAGAATAAAGGCGCTTCGAGCATTCAACTGTCGGAACAAAGACAAAACATTGCTTCCCTTTCTTTCGATATTCCAAAAGCTTTTTTATGACAAAAAATTCCTTGAGCAACCCGTAGCGAATAACGACCTCAGGAACCGGAATTGGCTTTTTGTGAAATCTGGTCATCAAAGTAAGTATCGCTTTGCCTTCTTTTTTGAACTCGCTTAGCACCGAATCACTCGGAGTGGCACTCATCATCAGGCAATGGCCCCTGAGGCTCCGGCGATAAAAGGCATCCAGGACGTGGTTGCCCTTAAAAGGGAAGGCGTCAATCTCATCCAGGACCAGAAGATCAAAATAGTTTGGGTAACGATAGAGTTGGTGAGTTGTGAGAATAATCAAATCGCCCTCTAGGCATCTGGTGTGCTCCCCATATACCGCTACAACCTTGTTTGACGGAAAAGCGCCTTTCAATCGGTAAAATAACTCGATAACGACATCTCTTCTGGGAAGTGCGAAGCCGACATTGAGTCCTTTGCTCATGGCATAGGCGATAATTCCATATGAGATCTCCGTCTTCCCGGATCCGCATACGGCATAGACCAATGTATCTATTCCATCCTTATAATTCTGAATGATTTGATCGGATAATTCCTTCTGCTCCTTGGAGAGGGAATAGGACAAATCCAAAATCACATTCTTCGGTTTTGAATCTTTTTGAACTGCTGATATCCCTTTAAAGCTTATGCAGGCTCGGCAATACGGCTTGCCCCTAATATAACCTATGAATTTCGGGTCCTTGTTCCCGCATTTTTCGCAGACGAATTTTTCTCTCACAATATAAGGTAGACGAAAAAAGCGA
>JAUNOH010000035.1:0-1699 GCA_030537155.1 Bacillota bacterium
GGCTTCCCGTTTAAGGCACCGTGGGTGAGCGAGGCCGCCAGCGAGGTCGCCTTTCTGGCCGTCATGGGGACTTGCTTCCATTTGCTCTTCTTCACCTTCCGGCCCGGCGGAAAGCTTTTCTCCGTGGCCCCGGTTTTGATCGCCATAGCCGTATCCGCCACTCTATATGGGGTGTTGTCGATTTGGGGACATCAGCTGATCGCCCACTTCATCTTCGTGGCCTTTTGCCTCGGCTATTTCATCCTCTTTCAGGTCGAATGCGTGGCCGCCAACGCCGATAGCTTCGTCTATTGGCTCATTTGCCTCGTCTTCTCCTCCGCCATCGGAATGCATACGACCAATATGCTCTTCTTCACCAACTTAATCCCCAACGTCACGGGTTGGTCCATCGGATACCTCTGGTTGATTATGCTCTCCTTCGTCACCGTCTACCTTAGCTTCATCCTCCGGGTGGAGAAACAAGCCGTCAGGGCCGAGGAGTTCAAGCGCCAAGCCGAGATATTGAAGACGAACATGCTGGTTAAGCAATTCAAGCCCCACTTCGTCTCCAACGCCTTGATGATGATTAAGACCACCTATCATAAGGACATGGATGAGGGCGATAGGGCCATCTGGCTATTCTCAAACTACATGCGCGATACGGTCGGGATGTTAAAAGCCGGCTTGGTCCCTTTCGAGAAGGAGTTGGAATTTACGATGTCATACATCGACTTCGTCAACGTCGGCAAAGAGGACCAATTCAAGGTCGTCTTCAACATCGACTACCTCGATTTCTCGGTTCCGGCCCTCTCCCTCCAGCCCTATATCGAAAACGCCATAAAATATAGCAAGGTCAATCAGAAGGAGGATGGCTGCATCACCATCACCTCCTATCTTGATGGCAAATACATTTATCTGAAAATCACCGATAACGGGGTTGGTTTCGACACCGAAGTTAGAAAGGAAGGCTCGACGGGGATTGAGAATTCCTCGGAGAGGTTTTCGATTTTGCTAGATGCCAAAACCCACGTCGAAAGCAGCGAAGAGGGGACCATCATTTCGATAAGGATCCCCAAGAAAGAGGGGGAGAAGCAATGAAGATCATCGTGGTCGACGACGAGATAAGCGCCCTGCAGGTCTTCTTGGGCGAGATCATTGGGGAGAAAGACATCGAGTATCGCTTTTACGATGGTTCCGATGTGCCCACAATCTGCGATTACGTGAGCAACAACGACATCGCCGCCGCCTTTTTGGATGTCAGGATGCCGGAGATCGACGGAATCGAATTATCCGAGAGGCTCATCGCCATCGACCCCACCATCAAAATCGTCTTCATCACCGGGCTATCCATCGGGGAGAAAGACCTCCCGGATGAGGTGAAGGAGCACACCGTTGGCTTCCTCTATAAACCATATGACGTCGATACCCTGAAGAGGTTCCTCTCCCTGATTGAGGGCAAAAAGAGGGTCCTCAGGGTCCAGATGTTTGATACCTTCGACTGCTTCATCGACGGCAAGCCCGTCAAATTCACCTCCAGCAAATCGAAGGAGCTATTCGCCCTGCTTATCGCCTATAACGGGCGCAGTTTGACGATGAACGACGCGATTTCCCAGCTGTGGCCGGATGGGGATTACGAAAAGAGCAAAATCCTCTACCGCGACGCGGTCTGGAGACTTAGGAAGACGTTATTGGAAATAGACGTCCCCTGCATCGAATGGGG
>JAUNOH010000035.1:1799-3185 GCA_030537155.1 Bacillota bacterium
GCCGAAATTAATGCGCGAAGCGTTACGGACATATAAGGGGCCGACCCCGGCCTCGACGAAAGGCGATTTGTCATATGGCCTTAAGTCTTTTTTATCTTTCGGCCACTTGGATTTCTCGCTTATTTTGAGCGAAATGTTATTGAAGGAGATATCGTGGATGCTT
Organism: Bacillota bacterium; assembly: GCA_030537155.1. Lineage (GTDB taxonomy): Bacteria > Bacillota_I > Bacilli_A > RFN20 > CAG-826 > Alloenteromonas. The sequence continues at coordinate 1,963 of JAUNOH010000035.1, forward strand.
TCCCTTTTCTCGCCATAAATCAGGAAGCCGACCTCGCTGTCGCAGGCGATGTTTTCAAAACGGATATGATGGATTTCTCCCGTCGGTATTTCATCAGTTCTATTAAGCGCGGTTATGGCGATTGGGTCCCCATAACCCCAGTAATAAGGTTTGGCAAAAACCCTTGTGTTTATCGAGATGTTTTTGAAACTGCAGTCATAGATGTTTCCGGTGTCTCGAAGCTGGAAGGAAATGCCGCGGTTGGTGTCATAAATGTCGATATTTTCCAAATGGATGTCGTGAAAATCTCCAAACGATTCGGTGCCGAATTTTATGGCGGCGCTTGTGCTCTTGAGACGGCAGTTTTTTACGGCGATGTTTTTGCAATCCCCGTAGCGTTGGTTGGCCTTGGTGTTTTTGAAGACGATCGCGTCGTCGGCGCAGATGATGTCGCAGTCTGAGATCTCGACGTTTTGACAGTGATCCGGGTCGATTCCATCGCAATTGGCCAGGCGCAGATTGTTACGGATTTTTAGCTCATCTATTTTGACGTTTCTACACCCGACCATATGGAGGGTCCAGAAGGCGGAGTTTCTAAAAGTAACGCCGACGATATCCAAGCCATCGACGTCTTCCAGATAAACGAGGGGCATCCGGGGGTAGAAGGCCCCGTCGATGAAGTATCTATCCTCCTTACCGTAGAAGATCTTTTCATTCCCATCGATGCTCCCCTCGCCTTTTATCGCCACATCCTCAAGATGCTCGCCATAGACGAAGAAGAGGGTCGGTTTCCCGTCGTAATCGCAATTCTCATAGGAGGGTCTGGCTATATCCTTGTGGGCGTCGTTCCTATGGAGGTCGAACACCTTCAAATCGTCCCCGGCCTTCAAGATGGCACCTTCTTCCAAATAGAGGGTGACATGGCTTTTTAAGACGAGGGTTCCGCTGACGAAGGTGCCTTTCGGGATAACGACGGTCCCACCGCTTTCCCCGGCCTTATCGATGGCCTTTTGGATATAAGGAGAATTGTCGGGGCAATCTTCATGGGCCCCAAAGTCCAGGATATTGAATCTCATGTAAAAATTGTGCGCTTTAGGAAAGTCATTTTGAAGTCGACGATCGGAATTCTTTTTAGAAAGTCCACGGGCAAAGAAAAAACCGGATCGCTCCGGCTATCTCTTGCCCTGGCCCCCTAATCGTCTGATTTAGGGGAGTCATCTATTGGGTGGATTCCAATTTGGTGA
>JAUNOH010000020.1 GCA_030537155.1 Bacillota bacterium
ACCTCCCTCCCGGTCCAATTGACCCTGACCGGGGAAACCGCCTTCTACGACTGGAAAGACATCGACGATATCGACATCACGGCCCTCATCGAGGAGAACTTCTCCTACTACACGCAGATGATAAAGGAAATGCTCGGGGTCGAAATCAGCCTCTCCCTCGAGAGCTTCTTCCCAATCAAAGCCATCCTCAAGGAGCAGGCTCAGGCCGCCGGCTTGATTTATGAAGTCACCAAAGATGGGGTCACCCATTCATACATCAATCGCATCGCCGGCTTCTACGGCGGGGGCTATAATGGCTCATCGCTGGTGGATAACACCAATCAGGACAGCGAAGTAACGGAAAACGCCATTAACGATGAGGCCCTAATCGTCGACATCGCCTCCGACGTCTTCAACGTCGACGGCAACAGCCACGTCGACACCTCTTCCCTCGGAGAATACAGCAGCCGATTCGGCCACTACCTATATTCGTTAGGCCAATGCGTGGTGGCCGCCATCGGCACCAACCCCTTCCGCTTCTACACCAATCAGGCGATCGCCGAGGGGGAAACCCCAGCCACCTATAACGTCACCCCAACCTATAACGACCTCATAAGGGAATAAGGAGGAATCCAATGAAAAAATCTAAATCACTACTAACGAAGGGCCTGTTGCTATTAGGCGGCATGGGTCTATTCTTCGCCAGCGCGGCCTCCTTGACGAGCTGCGGCTTCTTCGAGACCTCCAGCGAGGGGACGCTAATCAGCACCGTCACCCACTCCACCGATAGCGATGGCAACACGGTCATCACCTTCCATTTCACCGACGGGACGACCTCCAGCGTCACCGTCAACGCCGGGGAGGATGGCTCGGATGGCATCTCCATCGAGGATGTGACCGGGGTCTTAAATAGCGATAACACCTATACCCTGACCATCACCTACTCCAACGGCAGCACCAGCACCCTGACCATCCCAGTCGTCAAAGGGGATGACGGGGAGGATGGGGTCTCCATCACCGGCGTCACGGTGGGAAGTACCACCCACGAGGACGGCACCACCTACACCACCTTCCAATTCACCTACTCCAACGGCACCACCAGCGAAGTCTTCGAGATCAAAAACGGCGTCGATGGCGAGGATGGGGTCTCCGTCTCCATCAGCTGCACCTACGTCTATGACGAGGATGGGAACGTCACCGGCTATACCCTGACCGTCAATTCCAGCGACGGCACCTCCAGCGAATTCAACGTGCCGATCATCTACATCATCAGCATGAGCTCCGCCACCGAGACGGTCAACGGGACCACCTACTACGTGATAACCATCACCTACTCCAACGGGAGCACCAGCACCCTGAGGCTCGAGGCCCCAACCTCCACCACCTGGTCATATGGATCCACCGACCCGAACGCCGACGATAACCCGGGGACGACCGGGGATTACTACGTCAACACGACCTCCGGGCAGGTTTGGGTGATGAATAGCAATGGGGAATGGACGTTCGCCTTCAGCTTCACTTCGAGCACCACGACCACCAACGTCCGCTTCAACGTCAATAAAACGACATATAACGAGTATTTCGTGGATACCGTCGACAATCAGGAGGTCGCCAGTGAGGACACCTCCAGGACCTATACCCTCAACGCGGGGAGCCTCATGGCCACCAGCAGCTTCCCGACCGTTAAGCGCGATGGCTACACCTTCGCCGGATGGTATACCCATAGAACCGATGTCAACGCCGGGCAGTTCACCTCCCTGACCCCGGTCCCCACCCTGACCACCACCAGCTATTTCGACCTCTATCCGCGTTGGACGGCTGAGTGAGTTTCAAAGCCATGGCCATTCGGCGGAATCCCGGATGGCCTTTTTCTTTGGCATATAAAAACCCGGCCCCAACTCGGAAACCGGGCTTAACGGCTTCAATAATCTTCCGACAAAAAGATTTTCCGTCCCCTCTTCTTTTTGTTGTTGGTGGTCAATATCCCGGAGGAGATAAGCTCCCTGACGATGAGTGAGGATTGGGAGGTGCTGATATCTAGATCCCTGGCGATCGTCATGGCGTCGCTTCCCTGTCTCTTATCGGCCAAATAGGAGATGACCCTGAGCTTCAACTCGCGCGAGGGGGCATCGGATGGCAGGCTGAGGAAGGACACGTGCATGCTGGTCATCTCGACATCCTTCCTCTCGGAAAGGCTCGGGGTCGGAAATCCATATCTGGCGGCGACGGTGAAAACCTTGGGGATCCCCAGGCCGGACTTCTCAGCCACCCCGATGAGGCGGAAAAAGCTCAGGATCGCCGGGTTTCTGGGAATCGACAATCCGCCCATCAGGGCCTGGTTCCTTCCGACTAGGATGCCGCCGGGGTTATCGACGTGGAAATAATTCGGGGCCTGCTTGACGGTGACGCCGGTGGGTAGGAAGTATGAGGCGTTGCTCAAGGCGTTGATTAAAACCTCGAGGCAGGCCTCCAGGATATCCCTTCCCTCGTAATTTGTGTCACCCTCCCTCCTGAAGGGGTTCGGGAGATATTGCCGGATCGTCTCCTCGACCTTCAGATAGAAGCAGAAGATATTGCCGGGCCAGGAGAGCTCATTGCTGGAGAATCTCCTCGCCCACCTCTCCATGCCGGATCCGTCAAAATACTGGTAGTCGAGGAAATAATATGGGTAGATGCCTATGATGTCCTGCCATTTGCCGAAGAAGAGGATGGCCGCATTGGTCAACCCGAAATTCCCATCCCTATTCTTCCTATAGGCCCCGATCCTAGTCAATAGCTCCTTATCGGATAACTTGTCCAACTCATCATCCGGGCGGTATCTCTCCAGCCTTTGGCGGTATTTGCTCAGGCTATCTGCGTCCAGATCCTCTATCCCAAAGCCGAATGAGTTGACGAGCATGTCGCGGCTGGTGGGGTCGCGGTCGATGAGCTTAGACTGAACCTCGTTCTCCAGCATCCGCACATCGCCATCCCCGATTCTCTTATACGAATTTGACGGCGAGCCGTTTAAATAGACCGGCTTTTCGTGGCGGGGGGCCTCATTGACGCTTACCTTTATTATCTTTTTGCCGGCGACGTCCAATACTTCATAATCCCCGGATGATATGGTGTTGAAACTGACTTTTTGTTTGTTTTCCAGGGTGGAGAGCATCGACTTTATCTGCTCCTCGGGGTTTGCGACTCCAAGGATGAGATTGGGCTCGCCCTCCCCGATGCCGATGTATATGTCCCCGCCATCGGTATTCGCGAAGGCGCTATAGCTCTCATAAAAGGAGGAAGGCAGTTTCCTTGCCCCGGATTTAAGTTCCGTGTGTTCGTCTTCCTTCAATTGCAGCAGGTGGCTTTCGATGTCTTCCATAACTTACCTCCGTCGACAACATTATATATCTTTTATTCCGTTTTTTGAGTTTTAATTCCGATTTAATGTCCGTTTATCGGAATAAAAAAATGGACGGGAAACCCGTCCACAACCACCAAAGGGGATTTAGGCCGCCTCTTTCGGCTCAGGCTTTGAGAGGTCCTCGTTCCGAAAATGGGTGATGCCCTTATGGAGGAAATAGAATATCGGCATCCCGAGGTTGGTCTCAATCAGGGAGTCGATCAACAACGTCTGGAGCGAGGAATCGTTCCACGGCCTGATGCCATATAGGAGGAAGGCCCCCTCCCAGGCGAATTGGATCAAGAAGCCAACCGCGAATAGATAGAAGACGTCGACCCTCTTCTTCTCGTCTTTGACCAAGAGGTTATAGACGATTAAGGCGGCATAGCCCACGAAGAGGATGATGGCCATATTCGCGTGGTAGCTATCCGTGGTCCTTGCACAGCTGATGGTGGCTTCCCCGCCGAGGCTCGCGATGGCCGGGCAAACCAACCACCAGAGCACGACTAAGAAAACATAGTATTTGGTGTCTTTCCCCCTATTCAGGCAAAGCCAGATGAGGGCGAAGTTGGTGAAGCCGGACGATAGCTCATGCCAAAGCAGGTAAAAGACCATTTGCAGCTCACTGGCGGATTCCCCATTGATGGTCAGGGTCCTCGAGCCCGTGATGTGGTAGAAATATAGATAATCGACCAAAAAGTAGAGGATGCCGCCAAAAAGGGCGATTAAGACGGTCAAATACTTTTTCTTCACCAGCAAAAGGATGAGGAAAAACACCAGGAACAGCGAATCGAGGATGATATAGAGGAGATTGAGGCTCCTTGAAGGGATGATCTCGCTTAATAGCATCGGCATAAGGCGATTATATATCCTTAATCAGTCATTTGGCCTATCCGGAAAGGAGAATGGTTACTCTACCCTTCTTTCCCTCCCACCCAGTAGGGAGACCAGATAGAGCGACACCTTCTCCGGCTTAGCATTAAATAGGGAGACGATGTTCCGCTTATAGGCATGTAGCTGCTCCACATAGGCCGGGTCATCGATGTCGCTGGCTTTGTAGTCGACGATCCGGTATTCGTCCCCGTCTATTATCAATAGATCGATGAAGCCGGTCGTGCCAAACTCCTCGTCGTAATAGCCGAATTCATGGCGATAGCTCGCATGGGGCCCAACCTTAAAGGCCTCTAGCTCCAAAGCCTTTTCTATCTTCTCCCTCTCCCGGGGATCGGCGATGAAACTTAAATCCGGGTTATGGAAATCGATTAGCTCCATATAGGCGTGGAGCCTTTCGCCATAGGATAGCCTCTCCCTCAATAAGGCGGACTCCTCGGGGTCGCTTGATAGCTGCTTTGAGGCCCTGCCGCCCTTCTTGGCTGGGAAGGGTATCTCGGAATCATCGACCTCAGCCTCTGGGAAGCCGACCTGCGGGGTCTTCACCTCCACGGCTTGGCTATGGATATCAAAGCTCTCCTCCGGGAATGGTTCCTCGGAGGGGCCATATGATTGGCTAGTTGAGGAGGCGATGCCGAAATATAGCTTGGAGAATATCCCCACCCAATAGGAGATGGCCTCGGGATTATCGTTGCTCCCGCCTTTAGCCTTCCTACTCCCGAAATATAGCTTCGCCTCATCGATGGATGATAGTTCTTTGGCCAAAGAGGATAGGTAGTTCAGGAAATGGTCTTTGTCGACCTTCCCATCTTTATCGATGAAATGGCCGGGGTTAAGGAAGAAGCGCGATGATTTCCCCTTCCTTTGGCTGAGGGGGGAATCGGGATCCTGGCTTTCGATGGATGGTTCGCCCCAGGCCTTGAGGAGGTCATCGACCCCCAATACCTCCAAGCCAAGCATCGAAAGGGCGTATAGCCTGGCGAGGAAATCGAGGTCTTGGGCTTTTGCCTTGTTTGCCAAATCCGGCAGGAAGAAATCATCGCGGGCCTTTTGGAGTATCTGCTCGCCCCTCTTGCCCAATCTATCCTTTTCCCCATCGATGAGGTATTCCCTGACTCTCGCCAAATAGAAGGGGAAACGATCCCCGAGCTCATTTTGGCTAAGGGGCAACTCAAATCTGGGCGAAGCCTTTAACGATGCGAGATATCCATCCACCTCATCTTTGGTGAGGACGCCTTTTTCCACGAGTTTATCGAGCAATTCGGGGTTTACCCCATCCGAATGGGGGGCGCTTTCCAAGATGCTATATAGCGACTCCGGCGATCCGTTATCGTCCCCGACGATGCAGATGGAATTTTCCGCCCGGGTGAAGGCGACGTAATATAGCCTCACCAATTCGTCGATGTCCGCGTCTCGGTTATCCTTCTCCAGCTTATCGAGCCTGGCGGAGAATTCATTAAAGCCCTCCCCCAGATCGAAGATCGGCCCAAAACGCGAGGAATACTCATAACGCGGCTTATCGAGTCCCCCGCCTTTGGAATAGTAGTTGCCACAGCATGGCAGGAAGACGTATTTCCTCTCCAATCCCTTGGAGGCGTGGATGCTCATCAGCTCCACCGCATCCTCGTTGCTGGTGATGGTCTCGGCGTTATTTTCAATCCGATACTTATTTAGTTCCCCCAAATAGGAATAGAAGCCGGATAACCCCTCGCCTAGGGCCTCCTTTTGTTTGATCAAAGAGTAGACCGAGTCGATCTTGGCCATGTTTTTGGCCACATCCCCAAGCCCGGATAAGGCGGAGATGACCCCGAATTCATTCAATAGCTCCAAGAAGACGGAGGAGAATGGCCTATCCCCGTTCTCGCGGTCGAATTCCTCCATCTGAAGATATATTGGTAGCCCAAATAAAGCCCCCTCATCCATCCTTAACATCTCGTGGATGGCCTGGTCGTCATAACGGTAGGCGTAGCTCCTTAATATCGAGGCGAGCAGATGCTTTAACTGCTTCCCCTGCCTCTCGCCTTTGACATATAGCCATAATCCGCATAGCGATTGGATCAGGATGAAGGGGTCATCCTCCCCGAGGTTATCCTCGCCCTGGAGGTTGAGGGGGATATCCGCGAGCTCAAACTCCTTTTTAAACAAGGGGAAATACGATTTCTTCCGCATCAGGATGCAGAAATCCCCATAACGGCATCTACGGATATGGCTCTCGCCGGGTTTTGGGGAGCGATCATACACCAAATACCCCTCATCGACCTTCTTCCTGATGGAGTGGATGATAGCCTTGGCCTCCCATAGGGCGGCCTTCTCCCGGCTATAGGTGGATAAGGACATCCCGTCCAATTGACGTTCGGGGGAGACAAGCCTCGAGATCCCGAAGTTTTGGAAACTCTCACCGTAGAGGTTGACCTCATCATCGTAACTAAGCCTCTCGTTGGGGTCATTGTAGTCGATGCCCCCATGCTCGGGGCGCATGTAGTAGGAGAAGAGGAAGTTTATCTGCTCGAGTATCTTCTTGCCGCTTCGATAGTTTTGGTTCATCGGGATCATCCGGTGGCCCTCTTTCCCATCCGCGTAGGATAGCTGCCTCTTCCTAAAGAGGGAAACATCGCTCCCACGGAAGCCGTAGATGGCCTGCTTGGCGTCCCCGACCGCGAATAGGTGGGCCCTACTCCCATCTGGTCGCGGGGATAATAAGGCATCCAAAAACGCCTCCTGGTTGGGGTTGGTGTCCTGATACTCGTCGACCATGATGAAGTCGAAGCGGGAACGTATCTCCAATGAGGCCTCCTCGTCATCCTTCAATAGGTGAAGGGCGTAATGGGCGATGTCATCGAAGCCATAGGCGTTATTCCGCCTCTTATATTCGTCCAAGGCGTTTAGAAGGCGCATGGCCATAGTTAGGAAGAATTGGGCCACCGGCTTCATCTTCCTCCTCAAATCCAGGTTCTCTTTAAAATGGGGGTTGATGTCCCACCAGCCGTATTTATCGCCCAAGGAATCCGAAGAGAGGAAATCGGATTTTAATCTGATGTATCCGATTAAATTCGGGTCATCCTTCTCGCCTTTTTTCAATCTGGCCGGGAAGTTGTCTTTTTGGTTCTTCTTGAACCCCTGGAGGGCGATTAAGAATTCCTCCCCATCCTTGGATAACAAATCGAGGATGGCCTGATAAAGCCTATCGCCCTTCTCCTCGGGGTCGTCATGGGAGAAGGATAGTTTGTAGGGGTCGCTTAGGAACGGTCCCTTCCCCGAGAAGAGGGCCTTCAATAAGGCTGGGTCCCCGCTTTGGATGGCCGATTGGTGCGACTGGGCGAATTCGGCCTCCAGAAGGGAATTCCTTATCTTCTCCTTGATCGAATCGACATACTCATCCATATAGCCACGATAAGTCTCTTCATCATCGTATGAGGAAAGCATCCTATTCACCTCAGCCACCCGGTTCTCGGGCGGGATTTTGGAGAGTTTATCGGCTAAATCGGATATCAGTTTCTTGCTGGATTCATCCCCGGTGGTATCCACCACCTTGATGGCCGAGAGGGCAGTATTCCTTTTTCCCTCATCCTCATATTCCGCCTTGAGCATCTGTTCCAGAAGCGACTTGGATTTGGCCTTAAGCAGGTTTTCATCGATGATCTTCAGCTTCGGGCTGATCCCGAGACGTTCGGCGTATTGGCCGACTAGATATTGGTTGAAGGAATCAAAGGTCTGGATGTGGCAGGAGAGCATCTTATCGGCCAAAAGGGGATCGTCCTTAAACTGGGCGACGATCCTCTGCTTCATCTCGTAGGCGGCGTTGTTGGTGAAGGTCAAAACCAAAAGGCGGGAGGGGTCTAACTCCTTCTTCTCGATCATCCTTTTGACTTTGCTTGAAAGCGTCTTCGTCTTCCCACTTCCGGCCCCGGCGGAGATGACGACGTCCTCGTTTATCGGGGAGATGATGGCCTCGGATTGCCGCGCGTTGAATCCCTTAAGCTTCTCCATCACTCTTCACCCCCACTATATCGGGATAGCATCTCTTCTTTCCTTTTCGAATATCCGGCCTGATCCCGGGCTTTATTTTTGTAGCAGATATCGCCATAGGGGCAATATGAGCACGGCAAATCCCTGTGCTCCTTCTTCCTCTCGGGGTCTTTTTTATCGAGGGGGGCGATGGGGAACTGTAGCGACCTGATCCTTTTGATGATGTCTTTGGCCACCACCTCGGAGAGTGAGAACATCTCCTCCACCCCGAAATCGTCCACCCCCTCAAAGAAGGAAGGCTGACCATCCCCAAAGGGGATGCCTCCGGCATAATACTCACCCCCGCGGGAGGAGATGCCATCGCCCTTTTCCTTCAGCCAGCTTTTATCGAGGCTATAGGCGTAATTGAGGTCGTGGAGGTAGATGCCCTTGGGCCGGAGGGCTTTCTCGGCCAAAGAGGGCGATCCCACGAAATCGGTTGGGTTTTTCTGATAGATGTGGCTGATCCCAAAGCCCCCGAAGCGGTAGGGCCTATCGCCTGCCAATTCCTTTTTCAGATACCCCTCCTCATCCGTTATCGCTTTCGCGTATAGGGGGAGCTGGAGGGTCAAGCCGAGGTAGAGGCTATCCATGTCGAAGCTGGTGGCCCCACTCTTATAGTCGATGATCGTGAAATATGCGTCATCGCCTTTTCCGCTTAATAGTATTTTGTCGATCCTCCCCCGGATCCCCTCCCCGTCATCGAGGAGGTAGTCGACCGGCTTCTCGATGAGGTCGCCCAAATAGGAGAGGTTTCCGCTTGTAAGCCATTCCCTGGCTTTGCCGATGAGCTTATGGAAATACTCGTGGTAGAGATCCAGAAGAAGTTTCTCATACCCGTCGAAGGAGACCGCGCCTCCACCCTCCTGGGCCCTTTTAATGTCCTCGAGATAGCCTTCCTTGGCCTTTTGATAGGCCTTTTCGAAGTCATAGTCCCCATGGAATATGCCCTCGAATAGACGATGCCCGAAGTTACCGCGCCAGGCCGCGTGGAGGTCATCCTCCAACGGGGGTATCAATATATTCATGTAAAACTTATAGGGGCAGAGGAAATAACTCTCCAACTGGGTCACTCCCCAATGGGTTTTCTTCGAAAATAGCGATGGGTCCACCACCCCCTTGAAGGAATGGTCATAATCCCGATATCCCGGACGGCTGTTGAAGGCGAAGCGGCGGTCGAGGCTATCCGCGGCGAATAGGGAATAGGCTTGCTTGGTGAAGACGCCATCGGATGATTCCGGATGTCTTTTAATAACCTTCGCCCCCCAGTCGAATTCCTCGACGAATTGGGAGGGGTATAGCTTCTCGGATAGCCTCTCCAATGGCCTCGATAGCCAGGCGATATCCTGATAGAGGAGGAAATTCCTCTTCTTCCTCCGTTCTAACTGGCTTTTGCGGTAGGAGGGGTTGAGGCCCATCCGCTCCAGTTCATAGTCGCGTAAGGGCGCATCGTCATCGTATTCCCTATAGAAACTCCCATGCTGGAAGTCGGTGACATAAACCATCTTGCCAGGCTTAAAGGAGAAGTCGGAGAAGCAGGATAGCCCCTCATCGGATTCGCGTTGGCTGCCCGGGGTGGATTCGATGATCTCCGATAGGCAGGAATAGGCGAAATCGAAATCACTTAATTCGTTCAATTGATAACGGCTGACAAGCTCCGCGAGTTTTTTGATGGCCGGGCTATCGGATTCCTCCGAAAGAATGGAGAAATCGCGTTGGCTATGGATATCATCCAAAACGGGTGATAAAGCCGGATCGGAGGATAAGGCGAGGCTTACGGATAAAGACACCTTCAGCCCAAATAAAGACGATAGAGTCTCGAGGTATGAGGGGTCGCTTTCCCCGTTGACGTGGAGGCAAATTTCGTCGGGATTCCCCCCGGATAATAGTTTCCCCCGGAGATGGGCGAATAGGCTCATGTAGAGCTCGAATTTGTTTTGATAGACGCTTAAGGGAGGCGGATTATCGATGTCCAATTTCTTCTTGATCCCAAGTTCTGGGAAGCCGAGATGATGAAAGGATAGCCCCTCTCTTTTTAGGAGGTTTTCCATCTCAACGTCCTCCTCCATCTCAAATAGGAGGATCTGCTTATTGGCAAAGCCCAACTTGGCGAAGGGATCGCTTATCAGATGGCCGCCTTTTTCCAAGGCGGAATATACCTTCTGGGCCTTCTCGTTTTTAGCTATCTCCCCCGCTTGCAACAGGCGGAGCCACTGCTTGGCCTTGCCATAGCCGATGCCCATCTTCAATAGGGCGGGTAAGGCGCCCGGCCCATAGGAAAAGCAGAGTTTGTTGACGGCTTCCTCCCGCCTCAGGAATTTGATGTCCAGGCCGGGGTTTTCGTTTTTCCAGCGATAAAGGAGGGGGAAGTAATCGCCATCCCCGATCAGTAGGTATTGCTTATCGCCGTCCCAATCCATTCCCACATTATAAATTAAAGCGGGCCCCATAGGGGCAACGGTTATGATTTGCCGCCCCAAAACCGTTATAATTTGGCCATGGCCTCCTACCGCGAATCGTTGACGAATAATGCCACCTGTTTGGTGAATCTATCCAATTCCATCCTCTCCCATTATGGGGCCGAGGTTTTTCACCCCGTGATCAAGGAATTCGACAAGCTTTTCTCCGGGCATAAAAAGATCGCCCTTTTCCTCTTCGATGGGCTGGGGAGATATCCGCTTGAGGTCCATAGGGAATCCGCCAAATTCATCCTTGATCACGAATTCATGGTCATCGACTCCGTCAATCCCCCCACCACCGCGGCCGCGACGAATTCGTTATTGACCGGCAAATTCCCCATCGAGACCGGTTGGCTCGGCTGGGCCCCCTACATTGAGGAGGTCGGCGCCCCAGTCGCCCTCTTCCCCAATAGGTATCAGCTAAGCGATGAGCCGGTTGAAGGCTGGAATATGCGGGAAAGCTGCCCCCTAATCACTTTTAGGGATCTTTTATCCAAAGCCGGGGTGAAGGTCAAGGAGTTATATCCCCGCGGCATCCACCTGCCCGGTGAGCCGGACGATGGCCCAAAAAGCCTCCGCCAGATGGAGAAGGACTCCACCCGCTTCTTCAAGGAAGGGGGAGAGTTCCTCTACGGCTATTGGACCGAGCCCGATGAATGCATCCACAAAAACGGGGTGGCCAGTAAGGAAGTCGGGCGCTGGGTCAAAAAGATAAACAGGATGGTCGAGCGCTTCGTGAAGGATAACCCCGACGTCTTGGTTTTGACCTTGGCCGACCATGGTTTGGTTGACGTCGAATACGTCGACGTGGCGCCCATAAGGGAGATAAGCGACAATCTCATCAGACCCCTATCCAACGAGGGGAGGTGCGCCTGTTTCTACGTCAAGGAGGGGAAAATTGAGGAAGTCATGCTGGCCTTGGCCGAGCACTTCCCCGACTTTATCATCCTAAAGAAGGAAGAAGTCCTCGAAAAACAGTATTTCGGAGAGGGTCTTCCCAACCCAAAATCCCTCGGCATGATCGGGGATATCGTGGCCATCTCCACCGGGAGGCTGCTCCTATATAATTCCAAAGACGGCGGTAAGCCATCCTTCTATAAAGCCCACCATGCCGGCGGCATGAAAGAGGAGAAGGAGATCCTCATATCCGCCTATAACGTTTAGGCAAGATACGCCAGAAAATTTCATTTCCGTATAGAAAGCCAAATAGAGTAATATTCACTTATCCCCAATAAAGGAGGTTTTCCCATGGCAGAAAACGAAACAGCGAAGGTAAAAGAGAAAAAGCCCCGTAAAAAGCACCACATCCTATCGAATATAATCTGGTACCTGCTCGGATTCTGCACGGTCCCCGGCATCATCGCCATCCTCGTCTTTTTGGTGCCCGTGAGCTTCTATGCCCAATTCTTCCCGGGCTATGTCTCCGACACGGTCGCCAGCCAGACCCTATATAACGCGATCATGAATCTCTCCAGCTACACAGTTGGGGACTTCCCGATTTTGACTAGCGCCCTCCAATCCGCCCTTTCCTCCAGCGGGATGGGCGATTATTTCACCATCGACTACACCGCCTTATCCGCCATCAGCTTCTCCTCCAGCGATTTAGGCACCGAGATCCAAAACTGCATCACCGTCACCGCCACCGTGGATACCCTCGGGGTGGATTTGGGCGACTTCTATCAGCTCCCATGCTTTTCCCAATGGGTTGAGGTCGGGGATGACGAGACCGTCGACACCACCGCCCCCAAGCTTTACTACTACCAAGCCGATTCCAAATACGCCCGGGCCTTTGATGACGATGGTAACTACGTCGAGGGGGTCAGCGAAACCACGACCCTATATCTAGCCAACCTCAGGGCCATCAACGTCCTCGATATGGCTGAGGTTTTGGCCGATAGGATCCAGGCCGAAAAGGCCATCTCGCTCATCAACGTCATGGGCGGGATCGATTCCTCCTCCCAGCTTGGGACCTTCCTGAACTCCTTCCTCGGCGATTATTCGATCGGGGAGTTGGGGAGCATTGACTACACGACCATCAAACTCTCCTCCTTCGTCTCCAGGACTACCGAAAACGAAGAACTATTAAACATCGTCTCCGAAATCGTCGGAAAAGATTACGAGCAAATCACCATCGGCGACCTGACTTCCGGGGACATCAGTTTGGATTCGATTTACCTAACCTCGGTTTTGCCTTATGCCGATAACGCCAAGCTATACACCATCCTGATAAGCGCCCTCGGGGTCGAAAAGGTCCTCGATGAATCCGGGGTCTATAGCGAGGAATTGACCGCCGACACCATCACCCTGACCGACTTCACTAACTTCAACTATGCGAACATCAGGCTGGTCGACGTGCTGGACGATAATGCGACCAATGCCAAGATATACTCCATCCTCTGCGAGGCGGCGGGGGTCACAAGTAACGACCAAATCACCATCTCAACCCTCTCCTCGGGGACCTTCAGCTTCTCCGGCGTCAAGCTGACGACCATCCTCGATATCGAGGACGCCGAAAACTCCACTCTCTTGAAGGTGCTATCCGAAGCCTCGGGCGGAACCACTTCGGCCGCCGATTTGACCGTCGGAAACCTTCAGGACAGCAACATCGATCTTAATAACGTGAAGCTATCTACCGTCTTAGGCGGAACCTCGGCCGGAAGCGACAATGCGATCATCCAGGCCCTGATCGCCGATGAAACCGTCACCCTCGGGACCCTTGGGGAAAAGATCAACAGCATGGAGGTCTATGACATCTTCGGCGGGAACGTCTTCACGGAAGATAGCGCCAAAGCCGCCTCCGTCGACTCCACCAGCTACAAATATAGCCTCGACTCCTCCAGCGGAACCGACGTCTTCACCCTCGATGAAAACGGGACCTACTACGTCTCCGATAGCGCCTCGGTGTGGCTGCTATTCTGCTTCGACGTCGTCTATGACACTGACGCCAGCGTCACCGCCTATGACAGCCAGCAGCTCGGCCGCGGCTACACCTACACCGCTTCAAGCCTGACCTATGCCGATTTGGCCGATGGATCCAGCGAAGGCGGAACGAGCTTAAATAGCAAACTGTCGTCCGCCACCCTCTATGACTTGATATTGGCAGGATTGATCGACGACAACGGTTACAGCGCAGATTTAAAGAAACAGACGATTCAAAATATCATCGATACGTTGAATAGCGTCTACGGCGCGGCGGCTTAAAAGAAAGAGGCGGTCTCCCATAAGGGGCCGCCTTTTCGTTT
>JAUNOH010000036.1 GCA_030537155.1 Bacillota bacterium
AGCGCCTTCTTCGGCAACATCATCGGCATTAAGCCGATCATCATCTCCGATACCCTTGGCCACAACTTCGCCGTGAAGAAGGTCAAAGGCAAGAAACCCTCCTGGATCGAGGTGGCCGAAAGCCTATTATCCTCGGTCGAGGATATCAAGAAATACCCGATCTACATCGGCGACTTCGATAACGTCGAGGGCGCCGACTTCATCGCCGATTACATCAAACAGAAAGCCCCCGAGGCCACTATTGTCCGCGTCCCCATCGGCCCGATCATCGGCGCCTCCTGCGGCCCGGCCGTCATCGGGGCCTTCACCTTTGGAAAGAAAGTCACCGTCACCGGCGGCGACGCCACTAAATAAATTCTTCGGTAAGGATATATGAATACCCTCACCGGATCCGCCTTTGAGGCCATGGCCCAAAATGGCTTCAAGGCGCTTAAGCAAAACTGCGAGAAGATAAACGACCTCAATGTCTTCCCCGTCCCCGATGGCGACACCGGGACGAATATGGCCGCCACCCTCAACGGTGGCCTAAAAGGCATGGAAAAGGCCAACAAGGACGATTTATCCAACGTGGCCTCCCGCCTCTCGGACGGCATGCTTTTCGGGGCGCGTGGGAATTCCGGCGTCATCCTCTCCCAATTCTTCTCCGGCATCGCCGATGGGTTATCCGGTTTGGAGGAGGCCGACGTTAAGCAATTTTCCTTCGCCTTGGAAAAAGGAAGCGAGAAAGCCTATAAAGCCGTCATCAACCCGGTTGAGGGCACGATCCTCACCGTGGCCAGGTGCGGTTCCGAATACGTCTCGGAGCATCTAGACGAGATTAATGATTTCGAGACACTTTTCCGGCTTCTTAAAAAGAAGATGGCCATCGCTTTAAGCGATACCCCGAATCAGCTGCCGGTTTTAAAAGAGGCCGGCGTCATCGATTCCGGCGGCGCGGGTTTGTTGACCATCATCGACGGGATGGAGAAGCACCTTCTTGGCGAGGACCTCGAGGATTTTGAGGTCTCTCTCCCCCATAATTCTTTCTCCTCAGATTCCCAATTCGCCTTCAACGAGGATAGCGAACTGATCTATGGCTATTGCACCGAATTCATCCTGCAGCTATTGAATAGCAAGGGCGGGATCGAGAGTTTCGACCTCCAGGCCATGATCGATTACTTCACCGAGTGCGGCGGGGATTCCATCGTCGCTTTGCGTCAGGGCAACATCGTCAAAACCCATGTTCACACCAAGACCCCGTGGAAGATGATCGAATACGCCCAGCGCTTTGGCGAGTTCCTAACCTTCAAGATGGAGAACATGTCGCTTCAGCACGAGGAGGTGGCCTTAAAGGAATTGGCCAAGGAGAAGGAGCGCCTCGAACACAAGGAGAAGGTCGCCATCGTCTCCGTCGCCCCCAGCATGGAGATAAAAGACCTCTATCGGAAGATGGGGGCCAGCCAGATCGTCATGGGCGGACAGACGATGAATCCCTCTAGCGAGGATTTCGTCAACGCCTTCGACGCGGCCAACGCCGAGACCATAATCGTCTTCCCCAATAATGGAAACGTCATCCTCACGGCTCAGCAGGCCGCCAAGCTATATGAGGGCAAGGCCAAAGTGGTGGTCGTCCCCTCCAAATCGGTAGTCGAGGCATATAGTGCCCTTTCGATGATCGACTTCGATAACGCCAGCATCGAGGAGAACCTCAACCAAATAAAGGAGTCGATCTCCAACGTCTCCTCCCTCGAGTTCACCCAGGCTGTGCGCGATTCGGTCAATGATGGATTCCATATCAAGAAAGGCCAATACATCGGCATCGCCTCAGGAGAGGTCGTCTCGGTCGCCGAATCCCTTTTAGGGAGCGTCGAGGCCGCCCTTTCACATTTCGAGGGAATGGATGAGGCTTCCGTCTTCACCATCTTCTATGGCCGGGATTGCCCGGAGAGGGAAAAGGCCGCCTTCCGCGAATTCGTCGATGAGAAATATCCATTGCTGGATTTGATGGAAATCGAGGCCAGTCAGCCGGTCTATCCCTTCATTTTGGCGATAGAGTGAGCAAAAACCTTCCCTTTGTCTTTTTGGGAAAACCCATTTGTTCTATAATCAACCCCGGAGGAAGAAAATGAATAAAATCGTCATTGAAGTCCGCGGCATGCACAAGGAAGTTGCTGCCGATTCGCTCAGGAGCGTCCTGACCAAGATCGAGGGCGTCCGCGAAGTGGAGCTCGATAACCCCAATAAGCAAGCCATCATCATCGCCGAGGATGACGTCGACCCCAAGAAGATCAAAGAGGCCATGGCCGTCAGTGACTTCAGCGTCGGCGAATACACCGTCGAGCCCTATACCCCCAAGAAGAAAAAGGGATTCTTCTCCTTCTTCAGGAAAGGGAAATAAAACTACGAAAAAAGGCGCCCAG
>JAUNOH010000009.1:0-3833 GCA_030537155.1 Bacillota bacterium
CAGGTAATACCCATCGGTCAGGATGCTGACGCTAAGCTGGCTGCCAGAGGGCATGGCCAGGTAGTTGGTGGTGTTCTCGAAGGAGCCGGTGGCACTGCCTTTGGTGATGGCGATGCTGACCTGGCTGGTGCTGAGGGTATAACCATCATCGGCCTCGGTCAGGGCATTGCCACGGATACGGAAGGTGCTGGCGTGGACGTCGGCGCTCGAAGAAGTCGAGCTGGCGGCCGCCGAGGAAGAGGTGGTTGAAGATGAAGCCGGGGCCGGCGAAGACGAAGAGGAGTTGGCGTCGCAGCCAAAAAAGAAGTAGGGAAGACAAGGATAAGGCTAGAAGCAATCTCGCGTTTTTCATGAAATAGATACCTCCTGAAATTGCGGGAAAATCATACTACTTTTCTGATACGGGTGATTAATAATTATTAAACTAAAGCGTTTACGGAGTCTAATTTCAGCATTTGAGAGGACGAAATAGACTGATTAGGCCATCCGCCCCTCCTTCTTTTTGCCATTTTGGAGCATCCCGCTATAATATGGGCGATTCCTAGGGGGGGATTATATATGGATGGTTTCATGAATTTTGTCGTGTTCTGGTTAATCACCATGGGCGCGGTCGTGATTTTGAATTTGACTTTGTTTCACTTCGCCTTCATAAGGAGGCTTGGCATCGCCGCCGCCTCGGTTGGCCTAATCATATTCGGGCAAACCCTGGAATATGCCTGTAAGGGTGAGGTCCCCCACCTCCTTGGCGATAACCCGTCGGGGGCCACGCTGTATATCTGCTTGGTCTGCCTGATTGCCGCCGTCTTGCTATCCTTCGATGATTCGTTATTGGACTTTGAGTGCATCGATGAGTTCGAGGTCAGCGCCTTCAGCGTGCTCGGGATATGGTTCGTGGACGTCAACGACGAGAAAACCGAGACCCCAGCTTTCTTTGGATACTACATCGGCTCGACTATCGCCGCCATCCTGCTCCATATCATATTCGTGTCCTGGCTGGGGTATATCAACTTCTATTGGATAGTTGGCATCGTCATCCTCGCCTACAGCTTCGCCGTAAAGCCCATCATCATCTTCCTTGGCAACGCCTTTTATTGATTCGGCCTCGTTGAGAAACGAGATGCCAAACCAATTTGGTTGTCGATGCCTAAAACCCAGATTCTCTGGGACTGCCTAAATCAAGGCGTATGGATATTGAGCGGTGCTGCCGATCGCAAATCTTTTGGATGGACTTTCAGGGGCCTGTTATTTAGATTTTGCAATCTTTAGTCCCCTTAAGCTCCATTTAAATTAAGTTTTGGAATGCCCTGGCCTATCTTTATAGCCACACATCGCAATTCGATTCACACCAAATTTAACGAAGCGGTTCTCCTAACTGTCGGAAATCGATTCCCGAGATTGCGGAGACCGAGATCACCTATGGAGCCGAAGGCGAAAAGGATGATATGGTCCTCCTCCGCCCCATCTGCTAAAAGATGGCAATAGAAAAGCCATTCAGTAGATACGATTTTCCGCGTCTGAGGACGCCAATAACTAACTTGATCAATCCGCTGTTTTTTCTTTTTATCAGTTTATCTGAATAAAATTCCTGCGAATCTCAGTCATAAAACCTCATCGGAACGATGAGGGAAATCCAAACCGCCACCACCATACGGCAAAGCTTTATCGTCGCAACTATCGTGCAACGATTCGGAAATCGTTGCAAAATAGTTTCGTTATCGGTTGTGGCCGTTATTTTTTGCGATAAGAGGTCCCCCTGGCCTGCCCGGCCTTTTCGATAAACCCCTTCTCGATCAAAGAATTCAGGATTCTAATCAATGTGTCCTTGGCCGTGCCACTGATTTTTTCGATTTCCGCCCTGCTATACAACCGATTTTCCTTCAGGGAATCCAAAACCCTTCTCTCGCCTTCGGTGAGTTTTGCTTTATCAATAATGGGAAGAGTTACTGACACAGAGGCGTTCGACACATTGTAAACAGGCTTAGAAGGCACGTCTTTGTAGGCCTCATTGATTCTCCTTATGCCGGTGGCGAAAGCCTCAATGATGTTCATCCTCCTAAAAACGTTCGCGAGAATCGGATTCCTAAGATACGAGTAGTTTCCCCTAACATAGTCGTCTACGCTCATGTCGGCCGGAAGCCCGCCAGGAGACGAGATGATCACTCTGTCTGGGTGCATTTCTACCTTCGTATCCGCTTTAATGTCCCAAACGCGGTGGACCAAGGCGTTTGCCAAGGCCTCCCTAAAGGCATCGATTGGAATCAATTCGCTTTTTTGCCTAAGACCGTCGGCTATTTTCTCAACGACATACTCATCTTTATAGAGTTCGATGCAATCAAAGTATTGTTTCAGGAGGGATTCACCGGAAAAGGTGCGCCTCTTCCGAAATACATTGATAGAGTTTCCGAATACCGCAACATCAAGCCCCGGAAAGTCATTGTGGTCCGCCAACAATTTGGCCGCATTGTTATAACCCGTTTTCTGATTATATAGATTTAGGCTCTTCATGGTGTCTAAGCCAAAGTTCTCCAAATTGAGGGCCTCGGAGAGCTTTTCGCCGAGATAATCGAATTTTAAATCGTCCTCGCCGCAGCTTAACTCCTCAAAGGAAATATTCATTCCTGACAAAATCAGCCTTTTTTCCTCAATATCGTCAACCTCTACGGTCGAGGTATCGCTCCTTTTATAGGCCTTTCCGTCAAACCTATATGGTGTGTTCCTCCCACGCTTAACGAAAAGCGAGATGGTGTTGTCTTTGTTTATTTTTAATTCGTAATCAGGCCTAGGCTTTATCGAATCGTTTATTTGATTCTCGATATTCAGACAAACGTCGATGGGACAATCTATTCCGATGACCCGAAGATCGTCGCTGAGGCCGAAAACGATCTGCCCATCGTTATAATTCGCGAAGGCGCTTACGGTTTTCAGGTAGGATTTAGAAACCGCCTGCTTGTATTCCAAAAATTTATTCTCTTTTTGCACGATCGTTACCTCCACCATAATGGTAGTATCGTTGCACCCATTTTGCAACGATTCCGAAATCGTTGCAAAATATTAATCTCCTGTCCCATAAAGCCCCATAAACACGTAGAGTTCTCTCTTATATAAAAGACGTCAACGATGGCCATCTCTGACGGAAAAAATGGTTGAAACTATGGGATTAGAGCCCGTGACCTCCTGATTCCAAACCGGGTACCCTATTAAGCCGTTTCACATCCTGATTCCATTGTCTTGGGCGGAAAATTCTTTATAAAGCAATCACTATCTCCTCCCGTGTCTTCTCAACTGGTAAAAGAAATCGGACCTCTATCGATTAAAGAGCAATAAGAAAAGGCAGTCTATATCGCCGAAATATGGAAAATCATGGCATTGACGTTCACCGTTGATAACCGGTGCCAGGTGACGTTCGGTTATTTGATTATTCTTTTTTGCATAGAGATGGTGCTGACTTATGTTTTTCTGCAGTGTCACTGCAACTTTGCATAAATCACGACACAGCTTGTCTGTTTTATGGGAGTGTTAGTCACTTCTAAGAAAAATCCTGACGCGAATGCATCAGGATCGCTTGTTGTTAATTTGGTCGGAACGACGGGATTCGAACCCGTGACCTCCTGGTCCCGAACCAGGCGCACTACCAAACTGTGCTACGTCCCGATATGACACCCCTTAAAGGCGCTTTTGTAATATACGCTTCGGCAAGGCTTAAATCAACGAAGCTAAATGATAAAGGCGAAAATCGATATCTTCTAAATCTATAGGGCCCAAGCAACGGCGTCCGGCCTTATGCAACGATTGCAAAGTTTCACCTCAGACCTATGCAAAGTTTCACTTCAGAC
>JAUNOH010000009.1:3843-45176 GCA_030537155.1 Bacillota bacterium
GGAGCCCTGCAAAGTTTCTCCTTGGAGCCCTGCAAAGTTTCACGTATCCCCCAGCCTCGGTTATAACAAAACTATTATCAAAACCCTAAAACTCGAAATCGAAAATCGACATCTGGTTGGTGTCCCCCAACCCATTTAAGGCCCCAAGGCGCTCCAGATCCTTGACGTTGGTAGACGATAGCTTCGTCCGCTTGAGGAGATCCTCCTTGGAGAGGAATGATTTTTCTTTCCTGGCCTCCACCACGCTTCTGGCGGCCGCCTCACCCAAGCCATCCACGATTGAGAAAGGCGGGATTAAGGCGTTGTTCTCCTTATCGACTAAAAACATCGTCGCATCGGATTTATATAAGTCGATATGCTCAAACTTATAGCCCCGCTCCACCATCTCCAAGGCGATGGTCAAAGTCTTATTGATATTGGTATCCTTCGGCTTGATCTTATCCTCGGGGGCCGCGTTTCTATCGTTGGCCTTGCGGGTGTTATATTCCTCAAGTTTGGCGATGATGGCCTCCTCCCCCGCCACCATGGTCTCGATATCCCAGTCGTCACTCCTGACCGAGAAGAAGACGGCATAAAAATCCAAAGGATAGTACAGCTTAAAGTAGCAGACCCTGACCGCCATCATGACGTAGGCAGTCGCGTGGGCCCTGGGGAATAGGTATCGAATCTTTTTGCAGGAGTTGATGTAGTAATCAGGAATCTTGCAGTCCCTCATCAACTGCTCGTCTTCCTTAGTCAGCCCCCTGCCCTTTCTGACCGCCTCCATCATCTTGAAGGCCTTGGCGGATGGCACCCCCATGGAGATGAGGTAGCTCATGATATCGTCGCGGCACCCGATGACGCCCTGGAGGGTGGAGACGCCGCTGGTGATCAAGGTCTCGGCATTCCCGGTCCAGACCTCGGTACCATGCGCCAAACCCGAGATGATCAATAGATCGTTAAAGCACTTCGGGTGGCAGGTTTGAAGCATCTGCTGGGCTAGGGTCGTGCCGAATTCAGGCACGCCGAGAGTCCCGGTTTTCTCATTGAGGTAGTTACGCTTTAGCTTGAGCTCCTTCTCGGAGTCAAAAAGCGATAAAACCTTTTTGTCGTTCATCGGGATGTCGTGGAGGTCGACCCCGGTATATAAAGACATCAGACGCGTGGCCAAAGGATCGACGTGGCCAAGCAAGTCGATTTTAAGTAGCTCATCGTGCATCGACCCGAAGTCGAAGTGGGTCGTCATCCAATCCGCCGTCACATCATCGGCCGGATACTGGATGGGCGTGAACTCGAATTTATCGCGGTCGGCCGGGATGACGACGATGCCGCCCGGGTGTTGTCCGGTCGTCCTCTTGACGCCTTCGCATCTGCTGGCGATATAGGCCATCCAGGTCCTATTGACCGTGTTGGGATCTATACCTATGTCCTCATAATATCCACGGACATAACCGAAGGCCGTCTTATTGGCCACGGTTTCGATGGTCCCGGCCCTGAAGACATTGTTCTCTCCGAGCAAGGTCCTCATATAGGCGTGGGCCTTCGCCTGATAATCAGGCGGGAAGTTTAAGTCGATATCCGGGACCTTCTCCGCGTGGAAGCCAAGGAAGGTCTGAAAGGGGATATTCTGCCCGTCGTGGATCATCTTATGCCCGCATTCGGGGCAATCCTTATCGGGCAAATCAAAGCCCGAGCGGATATCGGGATGGCTATCCTTGCCCCATTCGAAATGGTGGCAGTGTGGGCATAGATAATGCGGGGCCAAGGGATTGACCTCGGTGATGTCTGCCATGGTCGCGACGAAAGAGGAGCCGACCGAGCCACGGGAGCCAACGATATAGTGCTCTGGCTCATTCTGGGCCTTCTGGATGATGCGGTAGGCGATCATGTAGGTGACGGAGTAGCCGTTGCCGATGATGCCGTCCAACTCCATCTTGAGGCGTTCTTTTAATTCCTCGGGCGGGTTATCGCCATATCTCTTTTTGAAGTTGGTGTAGACCAAATCCTCGAGCTGCTTGGCTGAATCGGGCAAGTTGGCGTTAGGCGGGAAAGTCCCCTCCATGACCGGCTCTAGATTCTCGCAAAGCGAGGCGATGTAACGGGTGTTATCGATGACGATCTTCTTGCATTCATCTTCCGGGAGCCACTTCCTAAAGCTATCCAGCATCTCGCTGGTGGAACGGAAATGCTGATCGGGGTTTTCATAACGGGGTAAATTATCGCGGTAGAAGGGATTGAGGGGGTGGCGTCCCTTGCCGATGCCCAAGGCCTGGATGAAGACGTCCCTGATGATTTTATCCTCGGGGTCGACGTAATGGACGTCCCCGGTGGCGACGATGATTTTATCTAGCTTCTTGGCGGCCTCGTATATGTCTTTGACCGTCCTAAAGACCTCCTCCTCGGTGAGGGAGTTCTGGTTGATTAGATTGACGTAGTTCTCAAGGGGCTGTATCTCGATGTAATCGTAAAACTCCATGGCCTTGAGCAGCTCGTCCTCACTCCGGGTCCTGGCGATATCAAAGATCTCGCCATTTTGGCAGGCTGAGCCAACCAATAAATGCTCCCGGTAGGCATTAATCTCCTCGCGCGGGGTCTTGGGGACTTGGGCCAGATAGGTGAGGTTACCCTCGGTTACCAGGCGGTATAGATCCTGCATCCCCTTCTTGTCCCGGCATAAAACCGTGACGTGGGAGGTGCGTAGATGCTTGTAGATATCGTTATCCTTACTCTTGAGGTTATCCAAATCCGCGTGGGTCAAAGCCCGGCCCTGAGGTTCCTGCTTCCAGAGGATATTCAGAATCGTCATCCAGACGCTATAAAGGAAGCCGGCGTCGGCATCGGCCCTATGGGCGGTATCCTCGTCATATACTTCCAGCTGGAGGTTTTTGCTTAAGGCCCCCAAGGAGTGCCTGGCGGCCTTCGGGAATAAATAGTGGGACAAGGCCAGGGTATCGATGACCGGGTTTTTAAAAGGCTCTAATCCCATCCTCCTCCTGGCCTCGTTTAAAAAGCCAAAGTCGAAGGCCATGTTATGGGAGACTAAGACGCAGCCCTCGATCAATTTCTCGATCTTCGGCATCGCCTCCTCGATGCTTGGGCAATCCTTTAGCATCTCATCGGTGATCCTCGTCTTCTTGACGATGAACTCCGATAGCTTGACGCCGGGGTTGATGAGCATGTCGACCGAATCGGTCTGGAGGCCATTCTCGACGAAGACGGCCCCGAATTCGGTGATGCGGTCATAACGGGAACTAAGACCCGTGGTCTCCAAGTCGAAGATGCAGAACTTGGCCTTTTCGAGATTGATGGGCGCGGGGTTATAGGTATACCTCTGCTTGAGGTCGAACATGTATAGCTCGCAGCCATATATCATGTTGAGCCCATAATCTTTGGCAACCTTCTGGGCGTCGGGGAAAGCCTGGACGCAGCCGTGGTCGGTTATGGCCATGGCGTCCATCCCAAGGCTTTTGGCTAGGGCGGCGTAATCCTTTAATTCCCCCACCCCGTCCATGGTCGACATCTTGCTATGGAGATGGAGTTCCACCCTTTTTTCGCCTTCATAACTATCCTCACGGAGCTTCTTCGGGGGGAGGGGGTCCATGAAGTGGACTTGGATGGTCTGCTGATGGGTATAGTCATCGTAATAAAGCATCCCCCGGACCCTATAATGCTGGCCGGGTTTGACTTTCTTTAATATCTCCTCGGTCAAGCTCTTGCCGGGGCGGACCTTGCAGGGCATGGCCCCGCGGTCATCGTGGATGGAGAAATTCAGGGTGGCCCTGCCACTCCTCATCACCCGGTAATCGGCCTCGAAGACATAGCCATCGACGTCAACCGCCCCGCCGGAATGCTCATATAGCAGAGAGATATCCTCGATCGGCTGATATTCCCCCGCCTTCCTAAAGCGGGCCTTAACCGCCCTGGCGGCCTCCATGGCCTTCTGATTCTCCTCCATGACCCGGATGACTTCCTCCTGGGTCTTTTTGAGTTCTTCCTCTTCCCGTTCCCTATCTTTCTCCAAAAGGGCCTGCTGGGCCTCCTCGGGGTCTAGTTCAAAGCTACCGAGCTCATCCTGCATGATATCCTCGGCGGGCACTTCCTCAATCTCGGGGGCAATGGCTAAGCTCGGGAGATCCTCCTCATCCTCGGGCTCCAGGGAGACATCGCCATTGAGGGTGGCCTCCTTCACCTCGAAGGGGTAGTTGATCCATTTTAAGAAATTGGCGAACTCCCTCATCTTGGGGGAGCCTTTTTTCTCCTCATCGGCATTGCGGTAGGAAATTAAAATATCACCCCGCTCCTCCTTGACCATATAGGGGAAGGAATGCCGGTAGTTCCCATAATACCAAGGCTCCAATAGCCTGATCGCGTCATCGACCTTCGGGCGTTTGTTATAGGAGAATCTGATCTCATATTCATATGAGCAATTGCCAAGGGCCATCTGGAATTCCTCCAATAGGGGGTATTCCCATGGCTTTCCCTTGGCGATGGCCATGATAAAGACTTTCCGACTGTTATCCTTCCATCCAGCGTAATCGAAAGATAAGTCGAAACGCTCCGGCGATTCGAGGTGGATGGAGGATAGGAATCGGAGCATCTTCTCGTCCATGTCACACCAACCTGATGATATCCATTACGGCCACCACGATGGCTAAGCCGAATAAAAGGGCCAAGCCCACATAGGAGACTATCGATTTGACGCTTACCGGGATCTTCTTCCGGAAGACGCCCTCAACGAATAAGACGAGTAGCTGCCAGCCATCTAAGCCCGGGAAGGGCAATAGGTTAAAGAAAGCCAGGTTAATCGAGATCAAGCCGGCGTAGAGGAAAACCATCGAGGCCCCGCCATAGGACATGACCGTCCCGACCGAGGCCGTCATCCCGATGATGCCGGACATGTTGGATAAGCCACCCGTGAATATCGAGGCGAAACCCTGGATGATCGCGCTATTGGCCCAGGGGACGTAGTAGGACCAATCGCCCCAAGCCTCCTCCCAGGAGTTATATTCGCCCAGAGGCTGGCTCTTTAAGCCGTTGGAGACATAGGATGACCCGCTGGACGAATAGGAAACCGGATAGGAGATTTTATTGTCGTAGATGCTAGAGAAGCTACTCCCGGCATTCCCGGAGACCCCAGATTTATCTAAGAGGTAGAAATCCAGGGTAAAGCTATAGGAATAGGCGCTATTGAGGGAGAAGGCCTCGCTGGTGTTCGCGATATATTCGATGCCGACGCTCTGATATTCGCTTTCGGCCGGGAGTAAACTCCCGTTCTCGGCCTTTAAAGCCGGATAGAGGGTGACGTTATGGATGAAATCGACCGAGGCGGTCAATTCGCTAGCCGAGAATAAGGCCACAAAGGTCCCGATGGAGGAACCATCCCTAAACACCTCGACGTTCCCATCTAAGACATAGGCGCTCCCGGAGATCCCGGAATAGGCCTTGTCGTAGGTGTAAGTCGCGCCATATAGGAGGTAGTAGTCCTCGGTTTTGGCATCTTCCTTGCCGGTCGCGGAGAGGAAGCTTGCATAGGCGGCGCTCCCCTCCTCGAGGTTGAAGTCGTTATACACCATCGTGGTGCTTATCTGCTCGGTTATGGCGTAGCTGCTGCCATAGCCGACGTAATAAATCGGGAAACAGCTGACGGCGACGAAGATCAAAATCAAGCCGAGGATGTAATTGACCACCACCCCGGCCACCATGATGATCGCGGCCTTCCATTTGGCGACGTTTTCCAATGAGCGCGAGGAATCGACCTCGCCCTGGAAATCCTCGGGGAGAACCCCCTCCTCGCCATACATCGAGACATAGCCGCCCAAAGGGATGGCCCTGATCGAGAAATAGGTCTCGCCGTTTTTCCGCTTAACGTGTAATAGCTTCGGCCCGAAGCCAATCGAGTATTCAAAGCAATAAACCTTGAACAATTTGGCCATCGAAAGATGACCCAACTCATGCAGCGAGATCAGCACGCAGAGTATCAGGAGCATGATGATGATGTAGACAATGACCATAGATGAAGTTTTCCCTACCCGGCGATCCGCCTGATGAACATTCTAGCGAATCCGTCGGCCCGTAGGATATCACGAAGTGAGGGATTAGTTACGAAGGCGGCTTCCCTTAGTGCAAAAGACACGAGTCGCTCAATGTCCAAAAACGGTATCTTTTTGGCCAAAAACGCGTAGACGGCCTCCTCATTGGCCGCGTTTAAAACCGCCGGCATGTTCCCGCCCTTTTTATAGGCCTCCAGACATAGTCCGACCGCCGGATACCGCTCCGGGTCGAACTGCCTAAAGTGGAATGGGCCAAAGTCATGGTAGTCCTTGGCCTTATATAGCTGATAATCGACCTTCCCCTCATAGATGGCCCACTCGATGGGCCCATGCATATCGGGTTTGGATATATCGGCCAGATAACTCCCATCATCCAGTAAAAGCATGGAGTGGATATTCGATTCCTCGTGGATCAAGACATCGATCTTCTCGGCCGGGAAATCGAATAGGTGCATGGCCTCGATGACCTCGAACCCCTTATTCATCATGGTCGCGCAGTCGATGGTGATCTTCGCCCCCATCTTCCAGGTGGGGTGGGCCAAGGCCTCCTCGGGGGTGACGTCTGTCAATTCCTCGCGCTTCCTATCGCGGAAGGAGCCGCCGGAAGCCGTGATGATCATCCGCTCGACGTGCTCAATGCCAGCTTTGTTTATGAGCTTGGCCAAGGCCACATGCTCGGAGTCGATGGGGTATAGTTTGCCTTTGCCCCCGTTCAGGGCCTTCTTGATCAAATCCCCACCCACCACGAGGGATTCCTTATTCGCGAGGCAGAGGATTTTATCTTGGCTTAAGACGGTCAATGAGGGTATTAATCCCGAAAAACCGACGAGGGCGTTTATCGCCATGTCGTAATCGGCCTCAAGGCATATTTGCCTTAACCCCTCATCGCCATGATAAAAGAGGATATCCGGATATTTTTTGGCTAATCTTTCCGCGTCTTCCTCTAACTGGACGCATACCCTTTCGACACTGGGGAAATCGGTAAGTATCTCATCGACTTTCTCCACCCTTTTGCCAAGCGAAAAGGCGGTCAATCTAAAGGATTTCCCGTCGGCTTTAAGCAAATCAAGCGACTGGCTCCCGATCGAGCCCGAGGCGCCCAAAAGGAGGATTTTCCGCATAATCAGAAGACAATCAGGTTCTCGGCCGTAGTCGCCATGGAGACGACCATGGCCAAAGTCAAAAAGCAGAAGATGAGGGAGTCGAGGCGGTCCAATAAGCCCCCATGGGGGCCCAATAGATGGCTATAGTCCTTAAACCCATAATGACGCTTGATCAAAGAGAAACTCAAATCGCCCAAATCACCGACTAAGGGCAACAAGATTCCGGCCACCACGATCCAATACCAGTGGTCGGCATCGAATAGCCCCGGGAGCATCGGGGCCCCGCAGACGGAGACGATGAGCCCGAAGCCGATCGCGAAGGCGGCCCCGAAGAACCAGCCACCGAAGAAACCCTCCCACGTCTTTTTGGGCGAGATCTTCTCGTTCATGTGATGTTTTCCGAAGAGGACGCCCACGAAGTAGGCGAAGGTGTCGTTGATGCAGGCCCCCAAGACGGCGAATAAAAGCAGCTCCAAAGACTGCCAGAAAGCCTGGAAGGGGGCGATGTTACCCGAGGCATCCAGCATATGGTAGAAAGGGTAGAAACGGAGGACGAGGCAGGATTGAAGTCCCAACCCCACCAAAAGGATCATCGTGATGAAGTGGGCCACATCCCCGAAGTCGAAATCCTTCGAGCCGACCCCGAGCCAGAAATAGATCAGCATCATGATGCCGACGTGGACGACCTGGATGACGATGCCATAGTAGGAGAAGCTCCCTTCCAAGGTGAAGACCCAGTCCTCGTTCTGGAGGGCCCCCACGACGTTGACGTAGATGATGGGCCAATAGATGAGGGTTATGACGTTGACTAAGGTGATGGCGAATATCCACCAGGGGAATTTCTTCTGGGGGGCCTTATAGATCTCATAGGTCGCCATCACGGCCGCCACCAAGATTGCCGCGGCGAAAACCCAGCCGCCCAAAATAGCGGCCGGCAGCAATATCAAAATCATCACCAGGGCGATCCAGGTGCGGGCCCACATCGACTTTTTGCCTTTCTCGCCGATGCCGTTGACCTCGATATGGATGCGGGAATGCCGCTTGGGCTCCCCTACTTCCTTCTTCTCTTCTTCCTCATTCATTTTTCAATCCCCCGAAACGACGGTCCCTCTTCTGATATTCCTTCAAGCAGTCGATGAAGGCCTTTCTATCGAAATCGGGCCATTTGACCTTTGTGAACACGAACTCCGCGTAGGCGTTCTCGTATAAAAGGTAATTCGATAATCTCTGTTCTCCCGAGGTCCTGATCATCAAGTCGACGTCAGGTAGCCCAGCGGTGTATAGATAAGCCTTGAAGCTCTCTTCGTTTATGGAATCGAGGGAGATCTTCCCCTGCTTATATTCCTCGGCGATTCTCTTGCTGGCCTTCACTATCTCGTCGCGGCCCCCGTAGTTGAGGCAGATGTTCGCAATGTAGCCGGTATTATCCTTCGTCTTCTCCATGGCCTCGAGGCAGACTAATCTAGTCTGTTCCCTGATCCTACTTAGATCGCCGGATATCCGAACCTTTATCCCCTTTTCCATCAGGAAGTCGATCTCCCTATGGAAGAAATCCTCGAGATAATCCATCAAATGATCTATCTCCTCCTGGGGGCGGTTCCAATTCTCGGTGGAGAAGGCGTAGAAGGAGGCGACGTGGATATTGAACTCCACGCAGCAATCGAAGACGTCGCGGAGCCTCTCGCAGGCCCGTTTATGCCCGAGGTGACGCGGTAGGCCGCGTAACTTCGCCCATCTCCCGTTGCCATCCATGATGAAGGCGACGTGGCCGATTTTCTTTTGCAGGGTGAAACTTGCCATGAAAATCATTATACGCATACGCGGGGAAAATGAAATCAAACTAGCCCCGCCGCTTTTTCACCAATAAACAAAAGGCCACAAAAAACAAAACTTAGTGAACAGGCTAAGAGATTTGTCGCATTGTACTTATCTCAGATGTCGCTTTTGAGGATGTCCAGATACTCCTGATAGCAGAAGCTTCGATTCCTGGCTTGGCCGTTTACCTGAAAAAGTATTCCGCTTTCCTGCAGTTTCCTCACGGCGAGGGAGACGGAGTTATACGATAACCCCAGGGCGGAAGAGGCCCCCGATATATCGATGATCGGATGTTTCTCGAGATAGGAAAACAAAAGCAGGGCGTTTTTGTTGCTTTTGCTAGATGCGATCTTCTCATAGTTTTTCTTATGTAACGACTCCAGCAGCTCGATGGAGGAGACGGTGGAAAGCGAACAGGCGGAGACGGCCTGAAGGAAGAAATTCAGCCACTGCTCATAGTTTCCGCTATGGCGGACTTCGCTGAGGCGGTCGTAATATTCGACGCGATTCTGCTTGAGAAAATACGATATGTAAAAGATTGGGGAGGAGATGAGCCCCTTCTCCAACAGGAACAGCGTGATCAGCATCCTTCCGATCCTCCCATTCCCGTCGAGGAAGGGGTGGATGGTCTCAAACTGATAATGGATCAGCCCGGCCTTGATCAGGGGATCCATCCCGTCATCTTCGTGGATGAACTTCTCCAAATCGGACATCCCCTCGAGCATATCGTCGACGGAAGGCGGGATGTATCTGGCATTTTTAAGGCTGCTCCCCGCTCCCCCAATCCAGTTTTGGGAGCGGCGGAATTCGCCGGGGTTTTTCTCACTCCCCCTCCCAGAAGATAGCAAAACGGAGTGTGTCTCTTTCAAAAGGCGGTTGGATAATGGAAGGGTATCCAGCCTCTTCACCGCATAGTTGATGGCCGCAACATAGTTGCTGACATCTTGGACGTCCGCATTTTTGGCTCCCCCGTATTCGGGGGCGAGTATATCTTCCAAGGTGGCTTGCGTGCCCTCGATCTGGGAGGATAACAACGCCTCCTTCCTGACATACATATAAAGGAAGAGGTCGTCGTCCCTGATGCGGGAGGAAAGCTTATTCAAAACGGCGAGTTGGGCTTTGGCTTCCATCAAAGAGGAAAGGAGTTCCCCCTTCACCTCAAGTTCTGGTTCGGGAGGCAGTTTGGCGGGAACAAAAGAAAAATACGCCAAATCGCCTGATAAGTTTTGCCTTTCATAGCCTGCGCGGTTTTTCACACAGGCATTTTAGCACCTCTTATTTCAGTTTTTTAGAATTTTCGGAAATAAGAGAGCAACCTAGCGGTTTTTATTTCAGTTTTTTCAAAAAATCGGAAATAAGAATCGACTTCATTGTTCCATATTTCAATTTTGAGCGGGGGACTTATTTTGGAAAATGTGATGGCCTTGCACATTTTTCTTGGGTTTTTTGTGAGAACTTCACACATAATTCCAGAAAATTAGGTTGTTATCAAAAGAAAACCCCATCATGTGGGGTTCTTCCTTAAATGGTGATTCGTCGGGGAGAGGAGGACGCAATCTACTCATATCCCAGAAAGCGGCACGGCATAGGCCCCTTCCCCAAGGGGATAGACGGAATCCGTGTTGCAGATGAGCAATTGGCTGCCCTTAGCCAATTTGCTTTCTGCAAGCTTTGAGAATGACTTGATGGCCTTGTGGTCGTAATTCATACCACTTTTGCATTCGATTAAATGCATCTTTCCGTCTTCTATAACGAGCAAATCAACCTCATTTCCATTGCTGTCGCGATAATAATAGAAAGGCGGTTTAAGCCCATTATTCAAGTAGGTCTTCCTCAACTCCCCAATGACATAGGTCTCGAGGAAAGCCCCCTTGAGGAAACTAGCCTCCAGCATTTGGCCCGAACTGACCTTGGCCAGATAACAGGCCAAGCCAGTGTCAGAAAAATAAAGTTTGGGCCGCTTGACGATCCGCTTGGTTATCGAATTTTCGCTATATGGCTCCAATAGGTAAACCAAGTCACTGGATAAAAGGATGGAGAGCCATTTCTTGACCGTCCTGGCATCGATGCCGAGGCTTTTTGAAATCGTCTCGTAATTAAGCTGTTGGCCACTGAGAGAGGCCATAAGCTCCATGAATGAGCGAAATAAGTATTTGTCCTCGACTTGGGCGATATCGGAAACATCTCTTTCGATGTAAGTCTCGACATAGTCGGAGTAGAAACTCTGGGCTTTCAGGGCTTTATTCGCCCATAATTCGGGATAAAAGCCGCGATGGATCAATTCGAATAATTTGGCGGGGTCCATGGGAGTCTTATCGGCTTTTTCCGCTATCTTGACTGGGTCGAAGGAAAATTTGACGTCCTTCACCCCGATGGTCTCGTTCCTCGATAAGGTGGGCATATGGATGATCCCAACCCGGCCCGCCATCGATTCGGAAATCCCCTCCATCAAACGATAAAGCTGGGATCCAGTTAGGATATACATGCCATATCCCCGCCCATCCTTAAGCCTTTGCTCATCCACGATGGCCTCAATTTCCTCAAAAAGCGGCTTGGCCTTTTGGACCTCGTCGATGATCAAAGGCCATTTGTGGATGGAAAGGAACATCCCAGGATCTGCTTGGGCGCTTCTGGCCTCGCGCGAAGAAGCCAAAGACACATATGAGAAGCCTTTTTCGGTAAAGAGGTTTGCCAAAGTACTCTTGCCGACCTGACGGGGGCCGGTTATGAGGGTAATCGGCCGGTTCTCCACCGAATAGGCGATTTGGGAAAGGATTGTTCTCTCTATCATTTCTATGTCCTCTATCTCAATTATATTTATGCAGTTTCGACATAGCAATGCTGTTTTTGCATAACTTTTTGCCAAAAAGAAAACCCCCCATTCCTTTCAGGAATCGGGGGTATAACCTTCTTTAGATGGTGAGGATTTCCTTCTGTTTGGCCTCGAGGATCTCCTCAATCTTCTTATTGGCCTCGGTGACGCCCTTCTGGATGTCCTCCTCAACCCTTTCCTTGTAGTCGTCGGACATCGTATCGTCTTCCTTCAATAAGTCGAGGTATTCCCTCCTGACGTTCCTGACGGAGACTTTGGCTTCCTCGGATAAGGATTTGGCTTGCTTGGCGATTTCCTTGCGGATCTCCCCGGTAAGAGGCGGGATGATGATCCTGATGGCGTCGGCCTCCACCTGGGCGTTATAGCCGAGGTTGGCCCCGTTGATGGCCCCGGCCACCGCCTTGAGGTCATCCTTGCTATAGGGTTTGACCAAAAGCTGACGCGGCTCCGGCATCGAGACCTGGCAGAGGGTGACGATGTCCATCTTCTCGCCGTAATAGTCGCACTGGATGCCGTTTAGGATGGCGGGGTTCGCCCTCCCGGAACGGAGTTTGGTCAAGGCGACCTTGAATGATTCGATCGATTTGTCGAAGCCCTTGATGGCTTCACTGGCTAATTCGTCCATTGTTTCTATTTCCCTTCGCTATCGATGGTGGTCCCCAAATCGTCGCCTCCGACGACCTTGAGGAAGTTATCCCAATCGTCCATGTTGAACACCCTGATCTTGACGGGTTTACCCTCGAGCATGGCCACGGCCGTTAAGTCCATGACCTCGAGTTTCTTCTCCACTACCTCGTGGTAGCTGAGCTTATCGAATAATTTGGCATCCGGATTCTTACGCGGGTCGGAGTCATAGACCCCATCGACCCCATTCTTGGCCATCAATATGGCGTCCGCCCCCACTTCCAAGGCCCTTAGGGTGGCCGTCGTGTCAGTGGTGAAATAGGGGTTTCCGGTCCCGCCGGCGAAGATGATGACGCGCTTGGAATCGAGATGGTGGATGGCCTTCCTTCTTAGATAAGGCTCGCAGCACTGGGGAATCGAGATCGAGCTCATAAGGCGGCAGGATAATCCGACCTTCTCGATGGAGTTTTGGAGAGCCATCCCGTTGATGATGGTCCCCAACATCCCCATATAGTCGGCCTGGGCCTGCTCGATGCCGATCCTCTCGGCCGTGCGGCCACGCCAGATGTTGCCAGCCCCGACCACGATGCCGATGTCGACGCCCATATCGTGGATGGCCTTTACGATTTTGGCGACTTTCTCGAGCTTCTCGCGATCGTAGATCGACGAGCCATCATCGCAAGCCAAGGCCTCGCCCGATAGTTTGATGATGATTCGTTTGTAAACCGGTTTCATTGCGGTAGACATTATAGCCGAAAACTCGCCTAGATGAACTAAAGATAGAAAAAGCCCCGCCTATTTTCAGGCAGGGCTATATCCTTTTTTGAACTGAGGATTAGGCAGCGACGCCCTCGCCCACCTTGTAGCGGACGAATTTGACGATCGAGACGCCCTTTTCCTGGAGGATGCCGCCAACGGTCTTGGAGGGATCGATGAGGTATTCCTGGAGGGAGAGGCAATCCTTGGAGAGGGTCTTGTCGACTTTCCTCTCGACGATCTGGGCCTTGACGGCCTCGGGCTTATTCTGAAGCTTGGGATCGTCCCTGACTTCGGCGGTGGCCACGCCCAGCTCCCTTTCGCGGTCGGCGGCGGGTACGGAGGACAGATCGAGGTATTGCGGGGCATTGGCGGCGATGTGCATCGAGATGCCCTTGCCCAATTCGTCGCATTCCTTATCGAGGATTAACAAGACGCCAATCTTTCCACCCATGTGGATGTAGGAATAGGCCTTCTGGCTGCCGGAGAGGGCGACTTCCTCATAACGGCGTAACTCCATCTTCTCACCCATGGCGACGGTGGCGTCAATGAAGAGCGGTTCGCACTCCTTCTTGGCCTCGTCTAAGCTGGACGGGTTCTTGCTGGCAATGGTGCTTAAGACATCATCGACGAGCTTATGGAATTTATCGCCGCTGGAGACGAAATCGGTCTCGCAGTTGACTTCGGCGATGATGGCTTTATTGCCATCGACTAAGACCTGGGACAAGCCCTCGGCGGCGATGCGGTTGGCTTTGGAGGCGGCCTTGACGATGCCCTTCTCACGGAGGTAATCGACGGCCTTCTCGATGTCGCCATCATTGGCTAGTAAGGCTTTCTTGCAGTCCATGATGCCGGCTTGGGTCCTCTCGCGGAGGGCCTTGATCAAATCGATGGTAACTTCAGGCATTATTCGCTCTCCTTGGCGGGTTCTTCCTTCTCGGCGGGTTTCTCACCGGCCTTGGCGGCGAACTCGGCCTTGCGGGCCTCATAGCGGGCCTTGCGCTCTTCCTGCATCTTGGCATAGCGCTCTTCGCGGGCCTTTCTGGCGGCGCGGATGGCGGCTTTCCTCTGCTCGTTGGCGATGTCGGCGACGCGGATGGCGTCGACCATGGTGGCCTCGGGTCCCTCATCGGGGGTGTAGGCGATGGTGGTGACTCCGCCACGGGCCTCGACGATGGCGTCGGACAAGACGCCGACCAACAGCTTGATGGCGCTGCTGGCGTCGTTATTGGAGGGGATCGGGAAGTCGACTAAATCCGGATCATCGGAGGTGTCGCAGATACCGAAGACGGGGATGTTGAGCTTTTTGGCTTCGAGGGCGGCGTTCTTCTCGAGGCTGGGATCGACTAACACGATGGCGTTAGGAACCCTCCTCATCTCTTTGACGCCCTCCAAATTCTTCTGGAGTTTGGCCAACTCTTTGTTAAGGACGGCCTGCTCCTTCTTGGGGAGCTTCTCCATGGAGCCATCCTCGACCATGCCTTCCAATTCACGGAGCCTCTTGATGCGGCCTAAGATGGTGCGGAAGTTGGTGAGGGTGCCGCCTAACCAGCGGTTGGTGATGTAGAAGGAGCCGGAGCGGACAGCCTCGTCAATGACGATCTGCTGGCTCTGGGGCTTGGTGCCGACGAAGAGGATTTTGCCCCCCTCGGAGACGATGGCCTTCAAAGCCTTGTAGCTGGCGTTGACGCGCTCGATGCTCTTCTGAAGATCGATGATGTAGATGCCGTTGCGGGCGCCGTAGATGAAGCGGTTCATCTTGGGGTTCCAGCGGCGGGTCTGGTGACCGAAGTGGACGCCGGCCTCCAACAGCTTCTTCATCGTGATGATCGGAGCGTTGGGATCGTGCATGACCTCAGCCATGGTGGGGGTTTCCTCGGCGGGAGCTTCCGCGGGGGTGACCTCCTTGATTTCTTCGTCACTCATTGTGGTGACCTCCATTCGTTTGAGCCTCCCCTGTTTCTAACAACTGACCACCGGAACGCTTTTTAAGCTGTTTCGCCCGTTCCGGAACTAGGCGTTGAATCCGCAGGGTGTGCATTAGCATCAAAAGATGCCGAGGCGAATATTAGCACACGCGAGCGGGTAAGCGTTAGCAAAACCTGAAAAAGAAAAATCCCCCGCGCCGGGGGGACATGAAGGAAGGAGTTCAACTGAGTTGACTGTGGCGCGGGGGAGGAAGGCTCTGCCGAATCGAAGAAGGCAGGTTCCTATCTAACAAAATTATACGTTTCACATCACCCGACTTGTCGGGCAATAACGCCGAGATTGGCTAATATCCCCCTACTTCTTGCCCTTTTTGCCATTCCGGGGGAAGTATTGGTCGTATTGCTTTTTGATCAGTTTGTCGGAGACGTGGGTGTAGACCTGGGTGGTGTCGATGCTCTCATGCCCCAATAGCTCCTGGATCAAACGGAGGTCGGCCCCATTCTCCAAAAGGTGGGTGGCGAAACTATGCCTCAATTCATGGGGGTGGATCTTCAGATATGACCCTATCTTGGCCTCCGATTGGGTCAGGACGTATTCGAGTCCCCGGACGGTCAAGGCCTTGCCACGGGAATTTAGAAAGAAATTATCCGGTTTCTTTGGCTCGGGGTTATTGGCAAGTAGCTCAGGACGCAGCTTGCTCGCGTATTCCCTCATGGCTGAGCCGGCCCGCTTGCCAAAGGGGACGATCCTCTCCTTCTTGCCCTTGCCGTGGACCCTGATGATGCGGGAGTTATAGTCGATTTGGCTATAACGGAGTCCTACCAGTTCCGAGGCCCTCATCCCCGAGGCGTAAAGCAACTCAAGGATGGCCTGGTCACGCGGGGCCAGATAATCGGTCCGCTTGGCGTTCTCATCCAAAAGCTTGCTGACCTCCTCCACGTAGAGGGAACGGGGATATTTGATGCCCGGCTTTGGCGATACGGCGCCTTTGAAGGGGTTTTTGTCGACGAAACCGCCCTCAAGGAGATATTCATAAAAACCACGGAGGGCGCACATCCTTCGTTTGTTCGAACGGGGGTCGATACCCCGGTATACCTCGTTTTCCAAAAAGGCCCTGACCGTGGAGCGGTCCACCTGATCGAAGTTAAAGCCATCCTCATCGAGGAAGGAAAAAAACCTATCGATGTCCCGACGGTAGGAATCGATCGTCTTATCCGAATAGCCCTTCAGGTAACGAAGGTGCTTCAAATAGTCTTGTTCTAGTT
Organism: Bacillota bacterium; assembly: GCA_030537155.1. GTDB lineage: Bacteria > Bacillota_I > Bacilli_A > RFN20 > CAG-826 > Alloenteromonas. The sequence continues at coordinate 20,198 of JAUNOH010000009.1, forward strand.
TCTTCGCCTTATCTTCCATTGGCCTTCGCCCAATAGGATGATACCGCCGCCAGGGCTTTTTCGATAGCCTGCTCGCGGGCGTCTTTGGGAATATTTCCCAACACCGCCCAGTTGGCGTTCATGGGGGCAAAGCTATTCGGGGAGGCGTAGCAAAGATAGTCGATCAAGGCCCCGAACATCGTCTCGGTGGGCGTCGGGATAAATTCCTGTCCCTCTATTTTCCGCGCGGCGTTAATGGCGGCGATTATCCCCATGCAGGATGATTCGACGTAGCCCTCGACGCCGGAAAGCTGCCCGGCCACAAAGATATTGGGGGCGTTTTTCAACGAGAGGTCGGGGTTCAAAGCCAAGGGGGCGTTGATGTAGGAATTGCGGTGCATCAACCCATAACGGATGAATTCGGCATTCTCCAATCCAGGAATCATCCGAAAAACCCTTTTTTGCTCGGGGTAGGTCAGATTGGTCTGGAAGCCGACGAGGTTATAGTAGTCACCGAGTTTGCTATCCTGCCTCAGCTGGCAGACGGCATAGGGCCTACTCCCATCGGGTCTCTCCAATCCCTTCGGCTTAAGCGGCCCATAACGGAGGGTATCCACTCCCCTGGAGGCGATGACCTCAATGGGGAGGCACGACTCGAAATAATGGGTGTCGAAGGAATGTAGCATCGCCTTCTCGGCATGCACCAACTCGTAGACGAAATTGACGTATTCATCCTTGGTGAATGGGCAGTTGATGTAGTCGGCATCCCCCTTGTCGTAACGGGATTTAAAATAAGCCTTCGAAAAGTCGATGGAATCTTTCCTGATAATGGGGGCGGAGGCATCGAAAAACGAGAGGTTATTCGCCCCGATTATCTTTGATAATTCCTCCATCAATTCGCCATTGGTCAAAGGACCGGTAGCTAAAATGGTGACCTCATCCTTTGGGAGCGATTTTACTTCCTCGTGGTGGATGTGGAGGTTGGGGAAAGATAGCAAATAGTCGGTGATCGATTTGGCGAATAAATCGCGGTCGACGCCCAAGGCGTTTCCAGAGGGGACTTCGCTTTTTTCGGCCGCCTCCATCGTAACAGAATCCATCCGCCGCATCTCCTCCTTCAGGAGCCCACAGGCGTTGGTAAGCTGTTTGTTTTTTAACGAATTCGAGCAGACCAGCTCCCCGAAATATCCGGTGTGATGGGCTTCATCGTCCACCTCGGGCCGGCGTTCGAAAAGATGGACTTCATATCCCCTCTTCAATAGATAGTTCATGGCCTCGGAGCCAGCCAATCCGGCCCCGATGACGTTTACTTTCTTCATTTATTTTCCGGGAGCGATTCGACGTGGCGGCACTTCGGGAAATTCGTGCAGCCGAGGAAACTCGTCCCCTTCTTGGATTTCTTGATGACCAGATGCCCATTCTTGCAGTCGGGGCAGGCTTTGACATAGTCAGCCTCAGTATAGGTGGCCTTCTTTTTGACGTAGGTCTTCTTGGCCGCGCCTTCCTCGGGCTTGATGTAACTGCAATGGGGATAGCCAGAGCAGCCGATGAAGCTCTTGCCACGGCGGTTCGTCTTTATGACCAAAGGCTTGCCACAGACCGGGCATAACTCGCCCGTTTCTTTCGGGGCTTCCTTCGGCTCGATCTTCTTATAGGTGCATGTTGGGAAATTAGAGCAGCCGATGAAGGTGCCGTAATTCGATTTCCTGATGACCAAAGGAGAGCCACAGACCGGGCATAATTCCCCAGTCTCGGTGGCTGGCGCCTTCTCCATCTCGGAGGAGGCTTTCTCGAACTTATTGATGAAGTCTCCATAAAAGCCATTCATGGCCTCGACGCGGGTGCACTCGCCAGAGGAGACTTGGTCGAGTTTCTTCTCCATGTTGGCGGTGTATTCGTAGTCGATGATCTCGGGGAAATGCTTCTCCAAAGCCACCGTGGTCTCGATGCCTTTTTCCGTCGGCGACAAAACGCCGCCCTTGGAGGTGATGTAACCGGCCTTTTGGAGGGTTTGCAAAGTCGCGGCGTAGGTCGAGGGGCGTCCGATGCCCTTCTCCTCCATCAATTTGACGACTTTGGCCTCGGTGTAGGCGGCCGGTGGTTGGGTGAATTTCTGCTCGCCGGTTTTGCTTACGATGCGATAGGCCTTACCCTGCTCGATCTCCGGGAGGGTGGCCTCCTCATCGTCATCATATTGCCCATAAACCGCGGCATAGCCGGGGAAGAGGGTGCGGGAGCCGGTGAGGGTGAATTCCAATCCGTTCGTGGCGAAGACGACGCTGGTGGACTCGGTCTTTTTAGGGGCCATCAAAGAGGCCATCGCCCGATCGAAGATCAGGGTGTATAGCTTGGCCTCATCGGCGGTCAGATATTGCTTAACCTTTTCGGGCGTCCTTGATAAACCGGCCGTCGGGCGGATGGCCTCATGGGCGTCTTGGGAGAGGGCTCCCTTTTTGGCGGATTGCACTTTGCCGAGATACTCCTCGCCGAAGGTCTCGGAGATGAAGCGCTTGGCATGCCTTTCATAATAAACGGGCGAGATCCTGGCCGAGTCGGTCCTCATGTAGGTGATCAAGCCGACGTGCTCGCCGGCGATCTCCAAACCCTCATATAGCTTCTGGGCCAAAGACTGGGTCTTCGAGGTCGAGAACTTAAAGCGGTTAAAGGCTTCCTGCTGCATGGTCGAGGTGGTGAAGGGAAGCTTGGGCGGAATCGTTTTCTTGCTCTTTTTTATTTCGATGGCATCGATCGTTTCGCCAAGTCTTGCCAACACTTTGTCCGCCTCTTCCTTCGAGGTGATTTTAACGGGTTTACCGTCAACTTTATTGAGGGCGGCCTTTATCTTTTTCCCGGCAATTTCCAGCTCGATTTGGATGCTCCAGTATTCCTCTGGAACGAAGGCTTTCCTCTCGGCATCGTTATCGACGATCATCCTGAGGGTCACCGACTGAACGCGGCCTGCGCTTTTGGCGTGGATCTTCTTCTGTAATAGAGACGATAGCTTAAAGCCGATGATGCGGTCATACATGCGGCGGGTCTCCTGAGAATCGACGAGATTCTGATTGATCTTCCCGGGGTGCTCTAAGGCCTCGGTGACCGCCGGCTTGGTGATTTCGTGGAACTGGAGGCGGGTGACGGTATCCTTATCCAGCTTCAAAACGTCGGCCAGATGCCAGGCGATGGCCTCCCCTTCCCTATCAGGGTCGGTGGCTAAGATTACTTCATCGGCCTTTTTGGCCTCGTTTTTCAATTTGGTGACGATTGCGCTCTTCTTGGGGTTGAACTCCCAGTCGGGCTTAAAGCCGTTATCGACGTCGATCCCAAGGCCCCCTTTCCCGTGTTTGGAGAGGTCGCGGATGTGACCCTGGGAGGCCAAAACCTCATAATCGCTCCCGAGGAATTTGGAGATGGTGGTGCATTTGCTTGGTGACTCGACGATGACTAACTTCATAAAAATCGCTCTAGTATATAAGCCCTCCCCGCGGGGTTGTCAAACTGATGAAAACGCTTCCCCAACCCTATATAAATAAGGATATTTATAGGGGCATCCGATAAAATTTTTACACCTCTTCCGACTCCGCTTCTTTGGGCTTGGCTATCGTGTGGCTGAGCATGGCATAGACGTCCTCGGCCTCCTCGATGAGGTAGGCCCCCTCCTTGATGAGGCGGTTATTGGTCTTATCCTCATAGGCCCGGAAAGGCAGGCAGCCGACCTCCCTCCCCAGGCAGAGGGCGATGTTGACGGTGATCATGGCCCCGCTCCTTCTTCCGGCCTCCCCTACCACCACCGCGTTGGCTAAGGCGGCGATGATTCTATTCCTCATCGGGAAGTTCGTGGCCTTGGGTGGCGTGTCATATGGATATTCGCTTAGCAATAACCCGTTATGGGCTATCTCCCTTTGCAGAGGCGAATTCCCCGATGGGTAATAGGTATCCAGCCCATTCCCGATGACGGCCACGGCCTTCTTATGGGCGATGGCCCCGCGGGCCGAGGCGGCATCGATCCCCTTGGCCAGGCCGGAGATGACGGAATAGCCATCCGCGGCCAATTGGGCCGATATCTCGGTGGCCTTCTTTACGCCATAGCTAGAGGCCTCCCGGCTCCCGACGTAGGCGATGCAGCGCCCATAATCGTCAAGAAGGGATAAATCACCGAGGTAATAAAGGACATAAGGCGGATTGGATAGATGCTTCAGGCTCTGGGGATATTCTGGATCGATGATCGTCACCGCCTTACACCGCAGGGCCTTCACCCTATCCTCAGCTTGGCTCAAATCGAGGACCTTTCGGCTCTTTAGATGGGCGGTGATCTTGTCCCAATCGCCCTTACAAAGAAGCGAGATGTAGATCAAAAGTTCTCTGGCTTTCATTAAAAACCCTCCACCTTTTAATGGAGGGAAAAAGAGGATTCGCGTCAAAATTCGTCAAAAAAGTTTGAGCTGGGTCTGGTAGAACTTAGCCACCGGAGCAAAGCTTTTCCGATGGATTCCCTCGATGGGGCCATATTTTTCCAGTTCATCCAAATGAGCTTTGGTGCCATAGCCCTTATGGGAGGCGAAGCTATATTGGGGATAAGCCAAAGCGAGCTCATCCATATATTCGTCCCTCATCGTCTTGGCCAAGATGGAGGCGGCCGCGATGTTGAGGCATTTGGCATCGCCCTTGATGATGGGGATGACCTTCACCGGCAGATCGTTTATCGGCATGGCGTCGCTCACGACGAGCTGATATGGGACCTTCAATTGGGAGAGGGCCAGCTTCATGGCGAGGCGGCTAGCCTCGTAGATGTTGATCTTGTCGATCGTCTCGGCATCGACCGAGGCGATGCCATAACTAAGGGCGTCCCTCTCGATGATCTCGAATAGTTTCTTTCTTTTGGAGGCTGATAGTTTCTTGGAGTCGTTTATCTCCTCGTTTTGATAGCCTTCCGGGAAGATGACGGCCGCGGCGAAAACCGGTCCGGCCAAAGGGCCCCTTCCGGCCTCGTCGCACCCGGCGATCGCGTGGATGTCCGAGGAATAATATTGGGTTTCGAAATCAAGCATCTGGTTCCTCGAGGGAATATTCGCCCAAAAGCCCGTCTTTGAATTCCTTCACGAACAAATAGCAGGCCTTATCCAGGGAGGGCTCACCATTGATGAGTAGCCCCCTCCTTTTGGCGATGGAAAGCATGGCCTCCTCCAGGGGGAGGCAGGACACGTCATCTATCTCAAAGCGTTTCTTCAGGCAGGCGGGATAATGGGCCTGGAGATATTCATATAGCCTTTCGGCCAAAGTCACGGTCGGAAGGATATCCTCTTTCATCGTCCCCAATAGGGCCAAGATGACGTTAGTCCCCTCATCCCCATAATTCATCGGAAGGATCCCCGGGGTATCCAAAAGCAGGAAGTCCTCACTCACGCGAATCCACTGCTCGCTTCTGGTGAGCCCGGCCTTATTGGCGACCTTGGCTCTCCCTTTGCCCTTTAAAGAGTTGATAAAGGTCGATTTGCCGACGTTTGGAACCCCGATGACCATCAGCCTAAGGGGTTGCCTCTTCATGCCCAGCTTGGCCTCTTTCTCGCGTTTTTCCTTAAACAGGGGCTCAGCGGCCTTGCTAAGCCTATCCACGATTCTATCTTTCTTGAGGTTCCCGGATATCGTGGGGATACCCTGTTTATCGTAATAGGCGATCCAACGCTTGGTGACTTCCTTATCCGAATAATCGGACTTAGTTAATAGCAATAGGTGCTTCTTGTTTCCTATGATCCCGGCTAAGAAAGGGTTCCTGGTCGAATATGGGGCCCTGGAGTCCACCGCTTCCACGATCAAATCAACGAGCTTGACGTAGTTGACGATCTCGTTCTGGGCCTTCTTCATGTGGCCGGGGAAGTAATGGATGTTCTTCTCTTTGTCGTTCTTCATGGGATTAGGCCCTATTCCCTTAATAGGAATAAGGATGGACTCCGAAATTATAGTCGATTGGGCTTTGGGGAAAAAGAAAGGCCCGCGTTGCTGCGGGCCTTCGTCACTCGATTGCTGTATCGGCTTACTCGGCCGGCTTGATGCGGGCCGCTTTGCCTGAGAGCTTGCGAAGATAATGGATCCTGGCTCTCCTGACCTTACCGCGACGGACCACTTGGATCTTGGCGATGGCCGGGCTATTGACGGGGAAGGTTCTCTCCACACCGATGCCCGAGGAGACTTTACGGACGGTGAAGGTCTCGCTGACCCCATGTCCGCGGCGCTGGATGACAACGCCCTCATAGACCTGGATACGCTCCTTCTTGTTCTCGACGATACGGACGGACACCGCGACGGTGTCTCCGGCGGAGAAGGAAGGAACATCCTTCTTAAGCTGACTGGCGGTGACTTCTTCGACTAGATTTAAGTTCATGTGTCTACCTCCTGTCTGAAATGGGTTCTCTTCAGGTTCAATGTCCGTGACGTGGATAGCGGAGCCTGCGTAGCGTCATTTGACGCGAGGCATATCTTACCGATTTTGCCAAACCAGCACAAGCCCGGGTTTAAAATCACCTCCCATTAAGGGAGAAACTACACTAGTCAGAAATCAAAAAAGTAGCAAATTGGATCCAATCCGAAAGTGTCAACTCATCAGAGCGAAAAATCGTCGTTTTTGATTAGCCCATATGGAAGCAACCCGCGATAAAAATGACTCAAAATTTTTAAAAATCCTAAAAATCGGTCAAAAATCAGAGTCGCAAGAATTACAGGTCTTTGCGAATAGTCGTTTTCGGTTTGTTGCAGATATCTACATCAATTCAAAAACGAATAAATGATTACTCTGTAATCAAAATATTCCATTTTAAGTTCTGGTGGTTCTTGGTTACTGTTCGAATAATCAATCGAAATGTTGATATCTCTGAAGACGCTACGAGCATCAAAAAGTGACGAAATGGGTTTAAAGTTGGTGACGCGTTTGAAAGAGCCACAAAAAAAGATCCCCCAATATTTTTAGGAGATCTTAATCCAAACAATTTTGCCAAATTTACCGGCCGTCTTTTCCTTCGTTAACCGCCTTTTTGATGATCTTCAGATTGTTGTAGGGATCGTCGATGCAACTGAAGACAAACGGGGATCCTCCCTGGGCCCCAGAGGCCACTATCGGGGAGGAGGCAGAGCCGAATGTGATGCTCCCCGTATTGGTCCTGAGCAGCTTATCCAAGAAGCCGACTTTGACGTCCATCGCGGCCAGGAAATCGTAATCCAAAGTCCGATAATCGACTCCGATAATCCCGGTTCTAATGAGGATCCTCTTGTCGGTATAGGCATAGAAGCTGTGCTTATAAAGAAGGGCGAAGACGACGATCATCACCACCGCAAAAACGACATATAAGCCGGCAGCAATCCCCGCGACAAGAAACCTTATAAACTCCGAGACCTCGGGATCTGATGGGGTGGTAGCCAGCCAAACCGCGATGAAGCCTCCATAGAAGAGTAGACCGCCGATGCACCAGAAGAGGCATCCGCCAATGAGACGTTTCCGGTTAGGTTTAAAGCCACCGAGGACTCTCTCCCCTTCATCAAGAATAGGGGTAAAGACCTTTTGATAATCAATGTTTTCCATAGCTCGAGTATATAGGGAGCCCTTCTAGGAGACAAATCAATTAAGCGTTAGGCGGGTTCTCACCTACCACAAAGTTCTTTGTCAAAATGCCACAAAGTTCTTTGCCAAAATGCCACAAAATTCTTTGGCGATATTTTAAAATCCTGATCCAGTCTCAGTTTTAATCAATAGATTTCGGGGCATGGAATACCTACTTTTGAAATGTTAAGTATTTTTACTTGACACCCCTATTCAAACGATATTAATATCTTGCCCGTAAAAAAGGAGAAACAACCATGTCCGTTAAAATCAGGTTAACCCGCATCGGCCGCCACAAGGACCCCTTCTACAGGATCGTCGCCGCCGATAGCCGCTTCGCCAGGGATGGCCGCTATATCGAGCAGATCGGCACCTTCGATCCCTCCGTCAAGGAGAATGGCGCCAACATCAACGAGGAATTAGCCCTCAAGTGGCTCAACCTCGGTGCCCAGCCCAGCGATTCCGTCCGCACCCTCTTCTCCCAGAAAGGCATCATGAGCAAATATGCCGAGAGCAAGGTGAAGAAGGGTTCTAAGAAGACCACCAAGGAAGCCAAATAACGATGAAAGACTACGAGGCTTTGATTCATCCGCTCATCGATCCGCTCATCGAGAAGCCCGAAGCCGTGGTCATCAGGGAACTCCCCGGAGGCAACTCCAAGGAAGTCACCGTACTCATCGTGGCCGAAGATGATGACTGCGCCCGTCTGATCGGACGCCGCGGAGCCATCGCCAACGCCCTAAGGGAAGTCATCAACATCGCCGGCAAGGCCGACGATACCAACACCTGGGTCCATCTCAGGTTTGAGAGCTTCTCCGAAGGCGAAAAAGAAAAAGACGAATAAATCAGAAGCGACGGGAGTATTTATACTCCCGCCGTTTCAATTTTTATGGAGAAATCAGAAATGGAGTATGTCAGGCTCGGCTATATCCGCAAGCCTTTTGGGCTTAAGGGTGGGTTACGTTGTTTTTCGCTGACCGATTTTGGAAAAGAGAGATTTAAAAAAGGCAATAAGCTCTCCCTTCTAAACGAATCGACCAACGAAAGATTAGATGTGACCGTCAAAGCCTTCCGCCCCTCAGGAGATTTCTACTTCCTCGATTTAGAGGAGATCACTTCTATTGAGCAAGCCGAGGAACTAAAGGGGTACGCCATCGAGATCGATAAGGATTCGGCCCCGATGCCCGAGGGATACTTCCGCTTCAGCGACCTAGTCGGTTGCCAACTTCAGGACGAAAAGACAGGAGAATGCCTCGGCGTGGTCTCCGACGTCTTGGATTATGCGGTTACAAAAACCCTCCGCATAAAGAGGGAAAATGGCAAGGACTTCTTCGTGCCATTTCATGATTCGTTCATAAAAGATGTCGACCTTGATAACAAGATCATCAAAGTCGAGGTCGTCGAGGGGATGCTATGAACATAACCATCCTCACCCTCTTCCCCGAGATGTTTGAGGGCCTAGTTGGTAACTCCATCATCAAGCGGGCCATCGCCAAGGGCGTCGCCAGCGTGAAACTAGTGAACATCCGCGACTATACCAAGGATAAATACGGCCGCACCGACACCCCTCCCGTCGGGGGTGGGGCCGGCCTTATTCAGAAGTGCCAACCGATCGTCGATGCCATAACCGACAATAAAAAGGAGACCTCAAAGGTCATCCTGATGTCCCCGCGTGGAAGGACCTATAACCAGGAAATGGCCAAGGAATATTCCAAGCTCGAGGACCTCATCATCGTCTGCGGCCACTATGAAGGCGTCGATGAACGCGTGAATTCTTACGTCGACGAGCTGGTTTCTATTGGTGATTATATCCTGACCGGTGGAGAGATTCCGGCCATGGGGATTGCCGATTCCATCATCCGCTTACTGGATGGGGCCATCGCCAGCAACTCCCTGGATGACGAATCATTCAATGAGCCGCTTCTGGAGTATCCACAATACACCGAGCCATATGAATATAACGGGGAGACGGTTCCCGATCTCCTCTATTCTGGAAACCATCAGGCCATCGCAAAATGGAGGAGGAAGCAGTCGCTTCTCCTCACCAGGAAATACCGGCCCGACCTCTTCAAGAAGCTTTCCCTCTCCAAAGCCGACCTCAAGCTATTAAAGGAAGCCGAAAGCGGCGAAACCCCCAAGTGGGAGGCGGATGCCTTAGATAAAGGAAAGAAGTTTGTTCATAAAAAATAAGCAGGGATTCGTAACCCCTGCTTTTTCTTATGGCAATTTCCTGAATACCACTATTCCGCGGTCCATCAATTCCTCGATGTCGGGGAAGAGATGCCCACTTCGCTGGCTGGCGTAGGTTAGATATCTATTCAGCCTGCTGAGTCTCTTCTCAAAGGCCTTTTTCGGATCCTCGCCAGGGACGTCGGAGAAATCGATATATATCTTCTTATGTTGGCAAAGCGAGGGATCATATAACCCCATCATCTCAAATAAGGCCTCGAAGTATGGGCTATCGACCTTCGACAGGGAGTGTCCATAGATGTGGACTTCCTTAATGTTCCTCCCCTCATCAGGGGCTTCCTGAGCTGGACATAAAGGATCGGGCCTCAGGAAGGCTTTGGTGAAGCAAACCGCCTCATCATCGGGATTATTGGGCCTCGCCACCCCAAAAATCGGGGAGACTGAGTTCCCGTGGATATAGGTGAAGCCCTTCGAATTTGAGGTCAATGACCAGCCGGAAAGATCGAGGTAATTGAAGGAATCGATATAAACCTTCTCCGGGGCTTTGCGATAGCTCCCCTTCCTCTCGCCCACGATCTGGGCGATCAATAAACCGGCCTTTTCGAGGTAATCGTCGTAGTTAACTAACTGAACGGTGGTTATATATCGGCCAAATAGCTTCTCGAATCGATAGAGGTGCGGCCTTAGGAAGTAACGAGCGAAGCTCTTATACGTTCCATCGTCTATATACCCTACGGGTATATCACCTGTTTCTAAATGGCAATAGATCCCGGCCAAGATGGCCGCGATGCTATCGTATGTAATCTGATCGCCCTTTTTGATGGCCTTACTGAACTGATATACCTTTTTCCAGTGGAACCCCTCATAGCCCTCGGGGCTTACGGTCGCGGTCATGACGCCCTCAATCTTATGCCAGGCGATGTCGCTCCCCCGCTTCGTCTCCTTCCTTAAAAGCCAAAACAAAAGGAGCCAAAAAGGCGCGTGGACTTCGCTCGTGAAGCGGCTCATGGCCTCATCCGCGACCTTTCCCTGCTGGTTTTTGACGGCCTTATAAAAGGCATTAAACGAGAGATAGTTCTTCCTCGCCTTCTTTCGATGGGATGGGATATCGTCCTCGTCCTTCCCGATCGTCCAGTTGAAAAAGTCGTTGTAGGAGGTTTTTAGCCCCAAATGTAAATCGAAGCCATTCCCTATGACCAACAGGGTATCCTTGGCCTTCGAATTCTTCTTCGGATTATTCACTTAAATATTTTAGCCCCCTGCCGTTCCAATTAAAGGAGAACTAATGAGCAATTTATCGCCAAAAAAGCCGCGGGTGCGACTACACCCACGGCTATTTCTGACTTTTTTACTTAAAAAGGCATTCCGCCACCGCCGAGTCCAGGCGGCATCTTACCGGTTTTCTGGTATTGCTTCATTTGCTTCATCATCAGCTTCGACTGCTCATAACGCTTGATGACGCGGTTGATATCGGCATTGGTCTTGCCAGAACCCTTGGCGATCCTATTCTTTTGTGAGAAGCGGAGGGCTTCCGGATGGGCCCTCTCCCACGGGGTCATGGAATTGACGATGGCCTCGAATAGCTTCATCTCCTTCTCGGCCCTCTCTTTTTGCTCGTCGGTGAGCTTGGGCATTCCGGGGATCAGGCGGGCGATGGCCCCAAGATTCCCGATTTTTTGGACCTGTTTCATCTGATTTAGCATATCCATCAGGGTGAAATTCCCGTCCATCATCTTGCGGGCGTCTTTCTCGGCCTGCTTCTCGTCGATGCTTTCCTTCGCCTTCTCGACGAGGGTGACGATGTCGCCCATGCCAAGGATCCTATCGGCCATCCTCTCGGGGTAGAAGATGTCCAAATCGGAGACTTTCTCACCGACGCCGGCGAATTTGATGGGGATGCCGGTCAGATATTTGATGGACAAGGCCGCGCCGCCACGCGCGTCGCCATCTAGCTTCGACATGATCAAGCCGCTCAGGCGGAGGTCGTTATTGAAGGCGTTGGCCACGTTGACGGCATCTTGGCCGGCCATCGCATCCACCAATAACAACGTCTCATCGGGATGGGTGGCCTTGATGATGTCCTTCAGCTCATCCATCAATTTCTCGTCGATCTGGAGTCGGCCAGCCGTATCGAAGATGACGACGTCATAATGGTCGTCGTAGGCCTTCTTTTGGGCCTTTTTGGCGATGTCGACGGGGTTTTCCTTCGGGTCGACCTCGTAAAAATCGACGTCGATGGATTTGGCCAGGGTCCGTAGCTGGTCGATGGCGGCCGGACGGTAAACGTCTAGGGGCACCAAGAGGACTTTCTTATTCAGTTTATTCTTCTGAAGGTAGGCTAACTTACCGGCCGAGGTCGTCTTACCTGAGCCCTGCAAGCCGACCAGCATGATGGTCGTCGGGTGGGTTTTGGAGTATTCGATGCCGGTATTCTCGGCCCCCAATAATTCGGTGATCTCGTCGTGGCAGATCTTGACGATCATCTGGGAGGGGTTGACCTTCGCGTAGACATCCTGGCCGATGGCCTTTTCCTTCACCTCGTTGGTGAAGGCCTTGACGACTTTGAAATTGACGTCGCTCTCCAATAAGGCGACGCGGATCTCCTTGAGCATGTCGTCCATGTTCTTCTCGGTCAACCTGGACTGCCCGCGGATTTTCTTGAAGATCGCCGAGAAGCGATCGGTCAAACTCTCAAAGGCCATTTACTATCTCCTCCAGCAGGCTTCTATACGAATCCTGATCGCCCTTCTTGAGGGCGTTATCTATCTTTTGCTTTAACTCGCCATCTTTCTTCAATAAGCCGAGCTTCTCCTCATAATCGCCCATTTTGGCGAGGGAGGATTTTAGGGCCTCGCTCACGGCGGCCCTCGATATCTTGTTTTCCTCGGCTATCTCCGAGAGGGAGAGGTCGTATTCATAATACGATCTGGCGATCCCCCTTTGGGTCTCGGTCAATAAGACCCCATATTTGGATAATAAGCCAAGGATGTATTCCCTATCGGCCAAGATGTCGCTCATAGGGTCTTATTCCCCAATAAGAGGCCGTATAGGTATTTATCGAGGTCGAATTCCTCGAGGTCCTCCATCTTCTCGCCCAAGCCGATGAAGCGGACCGGGACGCCCAATTCCTCGCGGATCGAGAGGATTATGCCACCCTTCGAGGTGCCATCCATCTTAGTGATGACGATGCCGCTTAAATCGGTGACTTCCTTAAAGGATTTGGCCTGGATGACCCCGTTTTGCCCGGTGGTCGCATCGATGATGAGGAAGGATTCATGCGGGGCGCCGGGAATCTCCTTCCCGAGGACCCTATTTATCTTCCCTAATTCCAGCATCAAATTCTTCTTCGTCTGGAGTCTACCGGCCGTATCGACGATCATGAGGTCGACTCCGTGTTCCTTCGCGTATTTGGCCCCATCGTAGGCCACGGAGGCCGGATCGGCCTCGGGGGAGCCCTTGATGATCGGGCATTTAAGCCTCTCGGCCCAGACGCCCAGTTGTTCGACTGCCCCGGCTCGGAAGGTATCCCCGGCCACCAAGAGGACCTTTTTGCCCTGCTTGATGTAACGGTAGGCCAATTTGGCGATTGAGGTGGTCTTCCCAACCCCATTGACCCCCACGACCAATAAGACGGTCGGGCCCTCGGGCTGGAAATGGATTTCGTTCTCGATGGCCTCACCCCCGGTCGCGTAGGAGACGAACATCTGGTCGATCAACTGCTCGTTGATGGCCTTGGGGTCGCTTATCTTCTCCTCCCTCGATTTATCGAGGAGGTCCTCAATCAGCTTTAAGGAGAGGGAGACCCCGACATCGGATTCGATGAGGATCTGCTCCAATTCCTCGAAGTATTCCTCATTCACCAGGGCGTAACGCTTGGAAAGCTCATCGAGCCTCGAGGCGAAATTGGCCCGGGATTTCTCCAACCCCTTGCTATATTTATCGACGGACTCGTCTTTTTCCTTCTTGCCGCCGAATTTGTTTTTTAAAAATGAGAATAGGCCCATCAGTTACCTCCTAAGGGCTTGGCCATCTTGCTTAAGGCGTCTTTGGCCGCCTCGGTCTCCGCTAATTTCTTGCTCTTGCCAGAGCCACGTCCGATCTCGTTGCCCTCGAAGTAGACGGCGGCCACGAAATTCCTCTGGTGGCTTGGGCCCTCCTCCGAGAGGATCGAATAGGTGACCGAACGTTTATGGTCGGCCTGCATGGCCTCCTGAAGCAACGACTTCGGGTTCTCCTCGAGGTGGATGGTCCCGTTTTTGATGTCCTCGCCGAGGACGTTTTTGACGAATTTGTAGGTGAATTCGAGTCCCTGATCCAGGAACAAAGCCCCGATGAAGGACTCGAAGACATCTTCCAAAACCGAGGGGGAATTGGCCACGCTCCCCTGAAAGGAGACGCCGACCCGGATGAATTTATCCAAGCCGAGCTTCAAGCAGTATCTGGCCTCGCTTTCGGTCCGGATGAACTGGGCCTTAAGCACCGAGAGGTCGCCCTGCCCCATGTTGGGGTGGTTGACGAAGCAAAGTTCGCTGGCCACCATCCCGATGATGGAATCGCCCAAAAACTCGAGCCGCTCATAATCCTGGTGACGGGTGCCGGCCATCCCGTTATAGGAGGAATGGGTGAAGGCTAGTTGGTATAGCTCCTCGTTATGGGGGAGGAAGCCGAATTTACGGTATAGGGGAGTGTACTCGCTCATGAGGATAAACCCTCCTTAATCTTGTCGACCATATTCGAGGAGATGAGTTTATAGGCCACCTCAATCGCATTCGCGAAGGCCTCGCCATCCGAATTGCCATGGGCCTTGACGACGGTCCCGTTGACGCCGACTAGCATCGCGCCGCCGACTTTCTTCGAGGACATGGTCTCCTTCATCTCGCTGATGCCCTTTTTGCAAAGCAAATAGCCAAGCATCGAGAAAATATTCCGCTTGAAGGCATCCTTTAGCATTCCCGACATCAGCTTGGCCGTGCCCTCGGTGGACTTTAATAGCAAGTTGCCCGAGAAGCCATCGGTCGCGATGACGTCGGCCTCCCCGGAAAGGGCCTCCCTGGCCTCGATGTTCCCACAGAAATTGAGCTTGGCGTCTTCCTTTAGCAAGGCGAAGGCCTCCTTGCCCTCGGGGGAGCCTTTATGCTCCTCGCCGCCATTGGAAAGAAGGTATACCTTCGGGCTCTCCAACCCGTAGACGAATTTGGAATAAAGGGAGCCCATCAAGGCGAACTGGGCGATTTCCTCGCCGGAATTCTCATTGCTGGCCCCGGCGTCCAAAACCACGACCTTTTTCCCCTTTATCTTGGTGGGGAAGGCGGTGATGAGGGCCGAACGCTTAACCCCCGGGATGAGGCGTAGCCTGACGGTCGCGCAGGATAAATACGCCCCGGTGCCGCCACAGGAAACTACACCCTGGGCCTCATTGGCCTTGACGAGTTCAACCGCCTTATACATCGAGGATTCGCGGGCCTTCAAAGCCTCAAGCGGTCCGGCGTCCATCGCCACGACGTCCCGCGCGTCGACGATCTCCCCGATCTCGGAAGAGAGCTCTTCCTTTTTGCCGACCAATATCAATTTGACCTCGGGGTGGGCGGCATGAAATATCTTCGCCCCCTCCAAAGTCGCGGCAGATCCAAGATCCCCGCCCATCATATCCAAAGCGATGCTAATCATAATCAATAAAACCTCTGGGTCGAAAATCCCTTTTGCAATGATACCACAACGTCGCATTTCTTTAGCATTTATGCCAAAGAAACGTTCGCCATCTGCTTCTTAGCCGCCTCCAAGAGGGCGGAAAAACCCTCCTCCTCGGGATGGGAGAGGAGATAGGCGGCATCATCCCTCGCACATTCAAACATCTTAAAGTCCCGGACCAGATTGACCAATTGGAACTCCGGTAGGCCCGATTGGCGGACCCCGGCCACTTCGCCGGGCCCCCTTCGAGCGAGATCCTCCTCGGCGATATGGAAGCCATCGAGGCTCTCCTCCAAGACGCGGAGCTTATCGAGGTCATCGGGGTCGTTCCCGTCATAACAGAGGTAGCATAAGGCCTCGCTCCCATCGCGGCCGATCCTCCCGCGGAGCTGGTGGAGGCTGGATAAAGCAAAGCTTTGGGGCTCGTAGATTATCATGGTGTCGGCCTTAGCCACGTCGATCCCAACCTCAATTAGGGAAGTCGAGACCATGATGGGGCATAAGCCGGTTTTGAAGGAGAGGATGGCCGCCTCCTTCTCCTCCTCGTCCATCTTCCCGTGGAGGATGGCGCACTTGCCGGGATAACGCTCCTTATAGAGCTCAAAAACCGCCTTGACCGAGGATAGCTCATCTTCCCCGGCTTCGATCTTCGGGGCCACCACATAGGCGTTTTTGCCTTCCTTCAGGCAGTGTTGGATCCGCTCATCGACGGCTTTATCCTCACTAGTGAGGATCTTGGTCTTTATCTTTTTCTCCCCCGAGGGGAATTCGGTGAGGGTGGAGACGTCTAGATCGCCATATATCGTCATCGATAAAGTCCTGGGGATCGGGGTGGCCGACATCAATAGGACGTCCGCATCATCCCCCTTTTGGGCCAATAGGCTCCTCTGGTTGACCCCGAATTTATGCTGCTCATCGATGATGGCCAAACCGAGGTGGTTATAATGCACGCCCTTCGAAAAAAGGGCGTGGGTGCCGATGACGATATCCGCGCTCCCATCGGCGATATCCGAAAGGACGCCCCGCTTAATCTGGGGATCCATCTTGCCGGTCAATAAGACGATATTCACCTTCCAGCCGGAAAATAGCGATGACAGCGACTCATAATGCTGCTTAGCCAAGGTATCCGTCGGGGCCATCAAGGCGCTTTGGGAACCGCGGAGGAAATTCGCGTAGCAGCAAATCGCGGCCACCAAGGTCTTGCCGCTTCCGACATCGCCCTGCAAGAGGCGATACATCAGTGAGCCATCCTCCATATCGGTGACTATCTCCTGGATGGCCTGACGCTGGGAATTGGTCAATGGATATGGCAATTTGGCGATGAAGGCCTCGACCTCATTCATGTTGAAATAGCCCTTGCCCGAGCTATGGAGGGCCTTATTCTCCCGGCGGATGATCTGATTCTTCAAGGAGAATAGCAAAGCCTCCTCGTACTTTAAGACCCGCGAGCCAAGCCTAACATCCTCCATATCCTGGGGGCGATGGACCTTACATAAGGCACCATAACGGCTCTCGAGCTTATATTTCTCCCTGAATCTAATGGGCACCAAATCGGGGATATTCCCCCGGCATTGCTCCAAAGACTTCTCAACTAGCTGTAGGTAGCTATGATTCGGGTATTCACTGGGTAAGGAATAGACGGGGACGATCCTCTCCCCCACGGGGATTAGGCCCTTTTTGATGTTCAATAGATTCAATTCGTGACGTTTGGCGTCGTAACTAGCCGAGAGGGTGTAGCTATCCTTCAGGTTTAATATCTTGGTCAAATAAGGCCTATTCCAGGCCACGACCTTATAGTTCCCGCCCTGCTCATCCTCAAAGAAGAAACTCACGTTGCTAAGCCTCGAGAAGCGGAGGCTTTTGGGGGTCGATATCAATTTGCCATAGATGACGATGCGCTGCTTATCCACGAGGTGATAGAGGGCCTTCGGGGAGGTGTATTCATATGAGTCATACCTCCGGGGGTAATGGGAAAGGACATCCGGGTAATCCAAAATGCCCATCTTCAAAAGGAGGTAGTTCAGCCTTGGCGATGTCGTAAGTCTCTTGCTGGCCATGCGGATATTATGGCATAAAAAAGGCCACATAAAGTGGCCTGTTGGTATCTGAATGCGGCTTATTGGGCCCCGACGATGAAGCTATACACCGGCTGATCCCCGCGGCGGATGTCGGCCTCGATGTTCTCGCCATACTTTTCGTTGAGCATGTTGGAGGCGGCTTCCATCTCCTCATCGGTGACGTCGCTCCCGGCGAAGACCATGAGGGAGTAGACCTCATCGTCGACTAAGGAGTTGACCAAATCGCTTAAGGCCTCGAGCTTATCCTTGACGCAGGAGACGATCGACTTGCCATTGCCCATGGCCATGTAGTAGTCCTTGGTGATGTGGATGCCATCGATGTCGGTATCCTTGATGGCGTAGGTGACCGAGCCCGAACGGATGCTCCTTAACGCCGATTTCATATCGTCATAGACCGTGTCGGGGTTTTCATCCTCGGGGTTATATTGCATCAAGGCGGCCAAGCCCTGGGGGATGGTGGTCGAGGAGACGACGCGGGCGTTGCAGCCCTCGACGACCTCGCAAGCCTGGGAGGCGGCCATGACGATGTTGGAGTTATTGGGGAGGATATAGACGTTTTCGGCGTGGGCCTTGTTGATGGCGGAGACGAAATCTTCGGTCGAGGGGTTCATGGTCTGGCCACCGGAGACGATGACCGCGGCGCCCAATTCCCTGAATATCTCGTCCATCCCCTTGCCGGAGGAGACGGCGACGATCGCGTATTTCTCGAGGGGTCCCTCCTTGACGAGCTCCTCCTCGTGTCCGCGGGAATGGAGGGCGTTGAGGTTGCCGACCATGTCGGTGGCGACCTTACCTTCCTGGATGTTGTTATGCTCCTCGGACATGTTCTCGATGATGATGGTCACGAACTCGCCATAATTCTGGGCGTAGTTGAGCATCTGCCCGGGGTAGAGGGTATGGACGTGGACCTTGACGATTTCATCGTCACGGACGGTGACGACGGACTTGCCGTTGGTCTCAAGGTAATTCTTGAATTCCTTCTCGGAGAAGGGCTTTTTGCCCTCCTCGGCGGTTCCAAGCTTGAGGATGAACTGGGTGCAATAGCCATATCCCTCCTCATCCTCGCTTAAGGCGGCCCCGGCGTAGGAGCCGATGTTTTCTAAGGGGTTGCCCTGCTGGATCTGGGCGGAGGTCTCGACGTTATCGAGGCGCTGGACCATCTTGCCGTGGACGGCCAGGTTCATGCCCTCGATGATGCGCCAAAGCCCGGTGCCACCGCTATCGACGACGCCGACTTCCTTTAAGACGGGCAGCAAATCGGGGGTGCGTTGCAAGGAGGCATAAGCCTCATCCAGCATGATGTCCATGGCCTGCTCGATGGAGCGGATTTCACCTTCTTTATCCTTTAAGGCGGCTGAGGATTCCCTGATGACCGTCAAAATGGTGCCCTCAACGGGCTTCATGACGGCCTTATAGGCCACTTCCTTGGCTTTTACGAAGGCCTCGACCAACGATTTGACGTTGATGACCTCCAAGCCCTCCAAAGAATCCGCGAATCCGCGGAAAACCTGGCTGGTGATGACGCCGGAGTTGCCCCTGGCTCCCATGAGTAGGCCCCTGGAGAAGGCCTTGGAGAGGGAATAGACATCCGCGTCGTTGCGGTTTTGGATTTCCTTCATGCCGGAGGTGAAGGTCAGATTCATGTTCATGCCGGTGTCGCCATCGGGAACAGGGAAAACGTTGAGCCTATCGATCTCCGGGTAATGGTTATAGAGGTTATTGGCCCCTGATATATACATCTGCTTAAGCAGATCTGCGTCAATGCTTCTCATGATCAAATGTCCTTAACATCTTGGACGTAGACGTTAACCGCGGACAGTTTGATATCAAAGGTTTTCTCGCTTAGGTATTTGACACGCTTCTGGATTTCCGAAACGACTTCTGTCACGCGGACGCCGAACGCCACGTAAACGTAGACGGAGATCGAGTATCCCTTCGCTGATTTGGATACGTAGATCCCCTTCTCGTATTCATCGATCTTCAAAAGCCCCGTGAAAAGGGATGAAAGGGAGGGCCGGGCGGCTAAGCCCACCACGCCGTAACTCTCGGCGGCGGCTTTCCCGGCCACGGAGGCGATGGCCTCAGAGGAGAGGTTGATCGCGCCGTATTGGGTTTTTGAGTCGATGTTCATAGATAAATGGGTAGCGTCATTAATAATGACGTGGGCATATTATGCCATAGGGACGGCTAAATGCAAAATAGGCCATTAGGCCAACGCGGGTATGAGGGTGAAGAAATACTCAATCGCCTTCTTATGGCGGCCATAGGCGAAGAGCATGTGGTTGCCCTTGGGGTCTTCTAGGAGGTCGTCTATCGGTTGCTCAAACTTGACCTCGATTTGTGAACGGCAGAGGTTTTCCTCAGCGAGATTACGTTCGATTTTCCCTAGCTTGCAAACGAAGGAATCCAGCTTTGGCGATATTTTGAACATTGTGAAATCATCCAAGGCGAATTCGCCACGAACCCCAAAGCCCAGACCCGATTCGTAATGGGTCAGTAGCTTGAAGCTCTTAAACATCTTATAGGGGCAGGTGCAATGGGCATAGACCCCCTTTTGGGCGGTTATATCGATCCTTGAGGGATTGGCCATGAAGATCGGTTCGCCGGATACGGCGTTGAGGATGGCCATCGAAATCATGGAGGGGACGTCGCCCTCGCAGGCGGCGATCCTGCCCTCCGAATTGAAGAAACCATAGGCCAAGCAAGGCGTGTTCTTCAATTTGTCGAGGAGATCAAAGCACCTCATGGTGAAGCCGGATAGCTCATATTTATCGGCCAATCTAGATAACGCGGCGTGGATGTGGAAGGCTTCCTTCAATTCATCCTGCCTATCGGTCAATTTCGAGAAATCATGATAGGCCTTCTCGTCGAGGATCTGCTTATTCCCCATCTCCTGGTAAAACTCCTCGAGGGGGATCTCAACCATCTCGACGCCGAAGAGGCGTTTGGCCTTCTGATAATCGGCCTTTGAGGCGATTAGCCAATCGCTCGGGGTACCGATGACCCCATAACGTTTGCCTTTAAGGGAGGTTTTGGCCTCATAAGCTTTGGCTAGGGCCACCAATTCCTCACCGATTTTCTTTCTCTCGCCATAGAAGAGATGGCAGGGAAGCGAATGCTGATGGAGGAAGGAGATGATCTCCAAGCTCGCGGCTAAGGAGTTCCTCTCGCCCTGGGCGAGGATGAAATAAGGGGGTTCATACTCCTTATAGTGTTCCTTAAACCAGCCCTCGGCCCCGCCGGTGCGGACGAAGAAGACGGGCACCCCCTCATTAGCAAAGGCGATATTCCCGCCGGATACCTCCTCCAAGAAGGCGTTGGAATCCGGATCGAGGGTGGCCCCATTGGCGGCCAATGAGGAATTGAATTGAATTAGATGTACCTTAACCATAGCAAAATTATACAAAAGAAAAGCGCCTCTCGGCGCCTTTAGTTACGATTTCGATTTCGCCCATCGTAGGCCAGATTGGTTCCGAAACGGTAATTTATTCAGGATTGATGGTTTCGGGGCTCCACGGGCCTAATTTTAAGGATTTTCGGCCCATAAAAGAAAAAAGCCCGGCGGCGCGCTATTCTTGCCGAACGAATCGGCTACCTTCGCCACTGCGGTGCTTAACTGCTGGGTTCGGGATGGGACCAGGTGTTGCCACCGCGCCATCACCACCAGACTTTTTTCGTTTACTCCATGTTCCTTGAAAACCGAATACTATCGCTAACACGTTCTAAGTTATTGTAATTATCTAAATGCGCCTGACTTAGCTTGCTCATATCTTTAAAGATATTTAGTGAAATTAAGTCCTCGAGCTATTAGTAGCGGTCAGCTCAACGCCTCACAGCGCTTACACTTCCGCCCTATCAACCTCCTAACTTTGGAGGGCTCTTACTTCTTTCGAATGGGAATTCTAATCTTGTGGTTGGCTTCACGCTTAGATGCTTTCAGCGTTTATCCCTTCCATAGGTAGCTACCCAGCCATGCCACTGGCGTGACAACTGGTAGACCAGTGCTATGTTAATCCCGGTCCTCTCGTACTAGGGACTAGTCCACTCAAAATTCCTGCGCCCACGACAGATAGGGACCAAACTGTCTCACGACGTTTTGAACCCAGCTCGCGTACCACTTTAATTGGCGAACAGCCAAACCCTTGGAAGGTACTTCCCCTCCAGGATGTGATGAGCCGACATCGAGGTGCCAAACCTGATCGTCGATGTGAACTCTTGGATCAGATCAGCCTGTTATCCCCAGGGTAGCTTTTATCCGTTAAGTTACGGCCCTTCCATTCGGAACCGCAAGATCATTATGTCCGACTTTCGTCCCTGCTCGACTTGTAGGTCTCGCAGTCAAGCATCCTTATGCCATTGCACTCGAGGCACGATTTCCAACCGTGCTGAGGATACCTTGGAGCGCCTCCGTTACTCTTTGGGAGGCGACCGCCCCAGTCAAACTACCCGCCTACCACTGTCCGCTGGCTCGTAAGACCATACGTTAGAACAACCAAAGCACAAGAGTTGTATCTCACCGACCGCTCCGCCTAGACCAAAGTCCAGACATCAACGCGTCCAACCTATCCTGCGCATGAGCCTCAATTGCTCAATAGTAAGTTATAGTAAAGCTCCATGGGGTCTTTCCGTCTAGTCGCGGGTAGCCTGCATCTTCACAGGCAATAAGATTTCACCGAGTCTGCTGTCGAGACAGCGCCCAAATTATTATACCATTCATGCGCGTCAGAACTTGCCTGACAAGGAATTTCGCTACCTTAGGACCGTTATAGTTACGGCCGCCGTTCACTGGGGCTTCAATTCAGGGCTTCGCCTTGCGGCTAACTCCTCCTTTTAACCTTCCAGCACTGGGCAGGCATCACCTCATATACATCGCCTTGCGGCTTAGCATAAAGCTATGTTTTTGATAAACAGTTACTTGGGCCTCTTCACTGCGACTCCCTCGCGGGAGCACTTCTTCTTCCGAAGTTACGAAGTTATTTTGCAGAGTTCCTTAACAACAGTTCACTCGCTCACCTCAGGATACTCTCCTTGACCACGTGTGTCCGTTCTCGGTACGGGCCATATGCACTTAAGCTAGCAGCTTTTCTCGAGACCAGATCTCACGGACTTCGCTACTAGGGTTGCCCCATTCGCTCGCATTCACTCTTCACATTGATGCGCGGATTTGCCTACGCACCAGCCACAAAGCTTAGCCCGGAATCCAATAACCGGTACCGCTAATCTAATCTGTCACTACATCGCATGCATACGGGTGCAGGAATATCAACCTGCTGTCCATCGGCTACGCCTTTCGGCCTCGTCTTAGGTCCCGACTAACCCTGGGAGGACGACCCTTGCCCAGGAAACCTTAGTCTAATGGTGTGAGGGATTCTCACCCTCAATCGTTACTTACGCCGGCATACTCACTCCTATACAGTCCACCGCTCCTTCCGATGCGGCTTCGCCCCGTATAGGACGCTCCTCTACCACTCTAGAAAATCTAGAATCCGTGAATTCGGTATCATGCTTGAGCCCCGGTAAATCTTCGGTGCAGAGATACTCGACTAGTGAGCTGTTACGCACTCTTTGAATGATGGCTGCTTCTGAGTCAACATCCTAGTTGTTTAAGCGTCTCCACTTCCTTTAACACTTAGCATGAATTTAGGGACCTTAATCGACGGTCTGGGCTGTTTCCCTTTTGAGCATGGAGCTTATCCCCCACACTCTGACTGCCTGGCTAAACCCACCTGGAATTCGGAGTTTGATTGCATTCAGTACCGCGATGTGCGGCCATCAGGCATTCAGTGCTCTACCCCCAAGTGGTAAACCAAACGCTAGCCCTAAAGCTATTTCGAGGAGAACCAGCTATCCCCCGACTCGATTGGAATTTCTCCACTATCCACAGCTCATCCGCGGGCATTGCAACGAACGTCGGTTCGGACCTCCAGTGGATTTTACTCCACCTTCATCCTGGCCATGGATAGATCGTCGGGCTTCGGGTCTGCGCTGACGTACTATAGCCCTATTCAGGCTCGGTTTCCCTACGGCTCCGCCTCTTCGGCTTAACCTTGCACGTCAACGTAACTCGCCGGCTCATTCTTCAATAGGCACGTCATCAGGCTTTAACGCCCTCTGACTTATTGTAAGCACACAGTTTCAGATTCTTTTCACTCCCCTCCCGGGGTTCTTTTCACCTTTCCCTCACGGTACTGGTTCACTATCGGTCACTAGTTAGTATTTAGCCTTATGCCATGGTCGGCACATATTCCGTCAGAATTTCACGTGTTCCGACGTACTTTGGGTACCGCTAGGGTGGATCAGTCTTACGCCTACAGGGCTCTCACCCTCTATGGCTGGCCTTCCCAGGCCATTCGGCTGGACATCTCCAATCCCATAACGCGGCCCGAACCCCACCCGAAGGTGGTTTGGGCTGTTCCGCTTTCGCTCGCCGCTACTTACGGAATCGATCACTCTTTCTTTTCCTCTAGGTACTAAGATGTTTCAATTCCCTAGGTATCTCTCCAACCGGCGGAAGTGCCGGAAGGTGACTGGAAGTAACTCCAGCCGGGTTTCCCCATTCGGACATCGATGGATCATAGCTCACATCCAGCTCCCCACCGCTTATCGCAGGTAGTCGCGTCCTTCATCGCCTTCTAGTGCCAAGGCATTCACTGTGCGCCCTTATTAACTTAACTTCGCAAGTTAAATCGGCTTTTGTTAGTAATTGTCTTAACTCGATCTATTTAGATCTATTGTTCCTTGTTTCGAAAAAGATTCCGGTAAAACCAGTCCTTTACTCGCAACAATTAACAGAAAGAACATGTTATGTAATATTCGGTTTTCAAAGAACAGGGAGCTGAGAGAAGCTGATCTCTCAAAACTAAACAGAACGACTCAACACTAACCAAATTTGACTAAATCGGTAGGTAAATAATTGTGTGTACTGCCTGAACTCGCTATGAGTCAGGCAACTTTCTCCTTAGAAAGGAGGTGATCCATCCCCACGTTCTCGTAGGGATACCTTGTTACGACTTAACCCCAATCAGCAGTCCTACCCTAGACGCCTCCCTCCTTACGGTTAGGCCAGCGGCTTCAGGTATTACCACCTCTCATGGTTTGACGGGCGGTGTGTACAAACCCCGGGAACGTATTCACCGCGACATGCTGATTCGCGATTACTAGTAATTCCGCCTTCATGGAGTCGAATTGCAGACTCCAATCTGAACTGAGACCGATTTTATGGGATTTGCTCCATCTCGCGATCTTGCGTCTCTTTGTATCGGCCATTGTAGCACGTGTGTTGCCCAGGACATAAAGGGCATGCTGATTTGACGTCATCCCCACCTTCCTCCGACTTGCATCGGCAGTCTCGCTAGAGTCCCCAACTGAATGATGGTAACTAGCGACAAGGGTTGCGCTCGTTGCGGGACTTAACCCAACATCTCACGACACGAGCTGACGACAACCATGCACCACCTGT
>JAUNOH010000010.1 GCA_030537155.1 Bacillota bacterium
AACGCCCTCGACATCATCCTGCCGGTCGGCATCTCCTTTTATACCTTCCAAACCCTGGCATACGTCATAGACGTATATAGAGGCAAACTCCCGGCCGAGAAGAACATATTCCATTACTGCCTATTCGTCTCCTTCTTCCCCCAGCTGGTGGCCGGGCCCATCGAGAAGGCCGAGGATCTTTTGCCCCAGCTAAAGGCCGAAAGGCACTTCGAGGGCGAGGATTTCGCCGTCGGCATGAGATATCTGACGATGGGGTATCTTAAAAAGCTCGTGATCGCCGATTTCTTCGGGCTATTCGTGGCTGGGGTGGCCGCCGATATGGGCTCGGCCTCATCCTTGGCCATCATCCTTTCCCTCTTCGCCTTCTCCATCCAGATATACGGCGATTTCGCCGGATACTCGGAGATAGCCCTGGGTTTAGGGAGGTTATTGGGGATAAAGCTAACCACCAACTTCGATAAGCCATATCTATCGACCTCCTTCTCCGAATTCTGGCGGAGATGGCATATCACCCTCAATCGGTTTTTCCTCGAATACGTCTATATCCCCCTAGGCGGCAATAGGAAGGGCAAATTCCGTAAGTGCCTAAACACCATCTTCATCTTCTTCCTCTCCGGCTTATGGCATGGGGCGGAGCTCCGTTATGTGATATGGGGGCTATGCCACGGGGCTTTGATGGTCATCGAGGATCTGCTCCCCAAAAAGGAGAAGAAGCGGTGGGGCAATATCCTCTCCGGGGTTTTCGTCTTCATAACCGTGAGCTTCCTCTGGATCTTCTTTTACCCCGACTCCTTATCATCATCGATATCCGGAATCGTTAGCCTATTCACCCATTGGAATAGCCTAACGGGCACCGAGTTCTTCGCCTCGCCCCTAAATTTATCCTTCTCCCTATTGGGTATCGCCTTATTGATATTCATGAACTACCTCCCCAAAGCCTCCTTCGTCTATATAGACGAGGAGAAGAAAGAGGCCAAGGTTATACCAAGCCTAGGGGTGGTGGCCCTCTATGGGCTATGTTTCGTCTTGATTGGGCTATCGATGTCCTACATCCATAGCCAGGGAGGCGGGGGCTCCTTCATCTATTTCCAGTTCTAATTATGAAAAGAAGATACCTGCTACTAATCTCATCGCTGAGCCTATTGGCCATATTGGGCGCCTATCCGACGTATACCCTCTATGGGGCCTTTGGCATTGGCAACATGTATGAGGATAGCTTCCTGGGCGAGCTCAAATACAAGATGGAACGTTTGGAGCAAACAGAGGGTAAAAGGATCGTCTTAGTCGGCGGTAGCGCCCTCCCCTTTGGCATCAGGAGCGAACTCCTCGAGGAGCAATTCGATGGCTATACGGCCGTCAATCTAGGCATGTATGCCTCCCTGGGCAGCCAGGTGATGCTGGATTTAGCCAAGGCCAGGATAAATGAGGGCGATATCTTCATAATCTCCCCTGAGCAGCATAAACAGACCCTCTCATCCTATTTCGACGCCACCCCGATGTGGCAGGCCCTCGATGGGGCCTTCGGCTATTTCAATTTGCTATCCGCCTCCTATAAGGAGGAGATGGTTTTGGCTTTGCCGGAATTCGCCAATAGCAAATACCTATATTCAAGGATCGGGGCCCCGGAGGGTGATGGGGTGTATGCCAAAGATAGCTTCGATGAATATGGGGATATCTCCTCGAGCCTTCCCTCCTATAACTCGATGGCTCTGGGCTATGACCCCAATAACCGCATCAACTTCGATTCCGACGTCATTGAGAGTGACTTCATCGACGCGATGAATTCCTTCTACCATTACGCCTATAACCGCGGGGCGAGTGTCTATTACCACTTCGCCCCCAGCAATGAGCTGGCCGTGGATGAGAATGACTCAGTCGACGATTATTACGACTACCTATCGTCCAAGCTGGATTTCCCCATCCTCGGGGACCCCAATGACTCGATATTCGATTCCGGTTGGTTCTTCGACACCAACTTCCACCTCAATAACTCAGGCGCCATCCTAAACTCCGTAAGGCTGATAGACGATTTGAAAGTGGCCCTAGACGATGATTCGCCCACCGACATCGATATCCCCGATATGCCGATAGTCCCCGACCGCGAATTGGTGGATGGGGATGATTCGGATTTATCCTGCTTCCTCTATGAGGAAAAGGATGACTGCTATCTTATAACCGGCTTATCGGATGAGGCCTCTAACCGTGATTCCCTGATCGTGCCCACCAAATATAACGATAAGCCAATCATCGCCTTCTCATCCTCCACCTTCCAAAATAGCGGGCTCACCTCCCTGACCATCCAATCCAACATCGAATACATCGAGGACGCGAGTTTCTCTGGTAGCTCGATATCCTCGCTTTATATCCAAAACGAAAACCCCTCCGGCATCAGTGTGGGCAATAACCTCCTCGACGGGAGCTCCCTCACCATCTACGTGCCGGAGGAAAGCTATTCGCGTTATCTGACCAACTATTTCTGGAGCCAATACGCGAATAGCCTTCAGCCGATGTAGGGGGATAAATCAGCGATGATGGATTCCATCCTCATGCCCACCCCCTCATCGGATAGGTGGTTATCGACTAGATAGAAGTAGTAGCCCTGATATAGGTAATCGAAGATATCGGAGATGACGGAGACATCTATATTTTCCTTAACGACTTCGTCCAATTTGGCTATCTCCTCCTCGGTGGAGTCGCTGGTGAGGCAGCGGATGTTCTTGGGGGCGTAGCTGAAATAGATATCCAGGCCCATCTGCTCTAACTCGGCGTAATAGGCGTTGAGGCTAGCGAAATGCTCCTGGCTGATGGCATCGGAGGTATAGTCGCATAAAGGCTGCATGATCCTCGTATCCGTCTCGTGATTAGGCCTTATCAGGGTCATATCCCCATAGACGTTATAGGTGGGGTAGGTGTAGTGGTTGAAGTCATCGTCATACCATTTGGCCGCGTACCTGTAATCCATCTGGTTCATGTTGTGGCGGTTATTCTGATACATCGAGAAGGCGTCGAATAGGGAGTCAAAGCGCCTGATATCCAGCTTAGTCAGGCTCCCATAGTCGGCCTCGATGCAGTAGAAGAAGCGGTAGTCGATCGCCCGATAGAGGCAGAATTGGTAATCGATCGCGTCGAACTCAGGCGCGTGCAGGATGACGTCGCCCTCTTTTAGATATGTCTTAATCAGCTCCAACTGGGGGAACATGTTGATGTAGGCGAAGGTCCCGAAGTTTATCACCTCATACTCGGGATAGGCCTCCATAAGCTGCTCCGAGTCATAGCCATATCGCCCTGAGCTGCCGGAGAAGAGGATCAGTTTCTTCTCGTCCTGCACGCTATCGAGATAATCGATCTTATCCGCGAAGGCGTCCCAATAGGTGGCCGAGAGGCGGGGCTTTTCGATTGCATTCACCCGGAGTTCGACGAGGTTGCTCCTATCGGGGAATGAGGAGTCGTGAATGGCCCGAAGTGAGTCATAGATAGTGAGCCTAGTGACATTCGGGAGGCTATTGGTGGCGACGTTCACCATCGTGGGCGGGAGGGTCAAGGAGGTGGCCTTTACATCCACCAGGGCCCCGGAGGAGATCCCGATCACGTCATACCCATCGATGGTAGATGGGATGCATAAAGACTCCGATGAACCGGAATAGCCGGTTATCGAGACGCCCTCATTGAAGGGCTCATAGCTATATAGGGAGCCGTCATCTACCTTTTCCCAGACGGCGAAGAGGTTATCCACCCCATAGGGGATCCTTCCACCTAATGGTATCCATTCCCCGGATCCCTCTTTCCCGGTATTCCATCCGGTTTGGATATAGCCCTCGCGGGAGAAGTGGGTGAGTCCGCTTAAGGCATTCTCCCTTAGGTGGCTATTGTATTTTGGGGCCGATATCGGGGATTCATCCTCCTGATAGTCGGGCCAATAGAATATGAGGTCCTCGCTGGTCTCCAGGCTAATTCGAACCGGATAACGGACGTTGGAGAAGCTAATCACCGAACGGGATTCCAGCTGCTCGAGGCTATATTCCCCATAGCTGGAGGAGGTGATGGCCACCCCATCCTCGAGGTGGATGGAAAAGGAGGCATCCTCCCCGCGCTTAATCAATATGGAGTTATTCGCGCAGCTATACCCATCCCCCTCGAGGAGGATGACCCGGATGTAATCTGAATTGGACGAGCAGCCATAAACCGCCCCCAGTAGGGGAAGTAGCGATAGCCACAACAAGCCTTTCCTAGCCATTGCTCCGATTATCCCAAAAACGCCATAAAAAAGCCAATATATGCCAAAAGAAACAATCGGTAATGAACATTTGCAAACCGTGTCTAACTAGTTTTAATACCGATTTCCTGATTGTTTATGAGCGTTTATTGCGCCAAACGCGTTCAATTTTTGCTCGTTTCTCTACTTGGCGAACAATAACCTGAAAACGCTTTCGTAAGCGCTTCCCGCCTCCATATAATGCAAACGAAACGGGGCAGCCGCCCCAACCCCAAACCCCATCCGACGGACTCATGACCCGCCCTTTGGCCGAGGGGATTTCCAAAAAAGGAGGAACAAGATGAAGAAGAAAACGCTTCTGCCGTTATTGCAGGGGTTAACCGCGACTTCTTTGGCTTTGGTCACCGTCTGCGTGGCCGGGCATGGCGTGGCTAATACCTGGCGCAACAACGTGGACGCCGCTTTCGGTCAGAGCTCCTACGTCACCGACACCAGTTCGATGACCTACACCTCTGACTATTCCACACCCAAGGCCCTTGTGGAGGCCGCCAAAGAGTACGCCATCAACGAAGGCGAGGAGGGCACCGTCGTTCTCAAGAATGACAACAGCGTCCTGCCGCTTGCCTCAGGTAGCAAGATCGCCTTGATGGGCTCGGCCAGCTACATGACCTATTTCTCAGCCGCCGGCAATTCCGACCAAGTCAGCCTTTCCGAGGCCTTGGTCAATAACGGATTGACCCTCGACTCGACCCTCTCGACCATCTACGCCGGGGCCGCCGAGAACTACACCGACACCGTGACCTGGGGAACCACCACGAGGACCTATAACCTCGGCCCCAACGATTCGGCCCCCGACTACGACACCTATGACATCCACGAGCTCAACCCGAGCTATTTCACCAATTCGAACATCGTCATGAGCGGCGCCCAATCGAGCGGATGGGAGAGCAACGTTGACGCCGATACCGCCATCGTCACCTTCGCCCGCCCCGGCGGTGAGGGAACCACCTATAAGCCCGGTGCCACCAGCCAGTGGTCGATCGCCGAGGATGGCACCATCACCAATAACGCCACCACCCTCGATCAGGATCCGCTCCAGTTCGGCCCCGATGAGCTAGCCGTCATCAAGAAGGCCAAGGAATTGGCCGAGAAAGTGGTGGTCTTGCTCAACACCTCGGTGGCCATGGACATCGGACCCCTCGTCGACAGCAAGTGGAACGTCGATCCCACCGACACCACCGACTACACCGTTGATGGAATCGCCTACATCGGCGTCCCCAACGACTATCAGCTCCAGGGCACGGCCAACGTCTTAACCGGCAAAGTCAACGCCACCGGCGCCTTAGCCGACACCTACGCCGTCTCCTCCTCGAATGACCCCGCCATGCAGAACTTCGGCGGTGCGGCCTTCCGGGATTATCAGAGCCTAACCTCCGAGAGCGTCGGCGACTCCCGTTGGAGCAACGTCAATAACCTGCTCTCCTCCTCCTCCTTCTCGAGGGCCGACACCTATAACGGCGGCCTCTACCTGATCGAGACCGAGAACATCTACACCGGCTACACCTACTACGAGACCCGTTACTACGATTCCGTGGTCGGTCAGGGCAACGCCACCTCGTCCACCGGCTCCTTAACCGGCGGGGCCTGGGATTACGACGAAGAGGTCGTCTACCCCTTCGGACACGGCTTATCCTATTACGAATATGACGAGGAATTAGTCTCGGTCAGCTACACCCCGAGGGGTGACGTCGAGGCCACCGTCAGGGTCACCAACAACTCCGACACCGCCGCCACCTTCAGAAGCGAGCTATTCGTCCAGGCGCCCTATAGCGACTATGACAAGCAAAACGGCGTCGAGAAATCGGCCGCCCAGTTCCTCAACTCCGCCAAGGTCTACGTCGGCGCCAACTCCAGCGAGACCGTCACCATCAGCGTCCCGAGCAAGTATCTTGCCTCCTATGACGCCAATGGCTATGGCACCTACATCCTCGATGGCGGCACCTACTACTTCGCCTTGGGCAATGGCTCCCACGAAGCCGTCAATAACATCCTGACCGCCCAGAACCATTTGACCGGCAGCACCAATGACGTCTATGCCCTCGAAATCGGCACGTCCGGCGAGGTCGATGCGACCACCTATGCCGTCTCCGATTCCGGCGGAGCCATCGAGAATCAGATGGAGACCGTCGACATCAACTACTGGTTCGACGACTACACCACCTACTTCTCCAGGAGCGACTGGTCCGGCACCTATCCGGAAAACTACGTCGACACCGGCGAGACGATCACCGACTCCCTGGCCGAGACCGATCTCCCCTTGGGCGAGCTATCGATGTCCGACATCGCCGATAGCAAATACGAGGACTACATCGACCGCCTCATCGGCCGCGTCTACGATTACAACCTCACCTCCAATGGCGACGACGTCACCAACTGGGACGGCGTGGCCGGCGTCACCTGGGAGGACCTCTCCAAGTCCACCGACTACCAGGACATCGACGCCGACATCTATGAGGAATTAGTCCAGGCCATCCCCGCCTACGAAGCGGTGGGGGCCATCCTCCACGGCGGCTCGGCCTCCGACACCCTCTCCAACATCGAGAACCCGATCGTCGTCCAAAACGACGGCCCGACCGGCTTCACCTCCGGTTCCCTCGGTGAGGTCACCGACGAAACCTCGCCCTATTACTTCACCGCCGACGGCGAATACGCCGATTACTACGGCTGGGGCGTCAACATCAACTCCCAGACCCTCCTAGGCTCCTCCTTCAATCCGGAGGTCGCCTCCGAATGGGGCAAGATTTTAGGCAACACCGGCCTCTGGACCGGCCGCTACGAGATCTGGGGCGCCGGCTTGAACTATCACCGCACCCAGTACAACGGCCGTAACAACGAGTATCCCTCCGAGGATCCGATGCTCACCAACCGCATCGGCGCCGCCATGATCGAAGCCTGCAACAAGACCGGCGTCATCTGCGGCCCGAAGCACATCGGCTTCAACGACCAGGAATATGACCGCTCCGGCATCCAGGTCTACCTGAACGAGCAGAAGTACCGCGAGACCGACATGAGGGCCTTCCAAGGCGCCATCGAGGACGAAGGTGCCCTCGGCGCCATGATCGCCTTCAACCGCGTCGGCCCGACCAATGCCACCCAGAGCTATGAGATGATCAACGGCATCATGAGGGGCGAATGGGGATTCAAGGGCCTCGTCAGCTCCGACATGTGCATGTCCTACTATTACTTCTCCGGCCCCGATGCCATCTACGGCGGCACCACCATGTTGGCCGACTTCGCCCAGGGCGATTCGACCATCGGCACCGACACCGACGGCACCGACACCAATTGGACCTACATCACCCGCGATAACCTCAAGTTCAATAACACGCTCGTGGAGATCGCCCGCGACAACCTGAGGTATCAGCTATACGCCTTCGCCAACTCCGCCGTCCTCAACATCGCCACCACCTATGTGATGCCGGGTTGGGAATTGGGCCTCAACGTTCTGACCGGCGTCTTCGCCGGGGTGGCCGCCATCAGCGGCTGCGCCTGGATCGGCCTCGGCGTGCTGAACGTCCTTAAAAAGGAGGAGAAATAACCATGTTCGCCAATTTATTGAAGAAGCAGTGGATCAATAGCTACGGCTGCTTGGTCGGATTGCTGCTCGGCATCGTTGCCCTCTCCATCTACCAGTACACCGTCGGCTGGGCCAACTCCTACTGGGTCCACGACGAGCTGAGCCTCGTCACCGGCTTCTCGGTCTGGGCCATCATCCTCTTCGCGCTGGCCCTAGTCGTCGCCAACCTCGCCCACTTCCTCGGCGAGAAGAAAGGATTCCTCAAAGACGTCTGCTTCTATGTGGCCGGCGCCCTCGAGATCGTCTCCTGCTGCTTCTTACTCGCCTCGGGCATCATCTTCATCGGTGATAGGGCTGAGGGCATCGCCTACATCCTCTTCTCCGACGCCTCGGTTCTGACCCAGGTCCAGACCCCGGCCAACATGTTCTCGGTCAATCTCTCGATCGCCGCGACCATCATCTACATCATCGCCGGCCTCGTCCCGGTGGTCACCTCCTTCTTCCCCTTCATCAGGCATACTGAGAAGAAAGAAGAGGTCACCCAAGCTTAATAGCTCCTTTCTAATGAAGGCCCCCGCCGCTCCGCGGGGGCTTTCTTTATATGCGCGTTTCGCGCATTATCCATATATAAAATATATGCGCGTATGCGACGCCACCCCGTTTGCGCGTTTGTGCGCGTTTATATATAATGGCTGTAACGCAAAAAATATGATGGAGGTAACCCCATGGCCGATGTGAGCAATATGTTCGTCTCCGAGCGTTTTAACCTGATGCTGGAGTATCTGAAGAAAAACGGACGGGCCACCGTCGACGAGCTGGCCGAGAAGATGTATGTCTCCAAAGCCACCGTCCGGCGCGACCTCTCCCAGATGCAGAAGATGGGCCTCATCCAGCGCACCCACGGCGGGGCCATCCCCTTCGATAACTCCGATGAGGTCAATATCTTCGTCCGCATGGAGAAGAATCAGGGCGATAAAGTCGAAACCGCCACCTTGGCCCTCAATAAGATCCCGGAGTTCACCTCGGTCTTCATCGATAATTCCTCGACCTGCCTGGCTTTGGCCGAGAGGATGAACTTCGACTACAAGACGGTGGTCACCAATGGGCTTCAGTTGGCTTTGAAACTATCCCCGAGGGAAAACGTCAAAGTCATCCTTTTGGGTGGAGTGGTGCAGTTTAAAACCTTCTCGACCTCCGGCGTCCAGGCCAACCTTGACTTGGAGATGTTCCGCTTCGACATCATGCTATGTGGGGCCACCGGCATCGATAAGGATGGGGCCTATGAGTCGAACTCCGACACCATGATCATCAAAAAGCAGGCCTTCGCCCAGTCGGCCAAGAGGTATCTATTGGTCGATAAGAGCAAATTCGGCCAGAGCTATATGTATAGGAACCAGAAGGTGGAGGAGTACGACGCCATCATCACCAATGCCCCCGACGAGCTATGCCAAGATCTGCGAACCCGCGGGGCCAATGTCGTAAATCGCTAGACCCTATGCGCATTTTGTGCTCGAAATGTATCATTTTGAGCCGAGAGTTGTCCGCCGTAAGGGCTTTCAATTAAAATAAACGAAGTTTTGTCACGGAGGTTACTGCTATGGCAGAAACAAAAAACAAACAGAAGAAGTCATTCTTCGACAATCCTTTGCTGTCGACCAAGATCAAGACGGCGAAGGTTTCTTTCTTCCCGGAGCTATTACTTGGTTATCTGGCGGCTCCGATCTTGGCTTTGATCTCAAACGCCATCATCAACGCCTACTTGCTCCGCTACTACACCGACGTCATGGGCTTGACCGCCGAGGGCTGGGCGGGGTTATTCGGGACCATCCTCCCGATCGCCTCGGCCGTCATCGTCATCATCGGCAACCTCGTGGTCGGCAAGATCATGGAGAACATGAAGACGAAGGCCGGCAAGGCCCGTCCCTTGCTCATCCTGAGCTTACCGCTACTGGCCTTAGCCATCTTCATGCTCTTCTTCGCCCCCTATCCGGAGGGCGACACCATCTCCGAAAACATCTGGACCCTGATCCTGATCGCCGTCGGATATAACCTCTATTACGCCGTCGCCTATCCCTTCTACTACACGAGCCATTCGGCCTTAGTCAACCTCTCGACCCGCGATTCCACCGGGCGTTCCCTATTGGCCACCGGTTCTAACGCCGCCATGGTCGGCGCCGCCGGCTTAGCCGGCATGGTCGTGCCTTTCTTCCTCAACTTCCTCTTCGTCCCCGTCATGGGCGCCGATGGAACCATCCTCTCCTACGACACCGAGGCCTCTTATAACAACTGGCGCGTCTTCATGATCGTCTTGGTCGTGACGGCCGTCCTCGGCATCCTCTGCGAATACTACTTCACCAGGGAGCGTATCACCGAGGAATCCTTCGCCTCCCGCGACGAATCCGCCGCCGAGCAGGAGAAGCCCGCCAAGGCCAAGGTCTCGATGGGCAAGCAGATCTCCGTCTGCCTCAAGGACAAATATTGGTGGCTAGTCATCCTATTCTTCTTCTTCTATCAGTTGGGTGGCCAGCTTAAGAACAACTCCATCACCTATTACTCTGTCGCCTGGTTCGGCTCCTCCGATTTAGCCGGCACCATCTCGATCGTCGGGGCCGTCCCGACCGCCGCCGGCATGGTCATCATCTGGCCGATCGCCCAGAAATTCGGCAAGGCCAAATCCATCAAAGTCGGCGCCATCCTCGCCTTCGGCTTCGGTTTATTGGGCTTCATCGGCTATGGCGGCGAGGTCAACTCCGTCTCCCCGATCATCCCGATCCTCGCCTTCGTCTTGAAGGCCCTCGGCACCGTCCCGGCTATGTATGTCTCCCTCGCCTTGCTATCCGATGTCCTCGACCACCAGGAAGCCCTCCACGGCTTTAGGACCGACGGCTTCACGATGGCCGTCTATGGCTCGATCATGATCGCCATGACCGGCATCGCCTCCGGCATCATCATCGGCCTCATCTCCGTGGCCGGCTATAGCTCCGCCACCGTCACCTCCACCAGCATCAGGAACATGACGATCTGGCTATTCTTCGGCGCCGAGGTCATCTGCTACGCCATCATCTTCATCCTCTTCAACTTCATGGGCGTCGAGAAGTATAGCGCCCTCGACCACGAGGCCATCATCGCCGACCAGAGGGCTGAAGCCGAGAAGGAAGGCCGCGAATACGTCGAGCCCTCCGTCAGGCTTGAGTTAGAGCAGAAGGAGGCCGAGGCCGTCATCGAGGCCGAGCGTATCTCCAACCTCAAATCCAAGTGCGAGAAGAAGGGCCTAAGCTTCGAGGAAGAAGAGGCCAAATACCAGGAAGCCCTCGCCCAGAAGAAGGCCTTAGCCGAGGAGAAGAAGAAACTCGCCGACCAGAAGAAGGCCGACAAAGAAGCCACCGCCAAGGCCAAGTACGAAGCCCTATCCCAGGAGGAGAAGGCCAAAGTCGAGGCCAAGAAGGCCGCCAAGGCCCAAAAGGAGGTCGAACTCCGTCAGGCCTACAATCAGATGAGGGCGGAAATCGCCGAGAAAGAGGGCCGCAGCGCCATCGCCATCTGATCGCCTCATTGATCGCGGTTTTGTAAAACAATCAACATTGCGCACAAGCGTGCGCATATGAGAGAAATCATCAAGCCAGTAGGCTACAATACCCTTAGCACAGCTAGGGGTATTTGTTTATATGCTAGAGATCAGCTCATTTACCGTAAACGGCGAAAGTAAGCCCTTACTTTTGGACGATCCCCATCCCATCTTCGGTTTTTCCCTCGATAACGGGGGAGAAGGCGGGGAGTTTAAAAGCGCCACCATCACCCTCGATAACGGGGCGAGGATCCACACCGACAAACTCTCATATATCCGCTATGAGGGAAAGCCCCTCGAGCCATATCATGATTATACGGCCACCTTGGAGGTGACGCTCTCCAATGGCTCGGCCAAAGCCAGCACATCCTTTAGGATGGGCAAGATGGATAAACCCTGGATTGGGCAGTGGATAAGCGATCCGACATATCAATTCACCGGCAAGGGAAACTCCCCTGAGGTCTTAAGCTTCAAAAAGGACATCAAGACCGAAAAGCCCATCAAAGAGGCCTATGCCTATGTTACGGCGATGGGGGTATATCGCTTTGAATTAAACGGAGAGAAAGTGGGGGACCGCTATTTGGCCCCGGGCTTTACCTCCTATGAGCATCATCTCCAATATCAGGGATATGACGTCACAGAGTCTTTTAAGGGGGGCGCTAACTCCATCCTGGTCCACGTGGCCGGGGGCTGGGCCGTCGGCTCCTTCGTCTTCTCGAGAAAGAATAGGTGGTACGCCGATAGGCAGGCCCTATTATTTGAGCTCCACATCGAATACGAGGATGGCAGTAGAGAAGTCATCGATAGCGACGATAGCTGGCTCGTCTCCCGCGAGGGCCCCTATACCATGAGCGACCTCTATGACGGGGAAAGCTATGACGCGAATAAGGAAGATATCAAAGAGGATAGCTTCCATAAGGCCGGATTGGAAAAACTTAGGAATAACCCCAAGATATACGCCGAGATCGGCTGCCCCATCAAAAAGTGGAAGGAGTTCAAACCCGAATTCCTCTATGAGAAAGACGGCGAGCTGATCTTCGATTGCCATCAGAACTTCGCCGGCATCGCCTCCATCCACATCAAAGACGCCAAAAAAGGCGATGTGGTCGTGATAAAACATGCGGAGGTGTTAACCGATGAGGGTGGTTTGAACACCGCTTTGCTAAGGAGCGCCAAGGCCACCTTGACCTACACCTGCAAAGACGGTGAGCAATCATATGAGCCCGAGTTCACCTACATGGGCTTTAGGTATCTCTCGGTCAAAGGGCTCGAATTAGATTCCTTCGAATTGACGAGTTACGCCCTCACCAGCGAGATCGAGGAGATCGGGGAATTCGAATGCTCGGACCCCCTGTTGAATAGGCTCGATTTGAATATCCGTTACTCGGCCAGAAGCAACTTCCTGGACATCCCCACCGACTGCCCCCAGCGCGATGAGAGGATGGGCTGGAGCGGCGACATCGCCATCTTCGCCGAGACGGCCTGCTACGACTATAAGATGAGTAACTTCCTTCGGAAGTGGCTGAAGGATATGCGGGCCGAGCAGAATAAGGGCGGGGGTTTCCCCTGCACGACGCCGATCCATGGCTATGGCTTCCCGGCCACGATGCCCCGGATCGCCATCGACTTCTGGGGAGACGCCATCCTGGAGGTTCCCTATGCCATCTATAGGCATGAGGGTGACCTCACCGTCTTAAAAGAGAACTACGAGGCCATGAAGAAATACGTCAAGGCGTGTCTATTCTGGGCTAAGATTTGGGGAGTCGGGAAATACCGCTACATCTGGCATACGCCCGCCTTCCTCCACTTCGGGGATTGGGTGTCCCCCGACGTCGACAAGATGTCGACCTGGCAGAAGCGGAGCAAATACACCGCGACGGCCAGCCTCTGCCATTGCCTATCTTTGCTTTCGGAGATCTCTTCACTCTTGGGCGAGGAGAATGACTCCCATGAATATAAGAGGCTGTCCAAGAAGGTCGCGGACGCCTACGTCTCCGTCTTCCTCGATAAGGATGGAAAGCTTAAGAAAGAGCCTTTCCAAACCGGCTACGTCCTGCCGCTTTCCTTCGATATGATCGAGGAAAAGAAGAAGAGGCAGGGCTCGTTGGACGCCCTCGTCAAACTGATCGAGGATAACTCCTACTGCATCGGGACCGGCTTCCCCGGCACCCCGAGGATATTGGAGTGCCTCTCCAAAGGCGGGAGGAGCGACGTCGCCTATAAGATGCTGTTGAACAAAAAGGCCCCATCCTGGCTATACGCCGTGGAAGTGGGGGCCACCACGATCCTCGAGAAATTCGATGGGCTATTGGAGGATGGCACCGCCCGGAAATCCGAAGACGGGACCGGGGAGATGATCTCCTTCAACCACTATGCCTCCGGCTCGGTCGGGCGCTTCCTCTATGAGAGGATCGCCGGAATGTGGATCGAGGAGGCCGGATTCAGGAAAATCCGCTTCGCGCCCACCTTGGGTGGGGGCCTCAGCTATTGCCGGATGAAGACCCATAGCCCCTTTGGGCAGGTTTCCTCCTACTGGCATATCGATGGGAATAAATTCACCTACGAACTCGAAATCCCCATTGGGAGTCTGGCCGGCGTGGACATGCCGGATGGGAGCCATAGGGAATTAAAACCCGGCAAATACGTTTTGGAGTGTGCGATATGAGATATATAGCCATCGACATCGGGGCGAGCTCCGGCCGCCACATCTATGCTGAATATAAAGACGGCAAACTCCTCACCCAGGAGATCTACCGCTTTCCTAATGGCCCCAAACGGGGCGAGGACGGCCACCTATATTGGGACGTGAATTCGCTTTTCGCCAATATCATCGCCGGATTGAAGGAGGCCAAGCGCCTCAATAAGGCCCCCGATTACATTGGGATCGACACATGGGGCGTGGATTACCTCCTCTTCTCCCATAGCCCCCGTCTGCCCGGGAAGGCCTATTGCTATCGCGATGAGAGGACCCTCTCCATCGTCGACGAGGTCCACGACAAGATAAGCTTTGCCTCCTTATATGAGAAAACCGGCATCCAATATCAGCCCTTCAATACCATCTACCAGCTATATTGCGATTTAAAATCCGGGGCCCTGGGGAAGGCCAAGCGCCTGCTCATGCTCCCTGACGCCCTGAACTTTGCCCTCACCGGGCTTGAGGCCCAGGAATATACCAACGCGACGACCACCGGCTTAGTCAATTGCCAGACCCATCAATGGGATATGGATATCATCGAAACCTTGGGTTTCCCCAAAGAGCTTTTTGGGCCCCTGAGTATGCCGGGCCACGTCTTGGGGCCCCTTAAGGATGAGGTGGCCAACGAAGTCGGCTTCCAGGCCGAGGTGGTGAACGTGGCCAGCCACGACACGGCCTCCGCCGTCTTGGCCGCGCCAATCGAGGATGGCTCGCCCTATATATCCTCGGGCACCTGGTCATTGCTGGGTATCGAAAGCCCAACCCCCCATACCGATAAGGAGTCCCGGGAATATAACTATTCCAACGAGGGTAGCCTCAACGGTGGCTTCCGTTATCAGAAAAACATCATGGGTTTATGGATAATCCAGCAGGTGAGGAAGGAACTTGGCGACATCTATAGCTTCGCCGAACTGGCCGAGTTGGCCCGCGAGAAGAGAAGCCCCTTCGTCTTCGACGTCGATGACCCCCTCTTCCTCGCCCCGGAATCGATGCTGAATGCCATCCAAAATAGGATCGGCGAGGCCACCATCGGCGAGATAAGCTACGCCGTCTACCACTCATTGGCCCTCTCCTATAAAAAGGCCATCGGGGAGCTAAGCAGGCTTACCGGCCGCAAATTCGAGAAGCTCCACATCATCGGGGGTGGCGGGAATAACGCCCTCCTCAACGAGCTGACCGCCAAAGAGAGCGGTCTCCAGGTGGTGGTGGGGCCGATAGAGGCCACCGCCATCGGGAACATACTGGCCCAAAGCCTAGCTTCGGAAGAGGTGGCTAACCTAAATGAGGGCCGCAGGATAATCAGGCAAAGCTTTTCCATAAAGGAGGAATGAAACCATGTCGAGATTCGAAGAAGCCAAAAAGATTTACGAGCAGGAGGGGATCGATGTCGAGAAGGCCCTAGATAAGGTCAAGGACATCCCGATCTCCGTCCATTGCTGGCAGGGGGACGACGTCCTCGGCTTCGAGGGGGTGAGCTCCCTCGAGGGCGGCATTCAGACCACCGGCAACTACCCCGGGGCCGCCAAGGGGCCGGAGCAATTGATGGCCGACATCAGGAAGTGCTTCGCCTACATGCCCGGCAAAAAGAGGCTGAACCTCCACGCCAGCTACGCGATTTTGGGCGATGACCTCGGGAAGGTCGACCGCGATCAATACGCCTATAAGCATTTCGCCCCCTGGACCGAATTCGCCAAATCGATCGGGCTTGATGGCATCGACTTTAACCCCACCAACTTCGCCCATGCGAGGGTAAAGGACAACATGACCCTCTCCTCACCCGATGAGGAGACCCGCCGCTTCTGGATCGAGCACAACAAGAAGTGCCTACTCATCGCCGGGGAATTCGGCAGGGCCTTCAACAACAAATGCTTCGTCAACATCTGGATCCCCGATGGATTAAAGGATGTCCCGGGCGATAGGCTGGGGCCGAGGCTACGGCTCCGCGACGCTTTGGATGAGATATTGGCCTGCGGCTATGATAAGGAGCACGTCGAGGTGGCCGTCGAGTGCAAGCTATTCGGCATCGGCATGGAAAGCTATACCACCGGCTCCTCCGAGTTCTACCAGAATTATGCCGCGACCCGGGGAATATTATCGTTGATGGACATGGGCCATTATCACCCGACCGAGGTGGTCTCTGATAAGATCCCATCGCTCCTATGCTTCTATGACCGCCTGGCCCTCCACGTCTCCCGCCCGGTCCGCTGGGACTCCGACCACGTCATCATCTTCGACGACGAGCTGAAGGAGGTCGCCAAGGAGATCATCAGGAATAACGCCGAAAAGAAGGTCATCATCGGCCTCGACTACTTCGACGCCTCCATCAATAGGGAGATCGCCTGGGTCACCGGCGAACGCTCCATCCAGAAGGCGTTGCTATATGCCTGCTTGCTCCCCAATGAGAAACTCAAGGAATATCAGGATAAAGGCGACTTCACCTCGCTTATATATCTGCAAGAGCACGCCAAGATGCTCCCCTTCGCCGATATATACAACGAGTATCTGAAACGCCAGGGGATGGAGGAGGATTACTACACCCCCTTAAAGAAATACGAAGACGAAGTCACCTCGAAACGCTAGACTCAAGAAAGGACACCGAGTATGAAGAAAAACATCCTAGAAGCCCCGTTCGTCAAGGAAATCTGCCGCCTGGCCAGCAATATGTACCGGCTCGGCTGGGATGAGAGAAACGGGGGCAACATCTCCTATCTATTGGATGAGGCGGAAGTGGGGGAATACCTCGATTTGGATAAGCCCCTCCGCGTCATCCCGAATTCCGGCGTCCACCCCACCGGGTTCGACGCCTCGCCTTTGGCCGGGAAGATCTTCCTTGTCACCGGAACCGGGCGTTACTTCAAAAACGTCGAATACGACCCCGAAACCAACCTCGGCATCGTCAGGATCTGCCAAGATGGGAAGAGCTCCGAAGTCCTCTGGGGCTATAAGGGCGGGGGACGCCCCTCCAGCGAGTTCCCGGCCCACATGATGAGCCACATGGCCCGCCTCAAAGTCGACCCCAAGCAGAGGATCGTCATCCATTGCCACCCGAGCAACATCCTGGCCATGACCTACGTCCATGATTTGGACGAGGCCAAATTCAGCCACACCCTCTGGGAGATGTCGACCGAGTGCATCGTCGTCTTCCCCGAAGGCGTCGGGGTCTTGCCCTGGATGCTCTGCGGCACCGATGAGATTGGGGTGGCCACCGCCAAGAAGATGGAGGATTTCCGCATCGTCTTATGGACCAACCACGGCATCTACGGGGCCGGGGATGACGTCGACGAGGCCTTCGGTTTAATCGAGACCGTCGAGAAGGCCGCGACCATCTATAACCTGATCGGCGGCAGGGAAATCAAAAACACCATCTCCGAGGAGAACTTCCTCGAGCTGATCAAGCAGTTCTCGCTTGAGAAGGTCGTCAATTACTCCTTCTTCAATAACCCCGAATATAGGGCTTTGAAGAAATAGTTATCCAAATATGGGCCGTCAGGAATCCCCGGCGGCCCTTTCTTTTTTCGCTAGGATAGATAGTAGAAGGTAGCCCTTCCCTCGCCCTCCTTTTTGATGAGTCCTTCCTCACAGAGGGCTTTGAGGCATTGCTCAACCGATCCCCGTCCGATC
The DNA here is from genome assembly GCA_030537155.1 of Bacillota bacterium. Lineage (GTDB taxonomy): Bacteria > Bacillota_I > Bacilli_A > RFN20 > CAG-826 > Alloenteromonas. The sequence continues at coordinate 17,672 of JAUNOH010000010.1, forward strand.
TCTGGGCATAATTCCATGATATCGGCCTTGTTGAATTTGCCGATTTTGCTTTTCACAGCTTTTTCGACCATCTCCCTGGCGGAGAGCTTGCCGCCCACCATATTGACCCTTTCCTCGAAGTCGCGATATGCCGCCAAAATGGTGCCTAAGAGGTATTTGATGAAGGGGGTGTCGTCGTTCTTATTTTCCATCCAATCCCTTGAGCTTTCCCTCAAGGCGTCATAGTAGTCGTCTTTGCTGATCTGGATCTTCTTTTCCAGGGAAATGTATTTCCCGATCAGATAACCGCTTTTATATAAAAGCAAAACAGTCAGCAGGCGGCTGATTCTCCCATTCCCGTCATTGAAGGGGTGGATGCAGAGGAAATCGTGGATGAAGTGGGGGATCACAAGCAGGGGATCGACCTCGTGGGAGTCAATCGCTTTACGGTATTCCTCACACAGCCTTTCCATTGCCTCGGGTGTCTCGTAGGGTTCGACGGGTTTAAATAAAACCTCCCTCCTTCCATCGGGATAAACGGCGTCTATCTCATTGGGGGTGTCCTTCCATTTGCCGCCGAAGCTGACCCCAAGGAATTGATACATCTGCTTGTGCAGTTGGAGGATCATGTTGGGTCGGATGCCTATGTATTCATGGCTTTCGTGGATGAGATCCAGGGTGTGGCGGTAGCCCTTGATTTCCTTTTCGCCCCGGTTTTTTGGCGTCGTTTTATCGGCCATCAGCTGACGAAACCTTTGCCTTGTCGTGACGATACCCTCGATTTCGTTGGAGGCCTCGGTGCTTTGGACCTTGGCTATTTCGACCAATTTATCCAATTCCTCTTTTCTTTGGGATAGATATAACTCCTGCCTGCCTTTGTATTCGTGGATGAGGCCGATGTAGTTCAAAATATCCTTATCCCAGGTTTTCTCCCTGAGCTTGGAGTAATCAAATTCCTTAATCATATTCGCCAGCTCCTTTCATTAATCACCAAAAAACAAACTAAATTTTGGCGATTCTTCATAATGAAATCATATTATCCCCAAAAAACAAACTAAATTTTGGCGATAATTAATAGATATTGGCGATTTGAATGTTAACTTTTTCTTTGCAAAATCCATGAAAACGCAGAATTGATGGGCCTTTTCCGTCTTTTGAATTGACTGATGAGGGGACCATGCAACTAAAATTAGGGCATATGAGAGGGATGTCCCCTAAAGGTTTGAAGATTCTCGCCTTATTGGGCGCCGCCTTGCTTTTATCATCCTGCGGCGAAACCCCGTCATCGCCTTCTTCCTCCTCCGATAGCCATATCCATACTTATGGCGAATATTACCAATCGGACGCCACCTACCATTGGCACGAGGTGACCTGCGGCCACGAGGAGGCCAGCGATAAGGCCGCGCATAGCTATGATCCCTCCAATACCTATTGTGAGGAGTGCGGCTATGGGCTGAATAACGCCTTCCTCTTGGAATTAGATGACGAGAGCCAAGTATATGCGGTGAAGGGATTTGCCGAATCCTTTACGGCCACCGGGGAAATAACTCTCCCCTCCGAATGCGGTGGATATCCAATCACCTCCATCGGGGATTCCGCCTTCAGCTACCAAGAGGGGATAACTTACTTCGAAATCCCCGTATCCGTTACGGACATCGGTTCCTATCCCTTCGCCTACTGCAATAAGCTTTCCTACGTCGGCTATCAGGGGACGAAAAGCCAGTGGGAGGCCTTGGATGCCTCCATCGGGAGACTAGTCAAATGCAGCGATGGCTATGCCCCTGTAGAAAGTAGGGACGCCTACGTCTCCTCCGGGGTCAATTACCGTTATCTGACCTCATCCGAATGTTGGACGATATCCGACGTCGATACCTCGGTCGCCGAGATTATCTTCCCGGAAGATATCGCCGGCTATCCGATTGAAAGCATTGAGCAATTAGCCTTCCAGGACTGCGTGGAATTAACCTCATTAACCCTCCCGGATTCCATCGATAGCATCGGCGATTTCGCCTTCAGAAACTGCGCGAAGCTAATAGATATCCATCTCCCATCCTCCTTGACTAGCCTCGCCCAAAACGCCTTCCGGGAATGCTCCTCCCTAGCCTCGATATCGATACCTGCCTTCTTAACCGAGATACCCCGTTATTGCTTCGTGGACTGCGAATCCCTGGTTGGGGTTAGCTTTGAAAACGAAAAGAATGTCGCCTCAATCGGCTATCAGGCCTTCTATGGCTGCGAATCCTTAACTAGTTTCACCCTTCCTAGCGCCCTTTCCTCTTTGGGCGAGGAGAGCTTTAGGGATTGCTTTTCCCTGACCTCCTTCACCTTCAACCAGAAGATAAATAGCGTCCCCGTCAGTGCCTTCGTCAATTGCTCCTCCCTCACGGAGTTAACCCTCCCCCAAAACCTCAAATCCATCTCCTCGAGGGCATTCGTTAACTGCAGCGGTCTCTCCTCCTTCGTCTTGCCCTCCGGCGTCACCTCCATCGGGCGGGAGGCCTTCTCGGGATGTAATTCCCTAACTGATGTCTACTATGCCGGGACCCCGACTAGTGGCTCTTCCATGAGCATCGAATCCGGGAACGCTATATTGAAAAACGCCGCCTGGCATTATTATTCGGTCAATGACCCCGAAACATCCGGTTACGACCTCTCCTATTCCTATTGGCATTACGTCGACGGCGTCCCAACCCTCTGGTAAGCCGATAGTCTACATTTAACCCCCCTAAAGCCGGTGGATCGACAACCATCGGCTTTTCCTTTTACGCGTCATTTGCGGCTGAAAGAAGGCATTTTGCGAAAAACTTGGTTCATCTAAGCGCTTTCCTTGTATACTTACTTTCAGTAAAACGCACCTTCATTTTTCATTTCGAAGGGAAAGGAATTTGTTGCTATGGCTTTGAAACACAAGGATCTGATCGCAAGGATGACCCTCGAGGAGAAATGCTCCCTCCTCTCTGGCAAAGACTTCTGGCAGACCATGGATTTCGATCACCTCGGGATCCCCTCTATCTTCCTATCAGATGGCCCCAACGGCTTACGTAAGCAGGCCGGGGCGGCCGACCACCTCGGCTTAAACGTCTCGGTCCCCGCCACCTGCTTCCCGACCAGCGCCACGAGCGCCAACTCCTGGGACCCCGAATTATTGGCTTTGGTCGGACGCACCATCGGCGAAGAGGCGGTGGTCAATGACGTCTCGATCTTGCTTGGCCCCGGCACCAACATCAAGCGCAATCCCCGCTGCGGCCGTAACTTCGAATACTTCTCCGAGGATCCCTATCTATCCGGCAAATTATCGGCCGGCTATGTCAAAGGCTTAGAGGAAAACGGAATCTCGGCCTGCATCAAGCACTTCGCCTGCAATAACCAGGAGCTACGCCGCATCGCCTCCGACTCGGTCGTCGACGAGAGGGCCTTACGCGAAATATATCTCCCCGCCTTCGAGATGGCGGTCAAGGAAGGTGGCGTCACCTCCTTAATGACCAGCTATAACAAATTAAACGGCACCTACACCAACGAGCATGAGCATCTGATGATCGATATCCTCCGCAAGGAGTGGGGCTTCAAGGGACTCGTCGTCACCGACTGGGGCGGCGAGAATGACCGCATTGAGGGATTACGTTGCCTCAACGCCTTAGAGATGCCCGGTAACGGCGGCGAGACCAACCACGACGTCATGGAGGCCGTCAAAGCCGGCAAGATAGAGGAAAGCGTCATCGACGAGAACGTCGATAACTTCCTCGAGGTCGTCTTCAAGACCCACAAGGCTTTGGAGAACCATCCCACCGACTTCGAGAGGAAGGGCCACCATAACCGTGGCCTCGAAGTGGCCCGCGAATCGGTCGTCCTCCTCAAAAACGAAGGAAACATCCTGCCTTTGGCCAAACGCACGAAGGTGGCGGTGGTCGGCGACTTCTTCGCCAACGCCCGCTACGAGGGGGCAGGATCTTCCAACGTCAACGCCCTCTTCGTCGATCAGGCCGAGCAGAATATCGGCGAATACGGCTGGGACGTCGTCGGCTACGCCAAGGGGTTCGATCGCTATGGCAAGGCCGATAACAAATTAGTAAACGAGGCCCTTTCGGTCACCGCCAACGCCGAGGTCACCATCCTCTTCTGCGGCTTGGACGAATTGACCGAGGCCGAGGGTCTTGATAGGGATAACATCGAGCTCCCGAAAAACCAGAGGGACCTCATCCATATCCTCCATAAGGCCGGGCGTAAGCTCGTCTTAGTCCTCGAGTGCGGCTCCGTCATCGAGATGCCCTTCAAGGATGAAGTCGAGGCCATCGTCCACCCATATTTGGGTGGGGAAGGCGGCGCCAAAGCCATCCTCGAGGTCATCGCCGGCGTGGTCAACCCCTCTGGCAAACTCGCCGAGTCCTATCCCATCAAATACGAGGACTGCCCGAGTGCCGATAACTTCGCCGAGGAGGCCCCGACCACCGAATACCGCGAATCTATCTTCGTCGGCTACCGCTATTATCTGACCGCCGAGATCCCGATGGCCTTCCCCTTCGGGCATGGCTTAAGCTATACCACCTTCGAGTATTCCGACTTAACAGTCGACGAGAAGGGCGTGAGCTTCACCCTCAAAAACACCGGGAAGCTGGCCGGCAAGGAAGTCGCCCAGCTATACATCGGCTTGAAGAATTCCTTCGTCCCCCGCCCCAAATACGAATTGAAGGGCTTTAAGAAGGTCCACCTCGAGCCCGGCGAGAGCAAAAAGGTCGAGATCCCCTTCGACGAATATAGCTTCCGTTACTTCAACGTCAAAACGAATAAGTGGGAAGTCGAAAAAGGCGATTACGACGTCTACATCGGCTCCTCCTGCACCGATATAAGGCTCACCGGTTCCATCCACCAGGAAGGCACCGAGGCCCCGGCCCCCTATGACCTGAGCCTGATCCCGTGCTATGCCTCCGGCAAGGTCCGCCACGTCCCCGATGAGGAGTTTAAGATCATCCTGGGCCGCGAGATCCCCTCGCACGAGTTCGACTTCATCGTCAAGAAAAACGGCAAGAAGAGCAAGCGCATAATCATCAAGGGCGAGACCAACATGTCCGAGCTCCGCTACTCCAAACTCTGGGCCGGACGCTTCTTCGCCTGGGCCCTCCGCTTCGCCATCAAACATTCCTCCAAGGCCACCCAGAACATGCTCATCATGGGCATCTATAACTTCCCGGTCCGCGCCATGTCGAGGATGATGGGCGGGGCCATCTCCACGGGACAGCTCGATGCCTTGATCTACTTCTTCAACGGCCACTGGCACGCCGGCTTGCATCGCTTCTTCAAGGCCGGCAGGGCCAAGAAGCGCTACCGCAAGGAAATCGCCGCCTCCTTGGAGAAGAGCCGCGAGGAAGGCTTCAAGTCCCAGGGCCTACCCGTTCCGCCGAGGGAGGATCCCAAGGCCAAGAAGAAACGGGAAAAGGCCGAGGTAAAGGCCGCCAAGAAAAACGCCAAAAAGGTCGAAGGCGAATAAATAAAAAGATGGGGGATCAACCAAACGGCTGGTCCCCTTTTCCTATCCGGTTATCCTTTGGATAATGTTTTAGGTTACGCCACCGTCCATATAGGTATATAATCCCCTTCCTATGGAAGTGGGGACGAAGAAAAAGAAGAGCCTATTCGCCGAGATCGACATGACCTCGGGGAACCTATTCTGGAAGATCGTCCTTTTCGCTTTGCCCTTGGGCTTCACGACCGTTCTCCAGCTTCTTTATACCTCGGTTGATTTAATCACCGTCTCCCAGGGCGACTCACCGGACTCGATGGCCGCCATCGGGGCAACGAATGTCATCGTCAACCTCATCGTCGTCGTCTTTCAGGCCATGGCCTTGGGCTCCAACGTCTGCTTGGCCCAGGCTAAGGGGGCTGGCGACCACGAAAAGGCCCAGAAGGTTTTGCACACCTCCCTCTGGATGGCTTTGATTTCCGGGGTAGTGGTGGGCTTAATCGGCTATTTCGTGGCCCCGTATCTGCTCGAGGCCATCGGCACCGAAGAGGCTTACCTGGAGAAATCATCCCAGTATCTGGAGATTTATTTCCTCGGCCTCCCGGCTTTGATGCTATTTAACTACTGCGCCCAAATGCTGAGGGCCGAAGGGGATGCCAAAGCCCCCTTCATCGCCCTGACGGTGGCTGGCCTCACCAACGTGGCCTTTGACTGCCTCTTCGTCTTCGCCTTCAAGATGAGCGTGGCCGGGGTGGCCTACGCGACCATCATGGCCCAGGCCTTATCCGCGATCATCGTCATCATCGTCCTCTTCAAAAGCAAATCCTCCTACGTCAACATCCACCTGAAGGAATTGAAGATCGACAAGGAGACGATGTTCGACATCATTAGGATCGGCCTGCCGGCCGGTTTGCAGAGGTTTTTCTTCTCCCTCCCCAACATCTTCGTCCAATCGGCCCTCTACACCATCGACCCGGGCAACACCGACTTGACCAACGGGGCCATCGCGGCCGGGAACATCGAGGGCTACGTCTACGCGATGATCGAGGGATTGACGTTATCCTGCCTCTCCTTCACCGCCCAAAACCTCGGGGCCAAGAAGGGGAATAACATCAAGAAGGTCTTCATCTACGCCGAGATTTGGGGACTCATCTACTGCGCCCTGGCGGCCTTGGTGATCGGCTTATTCAATGAGCCCTTGCTCTATCTTTTGGTCGATTCCCCGGAATCGGTGGCCTCCGGGAGGGAGAGGCTATTCATCATGATCTTCCCCTATGCCATGAACTCCATCTTCCAGATCTCGGCCGGCTCGATGAGGGGGCAGAGGCACAGCACCTTCCCGATGATCACCGTCCTGCTTTGCTCGACCATCGTCAGGATCGTCTACATATACGCCCTCTTCTATCAGTTCGATTTTTTCCATAACCTGACTTGGCTATACTTCGTCTACCCCCTCTCCTGGACGCTGAATTCCATCTGTAACCTCTCCGGATTGGCCTACTTCATGCCGCGGACGTTAAGGAAGATCGAGGAGGAAAATAGACTTTCCCCCGCCGAACGTCCAATAAGCGAAAGCGAAAACTAATCTTTTTCACCTCCATCCCCAAAAGGTGGATAGCATCGAATATTTTTAGTAAAATATACTCAGTTATGAATCCGAGAAAACTCCTATCGTTTTGTATTCCCAGCTACAACTCCGAATCCTTTTTGCATTATGCCCTCGACTCCTTGATCCCCGGCGGGGAGGAGATCGAGGTCCTCATAATCGACGACGGCTCGAAGGATAAGACCCTCGAGGTCGCCAAATCCTATGAGGAGAGATATCCCCATATCTTCAAGGCCATCCATCAGGAGAACGCCGGACACGGCGGGGCCATCAACCACGCGCTCAAACTGGCCACCGGGATTTACTTTAAGGTGCTGGATTCCGACGATTGGGTCGACGAGGAGGCCTTAAAGAAGCTATTGGAGTTCATCAGGGTCACCCCTGAGGGACCCGACCTCATCGTCACCGACTACACCTATTGGTCGCTCCACGACCATCCCTTCGACACCATCTGCTATAAGGAGTTCTTCTCCAAACATGGGGTCGCCATCCCCTTCTCCGGGGTTTCCAAATTCACGATTCAGGATTATTGCACCCTCCATTCGGCCACCTTTAGGCTGGATGTCATCAAGCGGGCCAACATCACCCTCCCCGAGCATTGCTCGTATGAGGATAACTACTTCGTCTATGGCCCCCTCTGCGTGGCCAAAAACATCTGTTACCTGCCTTTCTCCTTCTATCAATATCAGATCGGGAGGAGCGGTCAGTCGATGGAGGCCGCCACCTTGTTAAGGAAATACCGGGACTTCCTGACCGTCGGGAAACTCACCTTCGACTATTTGGACATCACCAAGCTGAAGAAAACCGACAAGGCCCGTTACCGCCTCATCAAGCATCACCTCAACTTCGCCTGGATGGCGGCCACCGCCTTCCCGATGGCCATCGGCACCAAGCAGGGGAGGGAGGACAAAAAGAGGTTCCTCGAGGAATGCAAAAAGAGCAACAAGAGGCAATATAAGCTATTGAATAGGCGCTTCCTGATCCGCTTAGTGAACCTGCCGGGTAGACTAGGCACCTTCTTCGCCCGTTCCGGCATCAAAGTGGCCGGCAACATCGTCGACTTCTCCGGCACCGAAGAGAAGAAGAAGCAGAAGAAGCTGGCGAAAAAGGCCGCCAAAAGATAAACGATCCCGTCTTTGACGGGATTTTTAATTTTTTAGACCCCCGAGGCCAGGCTTTAGATTGCTGCAACAACAAAAAAAGTATACCATTAAGTATACCAATCGGAGGCAGTGGATATGAATGTGGGGAAAGAGTCCGAATATCAGGAGAACAAGCTCAGCCTATCCCAAAAAAGGAAGGGCCTCATTTCCCTTATCGCGATGCTTAATAAGCATCATAGGGCCCTCGTCTATTTCGGGGTCTCCGATGATGGTGAAGTGGTGGGGAGTCAGCTCAACGAGAGAAGCGTCTCCGAGCTCCGCGTGGAAATCAGGGATTATGTAAAACCATCGATCATCCCGGAGATCGAATTGCTTTTCGACGAGGTCGGCAATACCGTCATTAAATTAGAGGCCAGCGGCTGGGAAATCCCCTATAGCGCCTATGGCGAATACCGGATAAGGATTGGGCAGGATGATTGCCAGATTGAGCCGCAGCTGATGAGGAAGATGCTTTCCTCGGCCGGCAAGGACCCCCTTGGGGAAATAGCCTCCTCGCGGCAAGACCTACATTTCGAGGGATTAAGGAGGGCGCTGCTCTTAAAAGGCGTCAAGCTTGGGGAAAGCGAATATTTCGATAAAAACGAAGGTCTTTATAACGGCTCAGGCTCCTATAACCTCCAGGCTTTTCTGCTCTCTGATGAGAATGATTACTCGATGAAGGTCACCAGCTTCCGCGGGATTGATAAGTCGGAGATGCTGCTTCGGAATGAATATGGCTATAAGTCGCTCATATCTTCGATGGGGGAGATCCTCTCCTATATCTCCAGTTTGAATTCGACGAGGGTAGTCATGAAAGGCGGCGTCAGGGAGGATATAAATCTTTTCGATTACTCCTGCTTCAGGGAGGCTTTCGTCAACGCCTGCCTGCATTCGAGATGGCAAGAGGGCACCCCTCCCAACGTCTTTGTCTTTTCCGACCGCCTGGTTGTGACTTCATTCGGCGGTTTGCCATACGCCCTGTCGGAGGCCGACTTCTTCGCCGGGAGGCAGGTGGTGGTCAATCGGGGGCTGCAGAGGATATTTTCCCAACTTGGCTATGTCGAGCAGACCGGTTTCGGCGTCCCCTATATCCTCAACGCCCTGGGCAAATCGGCCTTTGAGATAACTCCGAATTTCGTAAACGTCACCATCCCGTTCCGCTTTGACATATATAGCAAAAAGATGTTTCCGACGAGGATGAGTGCGGTTAAGAAGGGGATCATGGCCATGATAGACCGGGATCCCTATGTGACTTCCAAGGCGATGGCCGAAAGTCTAGATACCTCCCTGCCCAATGTGAAGAAAAACCTTAAGGAACTCTCGGATAAAGGCTATATAGTCCGACTCGGCAACAATCGGAGCGGCTCCTGGAATCTCCTCCATAAGAACGATGGGGAAGACAAATAAAAAAGTATACCAATCGGTATACCATTTTATCTGAGGTTATTCGGCGTCGATGACTTTGTCATCGTCGTCATCACCCTCGTCCTCGCTTTTCTTTTCGAATTTGTAGTAGCCAAACGGCTTTTTTATCCGGTAGGGCTTAAGCAGTTTGTCGAGGGGGCTGACGAAGATGTAGTAGACGGGAATGGCGAAGAACATCACCCAGTGGGGGTGCCAATACCCGAACATGATGCCCAAGAAGCAATATAGCCCGGGGATTAAAGCCCAGATGGCGAATTCGGAGAAATTCTTGCGGACGATGACGTTGCTTAGGCTCGATAGGGTCATGCCGAAGAGGATGAAGGTCCAGCCGCTGGCCCAGCCCATCCCGGTCTCCGGCTCATAGAGGAAGCCGAATATCAGATAGGCCACCACCGAGATCGCGAAGCCGAGGCTCCAGCAGGTATCGACGACCATTTGCCTTCTGCGGTAACGCTGGCAGGACTCGAGGTCGACATTCATCTGGCTTTCGCCATCGTTGATGTGGATGCCACCTGGGCCGATATGGACCTCGTCATCCCCGTCCTTGACGTGGATGCCGTGCCAGCCGACGTGGACGTATTCCCCATCGCTCCCCTTGACGTGGATGCCGTTACGGCCGCTCCGATCGTCATAGATGCCGGACCATTCCCAGTGGCCTTTCTTCTTTTTGCCTTCTTCGCCGGGTTCGGAAGCTTCTTCCGCAGGGGATCCGTTCGATTCCCCCTCTTCCTTCTCCTCTTCCTTTTCCTTAACGTTACGCACGATATCCTCGATGGGCTGATCGGTGTTTAATAGCTCATCCAGAGATACCCCGTATAGTTTGGCTAGACAGATGAGGTTATCGGTGTCGGGGCTGCTCTCGGCCCTCTCCCACTTGGAGACGGCCTGGCGCGATAAGCCGAGCTTTTCCGCTAATTGCTCTTGCGAGTACCCGCTCTTCTTTCTTAATTCGACTAAGCGGTTGGCGATTTCAATGTTCATGGGTAGTTCCCTCCTGACTGGCTATACTCTAAGTTAGCAACCGCCTATCCAACCACCGATTCTAGTTTGAAATTTCGGCAACTTTTGGTTGCGGACACCTCATTATAGGGCCCATATAAGCAATAAAAAGGCTTTTTTGCCACGCAAGTGGGGGAGGTGAAAAATATTTAGCACTCTCCCCTTGAAAGTGCCAAAGTTTTGGCTATCATAAATAGCGTTCGCCCTCCACAGGGCGGTTAGAAAAGGAGATAAAACCGAAATGATAAAGCCATTAGGCGATTACGTGCTTCTCGAGAAGAAGGAAGCCGAAAAGAAGGTTGGGAGCATCATCCTCACCTCCGATAAGAAGAAGAACGGGAACGTCGGGACCGTGGTATCCACCGGCCCGGGCGCCCGCAATGAGAAAGGCGAGCTCACCCCCATGAGCGTCAAAGCCGGGGACGAGGTCATCTACCGCGACTATAGCGGCACCGACTACGAAGACGGCGAGAAGAAGTATCTGCTCATCAAGGCGGAAGACATCATCGCCATCATCGAATAAGAAAGAAGGTAAATAAGCATATGGCAAAAGAAATCAAATTGGGCAAAGACGCCCGCGCCCAGATGTTGGAGGGCGTCGATAAGCTGGCCAACACCGTCAAATTGACCCTCGGCCCCAAAGGCCGCAACGTCGTCCTGGAGAAATCCTATGGCTCACCCGTCATCACCAACGACGGCGTTACCATCGCCAAGGAGATCGAACTCGAGAACGCCTACGAGAACATGGGCGCCAAATTGGTGTATGAAGTCGCCAACAAGACCAACGACATTGCCGGCGATGGCACCACGACCGCGACCCTGCTCGCCCAGAGCATGATCCACCGTGGGGTCGATGCGGTGGAGGGCGGGGCTAACCCCGTCTTCGTCCGCCAGGGCATGGAGAAGGCCGGCAAGGCCGTGGCCGATGAGCTATTGAAGAAATCGCGTCCCATCGACACCAATGAGGACGTCGAGAGCGTGGCCACCATCTCCAGCGGCGACCCCGAAATCGGCAAATTGATCGCCCAGGCCATGGAGAAGGTCGGCAAATCCGGCGTCATCTCCGTCGATGAGTCCAAGGGCTTCGAGAACGAATTGAGCGTCACCCAAGGCATGGAGTTCGATAAAGGCTACGTCTCCCCCTATATGGTCAGCGACCGCGAGAAGATGGTGGCTGAGTTGGAGGACGCCCTCGTCTTGGTCACCGATCAGAAGATCAACGCCATCAACGACATCGTCGATCTATTAAACGGCGTCGTCCAGGCCCATAAGCCGTTATTGATCATCGCCGATGATCTCGATAGCGACGTCACCTCGACCCTCATCGTCAACAAGCTCCGCGGCGCCCTCAACGTCGTGGCCGTCAAAGCCCCCGAATTCGGCGACAACCAGAAGAACACCCTCCAGGACATCGCCATCCTCACCGGGGCCAAGTTCATCTCCAAGGATCTGGCCTACCAGCTTAAGGATGTGACCATCGAGGACCTCGGCTCGGTTAAGAGAGCCACCATCAAGAAGGACTCCACCGTCTTAGTCGGCGGGGCCGGCTCGAAGAAGGAAGTCAACGACCGCATCCACGAGCTCGAACAGCAAAGGGAAGTCGTCACCTCCGACTACGATAAGAAGAACCTCTCCAAGCGCATCGCCAAGCTCAGCGACGGCGTGGCCCTCATCAAGGTCGGCGCCCTCACCGAGAGCGAGCTGAAGGAGAAGAAGCTCCGCATCGAGGACGCCATGAACGCCACCAAGGCCGCCGTCAGCGAGGGCATCCTCGTCGGTGGCGGGGCCGCCCTGGCTGAGGTTTATGCCTCCTTAAAGCCGAGCCTTACCGATTCTAACCCCGACGTCCAAAAAGGCATCGACGCCGTCTTGGATTCCCTCTATGACCCCCTCAGGCAGATCGCCGAAAACGCCGGCTATCCCGCCGACGCGGTTGAGGCCAAGCAGAAGAAGCAGGACGATGACTTCGGCTTCAACGCCAAAACCGGCGAATGGGTCAACCTATTCGAATCCGGCATCGTCGACCCGACCAAAGTCACCCGTTCGGCCATCCTGAACGCCTCCTCCATCGCCTCCTTATTCGTGACCACCGAAGCGGCGGTCTCCGAGATCAAGGAGAAGAAGGAAGAAGCCTCCTCCATGCCCTCCGGCGACATGTATTGATAAAGCCGAATAATATGAAAAGGTCCGCTCCGGCGGGCCTTTTTTTGCATTTATAGATGCTTTATTCCGAAAATAGTTTCTCCAGGTCGATGAATTCGACGTTTTCCCTTGGCGTGCAGGAAAATCCGCTTCGGGTGAAGAAAACGTATTTATAGCATCCGAGGCCCGTCTCCTCGACCTGCTTGATTTCTTTTTTCACCACTTCGTCCGTCAACGGGTTTTTGGAGAATTTGACCTCATAGAAGATATAACCATTCGCATCGAGGCTGACGATGTCGAATTCCCCGTTTTTCCTCTGTTTGGGATCGTCATAATAATATTTTCCGATTTTCTCAATGACGGGATCGATTTCGCCGCTTTTGTTTTTGCGTATCAGGTACTGGCGGCAGATTGCCTCGAACATATGCGGAACATAGCTTTCCTCAAAATCGCTCTCTATGTATTTCCGATAGAAGACTTTGGGGTCCATTATCTTCATCTGGGAGGAATAGGGGAAACTATAACGGTAATAGAAGCTGGAAAGGTTATCGGAGATGCGATACGAGACCTTGCGCCTGTTGTTCTCGTCATTGATGGGGGCGCTTTTTGAGACGACTTCCATACCGATTAACTTTTCCAATACATCGGCGAGGGTCGGCCCGCTGGAGACGTGGGACTGGGAGAGGATGTCGCTATATTTGTTAAATCCCTTCGCCAAGGCCAAAAACACCTCGTTCGCATTGGCGATTTTGGAGAGCTGGGCATTCAGGTATAACGGCACCTCGTTTTCCAGTATGGCCCCATCGGAGGCGATGAGGGAGATTATATTCTCCTCGACGCTTTTGGAATCGTCGATGAACCGGTTGTAGTAGGGGATTCCACCAAAGACGGAATATATCCTGACTTTGTCTTCTGGCGAGTAATTCGGGTAAAAAAGCGAGGACTCATAGTAATCCATCGGCTTCAGGTCGATAGTGAGATCCACCCTGCCGTAAAGCGGATTTTCGTATTCGAGGATGGAACGCATGGTATCCACGTACGAACCGAGGATTATGAGAGTGAGTTTGGCCGTTTTCCGGTATTTGTCGATCAAAGACTGCAAAATGGAATCCATGCCCTGAATCGATTCCCGGAGATAGGGGTATTCATCGAGGACCAGGACTATTTTTTCCTTTAAAGACGCCTCAAAGATGAAACGAAGGAGAGATTCCATATCGGCGAAGCCAAGCTTTGGCAGGCCCAAAACTTCGGAGACTATTTCTGATAGGCTGGCGACATTGCTTTTTTCCGCCACCTGCTTGCATTCGTAATTGATGGACTTCGCCCGGCTCTTCAAAAGGGCCTGGGTGACCAATTCGCTTTTGCCAACCCTGCGGCGTCCATAGACCAAAGCGACGGCCATTTCTTCGGAGCTGATGACACGTTCTAATTTTTCTAATTCGACTGTTCTACTTATGAATCTCATTTTTTACTCGGTTCCATCCGACTCGGTTTCATCCGAGTAAATTATATAGCCACTATTTTTGCCTGTAAAGATTCGATCCAATCGAAAAGAATGGGACCTTTTAACATCCTTAACGCTTTATAACTTAAGCAAAGTTAAAAAGCATTTTTAAAGTTAAAAGCTGATTTCATCGATATTATTTCGAATTAATTTTTGCCCTCAACCGGCCTGAGGGGCGCCTTGGCGTCCCAATCGATTAGGTTTTCGCTTAGGAAGCGGAAGTAGGCGAAGATGACCTCTGGGCTCTCGGAAAGATCCTCCCTCATCCACCATTGGATGAAGCCGACGAAGCCGTTATCGAGGCTGGCCCTGACCAATGAGGGGGCCATCTTCTTTTCGGCCTCCGGCTTGATGTAGGGATATAGGTATTTGCTGAAATAGTCGTGGATGTATTTCTGGAAGTGGGGGAGGTAGACCCCGCCGCCCTTATAGCCGAGGGTCATCAAAAAGTCGTCCTTATTCTCCTCGAGGTGGTAGAAGAGGTGGGTCAGCTTGGTGGTCGGTCCGTTATCGCTATCCGAGAAGTCGTGGCCCTCCTCCTTCTCGGGTTCGTCCTCAAAGATGTGCTCGAAGATATCCCGGCAGAGGGAATTCATCAGATCGTCCTTATCCTTGAAGTGGGCGTAGAAGGTGGCCCGGCCGATATTGGCCCGCTCAATGATCTGGCTGGCGGATATCGACATGTAGTTTTCTTCGGAGAGAAGCTCGCGGAAGGCGGCGTATATCGTCTCTTTCGTTCTTTTTATTCTTCGGTCCATGGTTTTTCCAAACGTTTTTGCACAGAGTGTACGTTTCCGAACAAGCTGTGCTTGCTTGTCATTAATTATGCGGTATCCAAAGCCTAAGATAAATGAACAAATGATTCGAAAGTGAATCAGATGTCTTTTATGGAATATATCGTCTCCGCCATCTTGGCCGCCCTGCTATACGCCCTCTACACCCCGGGCTCGAAGATATTGCTCTCCGCCATCCCGAGCATGAGCCTGGCCGGGCTTTCCTATCTCGGGGCCGGGATCGGGATGTCGCTCGTCTATCTGACCCGCCTCCTCCGGGGGAAGAAGGACGATAGCCCCAGCCCCAGCCACGGCGATATCCCCGCCTTGGCATTGATGATTCTATTGGATGCCCTGGCCCCTATTTTCCTCTTGCTTGGATTATCCAGCAGCCAGGCCAGCGCGGTTTCCCTGCTTAATAACCTCGAGATCATCTTCACCTCGCTTTTGGCTTTCCTCCTTTTTAAGGAGAGGATCGGCTGGAAAAGCCTCCTCGGCATCATCCTCATCTTCGTCTCCGGGTGTCTGCTCTGCCTCGATTTCTCCGCCGGGTTAAGCGCCTCCTGGGGGCTACTATGGGTGGTGGGGGCCTGCCTATGCTGGGGGTTAGAGAATAACCTCACCAGGAAGCTATCAAGCAAAAGCCCCCATCAGATCGTGATCGTCAAGGGGCTTGGTTCCGGCTCTCTTTCTTTATTCATCGGCTTCCTCTTCGGGGAGAGGATAAGCCTTGAGAGTAACTTGGGATATCCGATGCTACTGGGCTTCTGCTGCATCGGCTTAAGCGTCTATTTCTATGTCTTGGCCCAAAGGGGCTTGGGCGCCTCGAAGACCAGCGCCTACTACGCCTGCTCGCCCTTCCTCGGGTCAGTTATCGGCTATTTCCTCTTCGGGGATAGCCTCGACTATAAATTCCTGATTGCCTTCGTCTTGATGGCGATGGGCTGTCTGGTCATCACGATATCGGAGCTACGTAAATCAACGCCCACCTAATCTCGGGGCCGTCTTGAGGTAGCCCCGTTTCTCAAAGAGGTTCAAAGCCTCCAGAAGCAAGATCGCTATCGGGTTGTTATTGATGATCTGGTTGAGGTTCCTCGG
Organism: Bacillota bacterium; assembly: GCA_030537155.1. GTDB lineage: Bacteria > Bacillota_I > Bacilli_A > RFN20 > CAG-826 > Alloenteromonas. The sequence goes on from JAUNOH010000010.1 coordinate 33,795, forward strand.
CATTTCCCTGCGTTGGTAGCAATCGTAGAGGTAGAGGAAGAAGGGCTCGATCTCATCGGGTTTGACCCTCCCGCCCCATTTAATCTCGAAGGCCCGCTTCTGGTTGAGGAGGCTATCGCCTAGGGCGATGATCTTCCGGGCGATCAGGGCCATCCATTCGCTGAGGTGGTAGATGGGGACATTATCGATCTTCAATATCTCGGCCAATAATTCGAAGCTACGGAGGACTAAGGCCGTGCTGGTGGTGGCCACGAAGGGGTTGTGGTGGATACCGACCAATTTGGTGAGGTCGGTCAGCTTGCGGGGGTAGTTCCTGACCACGCGGGCCATGATGGGCCGGCACTTGCTCTCCAGGCCGGGGTCTTTATGGAAGGTGTAGTTATAGCCGGCGAATTTGCCGAAGGCCTTCCCGGCGTCGCAATATCCGCGCTCGATGTTGCGCCTGATGCAGGTGGGATCAAGACTCCCGACCCCGCCATCCAAAGGCGAGAAGGGGACGATGTTGATGACGAAGGGCAGACGGAGCAACTCGCCATGCTGGGGGAGCTTGGGGAATGGGTCGAAGCGGATGGCCACGATCTCGTCGGCCCCCATCTTGATGGCCAGGTCAACTGGGACGTTATTCCGATAGCCGCCGTCCGCGTATTTCTTGTTCCCGATTTTCTCTAGCGGCAAAACCGGCCAGGCGGCCGAGGAGCAGTGGATGTAGGGCAAAACGAGATCCTCATCGACGTATTGGAGGATGAAATCCTCCTCCCTCATCCCGGGGTATACGCAGGTGACGATGCCCAATTGGACGGGGGATTCGTGGATGGCCTTGGCGTTTAGTTTGCTATGTATCAGGGTTTTGAAGGGCGTGATGTTAAGGCCCTCGTTTTTAAAGTATTCCTTACCGATGTCGACGAGGTTTTTGGCCTTTTTCCGGTCCATGTTCTCGAAGAAGGCGTCGTCGAAGTTGACCCCGTTGACGTAGACGTCCTCGGCCCCGGTGTTGAGCCAAAGATCCTCGCATCCCTCATAATCACCGACGCACATAAAGCCACCCATGATGGCCCCGATGGAGGTGCCGGTGACGATGTCGTAATGGTAATTTATCTCCCTGAGATAGCGCCATGCGCCGAGTTCGTAGGCCCCCAGGGCGGCCCCACCTGATAAAACAACTGCCCTTTTCATGATTCCCTATTATGGCGGAAACCGGCCCTAAGCAAAAGGCCGATGCGCTTTCTTCTCTTTGATAGAGAAGGCAAACAGGCTAGAATAGTCGGGCTATGGAAAACATATTAGATGATTTGCAATACCGCGGATTGATCCAACAATACTCCGATGAGGAGAAGGTCCGCGAGATTTTATCTTCACCCACCACCGTTTACTGCGGTTTTGACCCCAGCGCCTCCTCGATGCACTTGGGTAACTTCGTCATGATCTCTTTATTGATGCGCTTCCAGAAGGCCGGGCACCGCGTCGTGGCCCTCGTCGGGGGCGGCACCGGCATGATCGGGGACCCCTCGGGCAAATCCAAGGAGCGTAACCTCCAGGATGCCGCCACCTTGGCCCACAACACCCAGTGCCTGAAGGATCAGCTCTCCCGCTTCCTCGATTTCTCCGACCCCAATAAGGGCATCATGGTCGACAACGCCGACTGGCTCACCAAGATGAACGTCATCGAGTTCCTCAGGGACTATGGCAAGTATTTCCCCATCAACTACATGCTCTCGAAGGAAATCGTCGCCTCCCGTCTGGAGTCTGGCATCTCCTTCACCGAGTTCTCCTATCAGATCCTCCAATCCCTCGATTTCTATAAGCTCCACCATGAGCATGGCGTCGCCATCCAATTGGGTGGTAACGATCAGTGGGGCAACCTCACCTCCGGCTTGGAGCTCATCAGGAAACTAGACGGCGACTCCGAGAAGGTAGCCGTCATGACCTGCCACCTGATCACTAGGAGCGACGGCAAGAAGTTCGGCAAATCCGAAAAGGGCGCCCTTTTCCTCGATAAAAACCTCACCTCGCCCTATTTCATGTATCAGTATCTGGTCAACACGACCGATGAGGACTGCATCAAATACCTTAAGGTATTCACCTTCCTGAGTAAGGATGAGATCGAGGATGTGGCCAGGGGGCATTTCGCTTCCCCGGGCGCCAGGATCGGCCAGAAGAAATTGGCCTATGAAGTGGTGGCCGAGATCTTCGGAAAAGAGGAGGCCGAAGCCGCCGTCTCGATGACCAACGCCCTCTTCTCCGGGAACGTCAAGGGCCTAAGCGAAGCCCAAATCGAGGAGACCCTCGGTTCGCTTAAGGTCCACCTCGAAGGGGAATTGCTCCTCGAGGATCTATTGATCAAGCTCGGCATCGCCACCTCCAAACGCGACGCCAGGACCCTCATCACCGGCAATTCTATCTCCCTCAACGGGGATAAGGTCACCGATTTGACCAAGAAGGTATCCAAGGAAGATGCCTTATACGGCCGTTACCTCATCGTCCGCAAGGGCAAAAAGCAATATAGCCTCGGCGAATTCTAATTTAGCTAAGCCAAGGGCGCATCCATTGGGTGCGCCTTTTCTTTTTTAGTCGAAAATCTCCAAAGTCTTTGGTTATTCTCAAAAGGCTTATGAGAGAAAGAGTAAATCGGTAATATTTTACTTTTTTCGTATATCCCGTAAAATGTGTGACAAATATGTGCGCATGCGCACCAACAAATAGAAAGGAAATAAAGAACATGCCAGAGAAAATGAAGGCCTTCGCCATGCTCCGCATCGGCGAGGCCGGCTGGATCGAGAAAGACGTTCCAGAATGTGGGCCCAACGATGCCATCTGCACCCCGTTGGCCCTCGCCATCTGCACCTCCGACGTCCACACCGTCTACGAGGGGGCCATCGGCGACCGCCACAACATGGTTTTGGGCCATGAATGCTGCGCCGAGGTGGTGAAGGTCGGGAGCGAGGTCAAAGACTTCAAACCCGGCGACCGGGTCTTGGTCCCCGCCATCACCCCCGATTGGAACTCCCTTGAGGCCCAGGCCGGATTTGGCCAGCATTCCGGGGGATTGCTCTCCGGATGGAAGTTCTCCAACTGCAAAGACGGCGTCTTCTCCGAATATTTCCACGTCAATGACGCGGACGGCAACCTCGCCCTCCTCCCGCCAGGGATGGATCCGGTCGACGCCACCATCATGTCCGATATGGTCCCCACCGGGGTCCATGGCGTCGAGTTGGCCGATGTGACCTTCGGCGACACCGTCTTAGTCATCGGGATCGGCCCGGTCGGGCTGATGTCGGTGGCCGCCGCGGCCCTCCATGGCGCCTCGAGGCTGATCGCCGTCGGCACCCGCCCGGTCTGCGTGGCCGCCGCCAAGGCCTATGGGGCGACCGACTTCATCTCCTATAAGGATGGTCCGATTGAGGATCAGGTCATGAAGATGACCAATGGCAAGGGGGTCGACAAAGTCGTCATCGCCGGCGGCGACGTCCACACCTTCGGCACCGCCGTCAAATGCGTCAAGCCGGGCGGCAAGATCGGCTCGGTCAACTACCTAGGCTCGGGCGATATCGTCGACATCCCGCGCGTCGAATGGGGCGTCGGCATGGGCAATAAGCAGATCAACGGTGGCTTGATGCCCGGTGGCCGCCTCAGGATGGAGAAGCTATCCTCCTTAGTCACCTATGGCCGCCTGGACCTCCACCGCGAGGTCACCCACCTATACGAAGGCTGGGAGCATCTGCCGGAGGCCCTCCAGATCATGAAGGATAAGCCGGCCGACCTCATCAAGCCGGTCGTTCGGATCAAAAAATAAGTTGAACGCATGAAAATCCTCGTCGTCTCGGGATTTTTGGGAGCGGGCAAGACCACCTTCATCAAGGCGCTTGCCCGCTTTTCGGGACGCGATTTCACCGTCTTGGAAAACGAATACGGTTCCATCGACGTCGATTCGAAGATCCTCAAGAAGCAGGAACTCGATATCGTCAGCCTGAGCGAGGGCTGCATCTGCTGTTCGATGCGGGGCGATTTCCGCTCCTCCATATTGACCATCAAATCGGCGGTGGACCCAGAGTATCTGGTCATTGAGCCGACGGGGGTCGGGATGCTATCCAACGTCATCTCCCTTTTGAAGGAGATCGAATTCGGGGACATCTCGATATTATCTCCGCTCTGCGTGGTGGATCCATATTGCTTTGGCGAATACTCCTCCGCCTACGGGGATATCTACCTCGACCAAATCAAAAACTCGGGGCAGATAATCCTCTCCCACATCGAGGAATCGAGCGAAGAGGAAATCGAAGGATTTAAAAAGAAAATCAGATCCATCAACCCCGATTGTGAGATAAGTGGACGCCACTACGAGAAGATGGATGAATCCTTCTTCTTGGATTTATTGAAGAGGGGCTTGGATGGCCGGGTATATGAGGCCGATAACCCCCAAACCCCCGGCTTTGAGAACTTCGTCATCGGCGATGGGAAACTCAATAGCACCCAGGAGCTCATCAACTTCCTCCAGCTCGTCTTATTGGGCCGCTTCGGGAAGATAATCAGGGCTAAGGGGTTGATCTTGGTCGGAGGGGAGCTATGCCGCTTCGACGTGGCCGATATGCGCTATGGCATCATCGGTGAGGAAGATAAAAGCCTTCCGGTCGAATCCATCTACATCGGGGAGGGGATAAAAAGGGACGAACTCCGAAAATTCCTCCTACCTGGCTATAAGGATGGAAGGATCGCCATAAAAATCGTAGACTATCGGGGAAAAGGGAGATGAACTTGATATGGAAGAGAAGAAGATAAGATTGCTGGAGTCCAGCGAGAACGCCCTATTGGGGCAGCTCGCCGTCTTCAATTGGAAGCTGAAGGATAAAAAGCCCGCCAAAAAGATGGGCCCCTTCAAGACCAACGAATACACCTTCGAGAGGGAGGAAACCCACCCGAATAAGGAGGCCGAGAAGCAGTGGGAAGAGCTGTTCCAGCAGTGGAATGAAGAGTACATGTTCAAAAAATATCCCCGTTACCTCATCTTCGATTTGATCTGCTTGCTCGTCTTCATCGGATTCCTAGTTCCGGCTCTCTTCGGATTGCCCGATGTCTGGATTTTCATCTGCGTGGCCGGGATGGCCTTATCGCTCATCGGGATGATCGTCATTATGATCCTCATCACCATCAACATGAGTAAAGTAGGGAAGATGGACGCCATCACCCGCCAGGTGCGGGATGAAGATCTCCTCAAGAAAAATAAAGAAGGCGAGAAGGAAGGCGAATAACGGGGCAAACGCCCCGTTTTCTAACACTGGTCCTGCACGGTGTTCACTTTGAAAAACAAAAAGCCGTCGTGAAGCGGAAAATCCCGTCGCCATCGGAAAATGTCAATATTGACGCGGGGGGGGGTCGTTAATAATATGAATCACCAATCCAGCGCCCCGCAAGAGGCACGGAATGGTAAGGGGATTAGTCAAATTGCGGCGTCTAATCCCCTTTTTTCGTGCTTTTTTTGCCTGCGGGAGCAGGCCGCGCGATGTCCGGACGTAAAAAGCGTTTGCTTCATAACGTATGTTTTTGTCGCCCTAGCGAAGAAAAGTTTGAAATAAATTCGCTATGGCGAAGTTTCGTTTGCGAAACTGCACGAAATATTAAAAATAACTAATAGAACCTGCTAGAATAGAAACATGAATGTGGCAGAGGCTTATTTTGGATTAAAGGAGAAACCGTTGTGGAACCGAGCGGAGATATCCTCCCGCTTGGGATCGGCCCAGCTGGCCAATTGGTATATTTTCGTCCTCTCTCGGAAAAACCTGATTCAAAAGGTTCGGAAGGATTTATATACCGTCACCGATTTAGGTGACTCCTCCCCATTGGCCAACCGCTTCCAAATAGCTTCAAAGATAACCGACGATTCATTCCTCTCCCATCACAGCGCCCTTGAATACTTTGGGTTTGCTCATCAGCAATTCACCTATGTATACGTCTCAAGTTCAAAACGGTTTACCCCTTTTGAATACGGTGGTTATACCTATGTTGGCCTCGTAAGCGATAATTCCTTCGGGATAGTTGAAAACGATGATGGGGTCCGGGTGACTTGCCTTGAGAGGACGATAATAGATTCACTTGCGGATTTTGAGAAAATCGGCGGGCTTGAGGAGTTTTTGCATTGCCTCAGTTTGGTGACTTCTTTGGATGACAATCTTCTTTTAGGTGCTTTATCTTCCCGCGGGCATGCTAAATTTTATCAGAAGGCCGGATACCTGTTTGAGCAATTTGGCGACGAGATTGACGTCTCTGACCGCTTTATCCGGGAATGTGAGAAGCATATTCCTCAATCAAAAGCCTATTTCGGGAAGCAGCATATCGATTATTGCTATTTCCCAAAGTGGAAGCTATATGCTCCAAGGAGGCTGAAGGCCATCATCTACGAAGGAGAAGATGATGATTTTAAGCCGTTATTCACTTGAAAGGCTGGCTGAGTCCGAGCTTTTCGTGCGCGACACCTTAGAGAAAGTATGTCGCCTCATGGAGGTTTTGCGTTTCGTCTCAAGCAATGAACGCCTATCCAATTTTTTGGCCTTAAAAGGCGGAACCGCCATCAATCTGACGATTTTTCATTTGCCGCGTCTTTCCGTCGATATCGATTATGACTTTTGCGGTGATTTCGGGTTAACAGAAACGATGGAAATAAGGAGGGTCATCAACAGGACCCTCATAGATTTCATGGACGGGAATGGTTACTGCCTCGGGCAAAAATCCAGGAGTTCTCGCACCCTTGATTCGCTGATTTTCGAATACGTCAACCTTGGAGGGGCAAAGGATAACCTGAAATTGGATATCAACTACTCTGAGCGCCTTCATATTCTTCCGCCCTCCAAGCGCTTGGCCAAAGTCGCTTGGACAGCGGATTCTGTCGAGGTTCTCTGCGTCGACAGAATCGAGATATTCGCCACCAAAATTTCGGCTTTGCTTTCCCGCTCTGCCGCCCGTGACCTTTTCGATGTGTTAAACCTTAAAAAATCTGGTATTTTCAGCCAAAATGATTTCGAATTCCTTAACCGTTCGGTGGCCTTTTATACGGCCGTTTCGGGGAAGGCCGACCTAAGCCTCGACGAATATTCTTTCGAGAACATCGAAAAACTGACCCAGCATAGAATCAAAACGGACCTTGTCCCTGTCATCCACCGCGGGGTTTTCTTCGATTTGGCTTCGGCCAGGGGAGAAGTGTATGAATTCCTGCGTTCCTTCCTTAAAATCACCCCTGAAGTCCGTGCCTTCTTCGACGCCTTCCTTTCCGGCGAATATAAGCCTGAGCTTCTCTTTCCTGAGAACGACATCGGCAAAAACCTCCTTAACCACCCCATGGCCCTCTGGCGGATAAAGGAGTTTCAGAAACGTTGAGCAATCGTTTCAAAAGGACGATTTCAACTAAATTATTTGACCGGTTTTCTCAGGGCCCAAAAAGACGTTAATAATCGCAAAAGAATAGCCATAACCGAATTTTTTATTTTTTGAAGCCGACTAAAAAATACCCGGCCCCCATTTAGGGATTCCGGGTATTTCGCTTATTTATTTGAGGAGTTCCTCTAACTGATCGACCAATTCGGCCATCCTCGAGGTGACGGCCAAGAAGGGTTCTTTGCTGGTCAGGTCGACCCCAGCCAGCTTAACCTGCTCGACCGGATACATCGAACCGCCGGATTTGAGCATGTCGATGTACTTCTCGAAGGCGCCTTCTTTCCCCTCTTTGACGTTTTTATAGATCAGCATCGAGGCGGTGAAGCTCGTCGCGTATTGGTAGACGTAGAAGGGGGAGTAGAAGAGGTGGGGGATATAGGCCCAGACGAGGGGCTTATAAACCTCCTCGGTGATGTCGATGCCGTAGTATGTCTTATATAGCCCGACCATCGTCTCGCTTAAAACCTTGTAGTTGATGGGCTTTCCTTCCTCGGCCAGCTTGGCGATCTCATACTCATAATGGGCGAAGAGGGTCTGGCGGTAGAAGGTGCCGCAGATCTCGTCGATCTCCTTCTGGAGGAGGAAGATCTTATCCTGTTTGTCGAGGCTGCCCGACTTAAAGAGGTAGTCCAGCAGGTTATGCTCATTGAAGGTCGAGGCGATCTCGGCCACGAAGATGGTGTAGCCGGATTTGACGATCGGCTGATTCTCGCTCGCATAGAGGGTATGGATGGAGTGGCCGGATTCGTGGGCCAGGGTGAAGACATCCTCCAAGCCGCCCTCGAAGTTCAAAAGCATATAGGGGTGGATGTTGCCCCCGCCGGTCGAATAGGCGCCCGTCCTTTTGCCGGGGCCCGGATAGACGTCGACATAGCCATCCTTATTGACCTCGTGGGCCTTTTCCTGGAAATCGGCGGGGAAATTCTTGATGGAATCGAAGAAGAGGGCCTGGGCGTCCTCGAAGCTATATTCCTTATTCGACTTGGCCAGCCTTATGAAGCGGTCGTAGGAACGGAACTTCTCCAAGCCGAGGTATTTGCGTTTGATCTCGTAGTATTTCTTCAGGGGGGCCGAGTTCTCGCTGGCGACGTTGATCAGGTTCTCCAGCACCGAGACCGGGATGGCGTTCCCATATAGGTGGGTTTCGGCGATGCTAGAATACCCGCGGGCCTTCTTCTCGGATAGCTGCGACTGGACGACGAGGTTATAAACCTCGGCCAGGGCGTTTTTATGCTCGTCGTAATAGGAGTAGAGGCTCTCGAAGATGGCCTTCCTATCCTCGGGCTTCTCGGTTTTCTCGATGAGGCTGGTCCAGTTGGACTGATTCACCTCGATCTCCCTCCCGTCGGAGAGGGTGGCTTTCTTCGGGGTGTAGTCGGCCACGCAGAGGTTGGAGTAGAGGCTGCTCCCCTCGCCCAATAAAGGCGAATAGGCCGAGGCTAGCTTCTCCATGTCGGTGGGGAGGACGAACTTCTCCCCGCGGAATAGCTTCTCGAAGCTGAAGTCGAATTGGCTATATTCTGGGTGCTTTTTGAAGAAGGAGTCCACGAAGGGCTTGCCGGCCTTCAAGATCTCCGGTTCGGCGAAGCTGGCTTCCTGATTCAGGCTGACCAGGGCGATCCTCACCCTCATCAGGGCCTGGGCGTTATCGACGTCCTTCTTATCGAGGTCGCTCCGCATGGAGGCGTAGTGGTAGGCCCTCCCCAATTTCTCCTCCAACTCCAATTGGATGTCGAGGTAGGAGGCAAAGCCCTCCTCGGTGGCTAGCTTGCCCTCGAGGGCGGATAGCCTCTTTCCGGCCCCGGCGATGTCGGCGACGTCCTTCTCGAAGGCCTCTTCGCTCGGCTCGATGCGGGTCAGATCCCATTTGTAACTCATATGTGCGCGTAAAATCCTTTCTATGGTTCCCGATTAGTATATCGCACCCCCATATTTTTAAAGCCCCCAACGCATTCGGATAAAGAAAAAGCCCGGCCTGAGCCGGGCTATTGATCGCTTCGATATTACAGCAGACGGTTGTAGTATTCGATGATCTGGCTTTCCTGGATATCCTGGGGAAGCTCGTTCCTCTCGGGGAGCCTGGTGAAGGTGCCGGAGTACTTCTCGGCATCGACGCTGACATAGCCGACGGAGGCCGGTTTGCTCTCAAAGGATTCCTTGACGACCTTGAGGGGGCTGGATTCCTTCAGGGAGATGACGTCGCCCACGTTGCAGAGGTAGGAGGCGATGTCGACTTTCTTCCCATTGACGAGGATGTGGCCGTGGTTGACTAACTGCCTAGCCCCGGCGCGGGTCCTGGCGAAGCCCATGCGGTAGACGAGGTTGTCGAGGCGGCTCTCGAGGATCCTGAAGAAGGCGAGACCGGTGACGTTGGGGTCCTTCTTGGCGAGGACGAAGAGGCGGCGGAACTGACGCTCATTGACGCCATAGAGGTTCTTGAGCTTCTGCTTCTCGAGGAGCTGGCTGCCATACTCGCTGGCTTTCCTCTTGCGGTCTTGGCCGTGCTGGCCCGGGCCGTAGGGACGCTTCTTCAATTCCTCCCCGTTCTCGAGGACGGAAAAGCCTAAGTGGCGGGATTTCTTCCAAATCGAATCTTTGTACCTGGACATAGTTAAATTCTCCTTTCTTTTTTGCGATAAAGATAAGGGGTACCTTCCATCTCCCCGGGTGTCTGATCTTTCGGCCAAGTAGCTGTGGCTTACTTTCTTTTATCCAGACGTCGGGCGGGAGCGTAGGTGCCTGCTGCCTTTACGCGAGCATTACTATACCGATTGGGGCTCCCTTTATCAAGGGAAAAGATTATTCAACCCGTTTGCACTTCGGGGCCCACTTCGTTTGACCATCGAAAAGGCAAAGACAACAATATGGGTGCAACAGGGGCCGTCTCAATCCAGCCCACGGTTGCCCCGATACTGATTTCTTCAATCCCCCCCTTTCGGAAATCAGCATCATAGTCCCGAAGGCCAGGCTCCCCCCTCTGGCCTTCTTTTTTATTTCTGTCTGTAATAACGCTGATT
>JAUNOH010000002.1 GCA_030537155.1 Bacillota bacterium
GCTTCTTTAATCTGCTTTTGGTCCAATATCTTCGTTTCCATAATCACCGGCAATAAACAAATAGGAAGCGGAGCATGCCGTCGATGTCCTCGGCGAATTCATACTCGTAATCCTCCAAATAACGGTTCATTAGCTCCGTCAGATATTCCTTGAGGTCGTAGCCGATTTCGAAGGCCATCCAAAGGGATCCCCTCTTAACTTTCTTATAGTCGCGGAATATGTCCTCGTAAACGGATTTCCCCTCCTCGAGATACAAGGCTGAGGCAGGCTCATATTCTTTGACCGATTGCTGAACCTCGTCCCGGTTTCGGATATAAGGGGGGTTGGAGACGATGATATCCAAATTCATCTTGGCTTCGATATAGGGTTGAAGCGAGGGACCGAGCATAGTCGGGATGTTGACGTTGTTGGCCTTGAAGTTCCTCTCGGCGACTTCCAAAGCCTTCTTGGAGGTGTCGCTCGCGTTGACCAGCCAATTCTTAAAAGATTGCTTCAAGACGATGGCGATGGCCCCGGAGCCTGTTCCGATATCGGCGACCACCAGATAATTCCTGGGGTCGTAGTAATCGGAGACCTTCTCGCTGATTTTGGAGACCAATTCCTCCGTCTCCATGCGAGGTATCAAAACATTCCCGTCGACGTATAGTTTTCGGCCAAGGAAGCTGGCTTCGTTGACAATGTATTCAACTGGCACCCCTTTCTTTAAAAGGGCAAATCCGCTTTCGAAAAGAAAGATATCTTTAACCTCGTCATCCTTATGTAAAAGGACGTCGACCGGTTCTAAATATCCCTGGGCGTGGGCCAATAAAACCCGAAGGTCATGGCTGATGACGCCATATTCCTTCCCTTCGGAGATGGCCTTGTTATAAACCTCAAAAACCTTGGCCATTAAAGTGCCTCGGCCTCCAGCATCTTCTGCTCCTGATCATAATGGATCAGGGCCTCGATGACCTCTTCTAGATCGCCTTCCATGACGCGATCGAGCTTCTGGATAGTGAATCCGATCCTGTGATCGGTGACCCTGTTTTGCGGATAGTTGTAGGTCCTGATTTTCTCACTTCTCTCTCCGGTGCCGACCTTAAGTTTGGTCTCGCTCCTCCGCTCGGCATCGATCTTCTCCTGATAGAAGGCGAAGACCTTGGCCCGGATCATCTGCATGGCTATGGCTTTGTTTTGGAGCTGGGCCTTCTCGGTTTGGCAGGAAGCCACCAACCCGGTCGGGATGTGGGTGACGCGGACGGCCGATTCGGTCTTGTTAACGTTTTGGCCGCCGGCGCCTTGCGAACGATAGGTATCGACCTTAAGGTCGGATGGATTGATTTTGACGTCGAATTCCTCGGCTTCAGGCATCACCAAAACCGTGGCGGTCGAGGTGTGGATCCTGCCGCTCGCTTCAGTCTTTGGGACGCGCTGAACGCGATGGGCTCCAGATTCGAATTTGAGTTTGGAGTAGACGTTGTCGCCCTTAATCATGAAGGAGACATAGGTATATCCACCAGAAGCCCCCAGAGAGGCATCCATGAGTTTCAAAGACCAGCCCTGCTTTTCGGCGTATTTGGTGTACATCCTCATCAAGTCACCGGCGAAGATATTGGCCTCATCTCCCCCGACCGCACCCCTGATTTCGACGATGATGTTTTTCGAATCGTTGGGGTCCTTGGGTAGGAGCATGATTTTGAAGTCGTTCTCCATTTGCTCCATCTTGGCGAGGTTTTCCTTGCGGGTCTGCTTGGCAAAGGCCTCGAGTTCCGGATCGCCAGAGGATTCCATTTCCAAAGCGTCCTCGGCATCCTTTTCCAGATTCAGATATTGGATATAGGCCAAAGAAGCCTCCTCAAGGTTGGCCCTCTCCTTATTTAATTTGGTGAGTCTATCGATGTCGGAGGCCACCTCATCCAAGGTGAGCTCCTCCTCTATTTCCTTATAACGCCCGAGGGTCATCTCGAGCCTTTTACGCATGCTTTCTTCCATATTCGGCGCTTCTCCGGGGAGCGATTATAACATTTGGAAAGGGGGCTGGGAAATGCACTAATCAAAGATTAGACCCTAGTTTGGAAAAGCCCCCGAATGTATAATCGTCTTTGACATTATGGCCTACCGCGCTCTCTATAACAAATATCGTCCCCAAACCTTTGACGAGGTCGTGGGGCAACAGGGCATCGTCCGCACCCTGAAAAACGCAATCGCGACCGGGAAAATCGCCCACGCCTATCTTTTTTCGGGCCCCAGAGGCACCGGGAAAACCACGATGGCTCGCCTATTTGCCAAAGCTTTAAACTGTGAGGAAGGCCGCGGATTCCAGTGTAACCACTGCTCCAATTGCCTTTCGATCACCGAGGGCAGCCACCCGGACGTCGTCGAAATCGACGCCGCATCCAATAATGGCGTCGAACAGGTCAGGGATTTAATCGACAAAGTCAGATACGCCCCCATCAGGGGAAGATATAAGGTTTACATCATCGACGAAGTCCACATGATGACGACCGGGGCCTTCAACGCCCTGCTTAAGACGCTGGAGGAACCCCCCGAGCAAGTCATCTTCGTGATGGCCACCACCGAACCTTTTAAGGTTCCGCCGACCATCCTCTCGAGGCTACAACGCTTCGACTTCTCCAAAATCCCGGATCAGGGTTTGAAGAACAACATCGTCGCCGTCTTGGAGAAAGAAGGCGTCTCCTATGAAGACAAAGCCGTGGACGACATCGTCTCCCTCGCCGATGGCGGCATGAGGGATGCCCTTTCCATCCTCGAGCAGGTATTGGCCTACTCTGGCGAATATCTGAGGGAGGAGGACGTCATGACCATCTTCGGTTTGACGAGCACCTCGCAGAAAATCGCCCTCCTGAAGCTAATCGTCGAAAAAGACGTTTCGGGCCTCTTGGATAAACTCAACGAATTCGTCGTAGGCGGGGTCGACATCAAGCGCTTAAATTCCAATTTGTTGGATCTATTAAAAGATGCTTTGATTTACCAAAAGACGAGAGATCCATCCTTGCTCAGCTCGTTAAATGAGGCGGAAGCCAAGGAAGTATCCTCCTTCGTCGATCAAAAGCTGGCCAACTCGATGATTAGGGTTTTGCTTAAAGCCCAAACCGACTTCAAAAACGTCAGCAACGCCAGATCGCTATTCGAGTTGACGTTATTGGAACTGGCCTCGGTCGAGGAAGAAAAACCAGCCCCGGTCCAAGAGTTTGAGGTTGAAGATACTCCGGTATTATCCAAGCCAGCACCCGCTCCGGTTGAACCTATTAAGAAGGTGGCTCCCAAAGCCAGCGATGTTCCCCTGTTTGTGAACAATGCCCCGGCGCCTGCCGAGGACGGACCGCTTCTCGTCTCCGATCCCTCCGCCCTCTCGCAGCCCGGCGAAATCGTCTCGGCCATCGACATCGGCTCGGTCAAAAACCCAGACGTCGTGAGCGAGGGCGATTCCTATAGCGTCGACGACGAGACCCTGATCAACATCATGGTCCTCGGCAGCCACAACAAAGACGAAAGAAGGACGCTCAACAAGAACTGGGCGGAGATAAAGGCCCTTAAAGGCCACCCCGATGTCGGTAATCTCGCCACCCTTCTATCCGAAGGCCATCCATTCTGCCTGTGCAAAGAAGCGTTGTTGCTTAACTTCGACTTCACCAGACTCGCCAAGAAAGCCAACATCAAGGCCAATCAGCAGGCCATCTCGGCGATGATCGAGCAATTGATCGGCCGGAAGGTGTTCGTCTACGCCCTCGACCGCTTCGCCTGCAACGCCATCTACAAGCGTTACACCGATTTGGAGCAGCTTAGCAAACTACCCAACAAAAAAGAAATCTCATTGAAACTACCAGAAGGAGAATAAAGACATGAACCAGATGCAGCAGATGCTCTTCCAGGCCCAGAAGATGCAACGCGAATTGGCCAAAGCCAACGCCGCCTTGGAAGAGGAGGAATTCACCGTTTCCAAAGGCGGAATGGTCGAAGTCGTCGTCTATGGCAGCCGCAAGGTGAAATCCATCAATATCGATAAAGACGCCTTCGATCCCGAGAATAAGGAAATGGTCGAGGAGACCATCGCCCTCGCTATCAACGAGGCCCTCGAGAAAATCGAGGCTAAACGCGAGGAGATCGAAGAAAAGATCACCGGGCAAAAGGGAGGTCTGCCCTTCTAATGAAGGAGCTGCCGACCTATCAATCGTTAGTCAATTCCTTCTCCAAGCTCCCCGGCATCGGGGTTAAATCCGCCGAACGCATGGCCTATGCCGTTTTGCAGATGAAGGAAGAGGATGCCTTATCTTTTGCCACGGCCATCCAAAAGGCGAAATCCGACATCCATAAATGCCCGGTGTGCGGGCTATATGAAGAGGGCGGAAGCTGCGAGGTGTGCGACGATGAAACCCGCGAGAAAAATACCCTGGTCGTCGTCTCCTTTTCCAAAGACGCCTTAGCCTTTGAAAAATGCGGTTATCGGGGTCAGTACCACGTCCTCGGCGGCTCGCTTTCTCCCACCAAGGGAATCGGGAGCGATCAGCTCGACATCGACAAACTGCTCAGCCGCGTGGAAAACGGCGGTTTTGAAGAAGTAATTTTGGCCACCAATCCAACCTTAGAAGGTGAAACCACTGCCCTATATATCGCAAAATTGCTGGAAAAATTCCCCGTCAATGTCACCCGTTTGGCTTACGGCCTCCCAATGGGGGCCTCTTTGGATTACGCCGATTCGTTGACCCTTGGCAAAGCCTTGGAAGGGAGGAAGAAAATATGAGTCTTTTCGTCACTTTTGAAGGCGGGGAAGGAAGCGGAAAATCCTCCGTCTTGAAGATACTAAACCAACGCCTGATCGACGAGGGTTATCCCGTCGTCTTGACCCGCGAGCCCGGCGGCACCCCGATCGCCGAGCAAATCAGAAACGTCATCCTCGATAAAGCCAACACCGATATGGACCCCTGGACCGAGGCTTTGCTATACGCCGCCTCGAGGAGACAGCATTTAGTCGAGAAGATCATTCCAGCCCTCAATGAGGGGAAGATCGTCCTCTGCGACCGCTTTTTGGATTCCTCTTTGGCCTATCAGGGCGGAGCGAGAGGCCTAGGCATAGACAAGGTGCTGGCCGCCAACATGTTCGCCACCGAAGGCAGGTTCCCGGATTTGACTTTATTCTTCGACCTCGATCCGGAGACTGGATTGGACCGCATCTCCGCCAACTCCGCCCGCGAGGTCAACCGCCTCGATCTGGAGAAGATGGAGTTCCATCAAAAGGTCAGGGCCTCATTCAAACAACTAGTTGAACAATACGGCGACCGTTTCGTCGTCATCGACGCCTCCAAGAGCAAGGAGGAAGTCGCGGAGGAAGCCTATAGGGCCATCAAGTCGCGCCTATGAAAGTCGGTGGCTATCTAAAAAGCAGGCAGCCGATCATCTATCGGAGCTTTTCTAACGCCCTGAAAAAAGATAGCCTCACCCATAGCTACCTCCTTTTAGGGGAGGAAGGGACCCCACTTTTGGAAGTAGCCACTTATTTGGCCAAGTCGATACTCTGCGATCATCCAAATCCGCTCGCCGATGAAGAATGCATCACTTGCCGGAGGATTGAAAAGGGCGAGTACCACGACATCGCCATCCTCAACGGCGAGGAAGGCCTGATCAAAAAAGAACAGATCCAGGAAGTCATCTCGGACTTCCAGCAAACGCCATTGGAGAAGAAGGGCAAGATGATTTACATCGTCCACCTCGTGGAATCGATGAGGCCCGAAGCCGTCAACTCGCTTTTGAAGTTTTTGGAGGAGCCTCCCCGCAATACCTTCGCCATCCTCACCAGCAAAAACGAGGCCAAGGTTTTGCCGACGATTGTCTCCCGTTGCCAAAGCATGCGCCTGCTTTTGATACCGCGTCAGGAAATCATCGAATCCGCGGTAGGCGAGGAAGTCGCCTTGGAAGACGCCGAGATGCTCTCCTACTTCTATAACGACGCCGAATTGGTTAAGCAGGCTTCCGAAAGCAAAGCTTACCTAAGTGCGAAAGTCGCCATAAACGCGACGCTCTCCGGATTGAACGAAGACAAGCAGGCCGCCGTATACGCGGTTGAAAAGGAAGTCGTGGCCCTTTTGGGCGATCGCCCGGCCCTCCGTTTTTACTTCGATATGCTCTGCTATCTCTTCAAGGACATGATCAGGATCAAAGTTGGGGATGAGGCTGAGCTATCATCCTATGCTAAGATATTAGTTGAGCTGTCAACTAAGTTAGCCCATCTGGAATCGACCCTAAAGCAGTTAATGGCCCTTCGCGGCGAGGTCGAATCCAATATAAATGCGACGCTTCTATTGAGCCATTCGGTAGGCGTCATCGTTAAGGAGTAAGCTCCATGGAAGATAAGAGTTATTTCGTCGGCATAAGATTCCAAGGCTCCAGCAAGTCTTATTATTTTTCGACCGACATGGATGACCTCGAGATAGGAGATCTCGTCGTCGTCGAAACCGTCGCCGGTTTGGAAATGGGGACCGTTTGCACCCGTTTGATGGATCAATCCCTCTATAAGAGCCAGCTGGATTTGAAACCGATTTTACGTAAACCCGACAAGGACGATTTGGATGACCACGCCTTCAATCTCGAAGAGAGCAAGAGGGCCATCAAAATCGCCGAGAGGGAAATTAAAAATCTCGGCCTCGGGATGAACCTTTTGGAGGCCAACTACACCCTCGATGGGTCGAAGGTCACCATCACCTACACCGCGGATGAGCGCGTCGATTTCCGCGAGCTTCTGAAGATATTGGCCACCCACCTCCACTGCCGGATTGAACTCCGCCAGATCGTGGCCCGCGACAAAGCCAAGCACGTCGGAGGCATCGGAACCTGCGGGCTCCCCCTCTGCTGCTCGACTTTCCTCAATAACTTCGAGGGCGTCTCCATCTCCAGGGCCAAAAACCAGATGCTCACCCTCAACGTCCCAAAACTCTCCGGGGCGTGCGGCAAATTGATGTGCTGCCTCCTCTATGAAGACGACATGTACACCGATGCCAAGAAGGAATTCCCGCGGATGGGCAGCATCGTCCACACCGACGAGGGCGATTTCACCATCACCGGAATGAACATCCTCTCCCGCCAGATAAAGCTATCGAATTCCGACACCGTCCGCTTCCTCGATTTGGAGGAGGTCAACGATCTTTTAAAGGGCATCAAACGCAGCAAGCCCCTCCTCAGCGAGAAAGAGAAAAAAGAGGAGGGCGGTTCCTCCTTCCTCAAGGCCGAGGCCATCAGTCACTACGACAACCAAAACCAAAAGCAAAACAATCAAAATAACCGTCAGCAAAACGACAATAGAAACCGTCAGCAGAACCGTCAAAACAACAACGGAAATCAGCAGAATAAAAATAACGCTAACCAGCCCAACAGAAATAACGGCGAAAGCAACCACCGCAACCGCCATCGCCACCGCCATAACCGCGGGAGTGGAAACTCCCAAAACCGGGATAACTGATGCAACGCGAATTAAACTTCTCGGGCCCCTCCCCGATCCTCTACCTAGTCGCCACCCCAATCGGGAATCTTTCCGAATGGTCCCCCAGAGCCATCGAGACGGTAAAGGACGCCGATTATGTGGCCTGCGAGGACACCCGCCACTCCGGCGAACTCCTCTCGCGTTTTAACATCGATAAACAACTGATCTCCTGCCATGAGCATAACGAGGAGCAGGCTGGCGAATACATCGTCTCCCTCCTCAAGGACGGGAAGAAGGTCTGCTACATGTCCGACGCCGGCTATCCGGCCATAAGCGACCCCGGCTCCCGCTTGGTCAAAAGATGTCTGGAAAACGGGATCAAGGTCTCGACCATCTCCGGCCCAAACGCCGCCTTAAACGCCTTGGCCTCCTCAGGTTTAGATAGTACCCACTTCTATTTCCATGGCTTCCTCCCGCCGAAATCCAACGAGAGGAAAAAGGAGCTGGAGCAACTATCCGGCAAAGGCGAAACCATCATCTTCTATGAGGCGCCACACCGGATAGAGGCCACCCTGAAAGAGGTATATTCCGTCCTCGGCAACCGTCAGGCCTGCTTGGCAAGGGAACTCACCAAAACCCACGAGGAATTCATCCGCGGGGATCTGGAATCCCTTTCGAAATTAGATTCCTCAACCCTCCGGGGTGAGATGGTTTTGATTGTGGCCGGTTTTACGGGCGGGAAAGAAGTTTCCGAGGAAGATATCCGCCTCGCCCTGAAAGACGCCTTAAAAGGCGGTTTAAAGGGGAAAGAAGCCATCTCCGAGGTTTGCGATAGACTCGACGTGAAGAAAAATAGGGTCTACGAGATATATCTAAAGGAATTCAGATCCTAATTAACCCTGGAGCCAAGTTCACGCTTGGCTTTTTCTATTTCCTTCGTCTGCTTGACGAAGTCGTAGCACATATAGACGGTGTAGATGAAGACACCGACCGAGGCCAGGATGAAGCCTTCCTTCAGGTAGGTCGTTTCGTATTTCAATGTATAGGTGACTTCCCCGGCTGGGGCGATGAAAGAGACGAACCCGCCGTTGGCCCGGTAGGTGTCGACCTCTTTTCCGTTCGCGTATAGTTTCCAGCCAGTATCGTAAGCCAACTGGGTAACGACGAATTGCTCCTCCTCCCAATCGCTGGTGAAGCTGAAGGTGGTCGCATCGACCATCTCCACGTCATCCAAAGACCACTCCTCGCCGAGGTATTCGCTTAAGGCTTCATAGGAATCCCCATAGGGGAAGGAGGCGTTCGAGCTGGCGTCATATTTGGAATATTCCTCATGATATTCCTGCATATAGTATTTGACGTATGCGCTAAAGGTGATGGAGGTGCCGGCATTGCCGGGGGTCTCCCAGACGATGTATTTGACGCGGCCATCGGCATATACGCCGTAAACGCCCTCTCTGCTGACGCTGTCACTAGGCATCCCGTCGATCGCGTGGTATTCGAAGCTGAGCAATTGGTTTTCCTCTTCGATGACCCAGTTTCCGTTTTCATCGTAATATCCCTTGTCGCCGATCATATATAGCCTGATGGGCTCGCTGGAGGGATAGACCACGGTGAAATAGGCCCCGTCGGGATCGTCGTTGAAATAGCCGTCGTCGTTTTTTGAGGAGAACACCAAATGGCCTTCATCCTTAGGCAAGGAAATCGTTCTATTGCCATTATAGGTGTAGTAGGTAACTTCAGCGACCTCGTCCGCGTGATTGAGGAAGTAGGCCGGCCCCTCGTCGTAATAGGTGCTGGAAAGGAAGAGGTTTCCCTCATCCGCGTCGGTGGTGTAAAGGGCTACATTGTATTGGCTGGACGTAATCTCCCTCTGATTGTAACGGGAATCGGTCCTCTTCATCGGCAAGCCAGTATTAACTTCAAAGCCATCGGGTAGAACAGTATCGTCGTCAATGATGGCCCCTACCTGCATAAAGTCATCGTTCCGCATGATTTCCTTGGCTTGGGACTCGGAGTTCGCCCAGTCGGATAAAGCCCTCCATTCGGAATAATTTTCCCCGGAGTTTTCGTCTTTTTGCATGTAGTAAAGCTGATTCTTATCGACCGCATGTCCAAGGGAGGGGACGTTGTCGTTCCGATAGACTTTGTAATAATCGTTCGACATCTCCTCGACATAGGTGGAACCAAAGGGAACGTTCTTCCCCTGCCACTCCCCGTAGCCGTCGTTTTTGATGACGTAATACCTAACGCCCAAAGTGGCGTCGGTGCCGAAGCGCTTGTTACCATAATACCCGGACCAGGAATAGTTGAATTGCTCCACGTCATAGGATGTGTAGTATCCGCCTTGGGCGCAGATCCTTTGCATGATCGCGTAGTCCATGACGTCGAAATTCAAAAGCGAGTGGAAGCTCGAGGTGCCGTTTAGCCCCAAAGCCGTCGCGTAGTTTTTCATATCGTCCCCAGCATCGAAATAGGTGCGGTAGAAATCGGAGTCATTGGCCTCGATCCGCTGGGAGATGTCGTAGGCGGCTTTATAGTTTTCATAGCCACCCATGAAGGAGTCGTAGTCATAAGAGGAGCCATAGACGAAGGAGCAATTGCCCATGACCACCGCCTCGACGGCGATGAAGGCGTAAAGCGAGGTCGATAGCCACGGTTTCTGCCTTCCGAAGAAGAGGACAGCCCCTTCGGCGACCACCAAGGCGGCCTGATAGTAGACATACCAAATCCGGTTGGCCAAGACGACGACGGTCCCGCCGGTGGTGACGATGGTCGTGCGGTCGGCCGAAACGTAATAGGAGATGAAATAAGTTATGTTCTCGGGGTTGGAGAAGGCTTCCTCGTTATTCAAAACCCAGGTGGTGATGAAATAGGTAAGGAGAGTTCCAATGAAAGCCAAAACGGTAGCAGTTGGGATGGTCCATTTAGAATGCTCATTCCTCTCCTGGAGGGCATAGCAGCCGTAGAGGACGATCTCGGGGATCAAGACGCAGAACCAACGTCCGTATCCGTTGCCGGAGAAGGCGAAGAAGAAATAGTAGGCGAAGGTGGTGAAAAGCAGATAGCAGATCAGAGCGATAGCCACCAGATGGCTCCACTTCCTTTTCCGGATGGAGTGAATGACCGCCAGGAAGAAGCAGACCACGAAGATGGTGTAGCAGAAAATCGAAGCGGTCCAGGAATCGTAGGATAGGCCGCCAGTATCACCGGCATATCCATAAACTAGGGGCAGATAAAGGTATCCGCCTGAGGGGTAGAAAAAGGAGACCAAAGCCATCAATTCGCGGCCTGAATTCATACCAACAGGCTGGAATAAAAGGCCAATAACCCCAGCAATATCCCACTGCTTTAGGTTATTGAGAATCGAACTTAGGTAGGCCGAGCCGATGGAAGTAGTCCTTCCGGAGGTCGAGCTCTGCCTGACGGAGGGAAGCATCACCCAGGAGCAAAGCATCAATCCCACGGCGAAGGCCATGACGCCCACACCGATGACCCAGCAGTTTTCCTTCCAGCTCCGGTGATCCTTAAACTGAGTTTGGAAGAAGCGCCAGCCGGCGTATATGACGCCCCAAATACAGGCGGGGACGACATAGAAGAAATTGGTGATTCCAAGCATCGCCAAACCCCACACCAAGCATGAGGGTTTCCTCTCACGGATGACTTTCTCGATGCCCAATAAAATCAGGGGCATCCACACGATCGCGGACACCACGTTTTGGAAGCCGACCATGAAGTTCATGAAGCCGGAGAAGGCGATGGCGATGGCCCCCAAACGGGCGATCCATTCGTTGATGCCCATATACCTGAGATAAGCCCTGGCGAAGAAGGCGGTCACCACGAGTTTTAGGAAGGTGGTGATGGCCGTCATCTGCGGAAGCCAAGCGCGCGGGAAAAGGGCCATTATGACGACGAAGGGGTCGAAGAGGCCATAGTAGGAGTTCGAGCCGATGCTATCGACGCCTAAGAAGGTCGAGTAATCGTAAAGCCGGAAGGTTCCGGTTTGGAAAAACTCATGCCAGATGTCCCAGTAGTTGTAATAGAACATCAAGAACTGATGCTCATAGTCCCAGCCATATAGCTGGGTGAAGTTGTTGTAGATCAGGCTCCAGCCGCACCAGAACATGGATAGCAGCATCAGAGCCAAACCGAAATAAAAAAGCGAGCTGTCGTTGAAAAGCCACTTGGCGTGGACTCTAAGCCACGCGACCAACGGTCCGTCTTTTTTCGCGGCCGTCCCGTCTGGGGAAGGCTGCTCCGGAGTGATTGGCTGCTGCTGATCTGGCTTCTCGGGCAGTTCGCTCATCGTTTTATGGTATGTTTGCTATTTGCTTTCTTCGGTTTCGGCCTCGGCGTTAGGCAAGCTGATGCCAACGAGTCCGCTGACGGGGAGGGAGAAGGCGATGCCGTGTCCCATGGTATCCATGCCGGCCTGCTTATTGATGGCCAACATGACGTCGTCCTTGATGGAGGTGGGGACTAAGATCATCACCACTTCCTTTTCGGGGCTGATTTCGATGCCATAGAACTTCTCGATGTCCTTATTTCCGGTGCCACGTCCGGAGATGATGGTGCCACCTCTGGCGCCGGCCTCACGGGCGGCATTCATGACTAGATCGGTGTAGCCGCTATTGACGATGGCGATGATGTTCTCATAGCCGACGTTGGCTTTCTTACTTACTTCTTCCATGGGTTCACCCTCCTGTTTTTTCTTGGATAGTTTCTTCTTCGGTTTCGGCAGTTCGCGGATGTTGGATAGCATCTTGTAGATGGAGACGCCGGCCACGGCCGAGATGTCGCATTTGCAGGCCACGCCTTTCGCCACTTCCGAGACGGCGAAGCGCTTGGCCAGGTTGGCGGCATATTCATCCCAGCGATCCTCGCGGAGGATGCCGAAGACGACACGTTTGCGGTTTTCCGACAAGCCGAGGTCGTGGATCATGGCCGCGGTGGCGGTGCCGTGCCCACGGCAGCTGAAGGCCATGGCACATCCATAGCTATGGAGCATGTCCTCAATCGCATATCCCTGTCCTTTGTTGACGACGGTGATCGTCAGGGTCAGGGGGCTGATCTCGAACTTCTCGTCGTAGGGGACGAATTCCTCTTTGGGCTGCTCGTTTTTCTTAAGCCTTCTCGGGGTCTTTAGTTTTTTCTCACTCATAAAGCGGCCTCCTGATTGAAGTGGATGATCTGCTCGTCATCGGGCTCGACGATCCTGGCGCGGGCACGCTTGAGGGCACGCTTCTGCTTGACGATGACGTAGACGCCAATCATCTCGATGGCGATCGGGACGACCGCGGACATCATCGCGCAGAGACCGAAGCCGTAGATATAGACGAGGTTGGTGCTCTGCCCCTGATTCTCCAAGACGCAGTAGCTGAAGCCGATGCAGAAGGGCAAGACGAAGGCGGCCGTCATCGGACCGGACGAGGTGCCCGAGGAGTCGAAGGCGATGGCGATATAGATCTTCGGGACGAGGAAGCCAAGGCCGATGGCCACGATATATAGCGGCACCAGCAGGTACATTATATTGAACTGGTAGTAGGAGCGGATGATGTGGAGCATATCTGCGATACCTACGGCAAAAGCCATAACCAGCAAGACGGTGGTTTTCTTGACCGTTCCTTCGGAAACCTGCTCGACGGCTTGGCATAATGCCAAGACGGCCGGCTCGGCCAAAACGCCGAACATACCGAAGAAGAAGACCAGCAATATAGCCACCCACAATAGGTCGGCGTTTCCTAGACCCATACCGACTTTATAAGCGATAGGCATGAAGCCGCCATAGACGCCGGTGAATAGTCCGACCAAGCCAACGAAGACATAGGCCAAACCGATGAAGATACGGGCCAACTGCTTCGGGGGGAGTTTTAGAACGATCACATCATAAATGATGAAGATGAGGGTCAACGGGGAGATGGCCACGGCGACCATCCTAAGCGAGTCTAACAAGGCGGAGGAGAAAGCCTCTCCAACCGAGCTTCCGACGTCGGGGATGTGGTAGGCGATCGCCGTTAAGTCGACGCCGGCCACTTCGGTTAAGAACATCATCAAGATGACGGGTCCGATGGAGCATAAGCCAATCAAACCGAAGGAATCCTCGCCCTTATAACCGCCGGATTTGGAGGCGGCGACGCCGATACCGAAGGCTAAGACGAAGGGAACGGTTACGGCCCCGGTGGGGATACCACCGCCGTCGAAGCAAAGCGGCAAGAGGTTCGGGTCGCAGATGCCGGCGAGAGCCAAAGTCATGCCATAGAAGGCCAAATACATAATAAATAGGCTCTTGTTGAAGATGATGCGAATGACGCCAAAAGCGAAGAAGATGCCGACGCCCAAGCCGATGACGACCAATAGGACCATGCTGTTGATGGCACTGGATAATTCCTCAGCCACGACGTTGAGGTCGGGCTCGGCGATGGTGGCGGCCGTGCCGAGGATGATGGTCATGAAGACGATGAGCCACATCTTCCTCTTTTTCATGACGGAGTCGGCGACCAAACGGCCGATCTTATTCATGGATTCGTCCGCGCCATGGTTAAACAAGGCTAAGCCGACCGCGACCATGATGGTGCAGAGGGTAAAGACGAGGAACTGCTGCCAGGTGATGATGTAGGTGTCGCTGAAATCGGCGAAAACCCAAACACCAAATGTGCTCAACAAAAATACCAAAAGGACGACGCAGTATATCGGCAAGACCGAGATAAACGATTCCTTTAATTTCTCCAACCAGTAACGAATCATGCTTACCTCCTCTTCTTGAACTTATGATATTGCGCGTTCTCTTTGGCTTTGCGCATTTTCACCGCATTCTTTGATTCTTTTTCTTCACGCTTGCGCGTATTGGAAAGTTTCGCGCTTTTTTTCTTGTTTGAGAAGATTAAATCTTCGAAAGATTGTGGCATAGGCGCGAAAAATTTCAGTTTTTTTCCACTGAAGGGGTGAGTGAGCTCCAAAGAATAGGCGTGGAGGCCCAATCTCTTGATGGGGTTGGCGGGTTCGCCATACTTGTCGTCCCCGATTATGTGATGGCCACGATGCCCGAGTTGAACGCGGATCTGGTTCTTGCGCCCGGTGTCGATATTGACGTCTAAAAGGGAGTAATCCTTAGTCTCCTTTATGACCTTGTATGAGGTGATGGCCCGTTTCCCCTCCTGATGGGGTTTGCAGACATAGACTAATTGGACGGAGTTCTGGGCGAGGTTATCGATGAAGGTGTCTTCCTTCTTCTCCATATGGCCTTCGACGATCGCATAGTAGCCACGCTTGGAGACGATTTCGTTCCAACGGCTTTGGAAGGCCTCCTTTATCTCATAGCTTTTGGCGAACATCAAAACCCCGGAGGTATCCTCATCCAGACGATGGACCACGAAGATGCGGTCTTTGGGGTTTTTTGAAGTTATGTAGTCACTCACCAGGCGGTAGGCCGTCTTGCCCTTCTCGCGGTCGGAGGCGATCGAAAGTAAGCCAGAGGGTTTATTGATAACGATGATCTCCTCGTCCTCATAGATGATGGGAAGATCTTTGGTCGTCCTTTTAGAAATCCGGTATTCGGAGACGATGACGATATCCTCGGGATAGAGGGTGAAGTCGAATTGGCTGATCGGGACCCCGCCGACGGATACCTGATGATTGGCCAATATCCTTTTTACGTTCTTTTTCGGCTCCTTTGGCATCACCTGAAAAAGAAATTCGAGGAGCGGGGTTTTCTGATGAACCTCATACTCCTTGATCTTCTTGGGATCGACCAGGCCTTTTTGCTGGTTCTTTTTGCCTTTGGTGTCGTTTTTGTTCATGGGGCTAAATCATTTTAATGATTATTCCCCCGAAAGGTAGAGAGAAAGGCCGGGATGCGCTTTCTTCATGTCCGCATAGCCCAAATCGTAAATCTCCTGAAGTGGCTTTTTCCGGAACTCCACCGCCCCGACTTTCAGGGGCTTGCTGGGATAGATGACAAAGGCCTTACCGCTTTCGGCCATCTGATCGATTAAGTCGCAGTCGCGGTTATAGTTCTTATGCCAATCCAAATAGGCTTCTAAGAATTTTGGATAGGCGGCATATTTCTTCTTGGCTTTGGCGATTTGCTTTTCGGTGTAATCCTTCTGCCGATAGCCCTTGTGGCGGGTCATGACGATGAGCATCTTCCCCTCATAGCCATCAGCCAAAGCCTTTTTGAAGGGGATGGATTCCACCACGCCCCCGTCGTAATAGGGGACGCCGTCGACCATCACGGGCTTGGGGGTGATGGAGGGCAAGGAACAGGAGGCGTTGGCCCCCTCGAGGAAGCTGGGGTCGCTTTTCTCAAAATAGCCAGCCTTACCGGTAAGCAAGTTTGTCGCCACCGCGTAAAACTTCGCGGGATTGGAATAGAATCTATCGAAATCGAAGGGGATTTTGTCGGTGATTTTGCCCCATAGGTAGGAAAAATCGAAGAAGGAACCCTTCAATATCATGTTGTGGAGGCTGGCGAATTTAAGCGAGCGCATATATTTGGTCATGATCAAAGATGTCCGGCCCCGGTCGCCCGAGACGAAATCCGCCCCGCAGAGGGCCCCGCAGGAAGTCCCAACGACGTATTCGAATTCAATATTATGGTCCATCAGGTAGTCGAGGACCCCGGAGGCGTAGTTGCCACGCGTTCCCCCGCCTTGAATCACCAAAGCGCATTTTTCCATGGGGTAATTATATAAAAAACGGCCGGGGCCGAATTGATGGAAAAGCAAAGATGGGACAAACTATAAAGGCGATGTCAAAGAAACCGAAATTCAATCCCATGTATATCTTTCCGATCATCCTCGGCTTGGTGGCTATAACGATGATCGTCTTACTTATCGTTTTGGCGTATTAGCCAAGGTGCTTTTCAAGGAAATCGTAGATGGCCTGGTTGACCTCTTTTGATTCCTTGGCTTCGCGGTTGAGGACGTTATGGATGTGGGCGATACTCTTTTTCTTCGTCTCGAGGTTGATGAATTCGAATTCCTTGCCCTCTTTTTCCAAGTCGGCCTTCAGACAGTCGGAATGGGCGCCGGCGACTTTGAAATTCAAGAAGTCGTTTCGGCAGGTGCTGACGAAGATCGGATGATTGAGGGAGGCGATATGGCTTCTGGGCGAGATTTTCTCCGAGAAACCAGGCTCCAGGCAGCATTCCCCAAATAGATATTTCTTGCTCCGTTTGCTGAGAATGTTTTTCTTTATCAGGACCTCGAGGTCGTAAACCGGGCATATGCAGACGACGGCCTTGCTTTCTAAACCCGATAAATCTATGCCCCACTCCTGCTGAAGCTTTGAATCGTCCAAGACGAGTTGGAGGAACAGGGCCAAATGGCCGCCGGCCGAATCGCCCATTAAGGCGATATCATCCTCTTCGATCCCCAGTTCCTTTTTATGCTCCTTCAGATATGAGAGCATCAAAAGCAAATCGGATATCTGATCCTTCACCGAGACCCCGGTCTTCTTTTTAACCAAGCGGTAATCGGGGAGCAAAACGTCATATCCCCTGTTTAGGAATAACTCGGCGAAGCGGAAGTTGTTGATCCTCGTCCCATAGATATAGGAACCGCCGTGGATGTCGATGACGAGCTTCTTCCTTCTCTGGCCGTAGGCGTGGAATAAATCAAACCCCCGATAGAAGTCGCCATCCCCGGCGTAGTTGACGTTTTTAAAGGCGCCCTCCCCATCGGGGAGAACGACGTCTTTCCACATCTTTTTGTTTGAGCTGATCATTATCCGGTTGGATATGCGCAGCCAAACTCTTGCGATCCTAAGCATTCACCACTCCAATCCGAATTCGATTAAAGCCTTTTTGATGCCGTCTTCGGCGATGTGCTCGGAGACGTATTCGGCTTTGCTTTTGGCTTCCTCTTCCCCATTCCCGGTTATGACCAACAAATCGACGGCTTTCGCCATCGCCAAATCGGCCCCGGTGTCGCCAAAGGCAATGGCGTCTTTCTTCTTCAAACCGAGGTAATCGAGGATGGCCTTTATCCCGTGCGACTTATCGCGGTCCGGATTGGCGGATACCTCAACGGCATAAGGCGCGAAGCGGCGTAACGTCAGATTCGGGAGAGCCCCCCTTATCAATCCGTCGTGTTCTTCTTTGGTGTATAGAAGGGCGCCCAAAACCTCGCCGCCCTTATATTTCCTAATCAGGGAGACCGGGTCGGCGAAGAAGGAATAATACTCTTTCGTAACCTCGTCTTTTTTGGCGATCATCGAACGGGTTTTGACCCCAAGGACCTCCATGTTCCCATGGAAGGATTGAACGGTTTCAATGAGTTTTTTCATGTCGCTAGCAGACATCAAATCCTTTTTGACATAGGTGTGCCCAACGGCGGCCGCCCCACCGGAGAAGGTGTTCCAGCCATCCCATTTTATCCCCAAATCAAAGACGCCGAACTCCTTGGCGGAGGCGTAACATCTGGCGGTGGAGACAAAGACTTTGCAGCCCTGCTCCTGCGCCTTTTTTATAGCCTCAATGGCCGAGGGGATGAAACGTCGGCTACCCCAATCAAAGAGAGTGCCGTCGATATCGAAAAAAGCAGCTTTGTATTTAAGCGGCATCGTCTTCTCCAAACTTCAGTTGATCGTTGAGGCCCTTCATGATCTTGGGGTCGATCTTCAAAACCCTCCTGTCATAGGTGATGAGGCCGTTAGCCTCCCCCTCGACATCGGAAAGCTGGGTGTAGACGGCGATGGAAAGGCCGCTTTTATCCATGGCGGCCTTCACCTTTTTCTCGTATAGCTTGACCATGGCTTTGGTGAAGGCCTTCTCGTTTTTATAGAAGCGGTAACCAAAGCTGGCCTTAGGCCATTCGTGGCCCGCAACTTTATAAGTAAACCCCCCGAATTCGGTGAGCGACAAAGTGCGTTTTCCATCGCCTTTCATCTTGGCGATGTTGTGGAAATAAATGTGATGCGAATCAAAGTCGCCAACACCGCGGTCAAACCAGCCGGAATTGGCGTCGATCGGCCTCGTGGGGTCCATCGTCTTCAACAACTTCCAATTGGTCACTGTTTTGAATTGCCCCCAACCTTCGTTGAAGAGGGTCCAGATGGCGATGCAGGGGCAGTTATAAAGCAATTCGACCTGCCGGCCCATGTCCTTGATGAATTGGGCCCGGCTCCTTGGATTGCCGCGCCCCAGTTTATTGATGTTGACCTCTAATTCGTCGTCTTTGTTGAAGGGAATGAATGGCCGGAGGTTGACGTATCTCTTAAGGTACTTCCTACCACCATTCATGATGTCCTGGATGACAATCATGCCCATTCTGTCGCAATGGTAGTACCAGCGGAGCGGCTCGACCTTGATGTGCTTCCTGATCATGTTGAACCCCATGTCCTTGCACATCTTTATATCGTCGATCAAGGCCTGGTCAGTAGGGTTGGTCAGGCCGCCGTCTGGGTAATATCCCTGATCGAGGACGCCGGTGAGGAAAAGCGGCTTGCCGTTGAGGGCGAAGACGCGGTGGCCCTTATGCTCGATGAAAGAGAATTCCCGCATGGCGAAATAGGAGTAGACGACATCCTCTCCCGCTTCAAATTTCAAATCGTAAAGGAAGGGGTCCTCGGGTGACCAGGGATGGAAGCAATCGGATAAATCAAGGGATCCATTCCCCTCGGTGTCCAAGAAAATTTTCTTGATTGGTTTTCCCCCGGATAGGCAGGTCATAGCAATAGCTGAAGGCGAGCCGGTATAGGAGGCATGGACGAATAATTTCTTTTGTTTAAAAGAGGGGGTGAGCTTAATCGATTCGATGTAGTTTTTTGGTACGCTCTCTAACCAGACGCTCTGCCAGATTCCGGAAGTAGGCGTATACCAAACGCCTCCTGGCTGCGATACCTGTTTCCCGCGGGGGTAGACCTCGCTATCGGTATCGTCGCGGACCTCGACCTGCAAAACGTTTTTGCCGGGCTTCAGCTTTGAGAGTTCGACGACTATGGGGTTATACCCGCCTTCGTTGTGGGCGATAGGCATCCCGTTGATGATGACGTCGGAAACCTGATCTACCGCATCGATGTGGAGCAAGATTCGTCCTTTGTTGAATCCCTCGGGAATCTCAAACTCCCGCCTATAATGCATGTATTCATCATTGCCGATGCGCCTATTGACGCCGGAAAGCTCGCTCTCGACGGCAAAGGGAACCAATATCTTGCCACCATATTCATCGGGGGCCTCGTCCTCCAAATCGACTTTGAAGTCCCAAAGGCCATTTAAATTTAGATAGGAATCCCTTCTAAACTGAGGCCTCGGGTATTCTCCGAGCACGTCATCCTGGGAGATTTTCTCCCCTTCTTTTGTCCGCAACATGGATTAATTTTACCCGAAAAACAGCAATGTTTAACCGCGTAAGTAATATACTTACAAACATGGACATCAAACACATACAGAAACTAGTCGAGAAATCCGGAGCCGAGGCTTGGGTTCTCGTCGATTACGAAAACAAAAACCCGGCTTTAGTCTCGATGCTCGGCCCAAAATTCCTGACGAGGAAAATCATCGCCGTGCTCCCAAAAGAGGGGAAGGCCTATTTAATCACCCACGTCATTGACACGGTCTACCTCAAAGATGAGGTTACCTCCGCCAACTTTGATTTATTGCCCTACAAAACCTGGCAGCAGATGCTCGATTTGGAGCAAAAGCATATCGGAGCCTACAAAAAGGTAATGATGGATATCTCCGAGAACGGGCTTCTCCCGAGGGTGTCTCTAGCCGACTGGGGATCCGTCGAATTCATAAGAGGATTAGGCGTCGAGGTCGTGCCATCCGCGAACGTGCTTCAGGAAGTTACGGCCGTCTATTCCGAAAGGGGATATAAGCTTCAGTTGGAGGCATGTGAGAAAACTTTGAAAATCAAAGATGAGGCCTTTACCAAAATCAGATCCGAGATCCTAGCCAAAGGGGAAACCGATGAACTCGATATCCAAAAGTTCATCTCCGACCGCTTCCACGAAGAGGGGATGGTCTATGACGATCCCCCGCTAGTCGCCATCGGGAAAAACGCTAGCGACCCCCACTACACCCCGACAAAGGAAGCCCACAGCAAAATCCATAAAGGCGATTTGGTCCTCATCGATATGTGGGCGAAGATGGATGACCCCGAGGGCGTCTATGCCGACATCACCTGGATGGGTTATGTCGGGGAAAGCGTGCCGGAGGTTTACCGCGAACGCTTCTCCATCGTCAAAGCCGCCAGGGATAACGTCATTTCCTTCCTAAAGAGGGAAATCCCCAAGAGGCCGGTAGAAGCCTGGGAGGCCGACGACGTGGCCAGGGAGACGATAAGCAAAGCCGGCTATGGTGAATATTTCGTCCACCGGGTTGGGCATAATATCGCCGATGATATCTCCCCACACGGTCCTGGAGCCAATTTAGATAATTACGAATCTCATGATTTCCGTTTGCTCTTGGAGGGGACCTCCTTCTCCGACGAGCCTGGAATCTATGCCCCGGATTTCGGGGTCAGAAGCGAAACCAACCTCCACATAAGGAATGGGGAGTTGGAAGTCGTGGCCGGTTTGCAGGATGAGATAATCCCCATCCTGAAATAGTTAGGAATCCATCCGCTTCAAAAGCAGCGAGATTTCGTTCATTTTCTCGTCCAATTCTGCCTCGTTTTTCGCTTCATGGACGCAATGCCTAAGGTGGGCGCAGACGACCTGCTCATTCACGCTTTTTAATAAGGCAATCGTGGCCATCAGCTGGTTGGAGACGTCGATGCAGTAGGCATCTTCGTCCACCATCTTCTTGATGCCCTCTATCTGCCCTTTCGCAATGGCCAGCTGACGTTTAATTTTGCTGTGGTCCGCCTTCATTTTCCTTCTCCTTAACCGTTTTTATTTTGAATAGCCTCAGCCTGAGCGCATTGAGGCATACGAATATCGAACTGAGTGACATGGCGATGGAGCCATACATCGGCTTCATCTCGACGTAGGGGTAAGCGACCCCGGCCGCCAAGGGGATGAGGATGATGTTATAAAGGAAAGCCCAGGTCAGGTTTTCCTTAATGTTGACGACGACTTTATGGCTGAGTTCAATAGCCGTTACGACGTCGAGGGGGTCGTTTTTCACTAAGACGATGTCCGCCGAGTCGATGGCCACGTCGGTCCCGGCCCCGATGGCGATTCCAACATCGGCTTTCGTTAAGGCCGGGGCGTCGTTCACCCCGTCTCCGACGAAGGCAACCATGCCCTTTTGCTGTAGCTTCTCGACGATCTGCTGCTTATCTCCCGGCAATACTTCCGAGAATACTTCGTCTACGCCAAGTAACTTGGCAACATAGTTAGCGGTTTTCTTGTTGTCACCCGTAACGATCGCAACTTTCTTGCCCAAAGACTGTAAAGTCCTTATGGCGGTTAAGGTGTTCTTTTTCACTTGATCGCCGACGGCGATTAAGGCAACGAGCTTCCCTTCTTTGGAAACGAATAAGGGGGTAGCGCCTTGGTTGGAATAGAAATCGAAGTCGGCTTCGGCTTCACCGACGGAGACCCCCGCTTCTTTCATCATCAATAGATTCCCTATCGAGTATCCTTTTCCTTTGACGCCTTGGCCGGGGATGTATTCGAATTCAGAAGAAGCTTTGAACTTTAACCCCTTCTCCTTGGCGAGATTGACGATGGCTTGAGATAAGGGGTGTTCGGATTTGGCTTCTATAGAGGCGACGTCTAGTAAAATCTCGTCTTCGCTCCCCTCGTAGATTTTCACTCCGACAACATTCATCTCGCCGGTCGTTAGCGTTCCGGTCTTGTCGAATAAGACATATCCAACCTTTTCCATGGCCTCAAAGGCCTCGGCCGACTTGATGAGAATCCCACTTTCGGCACCCTTGCCGGTTCCAACCATGATGGCCACCGGGGTTGCCAATCCCAAAGCGCATGGGCAAGAGATAACTAAAACGGTTATCCCAAAGCGAAGCGACATCGACAAAGCCGTGGTATCGGAAGCAACTTCAACCACTCCGGTGTTGGTCAAAATCATCCACACCGAGAAAACAACAACGGCGATGGCGATGACCGCTGGAATGAAAATGCCTGAGATCTTATCGGCCAACCGGGCGATGGGGGCCTTGGATTCGCTGGCCTGCTCGACTAGGGAGACGATTTTACTCATCGTCGTATCCTTCCCAACTTCGCTGACTTGGAATAAGAAAGAACCGTTTTTATTTATCGTGGCCCCGATTACTTTTTCGCCTTCGCTCCGATACACCGGCATAGCCTCTCCGGTGAGGGCGGATTCGTCGATATTTCCGTATCCGTCTATGATTGTTCCGTCGGTAGGAATCGTCATACCCGGTTTAACGGAAACGATGTCGCCAACGACGAGGTTTTCCGTAGGAACCTCCACTTCTTTTCCGTTTTTTAGAACATAAGCCGTCTCCGGCGTCATAGCCAACATTTCGACGATCGATTCCGTCGTTTTATTCGTCGCTTTTTTCTCGAAGTATTTGCCGATGGAAACAAACACCAAAATCATGGCGGCGGATTCGAAATATAGGTTCTCAATGGCCAACATTCCAACCATGTGGTCGCCATTAGCCCACGCATAGATCAAAAGGCCGTATTGGTACAGGCTATAAGCTATTGAGATTGTGCTCCCCAAAGCCACGAGGCTATTCATGTTGGGGTGGCCTTTGAAGAGGCTCTTAAAGCCTGACGTGAAATAGAAGAAATTCAAAATCACGATTGGAATGAGAAAGACGATCTGCAAGGTGGCTTGCCAGAAGAGAATGGCCAGATAATTAGGATCGTCCATAGCCGGCCAGCTCCAATAATCCATGGCGAACATTCCGCCCATCGAAACGATCATCAAAAGAATCAGAAGGCCGATGGAAACCAGCAACCTAATAAGCCTTTTCCTAAGCTCTTCCTTCCGCTTCTTCTTGATGGCGGCTACCGATTCGTTGACGAAGATGCTTGCGCCATAACCAGATTGTGTGACGGCGGCGATGATAGCCTCGTCGTTAGTTAGGCTTTCGTCGTAGTCGACCACCATATTGGAAGCTAGAAGAGAGACATTGACCTCTTTGACTCCCTCAACCTTTTTTACCGCGCGGTCGACATTGGCCTGGCAGGCCGCGCACATCATTCCCGATACATTGAATTTCTTCTTCATAAATACCCCCTGGGGGTATCAATATTATACACAAAGAAAAAGGGAGGGCACCCATAATGCTCTCCCGGACGACCATCGCAAGTAAGGCAGGTTACTGGATGGCAATCTCTTTCTTCTTGGCGATCTTCTCGTTGTCTTCTTTTGGGACGGTAATGGTGAGGACACCATTTTCGAAGCTGGCTTTGATGTCTTCCTGCTCGATGTCGCCAACGAAGTAGGAACGGCACATCGTGCCATAGAATCTCTCGCGACGGACGAACTTGGTTTCCTTGTCCTCGTTGTTTTCGTCCTTCTCGAGTTTGGCGGTGACGGTCAGATAACCTTCGTCGAGGCTGAGGTTGATGTTCTTCTTGTCCCAACCCGGCAGGTTGACGCTCAGTTCGTAGTGGTCTCCCTTGTCCTCAATATCAGTCTCCATATTCCTGGAGACGGGTTTCCTTTTACCGTCGAAGAACGAATCGAGGAAGGGGTCGATCAGTTCCCAAGGCTCATAACGATTAGATAATTCGAATCTCATATTATTATCCTCCTTTGGCACTTTGTTTTCCCAAGTGCTAACCATATCTTAGTCAGGTTTTTAGCACTGTCAACACATAAGTGCTAATCTTTTTAAATTATTTCGATAAAATCGAAATAAAACAATTTTCACCTATGCAAAAACACCGTTTCGTCGCATAAAAGAAGACTAAAAAACCAGGGATGGCGACAAGGCGCTTCCCTGGTTAGGACTTATATATTGGCTTGTATATCTAAATAGATAACGCACGCGCAAAGCTTATTTATGGTTTGGCGTGGTCAATAAAGTCGAAAGTTGAGGGAACTGCGTTGATAATTCCGGCGATTATGGCGAAGCAACCGGCCACAATCCATCCGTATCCAAGCATGTGGTTCTGGGTTAAGAGGGCATCGAGTGCTAGATTGCCACCCTGATACAGCATATCGGCAAAGAAGCTAAAGCATCCGCCGACTACCAAGAAGGTCGATCCAACGATGTTGACGATAGCGGCCGATTTGTTGAGGGCCGACCTCTTAAACAAAGGGAAAATCGAGGCTAGGAAAACGCAGATGGTTCCGGCCAAAATCAAACACCACCCTATTAAAGGCAGGGCGCAGGCTGGAAGGCCGTCTAAAGAAAGGACCGCCTCTTCGTTGGTGCTAGATAAAGGCAGGTCAGAGATTTTCACTTGGCCATAGCCAAACAAAACCAAGGTCCCGCCAATGGTGAAGTAATCTCCTCTGATGGCGGAAGAGGTGCACATCAAGGCAAGGGACAAAACCGCGAACACAAGCGCGATAAGTCCAAAATATTTAAAGAAACGTCTCATTTTATTACCCCAATAAGGAAATCATGCCCTTTAAAGAATCGGCATTGTATTTGAGGGAAGAAGCCTCCTCAGGCTTTAACGATTGAACCAGCTTAAGCTGAACCTGAAGATCCTTAAGTTTCGACTCTTTGGGATAATTGCCGTTGCTAAGGACGCTTTGAAGTCTGGCTTCGGCTTTTTTAGCGACATCCAAAGATGACTTCGCCGCTTTCTTAGCGGGCTCGTTCTTCTTCGGCTGATCGTTGGTCTTAGCTTCTTTAGAAGGCTCTTTAGCAGGCTTCTTAGCAGGCTTGGTCACAGCCTTCTGAGGTTTTGCCTCTTCCTTTTTAACCGCGGGTGTTTTGGCCTTTTTAGGGGCAGGAGAGGATTCAGCCTTTTCGGCAGGCTTTTCCTGCTTTTTGACCGTTTTTTCGGCTTTTTTCACAGGCTTTTTGGCAGAGACGGCGGGTTTTTCTTCGGCTTTTGGCTTTTTCTCCTCAGCTTTTTTGGCTTTGGATTTAGCGGTAGCCGGCTTTTCGGCAACCTTTAAATCGGCCGTCGGCTCCGCTTTGACCTTCCGTTCGATCTTCCTTTTGGTTTTCTCGTCCGGAATAGCCACGATCAGAGAAGCCCCAACCACCGGCTGAGTCGCTTCCTGCTTTTCCTCGAAAGTCGGTTTCGGCTGTTTGATCTTCGGTAGAACTTTGCCGGGAACCGGGGCCTTTTCAACCGGCTTTTCGGCTTTTCCCGATTCAGCTTCTTTTTTGGGGGCGACTTTAGGATCGCTCTTCGCAACCTGATAGGTTGGTTGCGGATTCAAATCGATATAAACCCTAAAACCTTTCTCGCTGTGGGCCACGCGGAACATGGCGCCTTTGTAATAGATATCGCCTTCCTGCTTTTCCAACAGCTTGCTCACGATGGCGGTTTTATCGTCAGAAGTGACGTCAATTGGGCCGTGGACGCCCTTAAAATAAGGGACCGAAGGATCCCTAAATAGAAGTCCCTCGTGGTCTCCGGCCATCCCTAAAGCGAAGTCGACGTTGCGACCCTCTCCATAGTAGAGCTTCTTTTCCGGCGCCTTGACCAAGGGTTTCGTTTCGCCGGCTTTAGATAGATTTTTCAACTCTATCTGTTTTGTTATCTCCTTTTTTACGGGGGGTTTCGGATCTTCCATCTTGATTGGCTTGTTGGGTTTTTGGTTCCCCTGCTTCAAATCAACCAAGGCTTGGTTGGCCCTATTTTCTCCCACGCTTAAATAGAGCGAGCTTTTCTTCTCGTTTGGGATTGTCTTCAAAGCCGAAATGTATTCCTCCAAATCGGCTTTCTTTTTATCCAAAGGATAATTTTCGTTGTTTAAATTGGCTTTTAGCCTCTTGTCCTGGGCAATGAGATCGGTGAAATCTTCTTTGATTCCCTCCGATTTGTTGCTCTTTTGCTCGTTTCTCGCCGGACTGGCGTTAATTGGCTTGCTCTGATGTTCTGGCTTACCTTTGCTCGCAAACTTCAGACCTTTGTTGACGATTAGATCCCCCACTTCACCAATCTTATAGGTGGAGAGGCGTCTTCCTAGCTGACTGCCGAGCAAATTTAGCTTTCCTAGATCTTCGGCTAAATTTTTATCTTGGGTGACCACGAGGATTCGGTTGTGAATCCTCAATTCGGAGACGGATACGTATATCACGTTATCGGCAAAATTCTGTCCTTTTTTCTTTTTCTCAAACTCGATGATTTTCTTACGTTTGATGGACTTTAGAATTTTTTGGGCCCTTTTGGCGGCGATTCTCTTGGAATCGTTACTCTTGTCTCTGGAATGTTTCTTTAATTCCTCAAGGCAGGGTTGATAGACGATGATATGGAGATCTTCCGAGAGATAATCCTGGGCGTTTACCAGGGTATCCATGAAGTTTGGGAAGCTATCTTCCATCAGAGAACTAGTGTCAATGATCGCATAGTCGAAGGTGTTTAGAAACTTCGCTAAGGACGAGGCTTTGTTCTCGTCGCTAAACATAAATGTTTTTGGTTTTTTCCTCCTTTATGGGCTGATTATACACCCTGATATTGGGAAAATCCCAATTATCGGCATTCGGCCCCTCTTAACCTTAGGAGGAGATAGTAATAATCAGGTCCCTCTTCGGCTTTTATTAATTCGAAATAGTCGTTGTAGAAAACCGCCTCGTCTTCTGGCGAAAGAATATTGCGAGAATAGTCCATATGACGCTTATGACAGGCGAATAATTCGCCCCTTCCATTATTATGGACAATTGCAAAGTAACTGTCTTTTTTCAGCGAATTAGTCAAAGCGGTTTTTAGCGCTTCTCTATCCATGAAATGCGGGTAGCAATTAAACATGACCGCAGCGTCATAAGAATGTTTAAAATCGCAAGCAGTGAAGTCGCCACAAATATATTCGTTTACCAAGGGTTGCTCTTTGGATTTTGCTATCTCTATCATCTTTGGGGAGATGTCGATCGCGGTAACCTTTTCTTTCGACATCGAGTGGAGTACTCCGGTTATGACTCCGGTCCCGCATCCGACATCTAAAACTCTATCCCCTGTTTTGATTGGTAGGCTTTTAATCAGGCTTTCCCTGACACCAGACCTTTCCTGATTTCCTTCGTCCCAGCCTTCGGCCACACGATCAAAGAAATCCTTCATCGCCTTGGCTTTGTCCATCGTCCAATCACTCATATTTTCCCTTTTTCAAAAGCTGTCATAGCTGTTTTTCATACCATTCTTCAGAGACTCTACTGAAGCCAACTGATTCAAACATCTTCTGGCTTTGAGCGTTGAAGGAGTAGATGTTGGCCTTAACCTTTTTTATCCCTTTGTCTTTCGCCAATTCAAGCATATCAAGGACGCAGCGCCTCCCAATATGCCTATTTTGATATTCTTTGGAAACAACAATGGCGATCTCTCCGCTGTTCCTTAAAGAAACATCTCCGATCAACTTTCCGTTATATTCGATGTAGTAGCAGCTTCCGTTCGCACAAAGATAGTCATACATTTGGTGCAACAATTTCAAATCGTAGGGTTTTTCTCGATTATCTACTTGCTTGCAGACCTCTAAATCCTGATACCAAGGAAGGGATGCCTCATCATTCCTATAATAGGGAATTAATGTAATGTGCTTATCAACGGCGCGTTTCACTCTCGTTGCTTCCTCAAAAGCGAAACCACCGTCTCAACATGGAAACTCTGAGGGAACATATCAACTGGCTGAATGGTCTCGATTTCATATGAATTTGCAATATAAGCAACGTCTCGTGCTAATGTGCTGGGCTCGCAGGAAATATAGACGATCCTCTTAGGCTTAAGCTTCAATACGGCGTTGAGGAACTTCTCGTCGCTCCCCTTTCTGGGTGGGTCCATAAACAGGACGTCAATCTTCCCGCCCTCTTTGGCATATTTAACTATAAAGTCGGAGGCGTCCGCGGCATATTCCCTGAAGTTTACAACCCCGTTCCTCTTGGCGTTTTTAATCGCGTCCCGCACGGCCTGCGGTACTATTTCGACCGATATAACCTCTTTGACGCTTCGAGAGGCAACCAGGCCGATCGTTCCAATGCCGGAATAGGCGTCTAAGACGATGTCGGTGTCCTTCAGATGCGCCGCTTCCATAGCCAGAGAATAAAGCTTCTCGGTCATGACGGGATTGGTTTGATAGAAGCTTTTCGCGGATATCTGGAACCAAAGTCCGCAGAGAGAATCCTCGATGTATCCGGGCCCGAAAAGCACTCTTTCTTTTTCACCTAAAATGACGTTTGTAGAACGGGAATTAATATTTTGAACAACGGTTGTGATTTCCGGACATTCCTTGACCAATTCCTTAACGAAATTTCCGCGCGAAGGAAAGACATCGACGTTGGTCACCAAAACAACCATGACCTGCTTTTTGTAATAGGAGGTCCTAATCAATACGTGCCTGATGATCCCGCGCCTGGAATCTTCGTTGTATGGATCAACACGGAAAGACTTCATCAGCTTCTTTACGACCTGGAGGATGTGGGTTGCCCTCTGGTCTTCGATAAAGCATTCGTTAACCGGAACAATGACGTGGGTGTTTTCCTTATAGAACCCGCAATAGACGTTGCCTTTTTCGTCTTTTCCAAAAGGCATCTGGATCTTGTTTCGATAATAGTAGGGAACATCCATACCGACGGTCGGCAAGACATCGACGTCCATCTTGCCTATCTTCCTAAACTGCTCTTTGACCTTTTTGCTCTTATATTCGAGTTGGGCTTTGTAAGAATATTGCTGAAAGCAACAACCGCCACAGCTTGAGCAAATGCGGCATTTGGGATCTATGCGGTCCGGAGAGGTCTTAGAAAGGGAAACGACTCTTCCAAAAAGAGCCCCGGCCCTCTTGTAGGTGATTTCGATGTCACCTTCCTCGCCCGGGAAAATACCGGGCACGAAAACGGGATCGTTGCTTTGATTTAAGACAACCCCTTTGCCTTCGTGAGTTAAATCACGGCAAATGCCGTGGAAGATTTCTTTGGCAAACTTTTTGCCCATATCCTTAGGCGGCCGCCTTCTCTTTGGGTCCGGCCATCACAGATTGAATGTATTCGACTTCTTTTGCCTCATCTAAGCGGGGGAATAACAAGTCTCCCTTTTGGGTCTTAAGCCCTCCCAGGTTACCGAAATTTTTGATGGACTCGTAGTTCCTGAGATCCTCGGGGATTCCAAGCTGATCGAAAATCAGGTGGGCTTTTTCAACCAAAATCGGGCTTAACAGGGTGCCGGCGATATAAATGACGTTGGCCAAATGGTACATGACCGATTCAAGCTGCCCTTTCTTCTCCGGATCCTTAGCCAAGCTCCAGGGTTCTGAGTCTTGGATATATTTGTTGGCCTTGGAGACGAGCTGCATGACCTCTTCATAGGCCTCGGTGATCTTTAAGTCGTCGGCCAAGGCTTCGTAGGCCACGATGGTCTTCTCGGCTGCTTTCTTGAGCTCAGTGTCGAGATCATTAAGTTCACCCTTATACTCGGGGATGACCCCGTCGAAGTATTTGGCCATCATTGAGACGGAGCGATTTAAGAGGTTACCGAGGTTATTAACTAGGTCGTTATTCACCCTCTCGACGAACTGCTCGGGGGTGAAGACACCGTTTTGGCCAAAGGTGATCTCACTCACAAGGTAATAACGGACGGCATCGACGCCATAACGCTCGATAAGGGGGTAGGCCGAAACGGCATTGCCCTTGGATTTCGACATCTTCCCGTCTTTCATCATCATCAAGCCATGGACGAAAACCCTGGAGGGTTCCCTCAGCCCTAGGGACTCAAGGAACATCGGCCAATAGATGACGTGGAACCTGGTGATGTCCGCGCCGATGAGGTGGACGATTTCAGTCTCAGGATCGTTCCAGAAATATTGGAATTTGGAGTCGTCGGGTTGGCCATAACCCAAAACGGTGATGTAGTTAGTCAAAGCATCGAGCCAGACATAGACGACGTGGTCCTCGGCCTCCTTGACGGGGATGCCCCAATCAAAGGTGGTGCGGGAAACGCATAAATCGGAAAGGCCGGGTTTGATGAAGGTGTTGATCATCTCGTTCTTCCTAGCCACCGGGGTAATGAAGTTGGGGTGCTCGTCATAGAACTTGAGGAGGCTATCCACATATTTCGAGCATTTGAAGAAGAAGGCGGGCTCGCTTTTTTTCTCAACGGGGCGTCCGCATTCGGGGCAGATATGATCGGGGCCAACTTGAGTCTCAGTCCAATATGATTCCTCGTGGACGCAATACCAGCCTTCGTATGACCCGAGATAAATATCGTCGTTTTTGACCATGTCGGAGAAAATGTTCTGGACGGTTTTGACGTGGCGTTCCTCGGTGGTCCTAATGAAGTCGTCGTTGGAGATCTTCATCGCGTCCCAAAGGGAGGTGAAGCGCTCGACGATCTTGTCGACGAATTCCTGCGGGGTAACCCCGGCTGCTTCGGCGTTCTTTTGGATTTTCTCGCCGTGCTCATCGGTTCCGGTGACGAAAAAGACGTCGTAGCCCCTCAAGCGTTTTCCCCTGGCGATGACATCCGCCAAGGTCGTGCAATAGGCATGGCCCAAATGAGGGCTGGCCGAAGGATAGTAGATAGGCGTGGAAATGAAGAACTTCTTTTTATTCATGGTGGGGCCTCCTGCGAATGGGCAAAAACAAAGCCGCGCTGTTAACGCGGCTATTGTATATGATTTCCGGGCCGTTTTCCTTAGTTCTTTTTGACGTTGGCCAGCTTCTTGTTGAAGCGGTCGATGCGGCCGTCGGCTTTGACGAAGCGCTG
Organism: Bacillota bacterium; assembly: GCA_030537155.1. Lineage (GTDB taxonomy): Bacteria > Bacillota_I > Bacilli_A > RFN20 > CAG-826 > Alloenteromonas. The sequence goes on from JAUNOH010000002.1 coordinate 31,106, forward strand.
CTTACCGGTGTAGAAGGGGTGGCAGTTGCTGCAGGTATCGACCTTGATCTCTTTGAGGGTCGAGCCAGTCTCGAAGGTGGCGCCGCAGGACACGCAGGTCACGGTGCACTTGTGATAAGCCGGATGGATTCCTTTTTTCATCTTTCAATCTCCTTTCGCCGTGCGATTGGTTCACACAGAGAGTTCGCCGATAAAGATACCCAAAGCAAAACGCGATTGCAAGGAAAACCACGAAGTGGGGTCACAAAATCGGGTTTTGGTAGAATTCCGCCCATTCATCATCCCAATATTCGGGCGGCAGGAAGAGGACCTCTTTCGACACCGAGGGGGCGATCAACAGCAAATTGAGTCCCAGTTTGAAGTCTGGCATCACATTAGTTCGTAGATAAGTGATGGACAGATAAACCAACTTCCCGTCCGTATATGCTTCTGGGAGCTCGACATAGTCGGCTTCGGCGGTTGCCTCTACAACCTTGGCAAATAGTTTTTTCTCATCTTTATTGGCGGCCTTGCCTTCGGCGGCTGTTCTCAGCTTTTCGGCGGCTGTTTTTAGTATCGCGGGGTCAGAGTTAACCTCGTCTGAAGGCGAGAACAAAACCCAAACGGGATAGTGTTTAGCGGCTTCCTCTTCCTCGGCCTGATAGGCTTTGAAAACATAGCCATAAGCCAGTGTGGAATTGGATATCATCTTGCCCCTGTTGAGGTATTTCCAAGAGAAAATCCCGAGCATCAACCCGTCGGCGTGATCCTTGTCGGAGATGTGCTTGATTTCGTCTTTGCTGAGGCCGGGGCGTTTTTGCTCCCAAGACTCATTTAGTTTCTTAAACTCGGACGAGAAATCCATACCGAAATAGTAATGGCCGGGCCAAGCTCTGGCAATTTCGCAATCTCAAATGTTTGTAAATTTTGCTTAAATTGCCGAAGAAACCGATGGTTTCGGAACCCCGACTTTCCTTGTTTTTATTTGTATTTGCATTAATATAGCCCCCGAAACAAAACCGAAAGGAGATAAAGGGTAATGATTTCAAAATCGTTAGCGCTAAAAGTCCTTAACGCCTCGCTGGAAACCGGCGGGGATTATGCCGAGTTATACATCGAGCAGACCGACAGCGAAAACATCAATCTTGAAAATGGTAAAGTTGAATCCTTTGGCTCAAAGAGGAGCTATGGGGCCGGAATCAGAATCATGCAGGGCCTGCGTTACGTCTACGGCTATACATCTGATTTATCAGCCAAGTCTTTATTGGGACTTGCCGTTAAATTATCGGCCTCATTCTCAGGGGAGAGAGCAATAACCGTTTCCGAGATTAAAAAGGGCAAGTATAAGGTAATCAACAAGATTGCCGCCGGCGATCATTTGTATGAAATACCAGTAGAGAAGAAAGTCGCTTACCTGAAGGAATGCTTCGAGATCACAAAATCAGTCGATCCGAGGCTAGTTAGGATACAGGATAATTTCTTAACGACCCACCGCGTTTTTGAGCTATACACGGCCGAGGGAGCCACCGCCACCAAATTCGTCAATGAGGAGGAGCGTGGCCGCCTATCGATAGTCGCCATGGCCCTTGGAGAAAATAACGATGTCCAAACCGCCTTCAACGGCCCGGGAGCCTGCCACGGCTGGAGTTACTTCACCAAAACCCTAAACTACAAGGAGAGGGCCAAATTCGCCGGTGAGAAAGCCATTGGGCTTTTGACTGCCAAGGATTGCCCGTCTGGCAAATATCCCGTCGTCATCGCCAACGGCTGGGGCGGCGTCTTATTCCATGAGGCCTGCGGCCACCCGCTTGAGGCCAGCGCCACCGCCAAGGGACTGTCCGTCTTCTCAAACTCCATCGGCAAACCCATCGCCTCGCCGATCGTCTCGGCCTGGGACGATGGCACCATCCCAAACGAGTGGGGTTCCAACAACATCGACTCCGAAGGTGTTCCCACCCATAAGAACGAGTTGATCAGAGACGGCATCTGCGTCGGCTTCATGGTCGACCGTTTCAACGGCAGAAGGCTTGGTATGGCGCCCAACGGCACCAGCCGCCGCGAGTCATATAGGTATGCCCCGACCTCCCGTATGAGCAACACCTACATCGCCCCTGGCAAAGATGACCCGGCCGATATCATCAAAGACACCAAACTCGGCATCTATGTAGCCAACTTCGGCGGCGGTTCCGTCGATCCCTCCACCGGCCAATTCAACTTCTCGGCCAGCGAGGCCTACATCATCAGGGAAGGCAAGATCTGCGAAATGGTCAAAGGCTGCACCTTGATCGGCACCGGCCAGGAAGTCCTCTTAAACATCGATAGGGTCGGCAACGACCTCGACCTCGGCCAAGGCAACTGCGGCGCCGGATCGGGCAGCGTTCCCGTCAACGTCGGCCAGCCGACTATCCGCCTAAAGGAAATCACCGTCGGCGGTTCCGGAGGTAAATTAGAATGAACTTCAACAAATTCTTTGAATTAGCCAAGGAAAAGGGCATCAGCGAGAGCCAGATTCAAATCAGCAAATCCTCATCCCTCTCCTTCGAATTGTTCCAACACGAGCTGGACTCCTATGAGGTGCAATCCTCACAGTCAATCGTCGCCTGCGGCATCTATAACGGAAAGTTCGGTTCCGCCAGGACCGAGAGGCTCGATTCCACCAGCTTCTCCTATCTCATCGATCAGATAATCGTCTCGGCTTCGGTCTCCGAAAAAAGCGAGGCGGCCTCTATCTTCAAAGGCAGCGAAAAATACAAGAAAGTCTCTTACTTCAACAAATCATTGGGCGAAACGCCGGTTGAAGAGAAGATCGCGGCCTTCAAGAAATTGGAGGATCTAATCTATGCCGGCGACCCCAGCGTCAGCGAGGTCCAAGTCGGATATAGCGAGAGCTCCTCTTCGTCCGAGTTTTATAACTCCTACGGCCTTAAGCTGAAGCAGAAAGACACCTATTACACTCTCTTCGGCATGGCTGTGGCCAGGCGTGGGGAGGAAATCAAAAACAACTTCGAGCTGGATTTCGGGAATGATTTCTCCAACTTCAAGCCCGAGGAATTCGCCAAGAAGATCGTCACCGAAACCGTGAAGAAATTCGGTGCTAAATCGATTAAGTCCGGTAAGTATCCGACCGTCTTGAAAAAGAGCATCGTCGCCAGCCTGGTGAGGGCCTTCCTCAGCTCAGCGGTGGCCGATGAGGTCCAGCGTCACTCCTCCTTCCTCGAAGGCAAACTCGGGGAGAAGGTCGCCTGCTCCAAATTAACGGTTGAGGAGAAGCCTTTGACCAAGAATATCTTCGCCTCCTACTTCGATGATGAGGGTGTCGCCAAAACGAACAAAGTCATCGTCAAAAACGGAGTTTTGAAGCAGTACTTCTACAACCGTGAGACCGGCGCCAAAGATGGCGTCGAATCAACCGGAAACGGCGCCTGGCAAGGTGGAAAAATCGGAACCAATTTCTCCAATATCTTCGTCAAGCCGGGCAAAGTCAGCTTTGATGAGTTGATCGCCCCCATCGAGGAAGGCGTCTACATCACGGAGATTCAGGGCTTGGGGACCGGATTGAACCCCAACTCCGGGAACTTCTCCTGCCAGGCCGAGGGATATATGATCCGCGGCGGCAAAATTGCCGAACCCATCACCCTGATCACCATGAGCGGGAACCTGCTTAAGATGTTTAAGAGCCTGAAGGGTTTCGACAAGGAAGCCGAGCTCACCCTCTCTTCCGTCACCTGCGGGAACGCCTACATCAAGTCGATGTCTATCGGCGGAGAATAAGGCAGCAAATCAAAAGGCTCGACCGTCATTGGCCGAGCCTTTTTCTTTTGCTCTTTATTTAGCCTTTTTGGACTTGTCGCTCTCTTCTTCGATGAGTTTAAGATCGGTCCCCATCACAAGCTTCCAAGACGGGTGGAGCGTTTGGATCCTTTGGATCGTCAGCTTAAGCAGCTTCTCCTCCGATCCTTTTTGGGAGTCGTCGGTTTTCTCCAAAATCCTAGGAGCCTTCTTTAAAGCGTAGTTGGTCTCGGTTTCGGTTCCTTCGATTACGCCGGTGACCAGAAGATAGGAACGAAGCGAAGGCCCATCCTGAAGCTCAGAAATATAACTCCGCACGTCGTTTTCGATGTTGTCATAATAGGCGGCCCCAACATCTTTTTTGTTGGTTAAAAGCACGAGAGAGAGCTTCATAACCTCAGCTTGGGATTTAATCTTATCGGAAAGGCGTCCTTCCCAATCGATGGTCATCTGCAAAATCTTAAGAGCGGATCCAATATCGTTGTTGTCGAGCCTCACATATACCTGGCTGTAGTTGCTATCCGCCGTCAAATCGGTGATTTCCTCATACACATGCCTGTCGACGACGGGCTTACCAAGCTCCATGTTCCTCTGGTTCAGGAGCATGCGGTTATAGGCCTCACGGTTGACGGCTTTATTGAAGGTGATCATGCGGTAACCATCGGTAATCGAATCCAGATGGGCGGGGAAATAGTCATAGAGGAAGATCATGCCTCCGGTTCCAAGGCAGCAATAGAGGAAGATCTTCAAAAGCGAGATGGTCGAGGAGGCCATTCCGCTTCCATCGACAAAGGCGATGAGGATAACGCAGACCAAAACCTCAATCAAAAAGAAGAAAATCGGGAAAAAGACAAGCCCAGTAACGGAGCTGGTCTTTATATCGGTAGGCACAATCTTGGTCTCGCCGGTCAGACCCTCGAAGTTCCCAAAACTAAACTTCCATTTTCCGGCTTCATTTTTCTTTAGCCTCAGGCCAAGCAACGACCAGCCAACAACGTTGTAGTGGCCAGCCTTCGCACCTAAAAGGTGACCCAACTCCAAAATCAAAGAGTTGAGGAAGATGCCGATAAAAACAAACAAGACGGTGAAAATGATGGTGTTGGCGCCGCCCCCGGCCTCTTCGACTATCGGTCGAATGACCAAAAAGCCTACGAGTGCGGCAACAGCCAGCATCCCGACATATACGAGGAAGACAGCGAAATCGTTCTTTTTCATTAAAAAATCCTCCCTAGCCAAGAAAGCGGCCTAATCAAAGGCACATTCTCTTCTCCGTGATTGGGCGAATGCCAACCACACGTGTACATTTTCCAAACGGAGAATCAGCTTAGGCGAGGCGATTGAATTTATTTTCAATCGTGGTGACATTATAACCATTTCGGGATTTTTTTCACCTTTTCTTTGAAACGCTCTTTGGTTGATAAAGAAATTATTTATTTGAACAAAGACGTTAGGAAAGCTTAGCTTCAGCCTTAACCATTTCGATGATCGAAGGGAAAAGCATATCGTATGAAATCTCGATGTATTTCGTCATTTTCTTAACGAATTCATCAGCGGTGATTTTGTTTTCCTTAAAGCAGTCGCCAAACTCATCGGAAACGATCCTAGCATAACGCCTGGATATCGTCCTGCACGACTCAACCTTCTCCAATCCGAGCTTCTTTTTGTTCTTGGTCAGGATGGTTAGGAATTTGGTCCTAAACTTGCCATAGATAAAATCATCCGGCAAATCGTGGGCCGATGATATATATGTGGCGTGGAAAAACGCCAGGTTGGCCTTTCCATAATTTATGAAGGCGGTCATGGCAGACTTAATGTCTTTGGCTTGGTCGAATTCGTCGAGTTTCTCATTGAGCAAGATGTCGGCGATCAAGTCGTAGATATCCTGATAGTGATAATAGAAAGTTTGTCTGTGGCAACCGCATTTTTGGCACAGCAAAGTGACGCTGATATCATCTATCGACGTCGTCTTCATTAAATCGCGTAATGCGTTTTTGAACTTTGCTTCGGTTGTCACGGTTTTCTCAATCTAAATTTGATAATTCTGAGGCAATTTTGGCTCCCAGTTTCGCGTTGTTTATAACCAGCTTAATGTTGGTTTCGAGAGACTCGCCCCCGGTTTTCTCAACTATTTCCTTTAATAGGAATGGGGTGCTTTCCTTCCCGGAAATTCCGAGTTCCTCGGCTTTGGCCACCGCCTCGTCTACCACTTTGTCGATATAAGAATGCGGTAAGGCAAACTCCTCTGGAACAGGATTGGAGATTAGAATCCCTCCGCTTAGGCCAAGATCGTGTTTGGCTTTGATTATCTCGGCGGCCTCTTTGGGGGTTTCAAACACCGCATCCACCGGATCGTTGGAGGAGAGGCTATAGAAATTAGCGAAGGTCTTAGCCTTATAAGAGAGGACGCTGACGCCCTCGGTTTCCAAATACTCGAGAGTCTTCTTAATATCGAGGATGGCCTTGGCTCCCGAACAAATTACCGTCACGGGAACTTCACCGAGCTCTTTGAGGTCTCTGGAGATATCGAAGGTCTTTTCGGCCCCGCGATGCACGCCGCCGATTCCACCGGTGACGAATATCTTTATCCCGGCCATGGCCGCGCAGAGCATCGTGGCGCTCACGGTCGTGGCTCCCCAGGCTTTCCTGGCCACCACGATGGGAAGATCCCTCTTCGAGACCTTCTCGATTCCCTTGCGCTTACCAAATTCCTCGATTTCGTCGTCATCCATGCCGATGACGATCTCGCCATCGATTATCCCGATGGTTGCCGGGATGGCCCCGTTTTCCCTGACGGTTTTTTCCACCAACCTGGCGGTTTCGACGTTTTTGGGATAGGGCATCCCGTGGGATATGATCGTCGTTTCCAAAGCGACCACCGGTTTCCCAGATGCTATCGCTTCTTTGATTTCTTCTCTTACTCTCATAGGTCGCAATCGAAAGGGCGCCTTTGCGTTTTCCCAGACGACTTACCTTTAACTATACCATATAAAAGTAGCTGTTTATCGATTGAATTTGACTTTTTTTATACACAGTCTAAAAAGGCTCGACCCCATCGAAGGAATCGGCCTAAATCTATTTTTCGAAGTTCGTCTAATTTACCTTCTTTTACTAAAGAAGTCACGCAGAAGCTTCGAACATTCTTCCTTCATGACCCCTTTGATAACCAGGGGGTTAGATTCGTCTTTAAACCTCTCAAAAATATATAGGTTGCTAGAAACAGCTCCTTTATCTGGGTCATCGGCCCCGTAAACTAATCTTGAAAGCCTGCTTTGGACGATGGCGCCAGAGCACATTAGGCATGGCTCAAGGGTGACATAAAGGGAGCATCCGTCTAATTTCCAATTGCCCAAGGCCGCTCCGGCAAGGCGCATAGCCTCTATTTCGGCATGAGAGGAAACATCATGTCTTTCCTCCCTGTGGTTATGGGTTTTGGCTATTATCTCCCCGTCTTTGACGATTACAGCCCCAATAGGGGCTTCCCCCTCATCGAAGGCGAGCTTCGCCTCCTTAAGGGCCTCTTTCATGAAGAAAAGGTCGTCTAGCATATCCATAAAATAAAACCACCGCGCAAGGAGTTCAATCTTAAGGCTGCTTGGTTCCCCACCTGACCTGGTTCGAAGGAGCTCCCTCACGATGGCGGATATATTATAGCGGAAAGCAAATCGGGGGCCTAACCATTTATAATATGCCCATGAAACAACCCAAATACCTCCAAATCGGAGATGAGATCAGAATGGTCGCCCCATCTTTCGGCATAACGACCGAACCCTACATGAGCCGCTATGCGGTGGCGGTAAAAAACCTTAAACGCCTGGGATACAAAATAAGCGAAGGCCCCAACGTTCACAGGGCGGATGGGGTAGTCTCCTCCGCCCCGGCGAAAGAGAGGGCGGAAGAGATAATGGAAGCTTTTGCCAGCCAGGCTTCATTGATTATTTCGGTGGGTGGTGGAGAGTTGATGGATGAGATACTGCCTTATATTGATTTTGATAGTTTAATTAATAGTGATCCAAAATGGTTCATGGGTTTCTCCGATAATACGAATCTAACTTTCACTTTAACGATTTTATCCGATGTCATCACGGTTTATGGCCCATGTACGCCTTCTTTCTATGAGAAGCCGATGAGACTTAATCAATTGGATGCACTCAAATTATTAAGCGGGGAAAATCTTTTAGTTGGTTATCCTAAATGGAACAAACCAAACTTCAAGAAAAAGAAGGATGCCAAACCCAAGGAAGTCGACCCCCTCAGAAGATGCAGGTATATGACTCCCAAGCTGATTCGCCCCTTCGGTTATTCAGCTCCTGTGACTGGAACCTTGCTTGGCGGATGCCTTGACTGCCTTCAGGCCTTATGCGGAACCAAATACGATAAGGTGGTCGAATTCACCCAAAAACACCCAGAGGGCATCATCTGGTATCTTGAAGCCTGTGATTTAACTCCCCTTGGCATTAGAAGGGCCCTATTCCAGCTCAGAGAAGCCGGCTGGTTTAATAACGTTAAGATGTTCCTTATCGGAAGACCCTATTGCTGGGACATGAATCAAATGGGGGTCGACAGGACAAACGCGGTAATCGATCCGCTCTCCGAATTTGGTGTTCCCATCCTTTTAGATGTGGATTTAGGCCACCACGCCCCATCAATCCCCATTAAAAACGGGGCTTTAGCTACCGTTGGACTCAACGAAGGCAATATTGAGTTCTTTTATAAATAAAAAGCCGGAAGCCAATCGGCTCCCGGCACTCAATTGATATAGGCTTATTTTTTGATTGGCTTGATGACTTCCAAACCACCCATATAGGGCCTAAGAACCTCAGGGATGAGGAATGACCCGTCGGCCTGTTGGAATTGCTCTATCATGGCCGGATAGACGCGCGAGGTGGCCAATCCGGAGCCGTTAAGGGTGTGGCAGAAATGGGTTTTGCCATCTTCGCCCTTATAACGGATCATGCCGCGGCGGGCCTGATAGTCTCTGGCATTGGAAACCGAGGATACCTCTTTGTAGATGCCCATCGATGGGATCCAGACCTCAATATCGTAAGTTCTGGCCATCGAATGGCTGCAGTCACCGGCCGCCAGCTTATCCAACTGGTAGCACAAACCTAATCCCTCGAGGAGTTTTTGAGCCTTTTTGACCATTTCCTCAAAGGCGGCGTCGCTGCCTTCCTCGGTAGTGTATTGGACCATTTCGACTTTGTCGAACTGATAACCTCTGATCATGCCCCTCTCTTCGGTGCGGTAGGAACCGGCTTCCTTGCGGTAGCAGGGGGTATAGGCGAAGTATTTCTTCGGAAGTTCATCCAAGGAGAGGATTTCGTCCCTATGGATGTTAACCAAGGCCGTCTCGGCGGTCGGGAGAATGAATTTCTTCGGATCGGTATCGGCAAGCCAGAAGACATCCTCGCTGAATTTGGGGAACTGACCAGCGGTATAGCCAGACTGGTAGTTAAGCAAATGCGGCGGGAGGATCATCGTGTACCCGTCAGCCAAATGGCTGGAGATGAAGTAGTTGAGCAAAGCCCATTCGAGCTGAGCGCCCAAACCGGTATAGATCCAGGTTCCGGTCCCGGAGATCTTCGCAGCCCTCTTGTAGTCGATTAAACCGAGGGATTCGCAGAGCTCAACGTGGTTTTTTGGGGTGAATCCGGCGAAATCCGGCTTTTTGCCATAGCTATAGATTGGGGTGTTGTTCTCTTTGCCACCACCGACGAGGTCATCGTCGGGAAGATTCGGCAAAACCTCGAGTTCGGCCTTCAACTTGGCCTCAACTTCGGCTAGCCTGGCCTCGTTTTCCTTGTTGGCGGCCCCCAGTTCCTTAACCCTCGCGAAGATGGGTTTTAGATCCTTTCCTTCCTTTTTTAGGGCGGGAACGGAAGAGGAGAGTTTATTTTGTTCAGCCTTAACCGTCTCAACCTCTTTCAATAGAGATAATCTCTCGGCTGAGAGGGATTGGATGGCTTTGGGGTCGAAATCCCAGTTTTTCTTCTTCAGGGCAGCCACGACATAGTCGGGTTTCTCCAAAATCAGTTTTACGTCGATCATAATTTTGCCTCCGTGGCTAATAATTCTTGGTAGATCTGCTTAAGCTTTGAAGCGAAGTTCGGGAGTGAGTTCTCCCGGGCCAGGGCATACGCCTGCATTATAGTATTGTTGTTGGGTTTGAGTGACATCGAAGCGATAAGATCGGCCACCTCTTTTTCGTCACGGGCCCCAAACGAGGTATCTTTCCTCAATAGGTCCTGATCGAAGCGGTTGCCACCCAAATAGACGACGTTGGTCTTGGCGGCGAAGGCCTCAAGAATCGTCATGCATTCTGAGTATGGTCTATCCAGCCTAATGTAGGCTAAGGCATTACAGATGGCCGAGCGGTAGACGTCATCCTCCGCCAACCCGGTCAAAGTAAGGTTTTTCGGAAGTTTTTTGGAAATAGACTTCATTTTCCTAGCAAAACCCCCGTCGTTTGCCCGATTGGCGAACCCGAATATTTTGATTTTCGGGATGTAGTTCGCAATCTTGGCAAGGGTCTCGATCGACTTGGCGTTATCGAGGTCCCCAACCGTGATGACGAAGGGGTCATTTTCATGAACCCGGTAATAACGGTAGAAGGCCATGGTCTCCGCCAGAGAGAGCGAGTCGAAGCGGGATAGGTTGACGCCACTTTGAAGAACCTTGATGTCGGCGTTTATCCCCTGGAAACGGAGTAGGTACTCTATTTCTTTGTTGGGCACTAATATCAAATTGGAGTGGTTGAGGAGGTGGAACGGTTTGCTCCTTAAGCTGGGGCCGTCTGGTCCTTCCTCGAAGAAGTGGGCCCGGGTGTCGCCTTCGCAATAGCCGCAGGAGACGACGACCCGGTAATTGTCGGTTTCGCTGGAGCGCAGCCTCACATCGACGTCCGGGGAAATCAGATGGATGATGTCCGGGGACGCCAGCAAACTGTCGACCCAGGTGATGCCAGAGATCTCACAGGCGCCCTTAAGCGTCTTGCGGAGCCTGGTTCCCTTGTAGCAGTCGAAATCTTTGCTGGCCTTAAAGGATATGAGGGTCTTCATCTTTTATTGGATGTCGTCGGGGTTGACCGGGGCCTCGGTTACGACCTCGGGGGTCTCCTCCTCAACTTCGTCCTCGACCGGTTGTTCGCCGGAAACGGCGGAATCATCGTGCGGAACGATGGAGATGGAGGCGACTTTCTGACGGTCGCGCAGATTGATGATGCGGACGCCCTGGGTGTTCCTGGAGGCGATCTTCACCTCGGAAAGCGGGGTCCTGATGACGATGCCCTGGTTAGTGATAACCAAGAGGTCCTCATCGCCTTTAACGGCGCGGACAGCCACGAGTTTGCCGTTTTTCGGAGTCACCTTGATGGTGGTGACGCCTTTGGCGCCCCTGTGGGTGACACGGTAGCCATCATAGTGGCGGCCATCTTCGGTGTCGGTATCGGCGGCATAGCTCATCTTGCCATAACCTAAGGTGGTCAAAACCAAGATGATGTTTCCGCCGTCGAAGGAGTTGGTGACGCCCACGACTTCGGCGCCCTCAGGCATGTCGATGCCTTTGACACCAGCAGCGGTGCGGCCCATCGGGCGGACTTCCTGCTCGAGGAAGTTGCAGAGTTTGCCTTCGCTGGAGGCGAGGGAGATATAGCAGCTGCCATTAGTCCTGGTGACTTCGAATAAACCGTCGCCTTCTTTGATGCCCAAGGCGATCTTGCCATTGGTGCGGATGTTTTCATACTCCTTGATCGGGGTACGTTTGACGATGCCCTGTTTGGAGACGAAGAAGAGATAATCGCCTTCCGGATAATCGTCGGTGGCGATGATGGAGACGATGTCCTCATCCTTATCTAGATTGAGGAAGTTGATGACGGGCATGCCTTTGCCGAGGCGTCCGGAATCGGGGATCTGATAACCCCTCATCTTGTAGACTTTGCCAAGGCTGGAGAAGAAGAGGATATCCGTGTGGGTCTTCATGTGCTTCATCAGCTTGACGGTGTCGTTGCCGGAGGTCTTGATGCCGGTGATGCCAACGCCGCCGCGATGCTGGGCGTCGAAGGTATCGTCATCCATCCTCTTCAGATATCCTTTGGCGGTCAAAACGACCAGGATGTTCTTCTGGGGGATTAGATCCTCGTTATCGATGTCGCCGGCGTCATCGGAAATCTCGGTGAGCCTCTTATCGCCATAGCGGCGCTTGGTCTCGGAGAGCTCCTGGATGAGCAATTCGACGATGTTCTCCTTGGCGGAGAGAAGGCGGTTATATTCGGCGATGTCAGCCTCAAGTTGATTCTTCTCGGCGTGCAGGCGGGTCTGCTCCATTCCCTGCAGACGGCGGAGGGTCATCGAGAGGATGGCGTCACACTGCGGCTGGTTGAGCCCGAAGCGCTCATTCAAGCGGCGGCTGGATTCGGCGTCATCGGCGGAGTCACGGATGATGTGGATGACCTCGTCGATGTTATCGTGGGCGATGATCAAGCCGTCGACGATGTTCAAGCGATCCAAGGCCTTTTTGCGGAGGAATTTGGTCCTCCTGGTCAAAACATCGATCTGGAAATCGACGTAATCGCGGATTAAGCGATCGATCGACATGACGACCGGAGCCCCGTTTTCAAGGCAGAGGTTGATGATGCCGAAAGTGGCCTGAAGCCCGGTGTGCTTTAGGAGGTTGTTGGCGACGACTTCGGGGATGGAGTCGCGGCGGACTTCGATGACGACGCGGATGCCCTCTTTGTTGGACTCATCGCGGACGTCGGTGATGCCATCGATGACCTTCTCGCGAACGAGCCTGGCGATGTCTTCGACGATCTTCGATTTGTTGGTCTGATAGGGGATCTCGGTGACGATGATTTTGGCTTTGCCGCTAGCTTCCTCCTCGATGTGATATTTCGAGCGGATGGTGATGCTGCCACGGCCGGTTTTGTAAGCGTCTAAGATGCCCTGGCGTCCCAAGATGGTGGCGCCGGTGGGGAAATCGGGACCGGGGAGATATTGCTGCATGATCTCCTCGGGGGTCAGATTCGGGTTTTTGGCCACGGCGATGGTGGCGTCGATCGCCTCACCCAAGTTATGTGGCGGCATGTTGGTGGCCATACCGACGGCGATACCCTGAGAGCCATTCACCAAGAGGTTGGGGAAGCGGCAGGGGAGGATCTCCGGTTCGGTCTCGGTTCCATCGTAGTTACCCATGAAATCGACTGTGTCGCAGTCGATGTCCCTGACCATCTCCAAAGCCAAACGGCTCATCCTGGCCTCGGTGTAACGCATGGCGGCGGGTTCGTCGCCATCGATCGAGCCGAAGTTACCATGGCCGTCGACTAAGGGGTAACGGAGGGAGAAGGGTTGGGCCAAACGGACCAAGGTTCCATAAAGGGCGGCGTCGCCGTGGGGGTGATATTTACCCATGACATCGCCGACGATCCTCGCGCATTTCTTGTGGGGTTTGGAGGGAATGATGCCAGCTTCGTCCATGCCGAAGATGATGCGGCGCTGAACGGGTTTGAAGCCGTCGCGCACATCGGGGATGGCACGGCTGACGATGACCGACATCGAGTAATCCAAGAAAGCGGTCCTGATCTCATCGGCCACATTGCGGTCGGTGAGGGAGGGGATGATGCCGCTTTGGGCGGCTTCTTCGCCGAACATGGCGTCGGCGGATTGCATGCCCTCGGTGGAGGCTTTGATGATTTTCTTTTCGCCAGAAGATTGCTCTTCTTCGCCTTCAGTCTCTTCTTCGACTTCGGGGTTTTTCTTGTTATCTTCTTCCATCTTCAAAATCTCCTTTCATCAGATATCCAGGTTCTTAACGAACTTCGCGTTGTCTTGGATGAATTTGGTACGTGGCGCGACCTCATCGCCCATCAATTCGTTGAATAGGCGGTCGGCCTCGGCGGCATCCTCGACGGTGATGCGGATCATCTTCCTGGCCTTTGGATCCATGGTGGTTTCCCAAAGCTGTTGATAATCCATCTCGCCCAAGCCTTTGTAACGCTGGAAGGGGTAGCCATCCTTCAGGTCGAGTTCCTTCTTAAGTTTCTCTAACTGACGGTCGTTATAGGCGTAATAGGCCGAGCCTTTGTAATCGATCTTATATAGAGGCGGTTGGGCGATGTAGACGTGGCCGGCATCGACCAACGGGCGCATGAAGCGGTAGAAGAAGGTCAATAGCAATACCCTGATGTGGTCGCCATCGACGTCGGCATCGGTCATGATGACGATTTTGTCGTAACGGATCTTGGTGACGTCGAAGTTATCGCGAACGCCCGCGCCAATGGCGGTGATCATATTGCCGATTTCGGCATTGGCCCAGATGCGGTCCTCGCGGGCCTTCTCGACGTTGAGGATCTTACCCCTCAAAGGGAGGATGGCCTGGGTCTCGCGGTCACGGCCGTTTTTGGCGGAGCCACCAGCGGAGTTACCCTCGACGATATATAACTCGCAGATGGAGGGATCTTTGCTGGAGCAATCGGCCAATTTGCCGGGGAGGGTGGTGATTTCGAGGGAGGATTTACGGATCTTCTCGCGGGCCATCCTGGCGGCGTCCCTGGCCTTGCTGGCTAATTGAATCTTCTCGACGATGGCCTGAGCTTCGCGGGGATTCTCGTATAGCCATTCCTTCAAGCCGTCACCCACGACGGTGGAGACGATCTTCCTGACCTCGGAGTTGCCAAGTTTGGATTTGGTCTGGCCTTCGTATTGGGGGTTGGGGTGCTTGACGGAGACGACGCAGGTTAAGCCCTCGCGGCAGTCCTCGGTGGTGAAGTTGTTTTGGTCTTCTTTAAGGAATTTCTTCTCGCGGGAATAGGCGTTGAGCACGCGGTTGAGGGCGAGGTTTAAGCCCTCGAGGTGGGTGCCGCCTTCCTTGGTGGAGATGTTGTTGCAGAAGGTGTAAACGCCATCGCGGCTATAATCGTCGGTCCATTGGAGGGCGACTTCGGCGGCGATGGTCTGCTTGGTTTCCCCGTCAGCTAGGGTGACGGTTTCGATGCCTTTGCAGAAGATCGGCTCGGCGTTGGTCGGGATCTTGTTGCCGTCTAGGTATTTGACGTATTCCTTGATGCCGCCTTCGAAGCAGAAAGTCTCGGTGATGGGTTCCTCTCCGCGGGCATCGGTGACGGTGATCCTGACGCCGCCGTTGAGGAAGGCCATCTGACGCATGTGGTCACGGATGGTCGAAAACTTATATTCGGTGGTCTCGGTGAAGATGGTCGGATCGGGCTGGAAGGTGACTTTCGTCCCGTGGAGGCTGGTGTCGATATCCTTCACCTTCTTGACGTGGTCGGCCGCATGTCCGCCGTTTTCGAAGCGGATGAAATACTCGCCGCCGTCCTTGTTGACGACGACTTCGACCCAAGTGGACAAAGCATTGACGACGGAGGCGCCGACACCATGTAAACCACCAGA
This sequence comes from Bacillota bacterium, assembly GCA_030537155.1. Lineage (GTDB taxonomy): Bacteria > Bacillota_I > Bacilli_A > RFN20 > CAG-826 > Alloenteromonas. Next base: position 46,273 of record JAUNOH010000002.1, read on the forward strand.
GACTTTATAGCCGCCGCCTTCGCCGAACTTACCGCCGGCGTGGAGGACGGTGTAGACGGTCTCGACGGCCGATAAGCCGGTTTTCTCGACGACGTCGACGGGGATACCACGGCCGTCATCGACGACAGTCACGGAATTGCCCGGATTGATGGTCACCTCGATGTGGGTGCAATAGCCGGCCAGGGCCTCGTCGATCGCGTTGTCAACGATTTCCCAGACCAGGTGGTGCAAACCAGCCTCGGCGGTGGTGCCGATATACATACCAGGGCGCTTCCTGACGGCCTCAAGACCCTCGAGGACCTGGATGTTATCCGCGGTATAGGAAGCGTCGGCCATCTCGAGCTGTTTCTCATCAGCCACGTCTTCCTTGGTGTAGGTGAAACGATCTTCCTCGTGGAATTCGTTCAAGCCTTCTTTCTTTTCTTCTTCATCTGCCATGTTAATTCCTCCTAGCATTTATTCCCTCGGGCGACACCTCGTATATCGAGGCGCCATCCGTTTCGAGTTTGGTTGCCGTCACGAATACCTGTGACAGGCTTTTGATGAATCCAAGCAGGGCTCCGCTCCGGCTTTCATCCAATTCGCTGAATACGTCATCGAGGACGCATATCGGTTTCTTTTCCCTCTCTTCGATTAGGAAGTAGGGGGCGATCTCCAGCGACAAGACCGATATCCTGTTTTCGCCCTGGGAGCCAAATTCGGCCACATCCCTTCCGTTGAAGAGGAAGCGGATGTCCTCGCGTTGGGGCCCAACCGAGGTGCTTCCGTGCCTGCAATCGCCTTCTAAGGCCCTTTCGAAGGCCGCGTTGGCGCTTGTCTGGAAGTCTTCGTTAAGCTTCGCATAGCTCCGATATGTCAATTCGGCGCTATGCCCACCCCCGCTAAGTTCATCGATGATCTTGGGGAGGACGGTGTTTAGCTTGGCCACGTATTCGGCGCGGGCCCGGCAGATGGCTTCCGATATCTCAACCATCCGAGAAGTGATGATTGTTAGAAGCCGGCAGTCGGGGTTCCCATCCTTCAGCATGGCGTTCCTATCGCCCAGCAGTTTGTTGTAGCTGCTCAGAACCTCCATGTACTCCGGGCTCTTCTTGGCGATGGCCAGGTCGAGGAACCTTCTCCTCTGCCCGGGGCTATCGGCGAATAGCTTCACGTCCTCGGGGGCAAAGATGATGACGTTGACCAGCTTGGAGAGCTCGCTGAGTTTGGCGATCTTCTTGCCGTTGACGGAGATCCTTTTCGAATTTCTAGCGATTTCGATCTCGATCTCCCGGCTAAGGCCGCCTTCCTCAACCACGGCCTTCAGATAAGCGGATGGTTGGCCCTCCCTGATCAGCAAACGGTCTTCGTTGCTCCGCCAGCTTTTGGCCAGCGAGAGGTAGTGGACCGCCTCGGCCAGGTTGCTCTTGCCGACTCCGTTTGGGCCGGTGATGAGGTTGAGGCCATCCGAGAACTCCAATTCGAGGTGTTCGTAGCTCCGGAAGTTATGGAGCGTCAGGCTCTTTATGGTCATGCGGCTATTTCGAATTCCCCTTCATCGAGGCTGATCCGATCGCCGGGGCGGAGTTTCTTCCCGCGCCGATTCTCAGATTCGCCATTGACGAGGACCCGATGGGTGGCGAGGTAATGCTTTTCCTCACCGCCCTGATCGACAATTCGGACGAATTTAAGAAACTGACCCAAGGTGATGTATTCACTGGTGATTTTCACTTTCTCAACGTTCTTCATATCCAAAAAATCGAGCCGATCCGGCCATGGAAATAGTTTACTACAAAGTAGTAAAAGAGTGGTAGGCTTTTCTACCACTCTTTAAAAAGATTTTTAAAGGCCTCTAAATCGCTTAATTGATGCGCATCGGGGTGATCAACTCGACCACCGAGTCATCTTTGGGGTTCTTGACGACAAAGGGCTTCATTTGGCCCAAAAAGCAAATCGTCACATCCTCGGCCTTGACGGCTTTGACGGCATCGATCACGAATTGGGAGTTGAAGGAGACCTCGAGATCATCGCCCACATAGTTGAAGGTGGCGATCTTCTCGTTGGCCGAACCGCTGTTGTCGCTTCTGGCCGAAAGTTCAATCTCCTCCTCGCTCATGGAGATCTTGACGGCCGGTTCGGAGTCGTTGGAGAGGATGCGAACGCGCTCAAGGGCGGCCAATAGCTCCTGAGCATTGACTTCGAGGGTGTCATTAAAGGTGGAGGGGATGATGGAGCGGGTTAAGGGATAATCGCCCTGGGTGAGGCGGCTAGAGACGGTGGCGCCGTCGAATTCAAAGAGGGCCTTGTTGCTCGAAACGGAGACCCTGACCGCCGGGGCGGTGTCAAGCATATGGACGATATCCAGCGCGATTCTGGCGGGGATATTGCAGACAAAACGGGCCTCGGGATCGACGGGAACGACCTTCCTGGCTAAGCGGGCGGAATCGGTGGCTGTCGCTATCAGGCGGCCGTTTTCGGCCTCCAAATGGAGGGCTTTCAAGATCGGGCGCTGCTCCTTGTTGGAGGCGGCGAATGCGCTTTGCTCAACCAAGGCCGTCAAATCGGTGGCCGAGATTTCGAAGGTGGTGCCGGCCGGCTCTAGGTCGACGTCAACGAATTCGTCGGCGTTCTGGCAATTGAGCTTGAAGGAGCTGCGGCCGTCGTCGACTTTGAGGATGGCGTCGTCGATGACGTCCATGACGAGCTCCTCTCCGCTGACTTTCCTGACGACCTCAACCAAGATTTTGGCACTGACCAAAGTGGCGCCAGGGGTGAAGTTCTTTATGACCTGCTTTTCGCCGATTTTATAGGGAACGATGGTCCTGATGGTGATGTCGCCGTTGGTTCCGGTGACCTCCAACCCCTTGTCTGACAATTCGAGTTTGAGGCTCGTCATGGTCTGGATTGGGCTTTTGGATGCCACGGCTTTGTTGGCTGTGTTCAGGGCTTTAAGGAATTGCTCTTTATCTACCGTGAGTCTCATGCGATCGCTCCTTTTTGCTTTTTTGTTTTGAAATTTTATTTAACGACAATATTTATAAAGGCTGTGGATTCTGTGGATAACCGCGGTTCTGCAGCTCCGTTTATTCTAGCATCGCCGCGCCTATCTATCGATATTTTATTTAATAAATAAACCTACTTTTTCAACCGGGCCTTCAATTCGGAGATGGCTTGTTGCATCTGGGCGTCGGTTTTCAACGCTTTCTCCACTTTTTGTACCCCGGAGATGACCGTCGCGTGGTCCTTGCCGCCCAGGGCCTGGCCGATTTTGACGAAGGGGATATCCATTACATCCCTCATCAGGTACATGCAGATGTGGCGAGCCATCGCTATCTGCGAGGTCCTTATCTTTCCGGTTATCTGCGATGGGGTGATGTTGTAATAGTCGGCCACGACGTTGATGATCTTGGTCTCGGATAGCTTGGTTTGGTTCTCCTGGACGCCAATCAGATCCTGCATGGCCTCGGTGGCAACGGCTAAATCTATGTGCTTTGTTGGTTTGATGTTGATGGTGTAAAACAAAAGTCTGTTGAGGGCTTCCTCTAACTCCCTGACGTTGGATGAGAACCTTTGGGAGATGAAGGGGATGACATCCGGCTCAAAATCATTTAAATCCAAGCCATTCGTTTCGATCCTCGCTTTCAAAATCCCTTCGCTGGTTGGGAGATCGGGCGGTCTTATTGACAAAGTCAATCCTTGCACGAATCTTGTGCGTAGACGCTGATCCAAACCATCCAAGTCGTTGGGGTGCTGGTCGGAGGTTATGACAATTTGCTTACCTTGGTTGTAGAGGGTTGAGAAGACCACAAAGAACATCTCCATCGTCTTCTTTTTGCCGACTAAGAACTGGATGTCGTCGACCAGGAAGACATCGACGTTGCTCTTGAAGTAGGAGGCTAAGGATTCTCCTTCTTTTTCACCGCTGGCGTATTTGACGTATTCATCGACAAAGTCGGCGGCCGTGCAGTAGAGGACCTTCATATTCGGGTAGGTTTCCCTCAATGAATTTCCGATGGAGTGGAGGAGGTGGGTTTTTCCCAAACCGGAATCGCTATAAACCAGAAGCGGGTTGAAGGTTTTCCCCGGATCTTTGGCCACTAAGATCGAGGCTTGGTAGGCTTCGCGGTTGGTGGCTCCGACGACGAAGGATTTGAACGTGTAGCCGGGGTTGAGTCTGGATTCGGAAAAGAACTTTGGCTTTTCGGTTTTGGCGGGTTCTTCCTTGGCGATTTCATCCTCTGTGACGAATTTCAAATCGAAAGTCGTTCCAAGGGTGTCGAGCAGAGAACGATCGATTAAATCGATGTATTTCGTCTCAAGCAGGGTGGCTGCCAATCCGGAATTGACGACGACATAAAGCGTTTGGCCCTCGATCTTGCCAACATAAGAGTTGGCGAAGAAGGCCTCGAAGATGTTTTGATCGTTTAGCTTGCTTTTGACCTTGGAGAGAACCTTCTCCCAGAGCAAGGCGATTTCAGACACAGTCCCATTCATAGCGCACATATTTAAGCATCCGAAAAATATCAAAACAGCATTGACATTTTCCAATCATCGATTTTTCCACATTCAAAACTCCTCAAACCCCGATAAATAGGGAGTGAAACCAACTTCCCACATCTTTGCGATTGTGGAAAACCTGTGGAGAAATTTCCTCAAAATTTGAAGATGTGGACAAAAGCGAATTCACTCGATAACAAAAAGATTTTTCAACACAGCAAAAACATAGATAACCACTGATTTGTAAGCGTTTACACCACAATTTCGACATCATTTTTCCATAACGGTGTGGGGAAAAGTGCGAAAAAGGCCGAAAAACCGTTTTGAACCCTCGTGTGTGCGGGCGTTTGCCCGTTGTCAGGCGCGTCTTTAGTCCATATAATTAGCCACGCTCGCAAAGAAGCAAGGAGATTACGCAACATGGGAAAGAAAACCTATCAGCCTTCTAAAAAGAAGCACGCCAACAAAGCCGGATACCGCGCCCGCTCTACCACCAGCCAGGGCAAGAAGATCCTCGCCCGCCGCAGGGCCCACGGCCGCGCCAAATTGGCCGACTAACCTTTAGCATGAAGAGGGAGAACCGGGTCAGAAAGCACAGCGACTTCGATCGCATCATCCGTGCCGGGGCTGCCATAAAAGGTCGTTGCTTCTCGATATTCTACGAGGGAAGCGACGTGATGCAGACTCACATTGGTATCGCCGTCGGGAAGAAAAACGGCGGAGCAGTTACCAGGGTTAGGCTCAAGCGCCAAGTCCGGGCGATGGTCGCCTCCTTGTGGAAGGATTGGACCATCCCCTCAAACCTCATCATCGTCATCCGGACATCCTATAACGAAACGATGTTCGATGACGGCATGAAGGAGTTAGAAGAATCCTTCGGAAAGGTTTTAGCCAACATTGGAAAAAAAGAGAAATAAAACCTTACTAGGCATCGTCGGATTGGGATTGGGCGTGCTGCTTCTTTCGAGCTGCACGGCCAATTTTTGCTCTGTCGAAGATTTCGCCGAGATGGCTTACCCCTACGAGCAGGGCGTGACCGTCTACGGAACCAAAAGCGAATACGATTCATATTTCGCCTCGGAAAACTTCACGAAGCTGAGCAGCGATTACCCCGACTACGCCGAAAAGGTCAAAGCCTTATCGGGTCCGCTATTCACCGATGATTCGGGCAACGCGATAGGGGACATCTACAAATACGTTCCGGTCACCGGGACCACCTCAGGTTATACCTTCGACGCCGCCAAGGCCTCGGAGGTGAACACCATCATCAGCTCGCTGGGGAGCAACAACCTCAGCCTTCCCTCCATCGAATATTGGGCCTACATCGACCAGTATGTCATCGAGGGCTGCATCTATCAGGCTTACGCCAATAGCAGCGCCGGATCCTCGCTTGTTTCCTATGAGAAACTCGAGACCCCGACCGACTGCCTCGATAACGTCTCAGACGATTTCATCGCCTCCATCACCTTAAACGACGTCTCTAACGGAAGCTGGTGCGTCAACCCCTATAAGGAAAGCGACACCAACGGCACCGATGCCACTGCCATCCCCCTGAATTTGGATGACAGCAGCACCGGAAACTCATTGCTCCGTTATTATGGCGGCTCGATTAAGTATTACGAATTCTTCGGAAGCGACTACCTCGAGAGCTCCAACTACTCGAAGTGGGTCAAGCTTTTGCGCGTTACCGAGGCCTCTGGAGCCGGTTTGGACGGAACTATCTCGGACGCCGCCCTCAACACCTATCACTCCACTGTCTACTCTTTAGTCTCTTCGCAGACCTCCTGCATCACCAGCACCGGTGACACCTATGGTCATTATGGCACCGCGAAGGATTGGGAGGTTGCCATCGAGGCCAAGGATTGGTCCTATGCTTGGAATAAAGGCTTCCTTGAGGGATTGCTGGTTTACCCGGTTTCCTGCATGGTCGACTTCTTCTCCTATGCCATTGACCCGGCTTTATCCGGCTTCGGTCAGATCTGGGCCATCGTCATCGTGGCTTTGATCATCCGTATCGTCATGGCCGCCATCACCATTCCGAGCACCCTCTCTCAACAGAGGATGACCGCCTTGCAGCCTCAGTTGGCTAAGATTCAGGCCAAATACCCGAACGCCAACACCAACCAGGCCGAAAAGATGAGGTTAGCTCAGGAACAGCAGGCGCTATACAAACGCAACAACGTCCATATGTTTGCGCCCTTCCTGGTCATGCTGATCCAGTTCCCGGTCTTCATCTGCGTGTGGTCTGGTATGCGTGGAAGCGCCGCCTTATCCAGTGGCTCCTTCCTCAACTTAAGCCTATCCGACACCATCAGCTCGGTTTTGACTAACTTCTCCGGCTCCTGGTATGCCAACACCACCGGTTGGTGGACGGCCTTGCTGCTATTCCTCATCATGTGCGCATCGCAGTTAGCCGCTATCCTCGTCCCGCAGATCATCACCAAGCGCCGCAATGCCAAAAACAGCCAGCGCTTGGGTAAAAACCCCAACCTCGAAAAGCAGAATAAGACCATGAAATGGATGACGTGGGGTATGTATGCCATGACCGTCATCATGGGCTTCATGCTCCCCTCGGCCATGGGTGTTTACTGGACCGTCGGCGCCGTCGTCAGCTTAGGACAGTCGATGTTGGTTCAGTGGATCGCCTCCAAAACCATCAAAAAGAAAGGGAATAAATAAAGATGAAAGACTTTACCGGCAAAACCGTCGATGACGCCTTAGTCGCCGCCTCGACCGAATTGGGGAAGGACGTCGATCACCTCAACTACATCGTCAAGGAAGAGAAGAAGGGACTCTTCAAGAAGAGCGCCACCATCACCGTCTTCAACGAGGAGGATGCCGCCGAATTCGGCGCCGAATACCTCAAGAAGGCCCTCTCCGCCCTCGGCATCGAAATCACCTACACCTACGTCTTGGAAGATGACATCATCAAGATGACCATCGATTCCGAGAGGAACCCGGTTCTCATCGGCAAAGGTGGCAGGACCCTCCAGGCTCTAAACGAGTTGGTCAAATTGGCCGTCAGCAACAAGTTCAGGCACCGTTATCGGATCCTGCTTGATGTCGGCGATTACAAAGAGGAGAAATACGACCGCGTGGCCAGGATCGCCAAACGCAGCGCCAAAGAGGTCCTCAAGACCCACATCTCCGTCAAACTCGACGCTATGACCCCCGATGAGAGGAGGATCGTCCACAACGCCCTCTCCGGCTGGGAGCACATCAAGACCGAGTCCTCCGGCGAAGGCCGCAACAGGGCCGTCACCATCAAATACGTCGACTAATAATTGAATAAGGCGCGCGAGCAATCGCCGCCTTTTTCTCTAACGGACACCCTATAATATTTTCCATGGGAAAACCCATCATCGCCTTAGCCACCCCTCCGTTAAAAGGGGCTTTATCCATCATCCGCCTATCAGGGGACGGCGTTTTCGAATTGACCAACAGATTATTCGATAAAACCATCACCCCAGAACAGGGGAGGAAGATATATTTAGGCAACATCAAAAACGAAGTCGGAGAGCCGATAGATCAAGTTGTGGTTTTGGCCTACCCCAGCCCCAGAAGCATGACGGGCGAAGACGTCGTCGAATTGATACCGCACGGCTCGATGATAATCGCCAACCAAATCATCCAGGCCTACCTGTCTTTGGGCGTTAATTATGCCACCAGAGGTGAATTCTCCGCCCGAGCCTTCTATAACGGCAAAATGGATTTAATCGAGGCCGAGGCCGTCAACGAGATGATCAACGCGACCACCATCGAGGCCAAGAATCTGGCGTTACGCTCCCTAAAGGGAGAGGCCAGCGAATTGATGCTCCCGATCAAGGAGGCCATCTCCTCGCTTTTGGCTTTGGTGGAAGTCGGGATCGATTATCCGGAATACGAGGATATCGAGGAAGCCTCCGAGATTAAGATTGCCGCTGAAAGTCAGCAGATTAGGAAAGCCATAGCAAAGCTCATCTCCCAGGGTTTTGAGGGGCAGATAATCCGCGAGGGGATAAAACTGGCCATCGTCGGGGAACCAAACGTCGGGAAATCCAGCATCCTAAACGCCTTATTGGATGAGGAAAAAGCCATCGTGAGCGATATCCCCGGGACCACCCGCGACATCGTCGAAGGCGATATAAGCATCAAAGGAGTCCCCATCCATCTACTGGATACCGCCGGTATCAGGGAATCCGAGGATAAGATTGAGAAGATAGGCGTCGAATTAAGTCAAAAAAGCATCGAGAATGCGGATGTCGTCGTCTTGGTTTTAGATGCCTGCAAAAAGCAATTGAGCGAGCAGGAAAAACAGATTGTCGAGAAAGCCCAAAACAAGAAACTGATCCTTTGCTACAACAAAGACGATTTGCTCGAAGATAAAGAAGACGGAAAGATATACGTCTCCGCCCTCAACCACGAAATCAAGGCCTTGAAAGAGGCGATTTTCGATAGCCTCTCGCTCTCGGAGGAATCCTTTTCCAGACCGAGTTTATCCAACGCCAGGCAACTCTCCCTTTTGCGTCAAATCGACGAAGCCCTCCGCCAGGCCGGGGAGGATGCCGAAAGCGGCTTGGGGATGGACATCATATCCGTCAGCCTCCAAAGCGCCTACAACAAAGCCAGGGAGCTTTTAGGAGAAGAGGCCACCAACGATTTAAGCGACGAGATCTTCTCCCGTTTCTGCGTCGGAAAATAAATATGAAATACATCGACTCGCATTGCCATATCAACGACGAACATCTCCTCATGGATTCCGAGGCGGTCATCAATTCCGCCAAGGAGGTTGGGGTGACGTCTTTAATCGTCATCGGATGGGATTTGGATAGCTCGATAAAAGCCGTCGAATTGGCTAACGCCCACCAAGGCGTTTACGCCGCAATCGGCTTCCATCCCGAAAACCTCGACGAGGTGAGTGAGGAGGCCATCCTGAAGATTGAGGAATTGGCCAAAACCGAGAAGAAGGTAGTGGCCATCGGGGAGATTGGGTTGGACTATCACTGGTTTAAGGAAGAGAGCCATCGAAACAAACAGAAGGAGTGGTTCATCAGGCAAATAAATCTAGCCAACAAGCTGTCCCTCCCGGTTTCCATACACGCCAGGGACGCCTCCAACGACACCTATGAGATATTGAAGGCCCACCCCGTCAAAAAAGGCGCGGTCCTCCATTGCTATTCCGGTTCGGTCGAGATGATGAAGCGTTTCGACGGATTGGATTTATATTTTGGCTTCGATGGGCCAATTACCTTTAAGAATGCGGTGGAGCCAAAAGAGTGCGTGAAAGCCTGCCGTCTGGAGAGGTTGCTTTCCGAAACCGACTCCCCATATTTGGCACCTACCCCCTTTAGGGGGAAGACCAATAAACCCGAGTATATCCCCCACATCGTCAAGCAGATGGCCGAGTTACGTGGACAGGGCGAGGAAGAGGTGGCGAAGGCCATCGCCGAGAACTATGAGAGATTGTTCTCCGTGGAACCATAACATGAAGAAGATCGACGCCATAATCGTAGTGGAAGGTATAACCGACAAGGCGTTTTTGTCGACTTTTATCGATGCTGAGTTCGTCACGACCAATGGTTCTGATGTTCCGCGTGAAACATTAGATTATTTAAAAGAATCATCCAAGACTAAAGATATAATCGTCCTGACCGATCCCGATTTCCCCGGCAAAAGAATTAGGGATGTCATCGACGAAAATGTGCCTGGCTGCGTTCACGCCTACATCCGGAAGGAAGCCGCCATAAAACACCATAAAGTGGGGGTGGCCGAATCCAACGAGGATGAGGTTTTAACGGCCTTATCCCACGCCATACCGAATAAGAAATCCCCCAAAGGCGATCTGACCCCGGCCGACTTATATGATTTGGGGTTATTGGGTGGCTCTGAGTCTTCAAACCTGCGGAAGAAAGTAGGGGAGAAGTTACACCTCGGCCACACGAATGGGAAGTCGCTTCTCCAGCGCCTTAATTCGCTGGGGATAAGCCGGGAGAAATTGGAGGAAGCCCTGCATGAATGAGGAAGCCTATTTCGATAACATCCGTTCCTATAAGTTTTTGACCAAAAAGGAGATTGGGCAAAATTTCCTCATCGATCCAGAGGCGGCCAAAAGGATTGTGGACGCCCTGGATTTATCGGCAGGGGAAAAGGCGATTGAAATCGGCTCTGGCGCCGGTTCTCTCAGTTTCTTTTTGGCAGAAAAAAACACCCCCGTCGACCTCATTGACATCGATGAGGGGTTGATCGTCAAACTTAAGCAGGATTTTGAAGGAAAAGGCAACGTAAACGTCATCCAATCAAACGCCCTGAAACACGATTTCTCGCCGTATGAGAAGGTAATAGGGAACCTTCCTTATTACATCACCTCCGGCATCGTGGAAAGAGTCTTCCTCAATACCCCAAAACTGAAGAAAGCCGTCTTCATGGTCCAAAAGGAAGCGGCCGCCCGCCTGCTCGCGGAAAAGGGAAGCGAGGATTACACGCCCCTGAGTTTATATTTGAGCTATGTGAGCCACCCAAAGAGACTATTCAACGTTGGGCGGAACTCCTTCGTCCCCGCCCCACACGTAGATTCCACCGTCATCGAGTTCTCGATCATCCCAGAGCACTATAACGGGGAGGCCAAGGCGATGTATCAATTGGCCAAAGCTGTTTTCCTCAACCGGAGGAAGACGATTTATAACAACCTCAAAAACCATCTAGGCGATGCGAAAAAGGCTGAAGAAGCCTTGGCAAAGGCGGGCATATCCCCCTCCCTGAGGCCCGAGCAGCTATCCCCCGAGGAATTCATCACCCTCTTAAGAAGCGTCGAATAAAGGTTTATATTTATCCTTAGCATTATGCTTTTGAAGTCTTACGCGAAAATCAACGTCTCCCTCAAGGTCAACGGGAGGAAGGAAGACGGTTATCACGACATCGAATTAGTCAATCTCCCCATCGATTTGAGGGACGTCATCGAGATAGATCTTTTGCCGTCCAATTTCATCGACTCATACGTGACCACCGATAACCCCGATTTGGCCTCGGTCCCCGAAAACCTCTGCCAGAGGGCCCTCAACCTCATGCGGGAGAAATTCAAATTCAAAGCCAACTTCGATATCTTCATCCATAAGGAAATCCCCTTCGCCGCCGGCTTGGGTGGCGGCAGCTCCAACGCCGCCGCGGTCATCCTCGGCATCAATTCGCTGTTGAATCTGAAAGCCAAGAAGGAAGATTTGCACGAAGTGGCCACCGCCGTGGGGGCCGACGTCCCCTATTTCCTCTGCCCAAAACCCGCTATTTTACGTGGCATTGGGGAGAAGATAGAGACCTTCAAGGTCAAGAAGAAATACGAATGCCTGATCATCAAGCCCGAGCAGGGTTTATCGACCCACGAGGTGTATGAAGCCTGCGATGAGACCGAAAGGCTCCCCATCGATACCGCTGGCGTGGTCGCCGGACTTGAAAAAGGCGACGACAAACTCATCGAGGCCTCAATGGGCAACGACCTCTTCCCGGCCGCCGAGAAGATGTGCCCGGAAGTCGGAAAGATATTGCGGGAATTAAAAGCCGATGGTTACCCCCTCTCGGCCATGACTGGATCCGGTTCGACGGTATTTGCCCTATCAAGCAACCCCAAGAAGGACCACGAGATCCTGAAGAAATATTTATCAAAAGGTTACACGGTGCGCCTGTGCAAGGTGCTCGCCTGATATAAGGAGAAAAACATGGAAAGATACGCCATCATCCTGGCCGCGGGCAAAGGAACCCGCATGAAGACCCACAGCGAGGACATCTCGAAGGTCAGTTTCCCGATTTTGGGTAAACCGCTCGTAAGATACGTCCTCGACGCCCTTAAACCCCTCGGTTTAAGCAAGATCGTCACCGTCGTCGGGCACGGCGGAGAGCACGCCAAAAAGATCGTCGAGGATTCCTCGGAAGTCGTTTGGCAGCACGTCCAAAAAGGCGCCGGCCACGCGGTCATGCAGGCCGCCCCGGTTTTAGCCGGAAAAGAAGGCGAGACCATCATCTGCTGCGGCGACACCCCAATGCTCACCCCCGAGACCCTGGGCGCCTTATTTGAGGCCCATGAGAAAAACGGCAACGAGATGACGGTTTTAACCTTCATCACCGACGCCCCCCACGGTTATGGAAGGATCGTGAAAGATAGCAAAGGCAACATCCTCAAAATCCAGGAGCAGAGGGACTGCTCCCCGGAGGAGGAATTGATCACCGAGGTCAATGCCGGGGCCTACGTCATCGACAACAAGAAGCTATTCGAATATCTCGATAAATTAACCCCCAATAACGCGGCCGGCGAATATTATCTGACCGACATCCTCGGGCTATTCGCCTCCGATGGATTGAAGGTCGGCTCCTTCTCCGTCAGCGACGTTGAGGAGACCCTCGGCATCAACGACCGCAATCAGCTTTCCGTCGGCGGGAAGATCCTCCAGAAGAGAATCAACAAAAAGCACATGCTTAACGGCATCACCATCGTCGATCCGGATAACACCTACATTGGACCCGATGTCGAAATCGGAAACGACTGCGAAATCCTGCCGAACACCATCATCCTCGGCCATAGCAAAATCGGCGAATGCGGACGCATCGGCCCCAACACCTATTTAGAGGATTGTGAGGTCGGAAACGACGTCGTCTTGGATAACGTCAAAGCCGTCGGCAAAACGATTGAGGACGGCGTTAAAGCCGGCCCCTTCGTCGAGATTAAATAACGACAGCAAAAGGCCCTGATAAACTCAGGGCTTTTTATTTGCATAAAGAAAGGCGCCCCGTTTCCGGGACGCCTAAGCTTTTGCGTTGGCTTATTTCTTCTTGGCTTCGCGCTTGTGGGTGATGCTGGCCTGGGCCGCGGCAAGGCGGGCAAGGGGCACACGGAAGGGCGAGCAGGAGACGTAGTCGAGGCCGACGGCGTCATAGAAGAAGATGGAGGCGGGATCGCCGCCGGTCTCGCCGCAAACACCGATCAATAGCTCGGGTTTGGTGGCGCGGCCACGCTCGACAGCGATCTTGACGAGTTCGCCGACGCCATCGACATCGATGGTCTGGAACGGATCGAATTCGTAGATCTTGTGATCGTAGTAGTAGGGCAGGAACTGGCCGGAGTCATCACGGGAGAAGCCCATGGTGAGCTGGGTCAGGTCGTTGGTGCCGAAGCTGAAGAACTCAGCCTCTTTGGCGATATCCCCGGCACGGAGAGCGCCGCGCGGGATCTCGATCATGGTACCGACGTGATAGTGGAGCTTCTTGCCAGCGGCTTCAAGCTCAGCCTCAACGGCTTTGACGACCACGTTCTTGGCCCACATATACTCTTTGTATTCGCCGGCAAGCGGGATCATGATCTCGGGTTCGACATCATGGCCGAGCTCTTTGCTGGCTTTGACGGCGGCCTGGATGATGGCCTTGGCTAAGACGGCATAGATTTCCGGATAAGCCACGCAGAGACGGACGCCGCGGAAGCCCATCATCGGGTTGGCCTGCTGGAGCTGGCCGATCCTGTCGACGACTTTCTGCTCGGAGACGTTGAGCTTCTTGGCGAGCTCCTTGATGTTCTCCTTGTCGTGGATTTCGGGTAAGAATTCGTGGAGAGGCGGATCCAACAAGCGGATGTTGACCAGCGAATCGGGGTTGGCCATATACATCTTGTAGAAGTCGTCGGCCAAGAAGGGACGGATCCTTTCGAGGGCGGCTTCGCGCTGCTCAGTGGTATCGGAGAGAATCATGGACCTCATGTTGAGGATCCTATCCTCGGCGAAGAACATACGCTCAGTGCGGCAGAGGCCGATGCCCTCGGCGCCGAACTTGTTGGCGTTGTTGGCATCTTCCGGAGTGTTGCAGTTGGCGCGGACTTTGAGGCGACGATATTTGTCGGCCCAGCCCATCAGACGGCCGAAGTCGCCACCTAAGTCGGCGGGGACCATCTTGATGGAACCTTCGTAGACTAAGCCGGTCGAGCCGTTGACGGAGAGGATGTCACCTTCGTGGTAGACCTTATCACCGACGGTGACGGTCTTCTTCTCTTCGTTGACGATGATCTCGGTAGCACCGGCGACGCAGCATTTGCCCATGGAGCGGGCAACGACGGCGGCGTGGGAAGTCATACCACCGCGGGCGGTTAAGATGGCCTCGGAGTTGACCATACCGATGATGTCCTCAGGGGAGGTTTCGGCACGGACTAGGACGACCTTCTTGCCGGCATCATGCCATTCTTTGCACTCTTCGGCGGTGAAGACGATGGCGCCAGTTCCGGCACCCGGGGAAGCCGGGAGGCCTTTGATGACGGGATCGTGAGCCTTGAGGTCAGCTTCGTCGAAGGTCGGGTGGAGCAGGTCGTTGAGCTGCTTCGGCTCGACGCGGAGGACGGCTTCCTCTTCGTCGATTAAGCCTTCGTCGACTAAATCGCAGGCGATCTTGAGGGCGGCGCGGGCAGTCCTCTTGCCGTTGCGGGTCTGGAGGAAGTAGAGCTTGCCCTTTTCGATGGTGTACTCCATATCCTGCATATCATGGAAGTAGTTCTCCATGCGCTTGATGGTGGCCATGAAGTCTTCATAGACATCCGGCATCCTCTTCTTGAGCTCATCGATGTGGAGCGGGGTGCGGACGCCGGCGACGACATCTTCGCCCTGGGCGTTGGGAAGGAACTCGGCGTAGATCTCTTTGGTGCCATCGGAGGGCGACCTGGAGAAGGCGACGCCGGTACCGGAATCTTCGCCCATGTTGCCGAAGACCATGGTCTGGACGTTGACGGCGGTGCCCCATTCATAGGGGATGCCGTTCATCTGACGATAGACGTTGGCGCGGGGGTTGTCCCAGCTGCGGAAGACGGCCGCGACGGCCTCTTTGAGCTGGACGTAGGGATCCTGCGGGAAATCTTCGTTGAAGACTTTCTTGTAGTACTCTTTGAACTGTTTGACGAGACCCTTCAATTGCTCGGCGGTGACTTCGGTGTCGAGCTTGTAGCCGTTCTCTTCCTTGAGGCGATCGAGCATGCCGTCCATTTCGGTACGGGGATGGCCTTTGGCGATGTTGGTGAACATCAGGATGAAACGACGGTAGGAGTCCCAAGCGAAGCGCTCGTTGCCGCTGGCTTCAGCTAATTCGAGGACGGTCTTGTCGTTGGTGCCGAGGTTGAGGATGGTGTCCATCATACCAGGCATGGACTGACGGGCGCCGGAACGGACGGAGACCAATAGGGGCATGCCCTCTCCGCCGCCGAACTTCTTGCCGTTCAGCTTTTCGATCTCGTGGATGTGATCAACGATATCGTTCCACACGAAGTCGGGGATCTGCTTTCCCGAATCGTAGTAGAGGTTGCAGGCTTGGCAGCTGATGGTGAAGCCGGCGGGGATGTTGATGCCCGCTGCGGTCATTTCAGCCAGACCGAAGCCTTTTCCGCCAAGGACGTCTTTGCCAAGTTTGGCATCTTTACCTTCCTTGAAGGAGTAGACATATTTTTTTTCTGCCATGTTGTCCTCCTATGACAATCATTTTTGGGTTTCTGTCTAACCCAGCTGAGAAATATTAACACAAACTAGATTGTTCCTTGAACAACATTGGAACGACTGGTGCAAATTGAGCGTTTTACCGACTTATTTAAAACATTTTTTCGTAAGTGTTAGAATTAGTTCACGTTTATGGAAAACGGAGATTTAATCCTAACAATCGATTTTGGTACTCAATCGGTTAGAGCTTCGATATTCGACGCCCAGGGCAACGCCCTTTGCATGGAAAAGGAAACGTATGCGCCTGCATACTTTTCGCCTAAGCCCGGGTATGCGGAGCAGGACCCAGATTATTACTATCAGTGCCTCTGCAAATGCACCAACCGCATAAAGGAAAATAACCCCGAGCTTTTAAAGCGGGTTAAAGGCATCACCGAAACCTGCTTCAGGGATTCGGCGGTCCTCCTCGATAAGGAACGCAACGTCGTCAGGCCCATGATCCTTTGGCTCGACCAGAGGTTTGCCAAATGCGAAAAGCCGCTGCCCTGGTATCTTCGGGCGATTTTTGGAATCGTTGGGATGGGCGATGTCATCAAGATGAATCGCAAGAGGACGATCGCCAACTGGATCATAGAGAACGAACCCGAGAATTGGGCCAAGGTCGATAAATACGTCGCCGTCTCCACCTACTTCATCTATCGTTTGACCGGCCAATTGAAGGATTCGGCCGCCAACTGCACCGGACACTATCCGATCGATTTCAAGAAAAAGAAGTGGTACCGCCGCCCCGAAAAACACATGAAAGGGCGCATTTTCTCTGTCAAATCCTCAATGCTTTGCGAATTAGTCAAGGAAGGCGGTCTCATCGGCACCATCACCAAAAAATGCAGTTTGGAGAGTGGCATCCCAACCGGGGTTCCCGTCTTCGCCTGCGGGTCGGATAAGTCATGTGAGACCCTAGGGGTTGGGGTTATGGACGATAAGACCGGGGCCATCAGTTTAGGCACCGCCTGCACCTTCGAGACCACCGTCACCAAATACACGGAACCCGTAACCTTCCTTCCCTGCTATCCATCCTGCATCGACGGCTATTACAACATGGACGTCCAGATCTACCGCGGATATTGGATGATCAACTGGTTCCTTAAGGAATTCGGCGGCGAACAAATCAACGACATCACCCTCGACGAAGGTGATCCGCAATACTGGGACAAGCAAATGGCCAATGTTCCCGTCGGGAGCGACGGCCTCATCCTCCAGCCTTACTGGGGCTCGATGCTCGATAGGCCCGAGGTAAAAGGTTCGATCGTCGGATTTTCCGACGTCACCACCAGGGCCCATTTTTACCGTGCCCTAATCGAGGGCATCGGCTATGCCCTCCGCGAAGCGGCGGAAGGCTTCCAGAAGAAGCTCCATCATAAATTCACTTCTCTAAGGGTCTCCGGCGGCGGGGCCAAAAGCAACGAGATCTGCCAGATCATGGCCGACATCTTCGGGGTGCCTGTCTCCAGGGTCCACACGACCGAATCATCCTCTTTGGGGGCGGCGATGGCGGGCTTCCTAGCCATCGATAGGTATGAGACTCCTCAGCAGGCTATCGAGAACATGGTCCGCTTGGAGGATACCTTTAAACCCAATATGGAAAACCATAAGGTTTACGACGACCTATTCTATGGGGTATATATGAAGCTATACCCCGATTTGAAAAAGGAATATAAATTCCTTTGGAACTACACCGCAAGGTAAAAAGAGTGAAAAGCGGCCTCAGATGAGACCGCTTTTTAATTTGTTCCGTCCTTTCGCCCCCATATAATAGCGGCGGCTATGAAAAGACTTCTCGTATTTGACGTGGACGGAACCCTCATCACCCACGAAGGAGTGATTCCGGAAGCTAACCTCAAGGCCATCAACGAAAGGCTGGCTGAAGGGGATGCGGTGGCAATCGCCTCCGGAAGGCCCTTCACTGGGATAAATATTTTCCTTTCTCAATTAATCGACGGGGAAAAGTATGCCTGCGCGGCCAACGGGGCGGCTGTCTACGACAAAGACGGAAACGTCCTCTATACGAACGGGCTTAAACCGAAGGATTTCGAATCATTTTGCAAGCGGCACCCGGAAGTTCGGGAGGCTGGAGTTCCCCTATATTGCTATTTGGCTAACAACATCGGCTATTACGAATACGATTGGGCCATCGATTGGGAAATCAAATGTAACCTAATCCCCGGACGTGATTTAACGAAGGAACCATTCAAGGAAAACGACGTTCTTCTCAAGTTTATGATCGCCTCGAAAGAGCCCTCTTTTATTGACGGTTTTAAACTCGTAGAAGAAGACCTCAAATACAGATGCATGAGGACTAACCCCTGCTATCTCGAATTCGTTAATCCCGGGACCGACAAAGGCATCGCCGTTGAGTTCTTGAAACAAAAATTAAAGATCGATAATAAATACGTTTTTACCTTCGGCGACCAGGGGAATGACGTCAAGATGATCGAAGACTTCCAGGGCATCGCCATGGGCAACGCCATACCCGCCTGCAAAAAAGTGGCGAAATACATCACTGAAAATTGCGAAAAAGACGGCGTGGCATCGGCGATTTATAACTTTGTTTTGAAAATGAAATAACTCACCTTATCTGAAACAATTTTATTAAGGTATCCGCGTTAATTTCCTTATTATTTTTATAACCTAAAATAATTCTTTGATCGAGGGTTCCGAACACGAGGTTTACAAAGGCCTCGCTCGCCTGTTCGGTCGGGATTTGGATTATCTCGCCATTCGCTTGACCCTGTTTTATTAAGGACTTTATAACCGGATACGGATCAAGACCTTTAATCCCGCTTTTATTGACTTTGTTATGCTGGCGGATTTGAAGAAGCATTTTCGCGTATTCGGCCTCTTCGTCTTTCTTAGCTTTTGCGGCTCCTGAATAGTATTGGCAAAGCTTCTTCAAACCGGCTAATCCTCCGGCTTCTTTGGCTTCGGATAAAGGCGCCAGAAGATTTGGCTTCTCCTTGGCATTAGATAGCAACTCCACAAGCACCTCATTGAGGTCTTTGTAGTAGTGGTAAAAAAGCCCGTGCGCACAGCGGGCCTTTTTCGTTATTTCATCGATTGAGGTCGCATCAAACCCTTCCGTGGCGAATAGATATAAAGCTGCCGAAAGGAGTTTAGCCTTCCTCTTTTCCTGCATTTGCCTGAACTGCTCGGCAGATCTAGGCATTTTCTTCCTCGGAGGGCTTTTCCTCCATTTGGATTTGGCTGGCGTTTTGCTCGGCCCTCTTCCAGCTCCACCTGATGGCCAGGTATAAAGCGAAGAAGCCGGCCACGAACAAGAAGGCGCCGATGAGGTAATGCCACCAGGCAGCCCCTGATTCGTAGTAGGACCAGATGTTGTTATTAACAAAGATCGAGGCAACCGAGCCGAGGATGAAACCGAGGACGATGGTGAAGGTGGCCTGACGGTGGTTTTCCTCCAGTTTCCTCATGACCTTGGCGAAGCAGACCAGACCCATGATAACCCCAACCAACAAGATTAGGGTCAATAGCAAACCGGTGCCGATGCGGTCGTGGTTATGGAGCATGGAGTTATCCCCGGAGTAGAGGGCGATGATCGGGTTATAGATGCCGAAGATGAATAGGACCATGGAACCTGAGATGCCGGGCAATAGGCAAGCCACAGCGGCGATGAAGCCGGCCACGAAAGTCACCGGATACACCCAGATGTTCTCGTTGGGGTTTTCAAAGGCGGCAGCCACGTCGAACCACTGGAATTTATAGGCCAAGACCGAGAGAACACCGATGCCGGCGGCGACGATAAAGCCTATCAATATTCGCAAAACATCCGATTTCCTCAGGTTCTTCCAATCGATGGCCTTGATGATGACCGGGGTTCCACCAAGGGTTAAGCCACCGAATAGGGCGGTGATCTCAAAGGGGATGTATTCGCTGAGGTAGGAATAGCCGATTAAGATGATGAGGGCGGAAATCACGCAGCCCAAAGCCAAGGGCAATAAAGCCATCGCGGCCTTGAAGAAGTGCTTAGTTAGGCCCGAAATGGAATCGAGCAATTTGTCATAAACGTTGACGATGAGGCCGATCGTTCCTACGGAGACGCCGGGTATCATGCCAAGCCCAAGCGAACTACCGCGGGCGAAGTCGGAAAACCAATCTTTAGCAGTCATGCTAACAACTATATTTGTTTTTACCCCGCATTCCTAGTTCGATGTGATAGACTTCTCTCGCTATGCGGACATTAGTTTTATACGAAACCGAGCAAGGCTCGACCCAAAAATATGCCGAGGATATCGCCAAGGCCGTCGGCGGCACCGTTTTGCCGTTAAAGAAGTTCAAACCGAAGACGATCGATGACTACGACGTCCTCGTTTTCGGCGGCTGGGTCAGGGGCAATCAGATCATGGGCCTCAACAAGTTCCTATCTTATTGGGACGCCATGGAGGGGAAGGACGTCATCGTCTTCTCCAGCGGACTTTCGGTCGTAAGCAAAGACGGAAGGGAGGAGATGATTCAGCTAAATGTCCTTTATCCATATCACCTCCGTTACTACATGCTCCGCGGCTCCTTTGACTTCAAGAAGCTCTCCTTTAAGAACCGCTTGATGATGAATATGTCGCTCAATAGGCTGGCCTCCCAGCAAGAGCTTTCGGTTAACGATCAGCAACTGCTCGCGATTAAGGACACTCCGGTCACCTATTATGACCAGGAAGGCGTCAACAGAATCGTCACGGTCATCAACAAAATCGCCTTGGAAAAAATCTCATGAAATTGATCGTCGGTTTGGGAAACCCGGGCAAGCAATATGAACATACCCGGCACAACATGGGCTACGATGCGATCGACGAGTTCGCCGAGATGGTCGGAGCCGATTTCGACCGCAACAAATTCAACGGCGATTTTTCGATCGTGAAAGACGACCGTTTCCCCGACGACTTCATCTTGGCCAAACCGTTGACCTTCATGAACCTCTCCGGCGAGTTCGTCAGACCGTTGATGGATTATTTCAAAATCCCTGTTGAGGATGTGCTCGTCATTTATGACGACATGGCCTTAAAACCGGGAAACATCCGTCTTAGGCCGGGTGGTAGCCACGCCGGGCATAACGGCATCAAAAACATCATCCAAATGACCGGGACTGAGCAGATTAAGCGCATCAGGGTCGGCATCGGAGAACCTCTCCATACCGGCGTCGATTGGGTGCTTGGGAAAGCCTCCGGCGAAGAGGCTGATGCCTTAAAGGAAGGCTGCCATAAAGCCGCCCTCGCCCTCCGCGATTACCTGCTCCATGGCTTCGAGTATGCGATGAACCACTACAATTGAGGTGATATCCACGGACGATCTAAACAAACTGATACAAAACCTCGTGTCGACCTCCCCCCTCCATGGCAAGAAGGGGCGTTTTGTCGTGGACGACACCATTGGATCGGCCCTAATTTTCGCCTCCGAATTCCTACAGAAAAAAGACGATTATGTGATCGTTGCCAACAACCAATATTCCGCCGAGAAAATCTATAACTTCCTTTTGAATTTCCTATCTGAGGAAGATGTCGTTTTCTTTCCGTCCGACGAACTACTTAGAGCGGAGGCGATATCCTCTGGAAGGGAGCTCCTCTCCCAAAGGCTATACGCCCTCGACCGCCTTCTCGATCCAAGGAAGAAGATATTGGTTTGCCACCCGTCGTCATTGCTTAGATATCTTCCTTCCCCCAAGGATTTTTCGGCCTTCTGTTTGGATTTTGCGGTAGGGGAGGAGCACTCCTTATCAAAAATCAAAGCCCGCCTCGTCGATATGGGTTATCAGGGCGTCAACAAAGTTGACCATTCCCTCCAATTCGCCTCCCGCGGGGACATATTGGATATATATTCCGTCTCCTACCTAAATCCTGTCCGCATCGAATTCTTTGGCGATGAAATTGAGTCCATCCGCCTTTTCGATATCGGCACGCAACAAAGTAAGCAGGAACTAAAATCCGTCCGCATCATTCCGGCCACCGACATCTTCCTGACTGATGAGCAGCTAAGCGACTTCGCCGCCAGGGCCAGGGAGCAATTGGATGCGGATAAAAAGCTTTTGGATAGGCCGACGGCGGAGCTATTGGAGCAAAACGTATCCCTCGACCTCGAGGATTTCGTAAACAGGAACTACAAGCCGAGCCTTTATAAGTATTTCGGCTATGCCGCCGGCTCAACTTATTCGGTCCTAGACTATATAAAGGCCAAGGCGGTTTATATCGCCAACGAGGAGGCCTTTGACTCCGCCGCCGACCTGCTAATAAGAGAAGCCCAATCCTATTTTTTGGAGCTGAGGCTTAAAGGCCGTCTTTTATCTCATTTAGAGGAATACATCCAACCCGAGAAGGTGTTCCAGAAACAGAAGGTCCTCCGTTCCAACGCCTTCATAACCAGCCCTGACGACTTCATCTTCCAGGTTTCCTCAATCGTGACGACCGGCCGCTCCCTCGCAAGCGTCGTCCCAACCATCCAAACCTATTTGGCTAACGACGGCAAAGTCGTTTTATCCCTCAAGGAGAGGCAACAATACCAAACCGTCACCTCCCTTTTGGACGACGCCAAATTGCCTTATGAAGATGTCGAGGGATTCAATCTTCCTGAAGGAAATCTCGGAATCACCAGAAGTTTTTTGAACGAAGGCTTCTATTTACCCAAGCAGAAATTGGCTTATATCTCGCCCTCCGAAATCTTTGGGAGGAAGAGCGCCTCCTCCCGCTTTACCGGGAGATTCCAAAACGCGACCATCCTAAGGTCGTATGAAGATCTCCACCCCGGGGATTACGTCGTCCACGAATATAACGGCATCGGCCAATATCTCGGCATCAAGACCATTGAAGTCGATGGCATCCATAGGGACTATCTCCACATCGCCTATGCCGGGAACGAATTCCTCTATGTCCCCCTCGAGCAATTTAGGCTCGTCCGTAAATACGCCGGCAGGGAAGGGGCCGCCCCGGCCCTGAGCCACCTTTATAGCGGCGACTGGGAAAAGAAGAAGGCCAAAATCAAAAAGAGGGTCAACGAATTGGCCGAGAGGTTGATTGCCCTCTATGGCGAAAGGGCCAGCGTTAAGGGGTTTGCCTTTCCGCCCGATGACGAACTTCAGATGCAATTTGAAGGCGAATTCCCCTACGAATTGACGCCGGATCAGCAGACTTCCCTCGACGAAATCAAGGCGGATATGGAAAAGGAAGAAGCCATGGACCGCCTCCTATGCGGGGATGTCGGCTTTGGGAAAACCGAGATTGCCTTCAGGGCCGCCTTTAAAGCCATCTCGGCCGGGAAACAGGTCGCCTTGCTTTGCCCAACCACCCTATTGGCTAGGCAGCATTATGAGGTCGCCCTTCAGCGCTTTGCCGGATATGGCATAAAAATCGCCCCTTTCTCCCGCTTAATCCCGCCCTCCGAGCAAAAAAGGGACATCGATTTAATCGAAAAAGGGAAAATCGACCTGGCCATCGGAACCCATCGTCTTTTATCCAAGGATTTCCACTTCAAGGATCTCGGGCTTTTGATAGTCGATGAGGAGCAGCGCTTCGGCGTCGAGCAGAAGGAGAGGATTAAGGAACTGAAGACCAACGTTGATGTCTTGACCCTTTCGGCCACCCCGATTCCAAGGACGATGCAGATGTCATTAGTCGGCATCAGGCAACTATCCCAAATCAACACCGCCCCTAACACCAGGCAGGCCGTCCAAACCTATGTCACCCCCTTCAAGCAGGAAGTGGTGAATGAGCTCATCCAAAGGGAGCTGACCCGCGGTGGCCAGGTCTTCTACATTCATAACCGCGTAGACTCGATATATGCGGTGGCCTCCCGTTTGGAAACCGCGGTCAAGGGCTCCGCGGTCGGGGTCGTCCACGGCAAGATGGACAAGGAGATGGTCGAGGAGGTCATGGGCCGATTCTATGAGGGGGAGATAAACGTCCTGGTGGCGACCTCCATCGTGGAAAACGGGATCGATGTGCCTAACGCCAACCTCATAATCGTCGAGGACGCGGATAAATTTGGTTTATCGCAGCTATATCAGATCAAAGGCCGCGTTGGCCGCGGTGATAGAATCGCCTACGCCTATTTGATGTATCGCGAGAAAAAGGAAATGAACGAAGACGCCGCCAAACGTCTTAAGGCCATTCAGGAATTCACCGAGCTAGGTTCCGGCTATAAGATCGCCCAACGCGATTTGATGATCCGCGGGGCCGGGGACATCTTGGGCCCCGAACAGGCCGGGTTCATCGACTCGATCGGCTTGGATCTGTATCTGAAGATGCTAAACGAGGCCGTGGCCGCCAAAAAGGAAGGCAAGGAAAGCGAGCCGCCCAAGGCCGCAAAGCTTTTCAAAATCGACGCCTATATCCCCGGGGAGTACGCCAATGAATCCGACAAGATCTCGATGTATCAGGAACTCCAGGACATCAAAGATGCCGCCGGACTCCGCGAGTTCGAGAAGAAGACAAAAGACATTTACGGTAAGATCCCCGAGCAGACCAAATTGCTTTTACAGAAAAAGCGGATCGATTTGATTGCCGAGAAAGAGGAGTTCTCCTCCATGGATGAAGGGCCGGATTATGTCGACTTGGTATTAAGCGACTCCTTCACCAGGATCCCCGGCATGGGCTCGGAGCTATTCGACGCCTTAATCGACTACATCGACGACATCAAGATCTCCTTCATCAACAAGCGGCTGAAGATTCGAATGAACAAAAGAGGCAAATGGGCCGATGACCTCGAGAAGATTTTGAATAAGATCGACAAGCTCTATCTAAAAAGGGCGGAGCAGAAGTGAATGGGTGGTAGAATCAACTTATGAGAATCGACAAATTCCTCAAAGTCAGCCGCCTCATCAAGCGGCGGGAAATCGCCAAGGAACTCTGTGAGGCCGGGAGCGTCTCCATCAATGGCAAAAAGGCCAAGCCGATGAGTGAGGTCAACGCCGGGGACGAGCTGGAGATTAAACTCGGTCATCGCGTGCTGACGGTCAAGGTAAACGAGACAAGAGAATTCGCCTCCAAAGAGCAGGCGGGGGCTATGTTTAGCCTTCTCAACGATATTTCACATTGAAAATCATTTTTGATGCAATTGCGGCATAAAAAATATTTTAATAGAGCCTAGCGTGATATAATCCTCGCGCTGCTCTAAAGAGCACCCATTACCCACAACCCCAAGAAAGGACGCCCCCATGAACGACGGAGATAAGCAGCCAAGACGCAGTATATTGTCCTATATCCTCCCCTATCTTCTGATGGGCTTGACCATCGGCCTTTTCATTTGGCTGATCGTCTCCCAGCTATCGACTGGAACCGACACCTGGTATGTCTCCCAGTTGGATGAATACCTCGGATACACTTCCCACGTCGAGAAAAAAGAAGACGGTTCCTATGAGGCTTATTACGATTACGAATCAACCACTGATAGGACCATCGTCAACGTCTCGGTGTCCCAAAGCTATAAAGCCGTCACCGTCACCGGTACCTATGTCAACCAAGCCCAATCGACCCGTTATTTCACGGTGACCATGGAAGAGGAGAAGTGGAATTCCGCCTTCGACTCCGTCATCAGCTACACCGCGGATAGCACCACCTACTCGATCACCGTTCAGCACGCCTCCTATTCCACCATCTTCACGGCCCGCGCGACCGGTGTCATCTCCGTGACCGACGCCTTCGCCCAGTCCTGGTGGGATGTCTGGGGCCCGACCATCATCATGATGGGCGTCGTCATCCTCATCGGCATCTTCTTCTACTCGAGGCTCAATGCCTCCGTCAATGGCGCCAATAGGCAAGCCATGGATTTCAACCGCTCACCGGCCAAGAAAGATAAGATCTCCAACGTCAAATTCGACGATGTGGCCGGCTGCGACGAGGAGAAGGCCGAGATGGTCGAATTGGTCGAATACCTCAAAGAACCGCAGAAGTACTCTAAGCTCGGCGCTAGGTTACCCAAAGGCGTCTTGCTCATCGGTAACCCCGGTACCGGTAAGACCCTATTGGCCAAAGCCGTCGCCGGAGAGGCCAAGGTTCCCTTCTTCAATATCTCGGGTTCCGACTTTGTCGAAATGTATGTCGGCGTCGGTGCCTCCCGTGTCAGAAACCTCTTCCGCCAGGCCAAGCAAAACGCCCCCTGCGTCGTCTTCATCGATGAAATCGACGCGGTCGGCCGTCAGCGTGGCGCCGGCTTAGGCGGTGGCAATGATGAGCGTGAGCAGACCCTCAACCAGTTGTTAGTCGAGATGGATGGCTTCGCCCCGAACTCCGGCGTCTTGATCATCGCCGCCACCAACAGGCAAGACATCCTCGACCCGGCTCTCCGCCGTCCCGGTCGTTTCGATAGGACCGTCACCGTCTCCCTCCCCGACAAAAAGGGACGCGAGGCCATCTTCAAGGTCCACGCCCGCAACAAGAAGATCGACCCCAACATCGATTGGGGCGCTCTCGCCAAGCGCACCGTCGGCTTCTCGGGCGCCGATATCGATAACGTCCTGAACGAGGCCGCCATCTTGGCCGTCCGCCGCAACCACGAATCCGTCCAAATCGAGGATATCGACGAGGCCATCGACCGCGTCATCTCCGGTCCGGCCAAAAACGGCCAGCGCATGACCGATCACGAGCGCAAGACCGTGGCCTACCACGAGGCTGGCCACGCCGTCATCGGCCTCAACTTGCCACATAGCGACAAAGTCCAGAAGATTACCATCATCCCGCGCGGCAACACCGGTGGCCATGTATTGATGACTCCCGAGGATGATCGCTTCCTGCTCACCAAGAGCGAGCTCCTCGCCCGCATCACTGGTCTATTGGGCGGTCGCACGTCGGAAGAAATCTTCTTCCAGGACGTCTCCACCGGCGCCAGCAATGACATCCAGGAAGCCACCAGGCTCGCCCGCTTGATGGTCACCGAATTCGGTATGTCCGAACTCGGCCCCATCCAGTATGAGAACGCCACCGGCTCCGTCTTCCTCGGTAGGGATTACACCAACACCCAGAAGAACTTCTCGACCCAAGTGGCCTACGAGATCGATAAAGCCGTCAGGCAGATCATCGATGACGCCCATGAGCAGGCCAGGAAGCTTCTCACCGAGAAGAAGGATCAGGTCATCCTCATCGCCGAGACCTTGCTCGAAAACGAGACCATCACGGCTGAGGAGATCGACGAGCTATTAGCCAACGGCAAGATCGCCAAGCACGACCGCAACGGCAACATCGTCTCCCCCGATACTCCGGTTGAAAAACCGGCTGAAGCCGAAGTGGTGGAGGCCCCTAAGGCCGAAAACGATCCGCCCAAAGGCGAATAAAGCAAAAACGAATAGGCGCGTTAACCGACGCGCCTTTTCTTTGCTGGAGCGTATCCCCAGGATAACGCACGCATCAGGCGTAGAATATAGAAAAGGAAAAACACACAAATGAAGAAAATCTTATTTATAGTCGGATCCACCAGAAAGGGATCCTTCAACCGCCAACTCGCAGAAGTCGCCAAAGGGCTTCTTGAAGGCAAGGCCGAGGTGTCTTATCTCGACTTCTCCGCCCTCCCCTTCCTCAATCAGGACGAGGAATACCCGGCCTCTGCTGAATTAGGCAGGATTCGTCAGGAAATTAAGGACGCGGACGCCCTCTGGGTTTTCACCCCGGAATATAACTCCAGCTATCCCGGCTATCTTAAAAACCTGATCGACTGGCTCTCGAGGCCGGTTGTCCCCAACGATTATTCATCCCCGGTCATCATCGGGAAGAAGGTTGCCATCTCCGGCGTGGCCGGGAAAAGCGCCGCGGCGGGGGCTCGCGGAAAGCTGCGCGAGCTATTGACGCTTGTTAAAGCGGTGGTGGTCGAGAAAGAAACCGGCGGTTCCTTAAACCGCGAAGCCATCGTCAGCGGCACCTATACCCCCGACGAGGCGACCCTCCTCGCCCTACAGGAAGAGGCCGAAGCCATCCTCTCCGATTAATCGTGAGCCCGTTGGTCGTTATCCGATGACCTCCGGGCTTTTTGTTTATATAATTCCCGCGATGAAGATCGGAGACGTCGAGATAAAAGGTAAGGTCGTCCTCGGCCCGATGGCCGGGATAACTAGCCTCCCATACCGCGAATTCATGAAGGGATTCGGCGTCGCCCTTTCCTATAGCGAGATGATCTCCGACTGCGGTCTTATTTATGGCAATGAAAAGACGGAGGAATACGTCGCCACTTCCTCTAGCGATCGTCCGGTTGGATTGCAGCTATTCGGCCATTCGGCTGAGCATGCGGTTAAAGGTATCGCCATCCTCGAAAAGATCGCCTCGTATGACATTTTGGACATCAATTTGGGATGCCCTGTTCATAAAGTCGTGAAAACCGGGGCCGGCAGCGCTTGGCTAAAAAATCCGCCAGCCCTCTATGACTACATGAAGGCGATATGCGAGGCCTCCCATAAACCCGTTACCGCCAAGATAAGGCTTGGCTGGGATGATAATTCCATCAATGTATTTGAGGTTGCCCCGATGTTAGAAAAAGCCGGGGTTAAGGCCATCACCGTCCATTGCCGGACCTCAACCCAGATGTATTCCGGGAAGGCCGACTACCACAAAATCGCCGGTTTAAAAGAAAAGCTATCCGTGCCCCTGATAATCTCCGGGGATATCTTCAGCGTCGATGATGTGAAATGTGCGCTTGAGGTTAGCAACGCCGACATGGTCATGGTGGCTCGGGGAGCGGTTGGGCATCCCTTCCTCGTCAAGCAGATCGATACCTATCTGACCACGGGGGAGATATTGCCAGACCCCGCTTTGAAGCAGCAGGTCGAATACGCCTTAACCTTCGCCAAGATGCTGGTGGAGGATAAAGGCGAGGATGTCGCCATCCGTCAGCTCAAGGGCATCATCCCACACTTCCTAAGCGGGTTCCCCGGATATAAGAAAGTCAGGCTGGCCATAACCCAGGAAATATCGTCATTAAAACAGCTGGAAGCGCTTTTATCCCAACTGGCCTAAAAATAAATGTCTCACAATGTGAAAAAATGTCTTCCAATTCATTTTGAATTGCGATAAATAATACGCCGTTAGGAGTATATAGCCGTTATATGGATAACGAAGAAGAAAGAAAGATAGCCGCACTTAAGGCGCGTGACGAGCAAGCTATCAAAGAAAGCAAGAACCTCCATATCATTAAGCGTTTGGCTAAGTATATGGCAGGCTATTGGCCCTACGTTTTCGCCGCGTGGGGATTGTGCGTCTTAGAGGTCACCTGCGAGGTCCTCGTCCCATTCTTTAGCCAATACCTAGTGGCCGCCATCGAAGCCGACGCCGGAGTCGATGTCTCCGCCCTCTGGTTTTGGGCGATCATCATGTTGGTGATGGCCGTGGCCTCAACCGCCTGCGGCATAATCGCCGGCTTCATGGCCGCCAAAGCCTCGGCCGGCTTTGCCAGAAACCTCAGGCAGGCCATGTATTACAAGGTCCAGGAATACTCATTCGCCAACATCGATAAGTTCTCCGCCTCCTCCTTAGTCACCAGGATGACGACCGACGTCACCAACGTCCAATTCTCCGTCCAGATGATCATGAGGATGGTCATCAGGGCCCCATTGATGATGATCGCCGCCCTCGTTTTGGCCACCGTCACCGCCTGGCCACACTGGCAAATTCCCGTCACCTTCCTCTGCATCATCCCCTTCCTGGCCATCGTGCTATTTGGCATCGCGGCCATCGTCCACCCGACCTTCGTCAGGATTTTCAACGCCTACGACGGCTTGAACGCCTCCGTTCAGGAAAACCTCGAGGGCATCCGCGTCGTCAAGAGCTATGGCCGCGAGGATTTCGAGGGCGAGAAGTTTGGGAAAATCTCCTATTTCATCTACCGTAACTTCGTCAAAGCCGAGACGCTACTGGCCTTCAACTCCCCGGCAATGCAGATCGCCATCTACACCGCCACCTGCTGCATCTCCTATTTCTGCGGAAAGATGATCATCGACAGCAACGGAACCGATTTCTCCATCGAGCAGATCACCCCGTTACTCAGCTACATCATGATGATCCTCAACTCCCTGATGATGCTCTCGATGGTCTTCGTCATGGTCACCATGTCCCGCAACTCCGCCGAGCGTATCGTCCAGGTCGTCATCGAGGAGCCGAGCTTAAAGAGCCCGGAAAACCCCATCATGGAAGTCCCCAACGGCGAAGTCGTCTTCGAGCACGTCAATTTCCGTTACTTCAAAGACTCCCAAAAGAACGCCTTGGATGACATCAACATCAATATCCCCTCCGGCTCGACCGTCGGCATCATCGGGGCCACCGGATCGTCCAAGACCACTTTAATCTCTTTAATCGCCCGTCTATATGACGTGAGCGAGGGCTCAGTCAAAGTCGGGGGCCACGACGTCCGCGAATATGACCTCAAAGTCCTCCGCGATTCCGTCGCCGTCGTCTTGCAGAAAAACGTTCTTTTCTCGGGCACCATCCGTTCCAACCTGCTTTGGGGCAACGAGAATGCCACCGACGAGGAAATCAAGCACGCCGCCCATCTGGCCTGCGCCGATGAATTCATCGACCGCTTCCCCGATGGTTACGATTCCAAAATCGAGCAGGGCGGCACCAACGTATCAGGCGGCCAGAAGCAGAGGCTTTGCATCGCCAGGGCCCTATTGAAGAAGCCGAAGATCCTCATCCTCGACGACTCCACCTCGGCCGTGGATACCGCCACCGACGCCAAGATCCGCCGCGCCTTCAAGGAGGAGATCCCCGACACCACCGAGTTCATCGTGGCCCAGCGTCTTCTCTCCATAAAGGATTGCGATCAGATCCTCATTTTGGACGATGGAAAGATCATCGCCCACGGTACCAACGACGAATTGATGAAGACTTCGCCGGTTTACCAAGAACTATATGAAACCCAGATGAGTGGAGGTGACTTCGATGCCGCAGAATAAGAAACCCCACAGGGGTGAACGTCTCAACATGCGCCAGTCCCTCAAGATGTTCGGGCGCTTAGTTGGGATCATGTTTAGGAAATATCCCGTCTTGTGCGTGGTGGCCATATTGGCCATCTGCCTCTCCGTCTTAGCCTCGACCATCGGTAGCTTCTTCACCGGCTCCGTCTTGGTTGGCGGCTACATTACCTACGCCCTCACCGGCGCGGTCGAAACCTCCGGCAGCTCCCTCCAGCCAGTCATCGAGGCTTTGGTTGAAAACACCACCCTCATTCAGGGCGTGCTGATTTTGGCCGGCATCTACACCGTCGGCTTCCTCTGCACCTACGTCTACCAGATTTTGGTCTGCGTCATCGGGCAGGGGACCCAGAAGTCGATCAGGGATCAGCTGTTCAAGCACATGGAGACCTTGCCGTTATCCTACTTTGATCAGCGCGTCCACGGCGACATCATGTCGGTCTACACCAACGACGTCGACACCCTCCGCGAGCTTACCTCCCGCGTCTTGCCGATGATGATCCAATCCATCGTCCAGATGCTGGCTTGCTTCGTGATGATGGTCATCCTCAGCTGGTATTTGACCATCGTCGTCATCTTCTTCACCATCCTCATCCTCGTCACCATCTCCTTCACCACCAGCCGTTCCTCGAAATACTTCATCGCCCAGCAGAGGGCCTTGGGTGCCACCGACGGCTACATCGAGGAGATGATCTCTGGGCAGAAAGTCGTCAAGGTCTTCAACCACGAGGAAAAGGCCAAAGAGGGCTTCGATGAGTTAAACGACGCCCTTTGCGAATACACCACCAAGGCCCAGAAATACTCGATGATCTCCGGCCCGGTGGCCAATAACTTAGGCAACATCCAATACGTCACCCTCGCCTTGATCGGCGGCCTCATCATCGCGGCCAACACCGAAAACCCGATCCTTGGCGTCGGGGTCATCATCTCCTTCCTCTCCCTGGGCAAAGCCTTCACCATGCCGATCGCCCAGCTAGCAAACCAGATCAACATGTTCATCCTCGCCATGGCCGGGGCCGAGAGGATCTTCGCCATCATGGATGAGCAGAGCGAAACCGATGAGGGCTACGTCACCTTAGTCAATGCCATCGAGGGCAGCGACGGCGAGCCCGTCGAGGTCTCCGAAAAAACCGGCAAATGGGCCTGGAAACACCCCCATACCGCCACCGGAGACGTCAGCTATACCTGGTTGAAGGGCAAGATCAACATGTATGGCGTCGACTTCGCCTATATTCCTGGCAAGACTGTCCTCCACGACATCTCGCTCTGGGCCGAGCCGGGCCAAAAAGTCGCCTTCGTCGGACCCACCGGGGCTGGCAAGACGACCATCACCAACCTCTTAAACCGCTTCTACGACATCGAAGATGGCAAGATCAGGTTCGACGACATCAACATCAACAAGATCAAGAAGGGAGACCTCCGCCGGGCCATGGGTATGGTCCTCCAGGACACCAACCTCTTCACCGGAACCGTCAAGGAGAACATCCGTTATGGCAACCCCGAAGCCACCGACGAGCAGGTCATCGAATCGGCTAAATTGGCCAACGCCCACAACTTCATCATGATGCTCCCGCAGGGTTACGACACCGTCTTGGAGAAAGCCGGCGCCGACCTCTCACAGGGCCAGAGGCAGTTGCTCTCCATCGCCAGGGCCGCCTGCGCCAACCCGCCGGTTTTAGTCCTTGACGAGGCCACCTCCTCCATCGACAGCCGCACCGAGAAATTGGTCCAGCAGGGGATGGACGCCATCATGAATGGCCGCACCGTCTTCGTCATCGCCCACCGCCTCTCGACCATCCAAAACTCGGACGTCATCATGGTCCTCGAGCAGGGTCACATCATTGAACGTGGCTCCCACGACGACCTCATCAAGGCCAAAGGCAAATACTATCAGCTCTACACCGGGGGACAGGTCACTTCCAACGAATGATGGCCACCCCGAAGCTAGAAAGGCAATCTCACGGATTCGGGCCCTGCTACGGGCCCGGATCCGTTATTTTGATTCTCGGCTCCTTTCCCTCCCTAAAAAGCCGGGAAATCGGTTTCTACTATTCCCATCCATCGAATCGGTTTTGGAAGCTCCTGGAGGCGATTTACGGCGATTTGGCGCCCTCGACGCCAGAAGGCCGGGCTGAGTATGCTATAAAGCACGGCTTGGCCCTCTATGACTCTATAGAGTCCTGCCACATAAAGGGGAGCGAGGACGCCAGCATAAACAAGGTCGTGCCCACCGACTTAAAGCCCATCTTCGAAGCCTGCCGGATAAAGACCATCATCCTAAACGGCAAAGCGGCCGAGAAGTATTTCCATCGATATCAAAAACCACCCCAGGGAATTGAGGTGGTTGTTCTTCCTTCGACTTCCAGCGCGAACGCCAAATACTCGTTGGATGATTTGACCAGGGAATACGGTCCTTATTTGGTCTCTTCCTTAGGGGCTTTGTAGATGAATAGCTTCCTCGTCACGAAGTTCCAGACCATCGTGAAGGCCGTCTTAAGGGCGAAGGTTATCGAATAAGCCCAGAAGGTGGCGACGTCGCTGGAGAAGAGGGTGGAGAAGTTGATGTTGATGATGTTGATGTCCCAGCCGCTCCACTCAAGGCAGATCATGTAGCCGAGGAAGGAGATGATCGAGCCGCCGATCAAGCCCAATAGGCTCCATAGGAGGAACTTCAAGGTCCCTTTGATCGACTTGGCCTCCTTTTCGGATTCCTCGCTGACGTTTTGAAAGCCCCAAACGGAAGTGAGGGCCCAGGAGGCGGGGGTCGAGATGACGAGACCCAACACCGAGATCAGGAAGAGGATGAAGAAGGCGGCGATGTGGTTTTCCGCATTCGCGGATACCCAACCCTGCAATAACGAGGTCAGCCACACCTCGATGACGTAATCCAGGATGGTGGCATACACCCCGATCACCACGAAGCGGATGATCTCCCAGAGGAGGCTGTTGCGGTTTTTCAGATCCATAAAACGCATAGACTTTATACCTTGCCAGCCCCTTTGCCAACACCCGCGGGGGCAAAAGCGGGCCTGCGCGTTTATTTTCGGCGCCTGTTGGGGTATATTACTTCAGCGCGAGGTTAGAGTATGGAAGAGAAATTAACCGATCAAGAGCAAGCTAGGCAAGCCAAGCTCCCCAAATATGAAGCCCTGGGCGTCGATCCCTTCGGCAGCCGTTACGACTGGACCGACAGGATCTGCGACATCAGGAAGAAAGTCGAAGGCAAGACCGCCGAGGATTTAGAGAATAGCCCCATCGAAGTCGATGTGGCCGGCCGTCTGATGGCCATCCGCATGATGGGCAAAGCCAGCTTCGTCAACCTCAAGGATGAGTTCGGCCAGATCCAGGCCTGGATCGGGCTCAACGTCATCGGCGAGCACGACTACTCCGTTTTCAAATTGGCCGATCTGGGCGATATCGTCGGATTGAAGGGGACGTTGATGTTCTCCAAAACCGGCGAGCTAACCATCAGGGTCGAGAAATACACCCACATCAGCAAATGCCTTAAGCCGCTCCCCGAGAAATACCACGGCCTCACCGACACCGAGGACCGTTATAGGAAGCGTTACCTCGATTTGATCGTCAACGACGAGGCCCGCCGCATCGCCATCCTCCGCCCCAACATCGTCAAGGCCATCAGGAACTATTGCGACTCCCTCGGCTTCATCGAGGTCGAGACCCCGGTCTTATCGCCGATATTAGGCGGCGCCGCGGCCCGTCCCTTCATCACCCATCACAATGCCCTAGACCGCGACTTTTACCTGCGAATCGCCACCGAATTGAACCTCAAAAAGTGCATGGTCGGCGGAATCGACAGGGTTTATGAAATCGGCCGCATCTTCAGGAACGAGGGCATCGACATCAAGCACAACCCCGAATTCACCACCATCGAGCTATACCAGGCCTATGGCGACCTCCAGTCCATGCGCGATTGGATGCAGGGCATGGTCCGTTATGTCTGCGAACACGTGATGGGCACCTATGAGCTCGAGTGGAACGGCACCAAGTTCGACTTCTCCAAACCCTTTGGCTGGGTCTCGATGACCGACGCCATCAAGGAGAAGTGCGGCGTCGACTTCACCAAGGAATATACCTTTGAGGAAGCGGTGGAGTTAGCCAAAAAGCATAACGTTCCCCTGGAGCCGAGCTGGAACTCCGTCGGCTATATCATTCAGGGCTTCTTCGACGAACTCGTCGAGCCGACCCTCTTGCAGCCGACTTTCATCCACACCTACCCCATCGAGGTATCCCCGCTCACCAAGAAGAGCCCCGACCCCCGCTTCGTCGAGAGGTTTGAGCTATTCGTCAACGGGTCCGAGCTCTCCAACGCCTATTCCGAGATCAATAACCCCATCGACCAGAAGGAGCGTTTCTTAGCTCAGTTAGCCGCCCGCGAAAGGGGCGATGACGAGGCCAACGAAATGGATTACAGCTTCCTCGATGCCCTGAGTTACGGCATGCCCCCGGCCGGCGGTATCGGCGTCGGCATCGACCGCTTGGTCATGATGTTCGCCAATGCGCCGACCATCCGTGAGGTTCTATTGTTCCCGACCCTCAAGACCCTGGGCGAGAAGGAGAGCAAAACCAAAACCTCCCCGGCCCCCGAAACCCCGGTCAGCAAACCCGATTTCTCCAAGGTTAAGATCGAGCCCCTCTTCACTGAGATGGTCGATTTCGAGACGTTCTCCAAATCCGACTTCAGGGCCGTTAAGGTCAAGGAATGCGTCGCGGTGGAAAAGAGCAAGAAGCTATTGAAGTTCACCCTCGATGATGGCTCTGGCAACGACCGCGTCATCCTCAGCGGC
Organism: Bacillota bacterium; assembly: GCA_030537155.1. GTDB lineage: Bacteria > Bacillota_I > Bacilli_A > RFN20 > CAG-826 > Alloenteromonas. The sequence goes on from JAUNOH010000002.1 coordinate 81,915, forward strand.
ATCCACGAATACTATGAGCCCGAGGAATTGGTCGGAAAGACCTGCATCGCCATCGTCAACCTCCCCCCGCGGAGGATGATGGGGATCGATTCCTGCGGCATGCTCATCTCGGCCGTCCACGAAGAAGACGGGCACGAGGGGTTGCACCTGTTGATGGTCGACGAGGCCATCCCGGCTGGCGCCAAACTCTATTAATATCAAACGGCGGTTTCCCGATTCGGAAAGCCGCCTTTTGTTTTGCCTCAACTATGTTGGATGATGAAAAAGCGTCTTTTTTCTTTTGGGCGTCACGCAACTTTTTGAACGAGTTTTGACACAAAAGGCGATTTGCCTTCCATTAAATAGTAGGGGGATATGTGCCACCTCCCCCTAACAGGGGCGGAAAAAACTTTTCTTGTAAACCCGTTTTGACACCTATAGAATAGGTGGGCTTTCTGGAAGGAGAAAGCACATACTCTTATGGTCGCACAGCCGAGGCTGAGGCGATCCAAAAGACCGAAATTAGGAGGTGTAATGATGGGAAAGTACGAGATTATGTACATCTTGACGGCCACCCTCGATGATGAGGCCCGCAAGAATGAAATCGCCAAGCTCAACAAGATCCTGACCGATAACAAGATTCAGGTTATCGCCACCAAGGAATGGGGGCTCCGCGACTTCGCCTATCCGATCAAGAAGCAGACCAAAGGCCACTATGTCATCCTCACGGTGAACGGCGGCTCCGAGGGCTTAAAGGAATTTGATCGTTTAGTCAAACTCGACCAAGCAGTGCTCCGTCACTTAATCACTGTGGCACAGGAATAAGGAGGACCTAACTATGGTCAATAGCGTTGTCTTAGTCGGTCGCTTAACCCGCGACCCCGAACTCCGTCGGACTCAATCGAATATGAGCGTGGCTTCCTTCACCCTCGCCTGCGATGAGACCCGCCGCGGCCCCAATGGGGAAAAAACCACCATCTTCATCGGAGTTTCCGTCTTCGGCAATTCCGCCGACTCGGTGGCTAAATTCACCAGGAAGGGATCGCTTGTCGGAGTAGTGGGGAGGCTCACTCAAAGGAAATACACCAACCGCAACGGCGTTGAGGTCACCGCGACCGAGATCGTCGCCAATCAGGTGGAGTTCCTCGAGCCCAAGGGAAATGGACCTACCAATGACGCCGGCTACACTCCCGATGCCCCTTCGCCGAGGATGAGCAACCAAGCCTCCGAGGCGAGCAGCAACGTGGATTCCATCGACATCGTCGATGACGATCTGCCTTTTTAACCCAAAACACGAAAGGAATTTCTAGCAATGGCTTTCAGGAAAGTGAAATCCCGCAGGAAGGTCTGCTACTTCAAGAAGAACCACATCAAGTTCGTCGACTACAAGGACGTCGAACTGTTGCAGAAGTTCGTGGCTCCCGATGGAAAGATCGAGCCCCGCAGCAACACCGGTACTTCCGCCAAGTATCAGAGGCAGCTGGCCAAAGCGGTCAAAAACGCCCGCTTCATGGCTCTGCTCCCCGAACCCGGACAGAGGTAATCTCAAACCAAGAATCGGTCGCCGGAAACGGCGGCCTTTTTCTTACTCATTCCGGAGCATAGTTAAAACTATGAGGAAAAATGGCGGCGAGAGGCTATAATTTGACTACTATGGGAAATTTCATGAGAAAGCTTCGACTCGCCTGCTTTATCGGGTCGCTTATCGAAATCGCCTTCGTCGGGGTTCTAACCGCCCTATATTTCGTCAATATCCCCTCTGGTATCAGGGAGTATCTGACAACCGGGTTTTGGGTCATCACCCTCTGCTCGATCATGCTCATCGATCTGCTATTCTGCGCGATCATCCTCCGTTTAGCGGCCTCCAGCCGCCAGAAGAGCGACCTCAAGGCCGCCGACCTCATCGGGAGCGACGTCCAGGAAGCCTATAACTTCGGCCAGATCGGCATGGCCGTCACCGACGAGAACGACATCGTCATCTGGACCAACAACCTCTTCAAGGAGAGGAACATCGAGATCCTGGATAAAAACATTCTCGATTGGCAAAACATCCTCGGCGATCTAAAAGACGGCAATCCGGATCGGACCGCCAATTTGGAGATCGGCACCCATAGCTATGAGGCCAAATACCTATCCGAGGCCCACCTATTCATCTTCAAAGACACCACCGAGCTCGTCAACCTGACCGCGTATGAACGCGCTCACGCGATGGTCATCGGCATGGTCGTCATCGATAACTACGCGGATATCGTCGGCAACACCGAGGACGATAACAACGACATCGTCTCCCGCGTCAGGGCCGAGATCATGAATTACTTCAACGACTACCACGTCGTCTTGCGCCGTTTCAGGAACGACTCCTATTTGGCCATCACCAACTACGAGGCCCTCTGCAAGATGGAGGAAGATGGCTTTGATATCCTCAATAAAACCAGGGCTTTAGCCGGACCAAATGACGTCCGCCCGACTTTATCCATCGGCTTTGCCCACGACTTCCCGGAGCCCGATAAAATCAACGCCATGGCCTCGAGCGCCATCGATATCGCCATGTCCCGCGGCGGCGACCAGGCCGTCGTCTCCCAATACAACAAGGAGCTGAAGTTCTTCGGTGGCAAGACCGAAGCCGTTGAGAGTCAGTCCAAGGTCAAGATCCGTAACTCCGCGGATGGCTTCATCGGTTTGGTCAAAGGAGCCAAAAACGTCTACGTCATGGGCCACGCGGTGGCCGATATGGACGCCATCGGCGCCTGCTTGGGCGTCATGGCCATCGCCGAATACTGCCACGTTCCCTGCAAAGTCGTCTACGACCCCAAGAACACCGAAAAGAAAACCCGTCTGGCCTTCCAGAGGGCCTTTGGCAAAATCGAATTGGAGAAGATGACCATCTCCCCCAAGGAAGCCTATGATAGCATCAAAAGCTCAACCCTATTGGTCGTGGTCGACGTCTCCGTGCCCGAGAGGACCCACGCCCCCAAGCTATTGGATAAATCCAATAAGACCGTGGTCATCGACCACCATCGCCGGGCCTCCTCCTTCATCGCCCCGACCGTCCTCGAATACATCGAGCCCTCGGCTTCATCCGCCAGCGAGATTTTGGCGGAGATGATCCGTTATGCGACCGCCAACCCCCGCATCGAGATCAAGCCGGCCTACGCCACCATCATGCTCTCTGGCATGTTCCTAGATACCAACTTCTTCAAGTCGAAGACGGTTGGCATTTCCACCTTCGACGCCGCCGAGGTGCTGAAGACTTATGGCGCCGATAACGGCTTGGCCGACGATTACCTAAAAGACGAGTACGAGGAGTACTCCTTGACCACCAAGATCGTCTCGACCATGAAGACGCCCTATTACGGGGTCGTCTATTGCTTGGCCGACGATCACGATGTCATCGACAGGGCCGCCATCTCCAAGGTGGCCAACCAATTAATGCAGCTTAAGGGCATCAACGCCTCCTTCGTCATCGGCCGCACCGAGCAGGATACGATTTCCATCTCCTGCCGGAGCGACTCCACCATCAACGTCCAGCTATTGGCCGAGAAGATGAATGGCGGCGGACACTTCTCAATGTCGGCCGCATCATTTAAGAACCAGACCGTCAGCGGCGTGGAGAACATCCTCCTCGCCACCTTGGCCACCTATCTGAATGAGGCCAAGTCGTTTGCCCCGAAACAGGAGGATTGAAAATGAAAGTCATATTGACCCAAGACGTAAAGAAAGTCGGCAAGAAGGGTGAGACCGTCACCGTGGCCGATGGCTATGGGAAGAATTTCCTCATCGCCCGTGGCTTAGCCATCCTCTCCACCGATTCCAGCCAGAAGAGCCTGGCCAAATCCAACGCCCAGGAAAGCGCCCGTCAGGTCGAGCTGAAGAAACAGGCCGAAGTGGTGGCCGAAAAGCTTAAATCCATCAACCTCGAATTCACCGCCAAGGTGAGCGGCGACGGGAGGATGTTTGGTTCCATCTCGCCTAAGCAAATCGAGGCCGAATTGCTGGAGAAATACGGGATTGAGATCGATAAGCGCAAATTCATCGACAAATACCCCGCGAATGCCCTGGGATTCACCAGGTTACGGATTGAGCTATATAAAGGCGAGGCGGGCCAAGTTATCGGCACCGTCAACGTCCACATATCCGAGGAGAAATAAATGGCCAAGACCATCACCCTTCCCTCCAACGTTGAAGCCGAAAGGGCCTGCCTGGGATCGATGCTGCTCGATGCCGAGGCCGTGGCCATCGGAACGTCCTCATTGACCGAGGATTCCTTTTCCAACGTCGAACCGAGGAATAAGTTGGTCTTCAGGGCCATCGCCTCGTTATCCGAAAAGCGCTCCCCCGTCGACCCCCAGACCGTTCACGACGAATTAGTTAACCTAAAGCTCGACCAGGAAGCCGGGAGCCCGGAATATTTGATGACCTGCATCGACGCCAGCGTCTCGCCGGATAACATCGATTTCTACATCAAATCCGTCCGTGACCAGGCTTCTTTGCGGAACCTTCTTCTGACGATGCAGGAGATCAACGACGACTACGCCGAAAACGGCGTGAGTGACATCTCCGATTTCATCGCCAACGCCTCCAACAAAATCCAGGCCGTCTCCTCCTCGAGGCAGGTCGGCGACTTCAAGTCGGCCGGCGAGGTGGCCCAGGCCGTCGTCAACAAAATCGAATCGGCGAAAGCCACCGAGGTAAGGGACGTCACCGGCGTCGACACCGGCTATTCGAAGATCAACGCCCTCACCCATGGCTGGCAGAAGGAAGATTTAATCATCGTCGCCGCCCGCCCCTCGATGGGCAAGACCGCCTTGACGATGAACTTTGCCATGAACGCCGCCAAAAGCGGCAAGACCGTGGCCTTCTTCTCCTTGGAGATGTCCTCGATGCTCATCATGCAGAGGATGCTGGCCAATAAAGCCTCCGTCTCCAATGACTCCATCCAAACCGGCCATATAAGCGAACTGGAAAAGACGAAGCTGGCCTCGGCCGTCAGCCAGATCCAGAACATGAATCTATATATCGATGACACCGCCAACTCCAAACTTGGAGACATCATGGCCAAGGCCACGAAACTTAAGGCCCAGCACGATGATTTGGCCTTAGTGGTCATCGATTACCTCGGCAGGATCTCCACCGGGGATAATAGCAAAAACAAAAATGAATCCCGTGAACGGGAGGTTAGCATCATCTCGGGCTCTTTAAAAACCTTAGCCCGTCAGCTCCACGTCCCCGTCATCGTCGTCTGCCAGTTAAATCGCGGCGCCGAACAGACCGAGAGCAAGCGCCCGATGCTTTCTAACCTCCGTGAATCCGGCTCCATCGAGCAGGATGCCGACTTAGTCTTGTTGCTATATCGTCCCGACTACTATGCCGGCTATGGCAAGAAGAAGAAATCCAACTCCCCCAATCCCCAGCCGGGATCGATGGAGGATATGGCCGATGAGAGCATCAAGAATACCCTCAAGGGCGAAGGCGATAACTCGATCATGGAAGTCATCGTCGCCAAAAACAGAAACGGCAAAACCGGCTCGGTCAACCTGATTTTCGAAAAGGCCTATTCCCGCTTCTCCAACACCTCCAATGAGTTCGACGATAGTTGGGCCAACTACATGGCCAAGCAAAGCGCCGGCTTCGACGAATAAAGATGCGTTTCCTCAATATCGCCAGCGGCTCGAAGGGCAACGCGACCTTAATCTATGAGGGGGACACCCTCATCCAAATAGATATGGGCGTGCGCATATGCGATGCCCGAGAGGCTTTGAAGCGGATAAACAAAAAGATTCCTGACATTCAGGCCCTTTTGATCACCCACGAACATAGCGACCACATCAAATCCGTTTATTGCTATCGGGATAGAGTCCCGGTGTACGCCAGCGAGGGTACGATGGAATGCGACTACACCGAGATTAAGCCGTTCTCGCCCTTTGTGATCGGCGATTTCAACATCGTTCCCTTCTCCACCCATCACGATGCCTTAAATCCCTTGGGCTTTTTAATCGAGGGCCGGGGAGATAGATTGGCCTATGTCACCGATACGGGGATGTTGGACGACGAGGTTTTGGAGTTATTGAGGGATTGCGACTATTACTATTTTGAGAGCAACCACGACCTCAAGATGCTGAAGAAGTCGAAAAGGCCCAAATGGCTGATTGATAGGATAAGGTCCGACTGCGGGCATCTTAATAACGTCGATTCGGCCATCTATATGTCGGAATTGATCGGGCCCCATACCAAGCAGATTTATCTGGCTCACCTATCCGAGGAGTGCAACACCCCGGAAATCGCCTTAAAAAGCTATTACGACACCTTTGAGAGAAAGGGGATCGATCATACGAACATCATCATCAAGCCGTGCGCCCAGCATTGCTTCACCTTTGGTGGTGAGGGGGTTTTGGAATGAAGATCTCCATCCACTGCATCGGCTATCTTAAAGAGGCGTATTGGAAGATGGCCGTCGAGGAATATCTAAAAAGATTAATGCCCTATGCCCAGGTGAAGATTGAGGAATACCCCGATGTCCCGAGCAAGGAAAACGCCACCTCAGCCATGCAGGAGAAGGTGAAGGATGAAGAGGGGAATAAGATCCTTAAAAAGCTTAAGGACAACGACTACCTAATCGCCCTCGATTTGAATCAAAAACAATACGGATCCGAGGAGTTTTCCGCCCATCTAATGAACGCGATGGAAAAAGGCGGGAGCCACGTCCATTTCGTGATAGGTGGAAGTCTGGGTTTATCTGACGCTTTAAAGAAAAGGGCCAACGAATCCGTCTGCCTATCGAAGATGACCTTCACCCATCAGATGACGAGGATCATCTTGTTAGAGCAAATATACCGGGCCTTTAAAATCGCCCATAACGAGCCATATCACAAATAGTCCATTTCACAAAATTGCAAGAACTTGCAAAAATGTAAAACAAACACATCCTATTTACTAAACCGTGATATAATTTTATAAAATTGCAAGAACTTGCAAAAATATTCAATGGAATTAAATATGCGTTACGATCGAAAAAATTACGTAGACAAGTTGCTGCGAAAAAGAAACAACGGGCTCGTCAAGGTTGTGACCGGCATAAGAAGGGTTGGCAAGAGCTTTATCCTTAACGAGCTGTTGAGAGAGAAGTTAATAGAAGGCGGATTTAATAAGGAAAATATCATTTCCTTCTCTTTTGATTCAGCCTTTGATTTGGAGAAAATAGGAGAGGATTTGCTCGACATCAAGGAAAAAAACAGAAAAGTGGACCCCCATAAATTCCTCCCCTTTATCCGGGAATTGACCAAAGGGGAAGGGCCTTATGTTTTGCTGCTTGATGAAATTCAGGAATTAGGCAATTTCGAAGCCGTCTTAAATGGGTATCTTCGCCAAAATAACGTCGATGTCTATGTGACTGGGAGTAACGCACGCACACTTAGTAGGGATGTCTCGACAGAATTTGGCAAAAGGGGCGACGAAATCAAGGTTTACCCCTTGTCGTTCTCCGAATTTTACGAACATTCTGATCTTGGTTCACAAAAAGCTTTAAATGATTATCTGCGCTTTGGCGGCATGCCGACCGTCGCCAATTGCGGTTCCGACGAGGAAAAGGCGGAGGAACTCAATGGTTTATTAGAAAAGATTTATCTACGCGACGTTATCGTCAGAAACGGAGTGAATAACGAAGCCGGGCTTTCCGCGCTCCTTGATATCATGGCCTCCAACGTTGGGTCTCCGACCAATCCCAAAAAGATAGCCGATTCGTTTCAAAGCAAGGAAAAATTATCTTTAAGTCAGGCGACAATATCCAAATATCTGGAATATTTTGAAAACGCCTTTCTTTTAGAACAATGCGCCCGTTACGACATCAAGGGGAAGGGCTACATCGAAACCCCAAAGAAATATTATTTTGAGGACCTCGGTTTAAGGAATTCGCGCCTGCGGTTTAGGCAATTCGACGAGGGTCATCTATTCGAGAATATGGTGTATCTGGAGTTATCCAGGAGAGGCTATGCGATTGACGTCGGGACCCTATTCCACAGCGAGCCAAATCACAACGGAAACTATGTGAGAAAGGAAATCGAAGTGGACTTTGTCGCCAGAAAAGGAGACAAAGAGATTTATATCCAATGCTGCAACACACTTCCGGAAGATGAGAAGGAGAAGGTGGAGAAAAGAGGTCTCATAAAGATTGGAAACTCCTTCAAGAAGATACTGCTGGTCAACAAGGAAATACCCCATTTCTACGACCCGGACGGCATATTGACCTTAGGTGTTTTCGATTTTCTGCTTAGCGAAGATTCTATCGAAAGATACTAAGTTAGCGCAGAGGAATATCCAAAACGAAAAAAGACGCCTATTCGGCGTCGTTTTCATATGAGTCCGTAATGCTCCATGGCCTTGGCCCAGCCATCGTCATCGATATCCGCGGTGACGTAGTCGGCGATGGCCTTTAAGCCGGGGGTGGCGTTACCCATGGCCACACCAATTCCGGTGTAGACGGTCATCTCCATGTCGTTGTTGTTATCGCCCAAGCTCATGGCCTGTTCGGGTTTTAACCCGAGATAATCAAGCACCGATAAGATGCCCTTTGATTTATCGGAGTCCTTCAGCATGATGTCGACCGCATATTCCTCCCAACGGGCGGATTTGCAGTTTTCCAGGTGGGGGAGGATGAGGCTTTCCTCAAACTCGTCGCAGAAGGCGATCATCTGATAGACGACGCGGTCATAATGGTCGGGGAAGGTGCGGGGCTGGGGGAACCTGGTCCCGTATTTTTCGTGGGCCGAGATGACGCGTTCGTCGATCATGTTGATGTGGCCCTCGTTCTCCTCGATGAGGGTTAATCCGAATTTAAGCCTTTTGGCGAACATGATCATCTTATCGACCACCGTTGAGGGGATGGGGTAGCGGTAGATGATGTTGCCGTCGATGATGGCGTTCGATCCATTCATCGTCACCATCCCGTCGGGGCGGACGATGTCTAAGATTCCGGATTTGCGGATCAGATAGAAGTTACGGCCCGAGCAGAGGAAGACCTTGATGCCATTTCTTTGTAATTGCTCTATGGCCCTGATGGCCGATTTTGGTACTTGGTGGGTTTTGTGGGAGAAGAGGGTGCCGTCGATATCGGTGAACACTATCTTGATGTCCTTTGGATCGCTTGCCATATCAATTCCTCCTTTCCCTATTTGCTATTATAAAGCGCCTTTTCCTAAGGCGCGCCGGCGAATGGGTGTATATTTATTAGGCGTTATCTTATATGGATTACCCAGAATTTAGCAAGTACAAACTAACCCCCGATAAATCGACCCTATCGGCCCATTACCTAACTGAAAAAGGGCATTCCTTCTACGTCGAGCCCGGTTTCTATATGGGCCTATTGGGCTATAAGGAGAAGAGGCTATCCGACTACCCCCGGATATTGGAGGCCATCTATCAAATAATCGATAAGGAGGAGAGGGTCGTCTTCACCGGCGACTTCGAATCCCCCTTCACCCTCAAAGAGGGTTATATCTATAAGGAGATTGGGGATATAACCGATCCCCTGGGTATCTTCGTCGAGGATAAATCCCGGGGCTCCGACTACGGGGATTAAATTAGGCAAAAGAAAACCGCCATCGCTGGCGGTTTTTCATTGTCTTTATTGACGGTTGGGGCTCAAGGTCCTCATCGACATCCACATGATCCTCATGCCGACTAGGAAGATGTAGGCATAGGCCATGATGGAGGAGACCCCGAAGGCGAAGCCCAGAATCAATTGGAGGATGGCCGGGGTGAAGCAGGCCCAGTAGACGATCTTCTGGCTGTGCCAGGCGTTGATGATGCGGAAGGGGTTGTTCTTGCCGCGGGTCATCAAGAACACCAATAGACCCATGAAGGCCGGGAAGCCGACGAAGACGGCGGCCATGATGCCGGTCTGGACCCAGGCGGTCATGTTCTTATAGTCGCGATAGGCCAAGTCGAAGTATTCGGACCAGACGTGGGTGACCCCGTTGACGTAACGGTAGTAGGCTTCGGCATAGTCCATATCGGTGGCATAATCCTCGGCCTGGGGGATGCTCATCTCATAGAAGGGGAGATCCTCGTTGGCGGGATATTTGAAGTTGACCCCATAGCCACCGGCCGATAGGGAACCGGCCGAATTGTACTTGAAGATCCTGAAGCCATCCTCGCCCAAGATGAGGGTGTTGACGGCGTAGATCGGGGAATCGGTGGGGTTTAGCCCGGCGATGGCCTCATAAGTCGGCATCGTCCAGCTGCTGGTGGAGGCGGAAGCCCCGGCGATGGCGATGATCGAGGAGGCGTAGCTGGAGAGCTCAGAGCCGCTGAATTCGCAATAGAAGACCTGGAAGTCGACGTTCCCGGTGTTGGAGTTGATGTGCCGGTACCAGTGCCAGTCATCCAACTGGGATTCCTCCGGACGGGAGGCGTTGAGGTTGGCGTTATAGGCGGTGGTGAATTCGACCCATTTCTCCCTGGTCATCGAGAGGGTTCCATCGGAATCCAGAGTCGATAGATAGGAGCTGATGGCGTAGGAGTCATCGTCGCTATCGTTCTGGAAGTGGGCGAGGCCTACTTCGTAGCCATAGCTATTGGTCGTGAGCATCGTGCCTCCGGAGACCGTCATGTAGGTGGTGAAGGTCGGGATCAGGGCGATGATGGTCGAGAGGATGAAGACGATGACGGCCGCATACCAGGGCCTGGTGTGGCCGAGGTCATAGCAGGCGTCGTTGCTCAATATGGAGCGGAAGCCGAGCAGCAGATTCTCCTTGGTCCTCGGATTCATCTGCTTTTTGGCTTTGGTGTTTTTCTTGTTGTTTTTGGACATGTTCGTTAGTTAACCTTGCTAGCAAGGTAAACGATACACGCATTGACGGCCTTTTTAAATAAAAAGGGTGTTCCAGTGCGTTTTGCTCGACTTGTTAAACAAACTCCCGGTCCCTATAATCAAAAGGCCCGAGAGGGCATAGTTCTTTGAAATGGGGCCGTATTGGTTTTGACGGGGATGTCATTCGGTAGCGGCTGCAGTAGAGCGGCGATCTATAACGCCAAAACAAAATAACTGACAACAGTTACATGTATCGCAACACCAACCGTGTTGCGTATGCTCGCGCCTAATTTAATTTAGACACCTAATGGGTCCTGCATAGAGTCAGGGCGGCACGCTCCCTGCGGTTTCTTCGTCTCATGCGCAGCAAGAGTGTCATAACAAGACGATAAGCTGGTTCGCTCGGCTAGGCGGATCGGACGAAAATCCTATAGTCTCGCCTGGGGGTATTCTGGTTGTGTCCTCGACCTCAGGTTAAATCCCGACGCAGCCTAAACTGTAGAGGCTGTTATTGGATCATCTTCGGACCGGAGTTCGACTCTCCGCGGTTCCACCATTCAGAAACAACATCGGGTCAAAAAGCCCGATGTTTTCTATACTTTTTGGGCTTTTTGGAAAGTTTATTTGAACGTTGGGTCACGATTTTGTTTGATGCCCAAGCTACCGGGTTTGATTCGATTTCCCTTAGGACCTACATATTTTCTCTCTTTCGCCTCTGTTGATCGATTGTCGCATGCCTTCCTATTTGGGGAAGCGCGGCTATTTATATGGTTTGGCGTGTCTACTTTTAGGTTACCGGTGCAACCTTTGGGCAAAAACCTGTAAAAAGGTGCATTCAATTAGGAAAAAATAGTGTAAAAAGGTGCAAGTAACTATATAATATCTATGTAAAAAGGTGAAAGCAAATCTTGATATGGATAGAAAATATTTGGTGGATTTAATCAGGTGGAATCAGGACGAAAATAGAAAGCCTCTTTTGGTTTTTGGCGCTAGGCAAGTTGGGAAAAGTTACCTGATAGAGGAACTCTTTGCCAAAAAATATTATAAAAATGCCTATCTTAGGATCGATTGTTCTGATGATGGAGATTTCGTCGACTATGTCTATAAGAACGACAGTCTAGACAAAGTTTTGGATTATTTATATATCCGCTACGACTTTGTCCCCGATAAGAACCACCTACTCTTCGTCGACGAAGCGCAGGAGTGCTTGCCGATTATTAAGATGATGAAGCATTTTTGTGAGCGAAGGAGAGAGATTCCTTTGATTGTCTCCGGTTCCTTGGTTCGAATCAAAATCAGCCGGGGTTCCAAGAAGGCGGGGCGAGAGGACAAGAAGTTTCTTTTCCCGGTTGGAAAAATAAATCAGCTCACGGTTTACCCACTAACCTTCGACGAGTTCCTATATAACTACAAGAAAAACACCTACGATTATCTAACGAATTCATTCGCAGAAAAGAGTTTTATCAACGACGAGTTGCACCAGCAACTAATCGACATTTTCAATGACTATCTATTTGTCGGCGGCATGCCTGAGGCCGTTGACGTCTTCATCAAGAACAAAGAAAACAAAGTCTTTGCTTATGAGAAAGCCTACAAGACACTTTCCGACATCTATTCCAACTACCTGAGTGACATGGAACTCTATCAGGCTTCCAGCGAGTCTATTCTTAAGAGCAGGCTTATTTTTCGGAATATTTATTCTCAACTCAATAAGGAGAACAAAAACTTTAAATGTTCCATGTTGAACGAGAAGTACAAGACTAGGGACGTCGTGGCCCCAATAGAATGGCTGGTAACCGCCAATGTCGTGAATAAATCCTTGCTTTTAAAAGAGCACGTTTCTACCCCGTTAGTCGAGGAAGACGGCTCCTTATATCGCCTATACCTTTCTGATATGGGTCTATTCACCTATCAGAGCGGATTGAAGGCGAAGGGTTTCGCCCTCGATAAGCAAAACAGCCTGTCCGGAATTTATTACGAGAATTATGTTTCCACGGAATTGGCCGCCAGAAATTTTCCATTGTTCTATTGGAAGGGAAAAAGAAGCAGCGAATTCGAATTCCTGCTGGATATAGATGGGAGGGTCGTTCCCATCGACTCCAAGAAGAAAAAGGGATCGCTCAATTCTATAAACGAATTTAGGATGCATAACAAAAGAGGGCCGGTGATCAAAGTTTCCATGAATCATTATGGTTACGACGAGGAAAACGAAATACTGACGTTGCCATATTACTACTTCGCCTTCTATCTAAATTCCGTCATGAAAGGAATTTTATAATTCTAAAGGCCTACAACGCCGTTAACGACCGCCGTAATTTTATTGGTAACATTTTCGTGTGCTGCTAGAAAAATATTAAGAGACAGTGGAAAACTTCATAGGATTGGCTCAAACAAAAGCGGATATTGGGAAGTGGAACCAGGAGCGGAAGAAAGATGAATTTCACCGTAAGCCCTCTGGGAAATATGAAATTTCAACGCTGAACTTTCCGTTAGACGAGGCTCAACAAGGTACACAAAAAGTTTTTCGCCAATTTTTCCTGGAATACGCCTTCAAGAGAAAGGCCTTTTCTGAAGCGTTAGTCATAAGTTCTTAGCATCTTTATAACGGCTGAAGTTTTCCAAAATGTCCGTCCATCAACATTTTGGAAGGGAAAAATGTCCATCAATCAACATTTTGGAAAATCGGGGGCTAAAGAAGTCTGCTTAACCGAGGAAGGCCTCTACGAAACCATCAGGGAATCAAGGGGCACCGCAAAACCGAACTAAGCAGACAACCCCTTCAGCTTTTTAAACGAATCATACCCAAACACCGATATAAATAAGGCGTCAGCCACCTGTGAGGCATCACTTTGGCAGCCATCTTTTAGCCAGGCCAAGGAGACATTAAACAAAGCTCCGCAGTAGGTGTAGGGGAGATACTTGTTATCGACTACCGACTTTGATTGGAAGTCGGCCGCGAAATTCTGGTTGAGGTAATCGAGGTATATATACTCCAAATGGCATTCGATGATCTTGTCAAATAGGTCTTTGTTCTTCTTTAACCCCTCTAAGACATGGATGATCACCCGGTAATACTCTTCGGGGGAGCTGGGGGAGTGGGGGTTATCCATCAGGAACTTCGCGCTTTCCTTGTTGAAGTAATAGATGATGACCGACTCCTTGGAGGCGAAGTTCCGATAGAAGGTAACCCTACCGACCCCGGCTTTCCTTGTTATCTCGGTCACGCTTATCTGCTGGAAGTCCTTTTCCTTCATCAGCTTGAAGAGGGCTTCGACTATGTAGTGTTTGCTATATTCGCTGGTGTCGTGGCTTGGCATGGAACAAATCTCCTCCTTTGTTTCAAATGGGGAAACAGATTTCCCCTTTTGTTTCGTTTTGGCTCGGATCCGTTGACCAAAATCCGATTTAAAAACATGATACAGGCGTTTCAGGCCGAAACAAGTGTTCCATGAGCCAAATAGGCAGGAAGGAGTAATAAATGGACAATCACAACTTCGCGACATACGAATACATGTCGAAATCCGTCAAATCGAACGAGCAGTCCTCGTGCATCGACTGTTATGAGGCCTTCGGCTGGGAGGCCACTTCCACCGATCAGGCCCCGATCAACCAGGTGACCATCGCCTTAAAAGGGACCGCAAGATCCCCCACAAGACCGAGTTAAACCGTCTGGAGAGGAAAGCCGAGAGTATCAAGGACGGCATCGACCAGCTGGAGAAGAGCAAGAGCAGGGGAGCCAATATCTTCGCCTATACCTTCGGGGTCTTTGCGGCCTTAGTCCTAGGCGGGGGCATGTGCCTATGCATGTATATGGGCACGGTTAACATCGCCTTCATGGTCGTTGGGATCGTCATCGGCTTAGTGGGTATTGGGCTGGCCGGATTGAACTATCCGATCTACCAGGGCCTTAAAAGCCGTAAGAGCAAAGAGGTCAGCCCCATCATCGAGGAGAACCAGGAAAAGCTATCCACAATCCTGGAGCAAGCCCATAACCTCATCGTGAATCCCAATATCTAATTATTAAGTGTACGCGTACGTGAGCCTGTCGAAAGACGGGCTTTTCTTTTAAGGCGGTGACAAAGGAAAGGGATTTTGAATCATCAAGTACAAAAAGAAAAAACGACAAATTTAATAACGAAACACCCTTGAAAAATTAGTTCGGAAAATAAAGGCTTTTTGTCGGAAATTAGTGAAAAATGCACATAAATCGATGGCGATTCGCAACGTTTGCGGGGGGGGGTTAATGAATGATAAATTTTTCATCAAAAACAATTCAAAAGGCGTCACTGTTCATAATGTAGCAAATCCTTTAAAAAAGTTGCATTTCGCGACCAAAAAATAGCAAAAATTCCGAAAAGTATCGATAAACACTGGACGTTTGCCTTAATTAACAAAACTAACTAATTCAACGCAATTTCAACCCCTGAGATTACTGTTAGAACTGTGTCGTTTTTTACCCCAGCATCCCCTTTGCTTTAATTTTTTTCCGAATCTATAAAGGAGTCAGAAAACCAAAGGGGGGATGTAAAACACATGCATAAAAAATATTTGGCTTTCGGGCTACCAGTCTTAGGAGCCCTCGCAGTTGTAGGAAGCGGCTTTTCCGCTTGGGCGTTCGGAGGAAACACCACTTATGATGATGCATCTATCAATGTTGCCGTTACTGAAGTGGCCCAGTATGGTCAGGTAACGCCATTTAGCGATACCGTTTATTTGTTGCTTGACCAAGGTGGCCAGAGCAACGCCAGTGGCCAGGATTATGGTATTTCCTTTGTTAAGGTTGCAACGTCTTCTACTGATGGCGAAACCATAACTTTCAATAAAGATGAACCTGATACTTTTGAGATGGTTACATCGTTAGGTGCTACTTATTCTATTGATCAGGATTTAGTTGATACTCTAATTAATTCGGGCTTTACCAAGTACAACCTTTCCTCAGAGATTTCTTTGACTAGCCCCTTGACTAATTATGTCGAGTTTAAGGCTCTGACAACCGCACAGAATTCAGATTCTACTTATACATATTCTTTGGATAACAACGTTTTTAAAATGGTTGAGACGGATTCTCAAAGTCTTCCAACTTCCGGTGGAATTTCAAACGATGCTTTCCCGTCAATTGACGTCTCCAGCACCGAATCCACCTCTTCTGGAAGTAAGATTTATAGCGCCAACAAATTGCTTCAATACGCGACCGTTCCCCAGGAAGAATCCAGTACTGTTGTTGGTAAACCGACCGATTCTGCCGCCCTTTCCTCAATGTCTACTGCCCTGACATCGGCAACCATCACCGTCACCTTCACCGTCACCTGTGCCTGATTTATATGGGGCCTCCTTCATCCCCTGGGGGAGGCCCCGCCTCTACACCTTATTTATCAAGCCTATTCGTGACCATTAGTCTAATGGGGCTGAGATGAATGTGGCTTGAGGGCCTTTGTGGCCGTAAGCCACGTTTTTAATGACACTATGAAATACCTGAGACTGATAACCGCCTTGACAGTCCCGGCTCTCTCTGCCGGATCTTTAATCGCGGTCGGGTATGCGTCTTGGGTGTTCTTGGATGTGCAAACAGCTACCGCCTCTGGCGAAGTTGTGGTGGCCTCGGAGTCGGTCTTAAACGGAGCTCTTACCTTAAGCATGGACCAATACTATTCGGAATTCAGGATCGTTTTCTCTCAGGGCGGTGCAGAACATCGCTATGAGGCGAACTATGGCATCGACTTTGTACCTGAAATAGACTTTACCTTCACCTTTACCACCTCAACCCTCAATACTGCCGAATTCGACGGAACTAAGTTTTATATCGACTGTTCTTTCACCACTGAGTCGACGGTATTTAACAATTACGCTTACCTCGTTACCTCAGATAGCAAAGTTGAGCTATTTGGCATCAGTGATGTAACCGCCACATCAACCAACCCAACAATTGTCGAAGAAACCGATGGCATTACTTATACCTACACCGGTTCCTATACTCCCGCTTTTGCCTATGTGAGCGAGAACAAGCCGACTACCGAATCGGCTTATAACACCATGATCAACGAGCTTAACAACGATGATGTTGCTAAGACCATCACGTTGACGGTCGCTCTGGAAAAGGAGACGACTACCTCATGAACTGGCTCGGATTTAAAAAACATCTAACCGGCATACTAGTCGCCTTAGGAGCGATTGTTCTTTCGGTTGGTACCGGCTTCTCCACATTCTATTTCTATGAAGCCGCCACGGCTTCCTCTAGCGTTAATGATGTCCCGGACGACATCAGGGAAAATCAGACCTTTGGCACGAACGACGACTCCATTACCGACACGACTAAGTACTATGACGTCTACTTCATGCCCCAGATGGTGGATTTGACTGATTACGAAGACACAGTAGACGAGACGACGAGCAGCGTTGTCACCACTGCCACTGACGCTTGGACTGGCATCAAATACACAAATCTTGAAGTGACCACCTCCAGTGGCAAAACCAAAACGGTTAGGAATTATGAGACATTGCCAGATAGAGATACACTATTTTACAGAGATGTAGATTTAGATGACAAAAGCATCGCCAAAAGTTTTACTAGCGACTCTGTCACATATACAAGCCTCAATTCCACAATAAACTACGACCCGTCCGTTGATTATACCGACGATAATGACACCACTACGCAGGGAATGTGGGTGCCCGCTTACGGATATATGGATCCGGACACGCGCAAATATTGGGGAGAGGAGGTTCTTTCCACCACTTTTGAAGGAAATGCTGCTACCAGCTCCACCGGCGCTAATGGGGGAACGGCTACTTGGTCTTCATACAAAGGCTCTGTCTACCCCCTAACCTATCGCAAATACTCCAATGTAAGGAAAATCACAAACGACATGCTTGCGCAAGTCGGAACCCCTAAGGCTTGCATGTATGACTGCATGACCACTATGTATAAGCTTGCCTTTTGTTCTTGGTCGGTTTCTTACATTAGTGGTTCTTATAAATACTATTCGAACAAAACAGATGATTACACTGACACAGCCACGAATTGGCCAGGCAACTATCCATTTGAAGTTTCTGGGAGCTTCCCTACTAATTTTGAAATCGCCTATTTTGGCACCAGCTTGGATTTATATGAAGAAAAAGCCGTTTACATCAACGGGACCCCGACCCTGTTCTTCTATCCTGTTTATAGTACCGGCAAAGGCTATTATGAACTTAATAAGGACGGGTATGGAAAAGACGCCATCAGGACCCATTATTATACCGGCGGGAATCAAGTGGTAGAATCGCTTCCCAAAGGTTATAAGAATCCTACCTTTTTGCCATATGACACAACGAATACCAACAGCATTTCTTCTATAAAAAGCGGGGACTCAACACCATTGGCAAATGTCGAATGTTACCGCTATTCAAACATCAATTTTACCAGCAAGGCCGAGGCCTACACCGATGAAAACGCGATAAGTTTCAGCACGGACCCCGGTGTCAATGGGTCCCGCTCATGGCTAGGCACTTGGCATCCCATTTACTACGAGGGCTCCCCTTTTATCATCAATCGAAATACCGGGGTTTTTAACATTTATGTTTTTGTTCTCGTCTCCACATCTTCATCGGAAACCGCCTTTACGTCTGATGAAACGGAATTAATCATCAATTGCATGATTAATTCCGATGTGGAACCATATGTCCAGCCCTATGAATCTTATGATTGTGAGACGATAACCGTTGATAGCAACTATCGTGATTATTTCATCGTCTTTGAAAAAGTTTACGAGCCCAGACTCATTGCAGGCCCCACCAAGACCTTTGATTATGAAAGTACTGGTTCCATTAATACACCGGTGATTCGCGAAGAGCCTACCGGCATTGAAAAAGATTCTTTTTCCTGCAGCGACATCACCTTCGACTTCGAGAACGATTATGTGACGTACGATTATACCTCCCCCAACACCGGTTACACCTATAGGTTTACGGATTATTTCTTCTCGTTCCAGTTAGCAAAAAACGATGCATACAATTCATATATCGTAAGCCCGGTTAATGAGAGTTCGACGTTCTCTTATTCCATACCAGAGATTCAATATGTGAATGCGTCCGCCGCAGAACAATACAAGTCGAAGTCCATACTCATCTCGATATTAGAGGAATACAACGTTCTTTATAAGTATGAACATACGTCGACCAGCTATTTAGCGTATGAGGCATACGTTGAGAGCTTCGCTTTGGATTTCCAGCGACTTGGCGTTTATATTAGCGGAAAATTTACGTGTTTAGCCGATCTGGAAAAGGTCACGACTGTTAATGGTGTGACCTCTGCTTCCCTTGGTTACACAAACTATCTTGAGTATGCCGTAACCACCATGCAAAACCTTATCAGGCCTTTGGAGATCGGGGTTTATAATCTGGCCGTCCACATCAACTACGACACCACCTCTCACCGACCATCGACAATTGACGTTTGGGCACACAAGAAACACAACTATTTCGTTAACGTCAACGGCACCGACAAAGGAACCGAAGCGACTCAGGACAGTACCAGCAGTAGCAGTGGCGACGTCAGCTATTACGCTAATGTCACCGATTATGATTACCAATATAGCAGCTACTATTACCTGCTTTCGTATATCATGCCGACCGACGAGTACAACTATAAGGTGACTACAACCGTTGATGGCACGGAAACCACAACGACGTCGACAACAACTTTCTTACAAATTCTTTCGAATTATCATCAGCAGGGCAAATGCCTTCAGGATCGTGTAACCGGGAAATACATAACCTATCAGGATTACCAAAATTATTCTGACGCCTTGGCCGAATACTCGAGTAGTATCAGCGCCGGCTTAACCGCCACGGCGCCACAGGCAAGTGCCTATAACCTCTTCCAAATCACAGGAAACCACATCCTACAAGCCGTTGCCGAACCCTCTTGGGTAACCTCATATTCATCATCTTCCGCGGAGGCCTTACTATGAGTACCGTTTTCCCTGTCTTTAACATCCTCGCCAGCGCCGACCAGATCGAGGGCATCTCCTTTGCCGTCTCCATCACCGTCATCGCCTTATTGACGATCGCCTATGGCGTCCTTTTCTTCATCTACTACAAGCTATACGCCAAATGCGTCAACGGCTCATTAGAGGACGACTACCTAAAGAGAGAGGTCGTCTATGAGCATAAACGCTACTTCAAGAAGACGGAGCCCGTGGTCAACGACCACGACCTTCAGGAAAGCGACAAGCGCGAAGGAACCATAACCTTAGGTGAGCATGTCGAGCAGCATAAGCGGACCAGGAATGGCTTGAAGTTCCTCTCCAACTCCATCTTGGTCGTCACCTACCTCATCTTCGTCGCCCTTATGGCCAGCGCCATCTATGTCCGCCGGAGCGGCGATATCTTCACCATCGGCGGTCAGGGCTATCTAATCATCGAGACCTCCTCCATGGAGACCGTCAGCACCTCCAACACGGCGGTCGTCGAGGCCGGATTGGATGATCAGATCGAGGCCTTATCCTTAATCAATATTGTCTCCCTTGAAGATGAATCCGATGTCTCCTTGTTCGACATCGTCGCCTTCCATGATTCGGATGGCAACATCATCGTCCACCGCGTCGTCTCCATCACCCAGGATAACGACACTGGGGAGACCCTCTATACCTGCAGGGGCGACGCCAACACCGGCTCGGCCCTCTATGAGGTCGGATTGACCTTTGATGACCTATTGGGCAAATATGGCGGATTCCAAAATTTCGGCTTAGGCGTCTTCATCTACTACATGAAGAGCCCCATCGGCTTGATCACCCTGGCCTTCGCCTTGGTTTTGGTTGGATTCTATGACCTGATGGATATCCTCTTAGGTCGACGTATCGCCCAAAGGAAGATGGTCATGGTCGGCATCATCGATAATGAAATCGATAAAGCCATCTCCGATGACGATGAGATCCACTATTTGGATTGGATCAGCAACAAGAAACGCAAGAAGTCGTTCAAGCCCAAAGAAGAGGAGAAGAAGGTTGAAGAACCCGTAGCCGAGGAACCCGCGCCGGTCATCGAAGAGCCTGTGCCCGCCCCGGAGGTAGTCGTGGTGGCCGAAGCAGCCGAGAAGAAGGAATATCCTCGCACCAGCTTCCTCGACAAGATGGCCAACATCGACGACAACCTCAAGCAGAAGTACAACGAACTGAAGGCCCACTTGCTCTCCTGGGATTTGAAGAGCCGCATCTCAAAATCCGGGGACACCTTCAGGAAGTCTTATAAGATGTATGCCCGCATCACGGTCTCGGGCAAATCGCTCAAGCTCTATCTGGCCCTCGACCCGAAGAGCTATGAGGGAACTACCTATCCGGTCCAGGATGTCTCCGCCAAGAAGGCCTTTGCCGAGATACCCTGCATGATCAAGGTCAAATCCGACCTCTCCCTGAATAGGGCTAAGAAGCTAGTTGACGATATGTTCATCGACTCCGGCATCACGCCCTGGGAGGTTATTGAGCACGACCACTGGTCCGATCTATTCGCCAACCCCATCGAGGATGAAGAGCCCGAAGCGGTGGAGGAAGATGTCGAAGAGGTGGTCGAGGAGCCCGTGGTGGCCCCCGAACCCGTCGTCGTACCGGTCCCCGAAGAGGCTGCCCCCGTCGTCTATCAGAGGACGAGCTTCCTCGATAAGATGGCCGGCATCGATGATGACCTCAAAGCCAAATACAACGAGCTTAAGGACTACCTGCTATCCTGGGATCTGAAGAGCCGCATATCTAAATCCGGCGATAGCTTCCGTAAGTCCTATAAGATGTACGCGAGGATCGCCGTATCCGGAAAGGCATTGAAGCTATACCTGGCTTTGGATCCCGCCGCATATGCCGATAGCCCGATCCCGGTGAAGGACGTCTCCTCCAAGAAGGTGTTCGCCGAGATCCCGGCCATGATCAAGGTCAAGTCGGATCTCTCCCTCAACAGGGCGAAGAAACTGATCGACGATATGTTCGTCGATTCGGGCATCACCCAGTGGGAGATAACCCCCGAAGATTATTATTCGGCCCTCTTTGCCGGAGATGAGCCCATAGAGGACGATGAAGAGGTCGTGGACGAGGAATCTCCCGCCACGGAGGCTCCCGCGCCCGTAGAGCCCGAAATCGTGCCTGAGGAGCCTGAAAGCGCCCCCGAGGAGGAAGCCCCTGCCGAAGCGGCCGCCGAAGGATATAAGAGGTTATCCTTCTCCGATAGGCTCGATAACGCCTCCGAAAGCCAGATTGAGCAGTATAACGCCATCAAGCAGGCCTTCTACGAATATGGCCTAAAGGGCCGTTACTCGGCCTCGGGCGAATCCTTCAGGAAGCATGGAAAACGCTATGGCAAGCTATGCTTCACCCAGAAGGGTTTGAGGTTATACCTCTCGCTGGATCCCGCTTCCTTCGCGGATAGCCCGATCCCGGTGAAGGATTGCTCGTCCAATAAGTCGGTCTCCGATGTGCCTTGCTCCATCAAGATCAGGAGCCCGCTCTCGTTAAAGAGGGCCCTCCAGATGATCGAGCAGGCCCTAGCCGAGGATGATCTCCCAAAGAAAGAGGTTAAGCCCGTCGACCACTACGCCGAAATACTGGCTACCCTCGAGGAGAAATCCAAGTCTTAGCCCCCCGAAAAGAAACGGTTTTTGCCCATTTGTCTATTTATGACAAATTCCAGCGCAAATCCCGTTTCTTTTTTTGTTATATAACTAAAATAAACATCGTATGGCTGGGGTACGCGGGATTTTATTCAAGAAGCTGTTTCGCGGTTTTAAAGGCAGTGGAAGCAATTCCTCTCCCTCTTCTTCATCGGCACGATGGCGATGTCGCTCTATATTGGCCTATATGCCAACGCCCTTTGCTTAGAAAGCCGGGTGGAGTCGGTCTATACCGACGGGAATCTGGCCGACGTCAATATCGCCGTCTCCTCATATAACGAGGGGGATTTAACCCACGTTGAGTCTTTGGCGGAACCCTTTGGCTTTAACGATAGTGAATCCCGTTACGTACTAGGCGCCTCGATATCCGCGAATTCATGTAACCTCATCATCGCCCCCTCTTTATCGTCCATCTCGATTAACAAACCCATTAATATTGTCGACCGCTCCTCGACGGACACCGAATTCTTTTTGACTTCCTCCCTCTACCGCACCACCGAAAATTATGCCCGCGAGGTCGTCGTCTCGGCCTCGGAGATAACTAACATCCTTTATTACTCCGCCCAGAATAACGGGTATGAGGGTTCCAGGAGTGAGCTACTCACCGAGCTGGATTCCCTTTGCACAGCAACCGAGAATCCCTTTAGGGAGAATCAGCTTTCCCTTTCCTACCGCTATACCGGCTACACCGATTCGCCGGAAGGCATCGTCAACGACACCTTCTCCATCCGCATGCTCTACATGGGCAAGAAGACCTTCCAAAGAGGGGTCGCTAGCTTCATAAGCTCCAACTTCTCAGACGCCACGAGGCTGAATGCCCTATTTGGCTTAACGACCGACGATATAGCCTCTCCTACGAGTTTCCCGCGCGATAACCAATATCTCCTGGATATGGGCTCCCACGATGGCTTAGAGGGACTGGAGGAGGAGATAATCGCCTATTTCCAAAATGGCTCCACCGGATATGTCAGTTCCATCACCGACCGGAGCACCTATACCTTCGTCATCGCCACCTCCACCGAGATCGGGCAGGCCTATTCGCTTTGCTACGTCTTCCCGCCTTTCTTTTATCTAGTCGGCTTCTTGGTGTGCGTCACCACCAATAACCAGTTATTGACTAGGGAGAGGAAAAACATCGGGATCATGAAATCCCTCTCCGTCCCCAAAAAGTGGATATACCTCCATTATGGCCTATATACCGGACTGCCTATTTTCCTCTCCTGCGTGGCGGCCATGGGCTTTGGGCCCTGGATATTCCCAATCGCCGTCAACGTCAAATACCGGACGATCTATGATCTCCCCTCGGTCTTTTATACCTTCCCGATCCTCCAGGCCCTATTGGGGACGGCAATCTTCCTTTTCGCCTCCTTGTTGGTCTCCTCGCTTTTGCTTAGGAAACAGATGAAGGAGAACCCCGTCGAATTGCTCCGCCCCAAAAGCCCGCCCTACACCAAAAGGCATGAGAGGAGCCTTAAGAGGCCTTCCCCCATCAAACTAAACATCGTCATGGCCGTCCGGAACATGCGGGTCAACTTGGCTAAATCGATGATGGTCGTGGTGGGGGTATTTGGCTGCACCTCCCTTATGTGCGCGGCTTTCGGGATGCTCGATTCCATCGACTATGGGGTCAACCTCGAACTGTCCGAATTCTTCGATTACGACCTCAAGGCCAATTACACCGCCCGCGGGGATTATCAGGAGGAGCTATCCGCCATCTCCTGGATCAGCGAGTATGAGCAGTTCTCCCAAAACGGGACCGTGGTTACGGCGGTGAATGAAGGTGGCTTGAGCGGGAGCTCCTACGCCGGGGGATATCTTCGTCTTTGGGGATAGCAAACCCATCCATACGATTGAATTGCCCGAAACCGGCGGGGGCGTCACCATCAGCCAGAAGATAGCCACCCAGATATCGGTTGAGGTGGGGGATACGGTCTCATTCTCCTTTTTGGGCAACGAATACCAGGCCACCGTCGGGCGGATTGAGCACACCTTCATAACCTTCGGCGTCTTCACCAGTTTCGAAGAACTCGGCATCGAGCCGACCTATAACATATGCGGCATTAGAATGAATGAGGGCATGACCCTAACTCAGGGCTATAACCTCATCAAAAAGCAATCCTTCGTCCAAGATGCCTATTGGGTTCAGCGGAACGCCGTAAACCAGATTTCCTCCGTTTATGGTGGGGTGGAGATACTATCCTGGATCATGGAGATATTCGCGGTCTTCATGGCTTTGGCGGTTTTATATAACCTGGCTTCCATGAATTACCGCGATAGGGTGCGTGACATGATCATCATGAAGACGATGGGCTTTGACAAAATCAACGTCAGTGCCAGCCTCATCATGGAGACGCTTTTCCTCACCCTTTTGGGTGTGGCGGGTGGACTGGGCTTTGGCTATCCCCTGCTATATTGGATATTCCAGGTCAACAGCATGGCCATCGTCGATTTCTTCTACGTCATCGACCCGATCAGCTATTTCGCATCTTTCCTCATCAGCTTCGGGGTCGGCATATTGGTGAGCGTCATCCTCTGCCTATTGACCGATCGCATAAAGCTATCGGAGTCACTCAAGGAAATAGAGTAGGTCTTACCCACGGTTTTCTTTGGGCTTGGTATCCGATGAAACTTTGAAAATTGGGGAACAAATGAGCTTCTTAAAGCATAAAAAGTTCCCCAATTTGGCTTAATTGGCGGAGAAGGTTATCGTCACATCCCCTTCGCCCAAAACGGAGAGCAGTCCATCTTTGGTCGCGTTCTCGATTTTGCCGAGCCTAGTGAAGTTCCAGCTATTCGTATCGTAATAGACGGTGATCTGATTGCCCTGATAGAGGATGATATCGCCCGGTTCGGTGGTGATGTACTCATCGTTTCTGGCGATGCTAGCTCCCAAAGGACCGACCTTTTCGAAATTCGCATAGTCGTGCATTTCGATGGTGACTGGCAGGAGTTGGTAAAAGGCTTCGGCGGAGGTGTTGTCCTCCAAAGTCGCATAGAGGGTTGAGCCGTTAACTTCCAATTTGATGTTCATTTCGTTTTCCTCGCTTGTAGAAGATTGTATTGATTCGCTTGATGTATCTGATGATTGGCTGGATGCGGCTGAAGATGACGCCGGATTGGACGTCGAGGAAGATTGGCTGGTAGATGATGAGGATGCGTTACTGCACGAAGCAAGCATCAGAGCCATTAACGATAATAAAGCCAATCCCTTCTTCATTTTTCGATACCCAAGTATTTATCGAGCAATTCCTCAATTTGGTTAAAAGGGATCTTGTCCTTTTGATCATATAAGTCGGTATGGCTGGCTCTAGGGACGATAATCAGATGTTTGTTCTTTCCCTTGAGCAATGGGAAGACGCCTTCGCTCATATAACGGGAATGGGCTTTTTCGCCATGGATCAGGATGACCGCGTTTTCGATTTCATCCGCATAGGATAGCAACTTATCGTTCATTAAAGAAATCGATGATGTCACATTCCATCCGGCGTTGGAATTCAGGCTTCTTTCGGCATAGCCCCTGTCGGTTTTGTAATAGGCGTAATAATCCTTCACGAAATCCGGGGCATCCTCCGGCAGGGGATCGACGACGCCTCCCGCTCGGGCGGGGACGCCATGCCTATAGTCTAGAGTCCTTTGCCCTGATAAGGATTTCCTGAGCTTATTTCTCTCTTCCGCCGAATCGGCTGAATCGAAATAGCCTTTCGCGGATACCCTAGTCATGTCATACATCGTCATGGCGAAGGTGGCTTTTATCCTTGGATCGGCGATGGCTGCGCTCACGGCGAAACCGCCGAAGCCACAGATACCGATGATCCCGATTTTCTCAGGGTCGATGAAATCCTGATTGATTAAGAAATCCACGGCGGCCGAGAAATCCTCGGTGTTGATGTCGGGCGAGGCGACGTTTCTAGCCTCTCCTCCGCTTTCGCCGATAAAGGAGGGGTCAAAGGCCAAGGCGGCAAAGCCTCGGCTAGCCATTTCCTCGGCGTAAAGCCCAGAGCATTGCTCCTTAACCGCACCAAAGGGACCGCTTACGGCAATTGCCGGCAATTTGCCCGTAAATCCCTTGGGCAGATATAGATCTCCGACCAGTTTTATCCCATAACGGTTGGTGAAACTGACTTTGCTCCTAGTTACGCTTTCTCTAATTTGGAAGGTGTATCCATCGTATTTGGCTTTCATTTGTCGTTCTCCTTTATTCGTAGGCCCCTTTATCGAGCTGATAGATGACGAAGTCGAGACAGTCCAGCCTCTTCCGTTCCGCCCGGATGTGGTTATTAAGTTCGTTACGGAAGGCACTGAGGCTTTTTGAGATGGTCTCAAACTGTTTTTCCTCAGCTAATTGGGTCAGCCTTTCGAGTTCCTCTTCCGGTAACCCCAGTTCGCTTAGATATTCACCGAGCACGGCTATTTTGTTTTTCGCGCATCCCATATCTCTGCTAACAAATTAATTCCAAAATTGACGATTGACCAATATTCATAAAGCAATTCAAGATATGAGATATGGAAATAAGGGTTTTACGTTACTTCGTCGAGATCGCCAGATGCGGCAGCATGTCGAAAGCCGCCGAATCGCTCCATGTCTCCCAAAGCGCCCTCTCCAAGCAGATGAGTGAGTTGGAGGATGAGTTAGGCAAGAAGCTTTTCAAGAGGGTGAGCAGGGGGTTGTTGCTCACCGACGAGGGGATGCTCCTTAGGAAACGGGCCGAGGACATCCTCGAGATGGTCGAGAAGACCGAGGATGAATTCAAGGAACTAGGCGAATTAAAAGGCGGGGACGTCAGGATCGCCTGCGCCGAGAGCCATCTTATTTCCCATCTGGCCAAGGCGGCGGCCTCCTTTAGGGAGGATTACCCCCTATTCCGTTATCACCTATATTCCGGCGATTCGGAAATCGTCTTGGATAAACTAGACCGCGGGGCGGTCGACTTCGCCATCATCGTCGAACAGCCGGATTTCTCCAAATATAACTACCTTGAGATCCCCGGGGAAGACGTGTGGGGGCTATTGGTCAAAAGCGACAGCGACCTCGCCAAGAAAGAGAAAATAACGGCCCAGGATCTCGTCGGACTTGAATTGATTTGCTCCCGTCAATCAATTGCCAACGATATTGCCAGATGGTGCCCGGAGACTGTTGATTCATTGAATTTCTCCGGCACGATGAACCTTAACTACAACGCCTCGGTATTCGTGGATGAGGGGCTTGGCTGCCTTTTGACCCTCGATAAGCTTTCCGATACCTCGGAGGAGAGCGGCCTTTCCTTCATCCCCCTGTATCCCAAATTGACCAGCAAGCTATTTTTGATTTGGCGTAAATATCAAATGTTTACCCCGATCGCGGAACGCTTCCTCGAGAGGCTGGAACAATACCTCGCCTGAGCATAGACGCGCATTATCTTCGCGTTTATGCGTAAAAAAATTACTTTTTTCTTCAAAACGCGCAGGAATGCGAACCATTTTTGTGCCATTTGTTAACATTTGGGGGATAGCTTTGCTAGAATCGACAACAGATGCGCAACAGATCGATGAGTGATCGATAAGGGAACCCATCTTTTTCGCGCACCAAATCGGAATATCCATTGGAGGAATAACAAATGAACCGATTCATGCTTAACGAGACGTCATACCACGGCCATGGGGCCATCGAGCAGATCGTCCCCGAAATCAAAGCCAGGGGATTCAAGAAAGGCTTCGTCTGCTCCGACCCCGACCTCTTCAAATTCAAAGTCACCAACAAGGTCACCGATCTCTTAGACAAGGCCGGCGTCGATTACGTCACCTATGACGGCATCAAACCGAACCCGACCATCGAGAACGTCAAAGAGGGCGTCGAGGCCTGCAAAAAGGCCGGCGCCGACTTCATCCTCGCCATCGGCGGTGGTTCTTCCATGGATACCGCCAAGGCTATCGGCATCATCATCACCAACCCCGAATTCGAGGATGTCAGGAGCCTAGAAGGCGTGGCCCCCACCAAGAAGCCGACCCTCCCGATCATCGCCGTCCCGACCACCTCCGGCACGGCCGCCGAGGTCACCATCAACTACGTCATCACCGACGTCGAGAGGAAGAGGAAGTTCGTCTGCGTCGACGTCCACGATATGCCGATCGTCGCCGTCGTCGACCCCGATATGATGGCCAGCATGCCAAAGGGATTATGCGCCGCCACCGGCATGGACGCCTTAACCCACGCCATTGAGGGCTATATCACCAAGGCCGCTTGGGAAATGTCTGATATGTTCCATCTCAAAGCCATTGAGATCATCTCCAAAAACCTCCGCAAATCGGTGGCTGGGGATATCGATGGCCGCGAAGGCATGGCCTTAGGTCAATATATCGCCGGCATGGGCTTCTCCAACGTCGGCTTAGGCATCGACCACTCCATGGCCCACACCTTAGGCGCCTCCTACGACGTCCCCCACGGCGTGGCCTGCGCGATGCTGCTTCCGATCGTCTTGGAATTCAACGCGGACGCCACCGGCGAGAAGTATCGTGAAATCGCCCGTGCCATGGGTGTCAAAGGCGTCGACTCGATGAGCCAGGAAGAATACCGCAAGGCCGCCATCGACGCCGTCAGGCAGCTTTCCGTCGACGTCGGCATCCCGACTAAGTGCGAGAAGATCAAGGAGGAGGACCTCGAGTTCCTCGCCAAGAGCGCCCTTGCCGATGCCTGCTATCCCGGCAACCCGAAAGAAGCTACCCTCGAAGAGGTCATTGGCCTATTCAGGAAGCTGATGTAAAAAAGACGCATCAAAAGCTCTGGCCCCCATTGGGGGCCTTTTTATATGACCGAGAAGAATGTGAGCGGCGAATTGTAGTAACGGTGCTCCCCGCTTATGGCATAGCCAATGACCACGAAATCGTCCCCAGAATCCTCGATTGCAGGAGTATAGGTAAACGAAGTTGTATCGACGTCTAAAGTCGTGTTCCAGACCTCTTCGTCCTCCTCGACCAAACCCATTTTGGCAATAGTCACATATAAGCCATCTTCAGCGACTGAGAAGGGATTGTCATAGACGACGTCGAACGTGTATGTGGTTCCGCCTTTTATCTCGGATTCCAAATATTGTTCCCCCTCGTTTTCCACGGGCAGAGTGAAGCCGATGACATCCGGCGAATTGGCGTCGTAAATCTGCTCATCCACCAATAGGAAACACGGATAACTGTATATGGATGTTTTGTTATCGTGGCTGTCCTCTAGGATGAGGGTGATTACGACTAACGAGTTATGATACGTCGCGTTCTCGTCTAAGAGGCTGACATAGGCTGAGAAACCGGTTGCTCCAACCTCCCTTATTTGAATAGAGACGGCGGGCTCGCTGCAATAGGCGCTCCAGGTGAAGATGTATTCGTTATGGCGGGCGAAGAACGTTTCGTCCTCACATTTAAGATGGAATTCGTTCATGCCGATCGTCACATACTCGGCCTCGTTGAGCGAGACGTTAATCTCGGGGACTTCCTCGGCGAAGAATTGCTTCTCCCCGATTATTTTTCCGTTGGCGTCCATATAAGTCTTCTTAAGTAGGCTGACGGCCAACAATGTACTGAGGCATACGAGGGCCATAGCGGCGATTATGGCCCCGATGATTATTAAAACGAGGCGCCTTTTCCCTATGCCCTTGTTGGATGGTGGTTCGCTAACTGGCGCGGCGGCGTAGTCCTCTATAAAAAGAAATTGTGGCTGGATTTTATATGTGCTGGCAGCCGAATAAAGAAAATCGGTGGTGGGGGTGGAGCGGCCGCTTTCATAGTTTCGGAGCGTCCTAAGCGAAATCCCCAATGCCTTTGCGGCCTCGGCCTGGGTCATCCCGGCCCGAGACCTTAAGGTTCTGATGCGCCGAGCAAAACGTTCCTGGTCAAAAGGCGGATTTTCATATCCCGATTTAGGTTCGGGAGTTAAAAGAAGTAAATCTCCGATTGAACATTCAAGCGAATCGGCAAGCTTTGGGATGACGCTGACGGAGGGGGCGATTTTGCCTTTTTCGAATAGGGAGAGACTTTGCGGGGAATAGCCCAAGGCCATTGCCAAAGATCTTTGAGAGACGCCTAGCGCCTTTCTCCTTTCGGCGATGTAAGCGCCAAGGTCTTTGGTCGAAATCGTGAGCATCAAATTACCTATTCCTACGAATCCCGTTTCCTTTCCCCCGATGGGCAAAACCTTATAGCGTTTGGCCCTTCTGCTTGATTATCAATGTCTAGGGTTCAAATCAGAATTTGGAGGATACTCATGGGCCATCAGGCTCATCGAAGGGGGTCTGTTGTGAAATACGTCCGAATTCAGATTGTTCTATTGATGTCCTCTTTGTTGAGGGATCACGGTAGTTTTACGGAAGAGGATATCCGTCAGGCGATGCCTGTCAGCAAATCTTCTTTCAATCGCGCGATCAGCGACTACCGCTCCTATTTGATGGAGTTCGAACAGGGTTATGAACTTGTGTTTGATAACCGGAATAAATCGTATAAGTTATTGAAACTCAGCTTTTGACATTGGCCTAACAAATAAATAAGTGTCGAAAAATCTTTATTTAGCCGACTACTGCTATATATTCGGCAATTTTTGTTTGGCTATTTTGAGCTGCCGAGAGCTTTCAATATATGTATTTTTGGTTGCTGCGTCGTATAGCAACAATGAATTTTGATGTTTCTTTAGAACAAAGTTCTAAATATTTCTTTGGCTGATGAAAAATAACGAAAAGTAACGAAAAATGTTGAAAACGCTTTCTCATGGAGTAACCTTAAATTAGGAAAGGGGTTTCAGACATGTTAAAACAAGCCAGACTCTCCAAGATCGAATCTTTGGTCAACGAGAAAAAATACGTTTCTTTGCACGAGCTTATGAGTGCGACAAAAAGCAGCGAATCCACCATCAGGGCCGATTTAATTGAGTTATCTGATAATGGAAAGCTGATCCGCCTACGCGGTGGCGCCCAGGCGCTGAATGACAACAGCCTCAGCTTTGAACTTAATGTTGAGGCCAAGATGAAAATCGAACCTGAAGCCAAGAGGAAGATTGGTCAATTCGCCGCCTCCCTCATCCCTCATGATTCATTTGTTTATATCGACGCTGGGACTTCGACTTTTTTCCTTCTCGATTACATCTCCACCGATAACGCCAAATTCGTCACCAACTCCGTCATCATCGCCCGCAAATTGAAAAGCCAGGGCCATACCGTCTACATGATCGGTGGGGAATTCAAATCGACGACCGACGCCTTCATTGGCCCTTTGGCCATGGATACGGTCTCCAAATTCACCTTTGACCTCGGTTTCTTTGGCTGCAACGGCGTCGACAAGGAGCAGGGGATTACCACCCCCGAATTCGAGGAGGCCATGGTCAAAAAGGCGGCGATGGCCCAGTGCAAGAAACTTTATGTCTTAGCCGACCACACCAAGTTCGGGAAGAAGACGGCCGTCGTATTCCATCCCTATACTCCCGAGGAAATCATCACCGACTATTGCCCCGAGTCTTTCAAAGGGGAAGGAATTAAGGAGATTGGCAAATGATCTACACCCTGACTTTCTCGCCAGCCATCGATTACGTCATCGACCTCAAGAAATTGGAAATCGGGGCCATCAACCGTTCCGAGTCCGAGCACATGATGCCGGGAGGAAAGGGCATCAACGTCTCCATCGTCTTGTCTAACCTCGGCAAGGAATCGGTGGCCACCGGCTTCATGGGTGGCTTCACCGGCGAATATGTAAAAAAGGAACTCAAGGCCAAAAACATCCATAGCGACTTCATCGAGGTCGAGGGCAACACCCGCATCAACGTGAAGATCCGCGGAGAAGAGGAAACCGCCATCAACGGCCAGGGTCCCCGCATCAGCAAAGATCACATCGAGGCCTTGATCAGCAAATTGGAAAAACTCGGAAAAGGTGACCTCCTCGTTATCTCTGGAACCATCCCCTCAAGCCTTCCGGACGACATCTATCAGAGGATTCTCAGCCGGATCGATGGCAATGGGGCCGAGCTGATCGTCGACACCAATAAAACCATTCTATTGAATACCCTCAAATACCACCCGCTTTTGGTAAAACCAAACAAGGAGGAGTTGGAGGAGATGTTCGAGACAAAGATCTCCACCGACGGGGAACTAATCGAAAACGCCGAGAAGCTTCTTAAACTAGGCGCCAAAAACGTCATCGTCTCCCTAGGTGGGGACGGGGCCTTATTGGTGGGGGAGGGCATCTCTCCCATCCTCCTACCGGCCCCAAAGGGAAAAGTAGTCAATACGGTTGGGGCGGGCGACTCCTTGGTCGCCGGCTTCATCGACGAATATATGAATTCCGGTAATATCGCGAAAGCCTTCAGAAGGGGCATCGCGACGGGAAGCGCCTCCGCTTTCTCCGAAGGCTTAGCCAGCAAGGAAGAAGTGGAAGCCCTCCTAAATAAGATGGCTTGATAGAAAGGAGCAAACATGAAGATCACCGATCTGCTATCACAGCAAACCATCTCCATCAGCGCGTCGGCCGCCTCCAAAGAAGACGTAATCAGGCAAGCGGTTGCGCTCATCGCCAAATCAGGGGCGATCAGCGACGTGGAAACCTACACCAAAGGCGTCTTCAAAAGAGAGGAGGAATCGACCACCGGCATCGGCGAGGGAATCGCCATCCCCCATTGCAAAAGCGACGCGGTCAATAAGCCCGCCCTCGCGGCCATGGTTTTGCCCGATGGAGTCGATTATGCCTCCTTAGACGGCGAACCCGTGCACCTGCTCTTTCTCATCGCCGCCCCCAATAGCGAGAGCAACGTCCACCTCGAGGTCTTGGCTAGGCTATCTGAGCTATTGATGGACGAGAGCTTCAAAGACAAACTCGTAGGCGCCAAAAGCGTCGAGGAATTCCTCAGAGTCATCGACGAGGCCGAAGGAGCGAAAGTCAATGCCGTCGAAGAGGCCGATTCCGGTTTCCCGAGGGTGCTCGGCGTCACCGGCTGCCCGACGGGCATCGCCCATACCTACATGGCCGAGGAGGCCCTAAAGAAAGCCGCCAAGGAGATGGGAATCTCCATTAAGGTCGAGACCAACGGCCAAGGTGGCGTTAAGAATCTTCTCACCGATGAGGAAATCGAACATGGCGAGGGCATCGTCGTCGCGGCTGATGTCGACGTGAATGAGGGCCGTTTCGCTGGCAAAAGGCTGGTGAAAACCGCGGTCGCCAAAGGCATTCATGAACCGAAAGAATTAATCAGCAAGGCTTTAGACCCCAATACCCCGATCTATAAACCGGGCGAGGCGGCCGTCAAATCATCCGCCGGCGGAAAAGAGAGCGTCGGGCGCACCATCTACCGCCATCTCATGTCGGGCGTAAGCCACATGCTCCCCTTCGTCATCGGAGGCGGCATCCTAACTGCCATCGCCTTCTTAATCGATACCATGTGCGGCAACGCCGGAAGCTCGAGTTTCGGCTCGGTCAACGCGGTCGCGGCCTGGTTTAAATCCATCGGCGGCTTCGCCATGGGCTTCATGCTCTGGGTGTTAGCCGGCTTCATCGCCCATTCGATCGCCGGAAGGCCGGGCTTGGTCGTCGGCATGGTCGGCGGCTATCTGGCCACTTTGACTGACTTCAATATTCAAGCCTCCATCCAGGGCAGCGAATATACCCTCACTTCCTCCGCCGGTTTCTTGGGCGCCATCCTCGCCGGCTTCTTAGCGGGCTACATAATCAAGTTGTTGACCCTCTGCTTCCAGTGGCTACCCAAATCATTGGAGTCGCTTAAATCCATCCTCATCTTCCCGGTCCTCGGCGTCTTGCTAATCGGCTTCGGGATGTGGTTATTAAACACCCCCTTCATCTATCTCAACGTCGGCTTCACCAACGCCTTAAATTGGCTAAGCGATAACGGCTTGATCCTCGTCCTCTGCGCCTTGTTGGCCGGCATGATGGCCATCGACATGGGCGGTCCGATCAACAAAGCCGCCTACGTCTTCGGCACCGCCATGTTGGCTTCGGCCGCGGCTGGCGAATTGGCCGATCCCAACACCGGCTACATGATCATGGCCGCCGTCATGATTGGCGGTATGGTCCCGCCCCTTGGTATCGCCATCTCCTGCCACCTCTTCCCGCAGAAATATTCCAAAGATCAGCGCAAGGAAGGCTACGTCAACTACATTATGGGCGCCTCCTTCATCACCGAAGGTGCCATCCCCTTTGCCGCCAGCGATCCCTGGAGGGTCATCCTCTCCTCAGTCGTCGGCTCGGTGGTCGCCGGATTGCTCTGTGGTTTATTCGGCTGCACCCTGATGGCTCCCCATGGCGGCGTCTTCGTCGTCGCCGTCATCGGCAACTGGTACTGGTACCTCCTCTCGGTGGTCATCGGCTCCTTCATCACCGCCTTCATGCTGGGCTTATTGAAGAAGGATAATGCCAACCCCGAGCTCGGTAAGTGGAAGGGACTCCACCTGCTTCCGAAGAAGAAGGAAGAAGAAGCTCCCGAAAGCAAATAAAAACAAAAGGAGAATAAAACAATGAAAAGCTTCACCTATGTGATCACCGACAAAGAGGGCATCCACGCCCGCCCGGCTGGCGAAGTGGTGGCGGTGGCCAAGAAATTCGCCTCCACCGTCAGTATCGAGAACAAGGGCAAGAAGGCCGACCTGAAGAGGATCTTCGGGGTCATGGCCCTCTGCGTCAAATCCGGCGAAAGCGTCACTATCACCTGCGAGGGGGCCGATGAGGCCGAGGCCGCCGAAGCCCTCGAGAAGACCTTCAAGGAAAAGCTATAACCATGAACGCGTATAAAGGCACCCGCGTCTTCGAGGGATATGCCCTCGGGAAGCTGGCCGTCTACGCTAAACCGCCCGAGGTCAAAAAGGAGGAGGGCAAGGGGAGCGAGCACGAATTCAAGCGCTTCGTGAAAGCGCGTGAGGAGACCGTGGCCGCCCTCGATACCTCCTTTATGGAGACCCTCTCCAAACTCGGGCAGGAGGAGGCCCAGCTATTCGCCACCCATAAGCTCATGGCCGAAGACCTCGACTTCGAGGATTTGGTCCGGGAGGGGGTGGAGGCCGGCTCCTCGGCCGAATACGCCGTAAAGCAGGCCGGCGAGCAATTATCGTCGATGTTCTCCTCGATGGATGACGCCTACATGAAGGAGAGGGCAAACGACGTCAAGGAGGTGGCGATGCGCATCATCTCCGCCCTCCGCAAGGACACCGAATCATTCAGTCTGAGTGAACCCTCCATCATCATCTGCGACGACCTTCCCTCCAGCGAATTGATGAAGCTGGACAAGAAGATGATCCTCGGGATTATCTTCGTTAAAGGCGGGAGCAATAGCCACGTCGCCATCCTCACTAGGATGCTGGAGATCCCAGCCCTCTGCGACATCGATAACCTCGAGGTCAAGAAGGGGCTAAACGGCACCTTCGCAATTCTAGATGCCGCCAAAGGGGATTTGATCCTCTCCCCCGGCATGAAGACGGTCACCCAATACTCCAAGAAAAAGAAGGAGTATGAGGACAATAAGGCCCGCCTTCAGGAGTTCCGGGGCAAGAAGACCCTGACCAAAGACGGCCGCGAGACCAAGATCTACTCCAACATCGCCTCCTCCTTCGAGGTCGAAAACGCGATCAGGAACGACGCCGAGGGCATCGGCTTATTCCGGAGCGAATTCATCTACCTCGAAAGCAAGGACTACCCCACCGAGGAGGAGCAGTTCGTCCACTATAAACGCGTGGTCGAGGCCATGAAGGGGAAGCAGGTCATCATCCGCACCCTCGACATCGGGGCCGATAAGAAGATCGACTACTTCGACCTCCCCGATGAGGAAAACCCGGCCTTGGGTTTCCGTTCGATCAGGATCTGCAAGGAAAGACCCGAGATATTCGCCGCCCAACTGTGTGCCCTTTATCGGGCCTCGGTATACGGCAACCTCGCCGTCATGGTCCCGATGATCATCTCCGGGAGTGAGGTTAAATTCGTCCACGAGATGGCTAAGCTCGCCCAGGAGAACCTCTCCGTCCGAGGCATACCCTTCAACAAGGATATGAAAATCGGCATCATGGTCGAGACCCCGGCGGCCGCCATCATGAGCGACCTCCTGGCCAAAGATGTCGACTTCTTCTCGATCGGCACCAACGACCTCAGCCAGTACACCCTGGCCATCGATAGGGTCAATCCGAGGATATCCAGTTGCTTCAACCCCCATCACAAGGCCATCTGCCGACTGATCAAACTCTCGACCGAAAACGCCCATAAGGCCGGTATCCCCATCGGCATATGCGGCGAATTGGCCAGGGACGAGGAGCTATTGCCCTTCTTCCTGAAAATCGGGGTCGACGAATTGTCGGTCTCCCCGGCCTACGTCTTATCCTTGAGGGAGCAGATTTCCAAGATCGATACCCGCGAGGTCGACGTCGAAAAATACATCTGATATGAAAGCCGTCTCTTTTGCGGAGGCGGCTTTTATCAAAGATAAAAACCCTTTGACCGATATACCGGTAAAGCCCTTGGAAGCGCTTTTTGTAGGTAATTCGGTAAAAGAATACCAAAACCATTTATTTATGCACCGGCAACGCGTATAGTTTCGTCCGGTAAAAGAATACCGAATGAGTGAAAGGAACAAGAAAATGCCTTCCAAAGTATTGAGTGAAGAAGAAAAGCTCCGCAAGAAACAAGAAGCGGAGGCGGAAGTGGATGAACTCGTCAAAAACGGCTTAAAGGCCCTCGAAGAATTCGCCGACTTCGACCAGGAGAAAATCGACTACATCGTCGCCAAAATGTCGGTCGCCGGTTTGGACCAGCACGGCGTGTTGGCTAAGTTAGCCATCGAAGAGACCAAGCGTGGCGTCTTTGAGGATAAAGCCACGAAGAACCTCTTCGCCTGCGAATACATCGTCAACAACATGCGCCACACCAAGACCGTCGGCGTCATCTCCGAGGATCCCGTCACCGGCATCACCGAGATCGCCGAGCCCCTAGGCGTCATCGCCGGTGTCACCCCGGTCACCAACCCGACCTCGACCGTCATCTTCAAGTCGTTGATCGCCATCAAGACCAGGAACCCGATCATCTTCGGCTTCCACCCCTTTGCCCAGCAGTGCTCCAAAGCCGCCGCCGTGGTCATGAAGGAAGCCGCTGAAGCGGCCGGCGCCCCCAAAAACTGCATCCAGTGGATCGAGCACCCCTCGATGGACGCCACCACGGCCCTTATGCATCACCCCGGCATCGCCACCATCTTGGCCACCGGCGGTAATGCTATGGTCGAGGCCGCCTATTCCTGCGGCAAACCGGCGCTCGGCGTCGGGGCCGGTAACGTCCCGGTCTATTTAGACTCCTCCGCCGAAATCAGGCGCTCGGTCAACGACATCTGCCTCTCCAAGGCCTTCGATAACGGCATGATCTGCGCCTCCGAATCGGCCGTCTTCATCCATCAGGATGTCTACGACGAGATCATCAAGACCTTCAAGGAATACCGCGTTTATTTCGCCACCCCGGCCGAGGCCCGCAAGCTCGAGAAATTCATGTTCGGCGTCGTTAAGGGCGAGGAGAACGTCGACCAGGCCCGTTTGAATTCGGCCGTGGCCGGCATGTCGGCCGCCGACATCGCCAAAAACTCCGGCTTCTCCATCCCTGAGGGCGCCCAGATCATTGCCGTGCTTTGCGACGAGGTCGGCCCCAGCGAGCCGCTCTCCCGCGAGAAGCTGTCTCCCGTGCTCTCCATCTACAAGGTCAAAGACGCCAAGGAAGGCTTCGACATGTGCGAGAAGATGCTCGAATTCGGTGGCTTGGGCCACTCGGCGGGCATCCACTGCCACGATCAGAAGATGGCTGATGAGTTCGGTCACTTCGTCAAGGCCATCCGCATCATCTGGAACTCCCCGACCACCTTTGGTGGTATCGGTAACGTCTATAACTCCTTTATTCCCTCGCTTACCCTGGGCTGCGGCTCCTATGGCCACAACTCCGTCGCCGGGAACACCTCGGCCATCAACCTAATCAACATCAAGCGCGTCGGCAAAAGGAGAAACACCATGCAGTGGTTCAAAGTACCCCAGAAGATTTATTTCGAGAGGAATTCCATCCAATACCTCCGCTCCGCCAAAGATGTCGGCCGCGTCTTCATCGTCACCGACCACTCGATGGTTGAGCTGGGCTTCCTAAACAAGATCATCGATGAGTTGGACGCCCGCCGTAACCCGGTCACCTATCAGCTATTCGCCGAGGTCGAACCGGATCCGGATATCACCACCATCCAAAAAGGCGTCGAATTGATGAGGCAGTTCCAGCCCGACACCATCATCGCCTTGGGCGGCGGCTCCCCGATGGATGCCGCCAAGGGCATGTGGATCTTCTATGAGCATCCCGAAGTCAACTTCGATGACCTCAAACAGAAGTTCATGGACATTAGGAAGAGGGCCTTTAAATACCCCGAATTGGGCAGGAAGAGCAAGCTCATCTGCATCCCGACCACCTCCGGCACCGGCAGCGAAGTCACCCCCTTCGCCGTCGTCTCGGACAAGAAGAACAACAAGAAGTACCCGTTGACCGACTACTCCTTGACCCCCTCGATCGCCATCGTCGATCCGGAGTTCACTACCAACCTCCCGCCTAGGGCCACCGCCTATCCGGGCATGGACGTGCTGACGCACGCCATCGAGGCCTATACCTCGGTCATGGCCAGCGACTACACCGACGGCTTGGCCTTACAAGCCATCGAGTTGGTCTTCAAATATCTCCCCCGCGCGGTCAAAAACGGCAAGAACGACCTAAAGGCCCGCGAGAAGATGCATAACGCCGCGACCATCGCCGGCATGGCCTTCGCCAACGCCTTCCTGGGCATCGCCCACTCCTTAGCCCACAAGATCGGCGCCGAATTCCACACCATCCACGGTCAGACCTGCGCCATCTTGCTTCCGCACGTCATCAAATACAACGGCACCCAGCCGACCAAACTCTCGGTCTGGCCGAAGTATGAGGAATATTGCTGCGACGAGAAATACGCCCGCATCTGCAAGACGATGGATTGGGAGTGCAAGGACAAGAGCGAGGCCAAAGACGTCTTGGCCGCCCACGTCCTCGAACTAGGCAAGGAGATCGGCCTCGACATGAACCTTTGCTCCGTCATCCCCGACGAGAAGGCCTTCAACGACAAGCTCGAGAGCCTAGCCTATCTGGCCTATGAGGATCAGTGCACCCCCTGCAACCCGAGGGAACCCCTGATCCCCGACATGATTCAAATCATGAAGGACGCCTACAAAGGCAACTAAAAAGCCAAAAGCGAAATAGCCCCTGTCCCGATTAAACGGACGGGGGGCTTTTTATTGCGGCAAAAGCACAAAACAAACGGAATGATTCCTTAAAAACCCAGTGGTAATCGGCACTCCGACTAATTCGACAATGGAATGTCAAAACAGTCGAAACTAGTTTATAATATATCCGACGAATGGAGAGAATATGCCTTATATCACCAGAGACATCGAGAACAAATTGAAAGAGGCGGCGAAGCAATTCGCTTCCATAACGATTTATGGGCCCAGACAAGTCGGGAAATCCACCGTCGTCAAACGCCTCTTCCATGATGTTCCATCCATCAGCATGGATAACTTGGAATTACGAAACTACGCCTTAAAGGATCCCTCCGGTTTCGTCAGAAGCCTGGAGACCCCCATATTGATAGATGAGATACAAAAGGCCCCTGAATTATTGGAGGGCATTAAAGAAATCATCGACAAAAAGAAGCTCGAATGGCTGGAACAGGGGGAGGATGTAAAACTTCTCTATATCCTATCAGGCAGCAATCAATTCGAACTTCAGGAGGCGATATCCGAGTCGTTGGCCGGAAGGACGTGCGTCTTCAATCTCTCATCCCTTTCCTATAACGAGATTGTGAGGAGGGGTTCATCCGCCCCCTTTTCGCCCTCAATTGAGGTTTTACAAAGAAAGGCGGCCAACCTTGGGGAGACTCGTTCGAGGAGGGAGATATTCTCTTCCATCTTCCTAGGGGGGATGCCCGAATACATCGACAGGTCGCCTGACAGGGATATGTTTTTCTCATCCTACATATCCACCTACTTAGAGAAAGACGTCAGAAAGTTGGTTGAGGCCGATAAAATCACCGTCTTCCTGGACTTCATGAAATACGTCGCCTTGAGGAGCGCCTGCCAGATAAATTTTTCCGAAATCGCCAGGAGCATCGGAATCGACGCCAGGACCGTTAAGTCTTGGCTATCGATATTGGAGACCAGCGGGATCATCAAGCAGATAACCCCGTATTACAAAAACCTATCCGATCGGATAACGAAGGCGAACAAACTCTATTTTATGGATACCGGGTTATGTGCCTATTTATGCGGCATACCCTCCAGCGAGATTTTGGAAAGAAGCGCTTTTGCCGGAGCCTTCTATGAGACATATGTGGTGAGTGAGATAATCAAATCTTTCTATAACGGATATAAAAGCGCCGACTGCATTTATTATTATCGGGACAAAGACCAAAAGGAGGTCGATCTCGTGATAGAGGAGTTCGATTCCGTCTATCCCATCGAAATAAAAAAGGGAGTCGGCAGCGTCTCCAGCAAAAAGAACTTCTCCTTCCTAAACAAATACGGGAAGAAGGTCAACGTTGGTTTAGTGATAGATTCCTCTGAGAGATTAATGCGGCTAAACGACGAGGCCTATATTTGCCCGATTGACACGATAGGTCTTTAGGATTTAGCGATAAGGCACTTCGTATGGGTCAAGCTCAAACGTCATTTTTCTTTTGACGGCCACCGCGATTGTATATCCGTTAAATGTAGTCGTTTTGACGGAATAGTTTTTGCCGAGATATCTGACTAATCCCTCTTCTTCCGGGATGGCCTTGAAGTCTCCGACCATGCCTTTTCCTTCGGCTTTGGCGATGGCCTCCTTTATACACCACCGACGTCGATTTTCCGAATCATCATTGGAGACGGTTTTAAAACACTTTTCCAAGACGCTTGGGCTGATTTTCCTTTCGCCTTCGATATCCAATCCAACGGGATAGGCAGAGAAGACGATTCCGACGTAATCGCCGGCATGGGAAATCGAGAAGCATGGCCCCCCGTCGAGATATGGCTTCCCATACTCATTGATATGGATTTCCCTATCGTGAAAGTAACCGCGGAGCAAATACCCGGCCGCGATGCTCCTAAGGCGTTCTTGGGGATCGATTTGCCGGAGGGCCTTTTCCCGCCTCTGCTCCGAAAGCAGGGGCAAAATCTCATCCTCTTTGCCTTCGATGTTCCTAATGTCGAATAGCCATACTTTCATAGGCAATATGATAGCAAACAATTGTCGCCCACTTAGGTGAAACTCCTTTATTTTCGGTGTTAGTTAAACTAAACTAACGCCGTTTTATGGAAAACGAAGAGAAGAATAACGAAGTTGAAACCCAGCAGGAGCAGGGTTGGGAAGACGCCCGAAGCGTCGATAAGGGCACGAAAGAGAAATACTTTCAGGTCCGGGACATCGTCTTTTTGGCCATATGCGCCGCGGCGGCTCTCCTATTCTCGGCCGTGATGCCCTTGGTGGCCCACACCCCGATATATGGGATCATCCAAATCGTCGTTTCCCTCCAGACTTCCTTCTTCTTCGCCCTCGGGCTATATAAGGTCAGGAAGTCCCCGGCTTTGCTGTTCATGGCCCTATGCTCGGCCATCATTCAGGTCTTCATGGCCCCGGTGATGTTTTTCATGTCTTTGATCTCGGGCGCCATCTTGGAACTGGTGGCCCTCATCATCCCCGGGCATTGGAAAAACAACGTCGTCCGTTGGCTCGGTTCGATATTGTTTATCCCCCTTCAAATGCCGGCTCTATACATCTATTACGCCTTCATCTCCCAATCCCTGCCCGATTCCTATCTCGGCAACCAGTGGTGGTTCATCCTCCTGATGGTTTTGGCGGTCATCGCCCTCAATGTCTTAGGCACCGTCTTAGGCAATCTGGTGGGCCGTGAACTCGATAAGGCCGGAGTGCTGGATGGAAGCAAATCCAAAAAGAGAAAATAGGGAATCCAAGATATACCCCCTTTTGTCATTGCTCTGCTCGATTTTGATATTCGTGGGGGCTTTATTGACTGCGAAGGAAGACGGCTGGATTTTCCTTTCGGCCGTGGTGGTGATTTTCTTGCTTTTCGGGATGTGGAGGAAATTGCTTTTCATCATCCCATTCATCGTCGTCTTTGGCGGTATCTATTTCGGTTTGGCCTATCTATTGGAACCCGATTTAG
This sequence comes from Bacillota bacterium, assembly GCA_030537155.1. Taxonomy (GTDB): domain Bacteria; phylum Bacillota_I; class Bacilli_A; order RFN20; family CAG-826; genus Alloenteromonas. The sequence continues at coordinate 124,515 of JAUNOH010000002.1, forward strand.
CCAACGCCTTATCCGGGGTTTGGAGGATCGGCGGATTATGTTTGGCCATCGTGCCTTCCCTCTATTTATATCCCGAGGATTTAATCCGTAGCCTCAACGCCATGCACTTCCCGCGCATGGCCTCGCTTGGACTATTGATAACCCTCCGTTTCTTTCCCTTGCTCAACAGTGAACGTAAACGGATAAAGGAGGCCATGAGGAGCAGGGCTATGCCCTTCTCGTTAAAGGGTTTCTACCGTTCGACGATCATCCCCTTCGCCGTTAGGTTAGTCCATCTATCCGATGCCCTTTCCCTTTCTATCGAGACCAAGGGCTTCTCCAAGGAAAACAAAAACGTGACCAGTTTCCGCAGCGTGCCCTTCTATGTCAAAGACGCGTTGTTCTTTGTTTTGATAACCGCCAGCTTCGTCTGCTCGCTCATTTTCTGCCCGGGGGTGAATCTATTCTGAAAAACGCCTTCAGCTTAGTTAATGTCTCCTTCCGTTATGGGGAGGGGGAGAAGACCATCTTGGATAACGCCAGCTACGATTTCGAATATGGCAAGTTCTATTTGATATATGGGGCTTCCGGAGGCGGCAAATCCACCATCCTCTCGATACTGAATGGCCGTATCCCCCATTACGTGGAAGGGCAGCTACGTGGCCAGATTATCCATGACGGGAAAGACATCTATGAGGACGGCATCGCCCAACGCGGCCAATTCATCTCCTCCCTCTTCCAAAACCCCGATGAGCAGATCCTCTTCGACAAGGTGGAAGACGAGATTGCCTTCCCCTTGGAGAATCAGGGTGTTCCCCGCGAGAAGATGAAAGAGGCCGTCTATGCGACCTGCTCCTCCTTAAAACTCGACCCCAAAGCCAAAACCAGGACACTATCCGGCGGCGAGAAGCAAAGGCTCGAGGGGGCCTGCGCCTTGGCCTTGGATAATAAGATTTTCCTTTTAGATGAGCCTTTGGCTAACCTCGATAAGGAAAGCTCCGAGTTATTGCTCGGGAGACTGAAAAAGAAAGCCGAGGAGGAAGGGGCCTGCATCATCCTCGTCGAGCACCGCCTGGATAGGCTATCCAAATACGTCGACGTCGCCCTCAAAGTCGAAGGTGGGAAGATAGTGGAGCAAAAAGACGTCTTCTCGGGCCTGGAAGGGGAGATCCCGCCTAATTCCTCAAGCGTCGGGGAAGAAAGCCTCCTACGGGCCGAAAAGCTCGTTTTTGAGGCCGGGGGCAAGCGCATCGTCGACGAGGTCAGTCTCGAACTCAAAAAAGGCGAGAGGTTATTGATATTGGGCGATAACGGAGCAGGCAAGACGAGTTTGTTACGTTCGTTGTCGGGCTTAGCCAAATTGAAGTCCGGGAAGATATATTCCCCATATATGGGAAAGAGCCGTAAATGGTTCTCCAACGTCGGCTACCTATTCCAAAACCCGGACTACCAGCTCTTTTGCAAAAGCGTGCGCGAGGAGATATACCTCGGCAAAGTCGACGAGGAATATGCCGCCCACCTGATCGGGGTTTTCAATTTAGGCGAGATGTTGGATAAACACCCCCTTTCACTCTCCGAGGGGCAGAAGAGGAAACTCACCTTCATATCCGTCTTGGCTAAGAAGCCGAAGATTCTCTTCCTCGATGAGCCGACGGTGGGTCAGGATTTTGAGTCATTGAAGATATTGGTCGACGAGGCCAATAGGCTGGTCAGGGAAAACGGGACCGCCTTAATCAGCATCACCCACGACAGGCGCTGCATGCGGGCTTTGATGGACCGCTGCCTAATCATCGATAAGGGCAGAATAGCCGAAGAGGGCGGGGAAGAGGTCTTAGCCAAATACCTAGAGAAAATCAGGTAAAAACCAATTGGCCCCACCCCGTCAACCAAGCGATAAAGCACACCTGTTCGGAATCTTTGTATAATCTTTTCGTATCGGAAGAAAAGGAGAAGAGAAGACATGGAAAAAGCGAAAGTATATTTCAGCAAAAACATCACCCCGGAGACCCTCGTCAAACTATATGGGATCCTCACAGAGCAGCGTCCCCTCAAGGGCAAAATCGGCGTCAAGATCTCGACCGGCGAGATGGGCGGCCATAACTATCTAAAACCCGAGCTGATCGGCGAGCTGGTCGATAAAATCGACGGCACCATCCTCGAATGCTGCACGGCTTATGGCGGCTCCCGGCAAGAGAAGGACAAGCACTGGGAGACCATCAAAGCCCATGGCTTCTCGCCCCGCTTCAAAGTCGACATCATGGACGAATTCGGCGAGAAGGATATCCCCGTCGAAAACGGCGTCCATCTCACCCACGACACGGTCGGTGAGCATCTGGATAATTATGATTCCATCCTCATCCTCTCCCACTTCAAGGGCCATCTGATGGGCGGCTTCGGTGGCGCGCTTAAAAACATCTCGATCGGCATCGCCTCCACCAAGGGCAAGCTATATATCCACGCGGCAGGAGGCGACAACTTAGACCAGGATTACGTTTGGAGCCACCTTCCGAAGCAGGATGATTTCCTCGCTTCGATGGCCGATGCCTGCAAAGGCGTCATCAGCCACGTCGGCAAGGAGAATATGCTCTACATCAACGTCGCCAACCGCCTCTCGGTCGACTGCGACTGCAACTCCAATCCGCACGAGCCGGAAATGGGGGATCTAGGCATCTTCGCCTCCCTTGACCCGGTGGCCATCGATCAGGCCTGCTATGATGCGGTGAAAAACGCCGCCGATCCGGGCAAGGCCGCCCTCATCGAGAGGATGGATTCAAGACACGCCATCCACACGGTTGAGGTGGCTGCCGCCCACGGCTTGGGCGTCCGCGAATACGAGATCGTCGAGATTGACTAATTAAGTCAAAACGTCCGTCCTCAAAACGGGCGTTTTTTGTTGCGAAAATCATCGATTCCACTGACTGTGGATAATGTTCCTCTTCCCTAAGTTTTGGGCTGTTTTCATAATCTTGGCATGGACAACCAGAAGATCGCCGCCTTCTTATTGAGCCTCCGGGAGGAAAGGCATTTGACCCAATCCCAAGTCGGGGGAGGCAATCGGAGTATCCAACCGCACAGTCTCCAGCTGGGAGGTAGGTGAGAGATTACCTAGCTATGAGGCGATGCTAAAACTCGCCCACCTATATGGCGTCAGCGTCGACGAGATATTAAACGGTCAACGGGCGGAGAAAAAAGAAAACAAAAAGAATACTGACGAAGGGCGCGTCGGTTATTTGCTGCTTTGCATTTTCTCGATGATTTCCTTCGGCCTCGGGATTTTGCTTTTCGTCTTCTTCAATTTCGTGGAGAACCTCTTTCCGGGGCTGCTATTCCTTTCGATATTCGGATTGATCGGAGGCACCTTATACGTCTGTTCATTCATACCCAAAGTAGAACAGAGAAGTTTGTTGGTCTCTAGCTCGGTGCTATGCCATATTGGGGTCTCCTATTTTCTTCTGGGTTTAGCCTGTTGCGGGTATTTGGGCAATCTCAACAGCGTCACTTTGGAGGCCGACTTATTTTTCCTCTATACCATTTTCATGATCGCCCCAAACGTCATTGCCTTTGGGATTTGCCTGCACCGGATTTCGATATTCGGCTTATTGGTGAAGGAAGCCGTCGGCGCTTATGGTTATAAGATTGTCGCCTATTGGCTATTGGGAGCCGGGTTATATTTCCTTATCAAAGACGTGCCGGCTCTGGCGTATCCGAATTCGGGAACCGGGATAAATTGGAGCTGGCTCATCGGGTGCTCGTTCTTAGCCGTTATCGGCATAGTGTTTGGCTTATTGGGACGCAAGAGGCCGTTGCTTTCCTTGATCGTCTCCTCCTTAGCGGCGTTGTTCGGTTTCCTCTTCCTCGTCACGAACCTCAATACCGTCTATGACGTTACCGTTTATCAGATTGAAGGGGTGGGGTTGTTGTTGAACTGCCTTATCTACATCACTTTGTCCGCGTTTTCTTTCCGCCTTAACAAAGTTAAAAAGCAGTAAACAAAGCAATTCATCAAAATCGAAAAAAACCGGCTTCGTGCGGCCTTTTAACTGAGCGCGCATTTACTGGTCGTGCAGTAGTCAACGATTTGTAGACACTATCTGATGCTTCTTGGGGGCATGCATC
>JAUNOH010000021.1 GCA_030537155.1 Bacillota bacterium
GAGATCCCTGCCTGCCCCTTTTTTCAGCGACTGACAGTTATGGGGTACACTTCACGTCGACGCACTTTTTGTTACTTTCTATCGCACTCTTTCTTATTCGGGATGGTCGGGAAGTTGTGTTTGGAGAATTCGCATTGGCCCCACTGCTCGCAGTTGTCGGGGTTGCAGAGCCTGGCGGCATATTCTCGAGCCCGCGGGATGAAGGTCCTTATCTCCTCCTCGTTATAGCCGACTTGGACCCGCCTGTCGTCGACGATGATCGGGCGCTTTAAGACGGATGGGTTTTTCCTGACGAACTCGATGAGCTCGGATATCGTCATCGAGTCGAAGTCGATATTTTGTTCCTGAACGATCTTCGAACGGGGCGAGATGATGTCGTCGGTCCCGTTCTCGCTTTTGGCGATGATCTCCTTGAGGTCGGCCGCGTTAAGCGAAGGGGAGAAAATATTCTTCGCCTCATAGGGGATGTTGTGTTCGTCGAACCACTTCTTCACCTTCCGGCAGGAAGAGCAGCTCGGGGAGACGTAAATCTTTATCACGGACATAAGTATAGCAACTTCACGGGCGATGGATAAATTGAAGCTTTCCCAAACGTGGATATAATTAGAGACGCCTTTACAGGAGGATGTTCTATGGAAAGGGTTCTCTCGGGCATCAAGCCGACCGGCAAGCTCACGCTTGGCAACTACATCGGCGCCCTCAAGCACTTCAAGGATTTTCAGGATTCGGCCGAGGTCTATATCTTCGTGGCCGACCTCCACGCGTTGACGCTGCCAATCGACCCGGAGGTATTGCGCCAAAACACCAGGGAGCTGGTCTCCTTTTATTTGGCCTCGGGATTGGATCCGGAGAAATGCACCATCTTCCTCCAATCCAGCGTCTCGGCCCACGCCGAACTCAACGCCATAATGCAGAACTACCTCTACATGGGTGAGCTCTCCCGCATGACCCAGTTCAAGGAAAAAAGCGCCCACATGAACCAATCGGCGATCGGCTTGGGTTTATTCGCCTACCCGGTTTTGATGGCCTGCGACATCGTGCTATACGATGCGGAGACCGTCCCGGTCGGTGAGGATCAAGTCCAGCACGTCGAGTTGACCAGGGATTTGGTCAACCGCTTCAACAAGCGTTACGGCGAGGTGTTGACCCTGCCCAAATACAAAGTCGGGAAAACCGGGGCCCGCATCAAATCGCTGAGCGACCCCACCGTCAAGATGTCGAAGTCCGACCCCAAGGGCGACATCTTCCTCACCGACCCCATCCCCAGCATCCGCAAGAAGATCATGGGGGCCGTCACCGACTCGGGAAGCGAGGTCAAATACGACGTCGAGAATAAGCCCGGCGTCTCCAACCTCCTCCAGATATACGCCTCGATGAAGGAAGTGAGCATCGAGGAAGCCGAAAGGCATTTTGCCGGCTACCGCTATGGCGACTTCAAAAGGGAAGTGGCCGATGCCGTCTGCGAGGAACTCGAGCCCTTCCAGAATCGCTTTAGGGAAATACTCGAGAGCAAGGCCTACGTCGAGGCTTTGAAGAAGGGGCAAAAGAAAGCCCAGGAAGTGGCGAATAAAACGTTAAAACGCGTGCAGAAAGCCGTTGGATTGTTGGATTTAGATGCCGAATAGGAAGCTGATTGTCACTGATTTGGATGGCACCCTCTTAACCGCGGTGTCGTGTCTTTTGCTGCCGGAAAGCGAATTGATAATAAAGCAATTGGCCAAAGCCGGGCATCAGATCATCCTAACCTCCGGCAGAGCCTATCGGACGATGCTCCCCTACTATCAGAAATTGGAACTCTCCACCCCGATGATCTCCTATAACGGGGCCATGATCTCCAATCCCGGGGACCCGGCCTTCCCCGCCTATTCCTCGACCTTCGATAAGGAATTCGTCAAAAGCTATTTCTCCGCCGTCAAGGAGAAGGTGAACGCCTTCATCGGGGAAAGCGACACCCATTATTACCGGTATAAGGGCTCCGATTACCTCGAGAATTTTTTCCCCTCCAAGGACACCGACCTCATCGATGGACCGCTGGATGAGACGTTGCGAGATAGCCTCTACTCCTGCGTCATGGGGGCGGATGACGAATATAGCGACTTCTTAAAATCGGAGGCCGAGAAGGCCCCCGGCATCGGCTGGCGTCATTGGAGCGGCTCCCCCTATAGCGAGTTATATAAGCTCGACTCCGATAAGGCCAAGGGGCTCGCCTACATCATGAGATACCTGGGCTTTAAGAAAGAGGATGTCATCGCCCTCGGGGATTCCGATAACGACTACGAGGCCATGAAGCTGGCCGGGACCGCCTATTGCATGAAAGGCTGCAAGTCGGATCTATTGAAGGCAAACTTCCCCCAGACCGAATTTGACTGCCACCATAACGGGGCGGCCATCGAGCTGTTAAAACTGTTGGGTGAATAAAAAACCTCCGTTGTTATCGGAGGTTTTCTTTTTGCCTAGAGCGGCAAATCCTTCTTTTCGAACACTTTCACCGAGATCAGGTAGCAGACTAACGATATTGCGGCTAATCCTATCAGCTTGTACCAATAGATCACGTCGTCCACGATGACCGCGTGTGCGTCGAAGAGGGAGAAGATGGTGGCGTAGTTGAAGATATCCATGGCCTCGATCCTGGCGGTGCCGGGGATGGCCTCGCTCCCGAAGATGCCGAGGATGGCGCAGATGAAGAAGAAGATGGAGATGCCACCTCCCAGGCCGATGGCCTCGCTCGACTTGTTGAAGATCGAGGAGGAGAGGAAGCAGATGCCGGAGAGGGCTAAGCTCAGCATGTAGTTTCCGAAGGCATACATCGCCATATCCTCAATCGGCAGTGAGGTGAGGAAGTCGGTGTTTCCGAGGGCGACGCAGATGCAGCGGGTGGCCAGCGTCAGCCCGAAGAGAATGATGGCCATCACGGTGGCCGAGAAGATCATGTATAGGCCCTGGGTGAAGATGTAGGTGCTCCTTTTCGTCGGGTTGGAGAAGGTGAAGGCGAGGGAGCCATTTTCCACCTTCTGGGCGACTAGGGAGTTGGAGAGCATGACCATGTAGGCCATGGGGATGAGGACGCCGGCGATGGCGAAGCCAATCATGCCGACGACGATTCCGTAGGTGTTGCTCTCCCCCATCTCGGAGAGGGAGTCGTTGACGTCGGTGGGAAGCTGCGACATAACCGAGGAGGTGGCGTTGACCATGGCGATGAGCCTGGCCTCATCCTGGCTATAGCCAGAGGATAGCTTGGCGGAATATATCGTCCGGTAGGAGGCGATGGCCCCGGAGGCGTAGCTATAGACGGCATTCATGCTCTGGATGCCGCTGGCGGTGCCATCCTCGGAGGTGATCTGCTCGATGCTGGTGATGTGGGTATCGTTTTCTTCGTTGTATTCGTCGATCAATTGCTGGGCAGCGGCCTCGTAAACCAAGGAGATCGATAAATCGATGATGGCCTGCTCGTCGGTCTGGCTGCCATCGTAATAGGCGTTTGTCCCGTCCGAGCCCCTGGTGAGGTAGACGCCCATGAAGGAGGTGACGGTCTCCTCCACCGCTTCCAGCTCCTCACTGGCCTCTTCTTTGGCGCTTTCTATCTCCTCGTCGGTGTAGGCCTCGCCGGTGATGGCCTCCTTCCTCATCTTCTGGAGGAGGTTGGCCGGGGTCCCAAGGCCCCCATCGACCTCGATGAAGCGCTCGGGCTGATAGGATTTGATCTCAATCATCTTGAGTATCTCATCCCCATACTCATCGTATTCACCGGTCCCGACGTATTCGATGGGCCAGCCGAGCTCACTGGTCTCGTATTTGACTTCGAAGCTGGGTAGGTAGGAATAATAGGCCGTCTCCTTCAGGGAGAGGAAAGTCTGCTCCAATACGGCGTCGGAAATGGAGTTGGCTCGATAAGTGGCGTCATTTATATAGCTTTCCGGGTCGGCTAGATAGCTCTCCTGGATTTCGTTTAGCAGCGACAAGGTCGCCTCATCCTGATCGGAGAGGGCGACGGCCAGGGGGAAGGAGGCAGAGGCCTTGGCCTCAGCCAATTCGCTCCCGGAGTCGATGAGGGTGAAGAAGGAGGAGAAGGCATCGCTGATCTGGGTTTCCCTATCGGAGGATAGGCCCATGCTTTGGACTAAGGCCTCCCCCATGGTGTCGGGGATGATGGCCTCCATGATGCTGGCATAATCTGTCAACCCCGACTCGTAACGGTAGTCGAGGTAGTTGGCGATCAACAGTTTACTGATGATCTTCTCCTGGCTGGTGAGGGTCGAGTCGGCATCGATGGCCGCGTTGCCGGCCGCCACCGCCACTTCCTTGCCGGCGTTATGCTTTGTCTGGGCGTCGCCGCTGGTGAGGGCGTAGGTGGCCTGATACACCAATACAATCGAGTCGATGGAGGATTGGGTGTCGGTATCGCTTAATAGGGCATATGAATCCCCCAAACTATCCTCGAGGGAGGAGAGCTCGCTATTGGCCTCCTCATAGCTTTTGGCCGCCCCATAGAGGGTGGTGTAATAGGTGGCGGCCCCCTGGCGGAGGGTGGTCTCCGAATCGGCCGAGGAGAAGAGGTTCTTCATGGCGTTGGAGGTGGCGTTGATGCTGAGGGTCGAGAGGATGATGATAACCAACATCATCAACAGGGCGTTGGCCCCGGAGACGACGAAGAGCGACTTCCGGTTGCTCTTGAACGATTCCCTGAAGAGGGCCTTGGAGAAAAGATGCTGCCTCTTCTTTTGGGTGGTGGCGATCTCATCGAGGTTTTTTGGCAACGCCATCATCTCGGGATCGAAGTTTCTGCTTTGGGTGTTTTCCATACTTTTAATCTCCTAATTCGTTTCTTCTCTGATCGAAGTAAGACTGTAGGTTATAGGGTATCTGGGAGATGAATTTGACATCCTTCCCCTCGAGGTCGGCGAATAGTTTCGCGCACTCGGACTTATCGATTGATAGGCTGAGCTGGCAAAACTGCTTCTGATCGCGGATGACCTTCCCATGATATAGGCTCCTTATGGCCGCGTAGTCGTTATAGCTATTGAACTCGACCTTGTATTCGCGGATGGGTCTATTCCTGATTTTGTTTACGTCGGCGACGTCGATGATCCTCCCTTTGGAGATGAAGGCGACCTCGTCGGCCACCTTCTCCAGCTCCTCGATGGTGTTGGAGGACATGATGATGGTGGCCCCGCGAGATTTCTCCTCCTCCAGCAGGCGGAGGAACTCATCCCTCATCAGGGGGTCAAGTCCGGTTGTCGGCTCATCCAGTAGGAGGATGGGGGCCTTCCTCATCAGGGCGGCGACGATCGCGGTCTTCTGCTTCATGCCCTTCGACATCCTCCGGGGGTAGGCGGTGACGTCCAACTGCATCCTCCTTATGACCTCGTCGGCCCTTTGGAAGCTATCCGGCCCCAGACGGAGCTCGCTGGCGTATTGGCGGAGGAACTCGTTCCCGGTTTTGACGTCGGGGAAGTTGATCTCCCCCGGGACGTAGCCGACGTAGGCTTTGCAGAGGTGGGCCTGCTTATAGGCGTCTAAGTCGTAGATGTGTATCTTCCCATGGTCCGATTTGACAAAGCCCATCGCCTGGCGTAGAAGCGTCGTCTTCCCGGCTCCGTTTTCCCCGACCAGTCCGAGGGTTTTCCCCTCCTTTACCCCGAGGTTTATGTCAAAGTTCCCGCGGGAATCGCCATAGTCTTTGCTGACGTTATCGAAGTAGATGGCGTATTTATCTTCCATATGTCTTTCTCCTTTAGATGCCCGCGAAGCTCTTCTCTTCCTTATAGAAGCTCATGAAGTAATCCTCGAGGGTCTGCTTCCTCTCCTTGAAGTCGGATATTCCCTCCTTGGCGAGGCATTTGATGAGGGCGTTGACGTTTTTATCGTCGGAGGCGATGGTCAGGGTGCTCCCCTTCTTATCCTCGTCCACGATCTTGAAGGGCTTGGACTTGGCTTTGCATAGCCTCTTATAGCTCTCGGCGTCCGGCAAACTCACCAAGTAGGTCTTCAACGATTTGTGCTTCAATTCGTCGGCCTGGAAGAAGGAGACGATCTTCCCATCCTTGATGATGGCTATCCGATCGCAGCTGACGTCGACCTCGCGGAAGATGTGGCTGGAGAGGAGGATCGTTTTGCCCCGGGCCTTTTCGGCCTTGATTAGGGAGATGAAGCGATCCTGCATCTGGGGGTCAAGTCCGGAGGAGGGTTCGTCCATGATGATGGTGTCCGGGTCATTCATGAAGGCCGAGACCACCACCAGCTTCCTCCGCATTCCAAGGGACATCTGCTTGCACTTTAAGGAGGTGTCCAGCTCGAACTGGTCGATCAGGTAATCGAGGAAGGTGTCGTTGACGACGTTTTTCAATTCCTTCTGTATGGAGAGCACCTCCTCACCCGTAAGCTCGTTGGGCAAGGCGATCTCCCCGGGGATATAGGAGATCCTCTCCATGGCCTTCTCCCGTTCGGTGGCGGTATCGAAGCCATTGATCAGGCAACGTCCGCGATCGGCCTTGGTGAAGCCCATCAGCTGGCGGATGGTCGTGCTCTTTCCGGCCCCGTTGGGCCCAAGATAGCCGAAGCATTCGCCTTTCTCGATTGAGAGGTTAATATCAAAAATCCCGCGGCCATGGCCGAAATCCTTAGTTAGATGCTCGATTTTAATCTCTTCCATTCTTTTATCCTTTCGTATTGTTTTTGCACATTTGACCAATTAAGGACGGGAGTTATAATAAAGGCCGTCCATAAAAAGTTGCACTGGAGTTTTGGAATAATGATCTCCGGGGGCAAAACTACCCAAAAACCAACGAAAGGGGCCCAAAAATGCAAAAAGGCAACACGAAAAAGATCGATAGCAGGATCCTCCGCAGCAAGCGGGATCTGGCCAACGCCCTGGAGGAATTGCTCCAGGAGAAAAACCTCGACGATATCTCGATTCAGGAGATAACCGAACGGGCCATGGTCAGCAAGAACACCTTCTATAACAACTTCCTGGATAAGAATGAACTGGTGATGTTCATCTTCGAACGTTATGCGGAGTCGATCTTCGCGCAGGCCGAGCCCATCCTCCGCCAGAAGGGAGATAAGCAGCAACGGTTCATCCGCTGCCTCGAAATCGTCGTCCACTTCTTCTACATCCAGCCCGAACGCTTTCAGAAGATGATTCAGAACGACCACTCCAAGACGATGTTCTGGAACATCAATAACTTCGTCCAAAACGTCGTCTCCTATATATTCGAAAACTACCGGGAACTGGTGGGCAATGACCTCCCCGAGAAGGTGGTGGCCCTCTATTATTCGGGCGCTATTTCAAATCTGATCTACTTCGCCTTCCTCGAAGGGCCAAAGCTCGAGGAAAAAGACACCGTCCGTTATATGGCGAAGCTATTCACCGTCCTCAATTAAGACAAAGTAAAAGCCGGGACCTTATGATCCCGGCTATTTTTTCGCCTTAGGCGACGTGCATCTGGGTGGTGATGTCCTTATAGAGGAGATCGCCCTTCTCCTTCAGTCCGTCGGGCTTATCGGAGACGGCCTCGACGTAGAATTTGACCTTCGGCTCGGTGCCGGAGGGACGGAGGGTGACGGTGGATTTGTCGACGAGGACGTATTTGACGACCGCCGATTTGGGGAGGTTTATCTTCTCGACCGCCTTGCCATCGCGGGTGATCGTCTGTTTCTCATAATCCTCGACCTGGAGCACCTTGATGCCGGCGATTTCGCTTAGCGGTTTGGCGGAGGCCTCTTCCATCATCTTCTTCATGATGGCCGCGCCCTCGGGCCCGGCAAAGCCGAGCGATTTGGAGAAGGCGTTGTGATAGCCATATTTGGCCTGGAGCTTCTCATAGGCCTCGGCCAGATTCTCGCCATGGAGGTAATGGTAGAGGGCCATCTCGGAATATAGGAGGATGGCCTGAACGCCGTCTTTGTCGCGGACGAAGTCCCCGACGAGGCAGCCATAGCTCTCCTCATACCCGAATTGGAACTTCGGCCCATGGCCGATCTGCTCGTAGTAGCCGATACGGTCGCCGATGAACTTAAAGCCGGTCAGGAAGCTTTCGGTGGCCACGCCATAGGAGGTGGCGATATCGCGGCAAAGGGAGGAGGAGACGATGGTGTCATAGATGACGCCGTCCTTGGGGAGGACGCCCTTCTTCTTCCTTTCGGAGAGAATGTAATCGAGTAGTAAGCCAGCTGACTGGTTGCCGGTCAATAGGTGATATTCGCCATCGCGGCCGAGGAAGCCCAAGCCGCAGCGGTCGCCATCCGGATCGGTGGTGACCAATAACTGGGCCCCGATCTTCTTTCCTAATTCGATGGCGCCCTCGAAGGCCTCGGGGTTTTCCGGGTTCGGGGATTTGGTGGCCCCGAAGTCGGGATCGTGGACGCATTGGGCCTCGACGGGATAAATCTCATAGCCGCAGTCCTTGAAAACCTGCATGGCCGACTCATAGGAGGCGCCGTGCTGGGGGGTGTAGACGATCTTGAAGCCCCGCTTATCGAGATCGGGGTTGATCTGGGTGCCCTCGACCTCGCGGCAATAGTCGTCGTCGATCTTCTTGTCGAAGGTGATGGTGACGTTGGGCTTATCGGCGTAGGGGATCGGGGTGTTCAGCTCGTCGGTGTGGGAGGCGAGGATATCGAGCATCCTCTGGATCTTATCGGGGACAAGCTGGCAGCCGGTGTCGTCATAAACCTTATAGCCGTTATATTGCGGCGGGTTATGCGAGGCGGTGACCATGACGCCGCCGACGGCGTGGACGTAACGGACCGCATACGATAATTCCGGGGTCGGGCGGAGGGAATCGAAGATGTAGGCCTTGATGCCCATCTGGTTGAAGATCTGGGCTGAGAGGAGGGTGAATTCGCGGCTCATGTGGCGGTTATCGTGCGAGATGACGATGCCCCTCTCTTTGGCGTCCGGGTATTTCTCGAGGACGTATTCGCCCAGGGAGATGGCCACCCTGCCGACGGTGAACTCATTCATCCTGTTGGTGCCGGGGCCGAGGACGGCCCTCATGCCGCCGGTGCCGAATTCGGCATCCTTGAAGAAGGCGTCGCCCTTCTCCTGCTCGCTCATGGCCCTCAGGGCCTCTTTTGTCGACTCGGAAACGACAGGGCTATTCAGCCAGCGTTGGAAATTCTTTTCGATGTCCATGGTTAAACCTCAATTTGCTCTATTTTAACTCCGCTGTTAGCGCTTTACCATCGGGCGCGGAGTCAGTTGGCGCCGTTTTGTAACGTAGTTCCATACTCGGGCGCTTTAACTGGACGGAGTTTTTGGCTATCCTAATCCCCTATGGGAAAGCTAAGGGAATTTTTCGCCAGGAGGCAATCCCCCTCGTTAGTGAGTGACCTCACGCTGGCCCTTTTGGTTTCTATTTTCTGCTGCATCTTCTTCTCGACCGGGTGTTCCTTTCTTTATCCCGGCAACAACTACGACTTCAGTTCCATCGACTCCAACGTCTTCAACTATGAGGCCTATCTGCTTCTGATGGGCAAAACCCCCTATATCGACTTCTACGACCACAAGGGGATGCTCCACATCTACATCGACGCCTTAGGCTTACTGATTGGGGGACGTTATGGGGTGTTGGCGTTGGAGATCCTCTTCACCGCCGCCTCATTATTTTTGACCCTCCGCTGCCTCCAGGAGCTATTCGCCGATAAATGGGCCCCGCGCCTACTGGCCATGGCCGCCTATTGCGCCTTCATGCCGGTGGTTTTAGGCGGCAATCAGGAAGGCGAATGGCTGCTCCCCCTGACCACGGCCGGCTTTTATTTCTTCCTCCGTGGGCTAAACGAAAAAGGCGGTTATAACTTCTATCTATCCTCCCTCTTCGCCGGGCTGGAGGTTGGCTCTGCGATCAACATCCGCCCCTCCGACGCCCTATGGGGCGGGGCCATCGCCATCGCCTTGGCCTGCTATGCCATCAGGAACAGGCTTTATAAGAAATTGCTCCTTTGGGCCCTACCCTCCATCGGGAGCTGCTTGTTGGTTATAGGGATAATCGCTTTAGTCGCCTATTGCGGTGGCTACCTCGAGCCGATGGTCAAGGCCCTGACCCAGAATTTCGCCTACGTCGGTAACCAAAAGGATATGGCTACCTTCATCCTCAGCCAGAGGATCGCCCTTCCGATCATCTGGGCGGTTGGGCTATTCATCTACTGGAGAAATAGGAAGACCGAAAACTACGCCGTCCATGAGTTCTTCTTCGTGATGTTAAGCGTCTCCTGCTTGATCTATTTCGTGATCTGCCGTTACTTCATCTACTATTGGTCGGGGCTTTCCTTCTATTTATTGCTCCTCTGCTATTGGGTGAGCCTCATCCCCCAGGCCAAGGAGAAAAAAGAGGGCCTTTGGAACAAAATAAAAGCGACCTCAGCCCATTTGAGGATGTCTTCCTTGGCGGCTTTCTTGGCTCTTATTTCCCTAGGCTTTGCCATCGCCATCCCCACCTGCTACTACGTCAGCGACTACCAAGGTGTCAGCTATCAGACGTATCTTAAGATACGTGAGGATCTATTGACCATCCCGGAGGAGGATAGGAAAAGCGAGGGCAATATCGTCGGAATCGACGTCAACGCATCCATCTACGCCGGAAGCTACATCAACCCCTTATCCGATTTAAATGAGATTACGGTCTCGACCCCCTACTACGCCTTCCAGACCTGGTGGGCCCAGGATAACCCCGAAATCGGCGAGAGATTCGTCGCCTACCTCCTTGAGGAGAAACCGAAATACATCCTCCTCGACGTCGTCTATGGCGAGGATTACACCCTCGACTCCATCGACGCGGTCATCGAGAGCAACTACTCCCTATACCAAAACCGAAAGGCCTCCGAGAACAACGGCCGTTTCGATATATACGCGCTCAATTCCTGAGCAGATCGTCCAATAGATCCGATAGATCCTTCGGCAAAGGCGAATGCAGGTTCCGGCCGCTTAGTTTTTCTAATGGGGCGGATAGCTTTCCGAAGAAGAGGTCGCTCGCATGCAGGAACTGGCTCTCCAAACCCTTGGCCTTCCACTTCCGATCATCCTGGAAGTCCCCATATTTGTTATCCCCGACGATCGGGTGCCCGATCGCGGCCATGTGGACCCTGATCTGGTGGGTCCTACCAGTTATCAAATCAACTTTTACGAGGGTATAGCCGGGATAATAGGCGATCGGCTCATAAATCGTTTTGGCGGTTTTTCCGCCTTCGGACAGGCTGGATAAATACACGCGGCCGTCGGTCGCGTTTTTCTTTAAGGGGATATTTACCTCCCCCGCTTTCTCGATTTTTCCGACCACCAGGGCGGTATAACGCTTATGGATGTTCTCGCGGAGGCGGAATAGCTCGACTAAGGCATGGAGGCTAGCCACGCTCTTCCCATACACCACCAAGCCGGAGGTATTCCTATCGAGGCGGTGGGCCGGAGAGGGGGTGAACGAGTTGCCCTCGGGGTCATATTCGCCCTTCAGGTAGAGGTAATCCAAAACGGCGTTCCCCAAAGTCTCGCGGCTCCCCTTGTCATCGCCATAGACCAATAGTCCCTTCGGCTTATCGACGATCAAAACCTGATCGTCCTCATAGACGATGGGGTATGGCAGGTTCCTCTTCTCGGCCTTGCGGGGCTTTTTGAAGTCGGCCAGCTGGGCGTCGCTCACGTAGATCCTGATGACGTCGCCCTCTTTGAGGATGTATTCCTTATCGACCCAATGGCCGTTGACCTTGACGTCTTTTTTCCTAAACGTCTTGTAGATGAAACCCAAAGGCGCCTCGTTTAAATAACGCCGGACGAACTTCTCCGCCTTCTGGCCGGAATTGCCTTTTTCGATACGCGCCTCAATCATGCGGCTATTATCCCATAAGCACGGGATAAATTGAGCCTTATTTGACAATTGCCAAACCCACCCCATCGCCCTATAATCTTCTAGCCTGCAAAGGCACCCGGAGGAATACCCAAGTGGTCGAAGGGGTGGGCTTGGAAAGCTCATAGTCTCTTAACCGGGAGCAAGGGTTCGAATCCCTTTTCCTCCGCCA
>JAUNOH010000011.1 GCA_030537155.1 Bacillota bacterium
GATGCATGCCCCCAAGAAGCATCAGATAGTGTCTACAAATCGTTGACTACTGCACTACATGAGTCTTATAATTAGGTATTAAGACCACGAAAGGGGGGGGTTAACAATGAAACCCAAACACACAATTGGCCTTTTGCTCGTATTCGCCTCCGGCGTCCTTTTGGCTTCCTGCGGGGGCAGCGAAATGGCCACATTAGGTGACCAGATCACCAAGGAAGAGGCCGTCGCCAGGGCGGAGAGCTTCGATTATGACGTCGCCACCTACCACGCCACCCAAAGCGCCGACATCCAAATCACCGGCACCGCCGATAGCACCAGCGTGAGCATCGGCATGAAGCTGGAAGGCGAATCCTGCTTCGACTTCTCCGATTCAAGTGACTACTACTTCGGCTATTATGCCAAGAGCACCATGGACATAAACATGGCCCTCACATATGACGGTGAAAGCCTGAGCTCCGGATTCAGCGCCACCGCCGCCGAAGGGCTCCAGTTGGATAAAGGCGATAACGGGACATATACCGTCAGCGACTACACCTATAGCGCCATGACGATCGACGGGGAGACCAGCGTAAACGCCTATCCCCAAGCCTACTCTCTCGCCCTCTCCAGCGAGGCGGAGATCGCCGTAGCCGAGGCCAGCTTCTTCTACGCGGCCGGGGCTTCATTTGAAGGCTTCGACCTCGTTGAGACCGCCCTGGAGGATTCATCCACCGAATATTATCTGAATTCCGACGGCATCCTAAGCATCAAGGGAAAGGTCAGCGACGAATCGGCGCTCTCGCCGAGCGGCGTCCCCGATATCGCCATCTCATATGAGTTCGTCGTCCAATATGATGAGCATGGGTTATTGACCTATTACGAAGCCAGCAGCTACACCACCAGCACCGCCTCCTATAGCGTCTCCGGATCCATCAAGATGGTCGGGAAGATCGGTGGCAGCGTCGAGCACAAGAAGTTCGCCGACATCGTCAAGGAGAGCCAGCCCGAGGACACCTCCTCCTCTTTAACGGCTTAATCCGAAAGCACCAAAATTAGGTCATGGGCAAAACCATGGCCTTTTTTAATAAAAAAACACCCCGCATCCCAATGGATACGGGGCAATCTTTTTCTCAGGCCGTGATGGCCGCGCGGAGTTTGTCGATGTCGTAGTAATCGGATTCCGGAATCTCGATGTCGGGGGTGACGCCGGTATCGATGCTCGGTTCATCGAGGGAGCCCCTGCCTAAGGAGATTGGGCCGGAGATGCGGATCGGGTAGCCATCGCCCAACATAATGGGGTAGACAGCGTATCCACCGCCACCGCTGGTGGCGCCGATCGTCTTGAGGCCGTTGGCCTTAGCGTAATGGGGGAAGGCGTTGGCGCAGGAGAAGGAGAAGGCCGAGGTCAGGACGTATTGGTTATAGTCGTTGGCCGGGGATTCGCCCTCGGTTATGACGCCATCCGCGTTGCAGTCGGTCCGATATGTGGCGGAGAAGGAGGTCTTGGAGGCGTTCTCATAGACGTTGATGGCTGGGTTATCGACCATAAAGCCCAAGCCAGCCACCAGAGCCACGGAATCGCCGCCCGGGTTGCAGGTCACGTCGACGATGACGTTTTTGACCCCGCCGGTTTCCTCTATCTTTCGATAGCAGGTGTAAAAGAGGGAGAAGACGTCGTCGCTGACGTGGGATTCATAGAATTCATCGCCTAGATTGGCATCGTATAGCCCAGCCACGAAGGAGTCAAAGCGGATGATGGCCGTGTCCCCGGAAATCTCCAGATAATGGTCTCCGAGGGAGTAGGTGGAGCCGAGGTTTAACGCCACCCTCCTGGCCTCGTTTATGCGGCTGTAGTCGGCGTTTAGTTTGAGCATCCTCGCAGTCGGCGGGGTCTTGGAGGTATTGACGCTATGCTCGCCCTCGTTATAGAAGGATCCGATGCCGGTGTTGCCGGCATATAGGGCGCTATGGCCATCGCCCATCAGGGTGTTGACCACATAGTCATAGGAGGTTAAAACCGTCTCCACGTCGGTGCTGTATAAACCTTCATAAACCGATGGATATTCCGTTTGGAGGAAGGAGCCATAGCCATCGGCGAACCTCTCCTCCTCGATGAAGCCATACGACATATCGAGGGTGAATAGGAATGAGTTGGCATCCAATTCGGCCACCGTCTGCGATTTGGTGGTCGAATCAATCATGGTCGAGGTCTCGTAATAGCTCTTGCCAAAGGCACTCCTTCCATCCCAATCTCCGCCCCTTAGCTTGGTGCAGTCATCAGTATAGTAGAAGTTGGTTCCGTTCCAGGTGATGGAGGACCAAAGGCCATAGAGGAAGAAGGCGCTGACCACGCTGGTGGGGAGGTAGGCGTCGTCCTCGTACAGGTAGTAAGGCAGAGAATAATCGCCGAGGGAGTAGGTAACCAAATCGGGGTGGCTGATGCTCACATCATAGATGGCGGTATGTTGGTTCCCGCCTTTGGAGGAGTCACCGATATCGAGGGGATACACCAATCCGGGGCCGCCTAGGGCCGAGAGGTTGGTGAAGGAGCAATCACCGTCCGTGGAGATGGAGAAAGTCCCGATGCTCCCGGAAAACTCATAGGTCAATCCGGCGGAGGATAAAGTCAGCTCATACTCCTGGGTGACCATCAAATCGAGGAAGCTATTGATGGAGACGAAGGCCCTGATGTCCCCGTAGTTGGAATCGGTGAGATAGGATAAGCGGCCTTTTAGGCTGGGGAGGTAATCATCCTCAGCCGAGTCATAGACGGCCGTATATACCGGGGCGTTTTTGAAAACGACGTTCCCTCTGGCCTGGCTGGATGAGGAATATTCCGAGGAGGAGACCAATTCCGAGGAAGAGGAGGAGATTGCCTCCGAGGAAGAAATCGGTTCCGCGGAAGATTGAGCCTCGCTTGAGGAAGAGGGGTTGGGGATGAGGCTGAATCGGAGCCCCCGGAACTCGATGTTCCCCCTCCCGTGGAGCATGAGGCAAATACAAACGGGATCAGCAATACCAGCAACTTTTTCTTCATGGGATGGATTCCCCTTTCAAATACCAAAATATTATAGTCCTAATCGCAACTTTATAAACGAATAGGAACTATTTTCGATAAATATTTTGGGGGAATCACTTCTTCTTTCTGGGAAGCAAAAGCAGGCGGTGGGTGGTTTCGATATATTCCCGGTAGGCGGGGCGCTTGCCCAGTTGGTGTTTTTCCGCCATCGGGATGGAGATGACGTTGAAGAGGAACAGCATGACGATGATCCCGCCGAATAAATACCAATGGCCGAGGTCGGAGGGGAAAAGGATGAAGTATGCGCCCACCCAAATAAGGATCTCGCCCAGGTAGTTTGGATGGCGGGAATATTTCCATAAACCACCGCTCATCACCGCGCCCTTTTCGCCTTTTTTGAGGAAATCGTGCATCTGGTGGTCGGCGAAGAATTCCAAGGCGACGCCCAAAAGGATGAGGCAGCAGCCAATGAGTGAGAAGGCATTTAAATCGCTATATTGGAAGGCGAACACCAAGGGAATGAACCCTGAGAAAACCATCAAAGTAGGAACCATCATGATCCCGAAGAAATTGATGATCTGCCACATGAATGGGCCGTTATTCTCCTCAAACATCCGATAACGCCAATCGATCCAATGACGTCCCCCAAAGGTGATGATCCAGTTGACGGTAAGACGCCAGCTCCAAAGGGAGAAAACCCCATAGGCGATATAGTGGTAGACGTTTAAATCGGGGATGACGAATAGCAGATACGTCGCCATGACGAAAGGCGTCAGGCTCCAATAGGCGTCGTATAGACTCGAGTTGTGGACTGGGAGGGAAAGCAAGTAGATAGCCACGGTCGCCACCACATCAAAAACAAAGAGACGAAGCAATATATTCTCAATATAAAAGGAGCCAGCATAGCCAACCCCATAGGCGACCAGATATAAGAACAGGAAAAGGAGGAGGTCCAACGCCTTGGCTTTAATGGTGTTACTTGCCCCACTCATTTCCCGTTAATCATAGCAAAGCGTCTATGGATGCAGGAGAAAAAGCGTCAAATGTCATCAAAACGGCCAATTGTTAAAAGGGCGACTTGAAAGGTATATACTGTGTGTTACGATATACCTCGGAAAGCACAATATGGAACTCGAAGATTGGAAGACCCAGATCAAACGCGGCACCCTTGAATATGCCATATTGCTTTTGATAAGCAAGGGGGATTCCTACGGCTATCAAATCATAGCGACCTTAGAAAAATATCCCAGCCTATTCGCCAAAGAAAACACGGTATATCCCCTACTCCGTAGATTGCTGAAGGAAGGCTACATCGATTCTTTCTGGCGCGAGGGGAACGAGGGTCTGCCCCCGAGGAAATATTACGCGATCACCCAAAAGGGAAAAGAGGCCATCGCCTATATGTCCAAGGAATGGGATAACCTGCTTAATGATTTAGGAAACATCAAAGGAGAATAAGGAAATGGACGAATCACTGAACGCCTATTTGGCCAAGCTTGAGAAATACCTCAAGCCCTTATCCGTCTCGGAAAGAAACGACATCATCATGGAGATCAAAAGCGAGATGATGGAACTCTCGTCCAACGGGATTTCCCCCGGGGAGACCATCGAAAGACTCGGGGATCCGAAGCAACTCGCAAAAGGATACCTGGGTGAGGCGATTTTGAATTGCAAAACCTTTGGTTTAAAAAGATTCGGGCTGTGCTTTGCCTTTTACGGATTAAGCGGGATCGGCTGGGCGATTCTATTTCCCGTGATGATCGTCATATCAATTTCCTTCATGCTGAGCGGGGTCATCTCCCCCGTGGCCGGCCTCGCCAAATTCATCGGGCATTTAGCCGGGTATGATATGCCCTTCATCAGCTTTCAGATCGCCTCATATACTCTTGATCCCATCGCATCTTTGCCGGTATCGATACTCTTCGGAGTCATCTTCTTCCTGATCGGCTTCCTAATCCTAAAAGCCACCACCTGGCTCATTAAGGCGCTGAATAGAAGCGGAAAGCGATTGAAAAACGCCGATTAAGGCTTAAGCCTTTCCATCAACTTAATTCCCGATTTCTAAACTCGCTTGGTTTATCTTTATAAAGGAAGGTTTGAGATGCGAAGATCCGCTCATATCACGGAATGGAATAGACGCTCATAATTTTCTATGCCATACGGAAAACCCTGGTCCGCCGATTGCTTATACCAATAGGAGGCCGTGTAGCGATCCGCCTCTACCCCAATGCCGTTCTCATAGCAAAAACCGAGGCTATTTTGGGCCCAGGAATCGCCTCTCTCGGCGGCTTTTTTATACCAGTTGAAAGCCTTGACCTCATCTTTTCTGACCAGCTCGCCGGAGCAGTAGCAATCGCCGAGGGCAATCTCCGCCCCGGCATAGCCCTGCTCGGCCGCCTTTTTATACCACTTGATGGCCAGACGGCGCTGCTTCTTCTCCCAGCTATATTGGTAATGGCTACCCCAAAGGTATTGGGCTTCGGCATAGCCTTGTAAAGCCGCCAGTCTTACCCACTTGTGTTCCTCCTCCTCGCTCCGCTCTACTCCCTTCCCCCATCTATAGCGGTCCGCAAGCTCAAGCCGGGCTTTGGGATCCCTAGCTTCCGCGAGTTTCCTCAATTCGGCAAGGTCTAATTTCTTGTAATTCATATCGGCTCGTCCCCCCATCGTTTTCAGAGTTTAATCGGCGAATTCGGCGAGATGCCATCGTCCGTATCGGCCAAACTCATTTTGGACTTTAAATAATATAACTTGCCTTATTTATCAAAAGTATGGCCCTGCGTTTTCGGGGAACGAAAATAGGCATGCGCCTCGACGGAAAACACTATGTGTCTTTCTTCAAAAGAAAAGTTCTGATTGCGATTTACCAGAACTCATTTGCTTAGATGTGGTTGTTAAACAAAAATGATACAAACACCCTAAAAATCCAGGGGTTGTTACACAATAATGATACACCTAGGAACCTTTTGCCTCTTCCGTTTGCAAAAGCCTTAAATGGAAGAGACGGGAAGAACAAAGATATCTTCTGAAAGAGGATAAACCTTCTCGCTACTAGAAATGATGCAACTTTTGCCGATCTTATAGGAGGAAGAGGACAGTTGCTTGAAACTAGATACATCTTTTAGAGAAAATGAGGCACCGCTTTTGCATTCGATGAGGGAAAGCTCTCCGTTTTCCAAAATCACGAGATCGATCTCGTTTTGATTGGAGTCCCGATAATAGAAAAGATTGGGGTTAATCCCATTATTCCTGTAAGACTTCCTGATCTCGTTGACCATATACGTCTCGACGAAAGCCCCCGAAAAATGCGATGCCTTAAGAACCTCTTTATCGCTAAGCCTAGCTAGATAACACGCCAGTCCCGTATCGGAAAAATATATCTTGGGCCGTTTGACGACTCGCTTAATGATCGAGGTGTCGTTATATGGTTCCAGCAAATATATGATTTCACCGGCCGACAGGATGGACACCCAAGACTGGATGGTATCGCTTTTTGCACCGATGGCTTTGGCGATTTTGTCATAGATCAATTCGCACCCGGTCAGGGAGGCGATTATTTCCAGGAACCTTTGGAATTTTAGCTGGTCTTTTATATTTATTAGCTGCGTAACGTCCCTCTGGAGGTATGAATTCACATAGTCGGAATAAAACGATTCCCGAGATAGGCCCGTGCCATCATATAGGCCTGGGTAGAGACCGTTGACGATAAATTCGAAAAGCTCATCGTAGGAAAGGCCATGGCTTCTTGCCCTTTCGGAGGCATAATCTGGATCTACTTTGAACTTCTTTTCCTCGATCCCCCTGACTTCCGAGACGCTTAACGGCGACATCCTGACGATTCCGACTCTTCCCGCCATCGATTGGCTGACGCCTTTCATCAATTCGTATGTCTGAGACCCGGTAAGGACGAACATCCCGTTATTCTCGCCTTTTTCGAGTTTTGCTTTGTTGACCACGCTTTCGACGACTTCTAATAGCATCGGCGCATACTGCACTTCATCTATGATGAGCGGTAACTTATGGGCAGCGATGAACGCCCAAGGATCTGTAATGGCCGCCATCCTATCCCTGGTGTCGTCTAAGGAAACATAGTCGAACCCCAGTTCCTCTTTCAACTCATAGCAAATGGTGGATTTCCCGACTTGCCTAGCTCCGGTAACAAGCGTGATGGGCCGATGTTTTATCGATTCCACCAATACTTTTTTAATTGTTCGTTGAATGCGCATCATATGATGTTCTGTCTTTCGCCGACATTATAAATTAGTATTTTTTCTACTTCTACTGGAAATTTTACTATTTTCTCAAGATGCATCTAGCCTGCTTTGTATTTAGAAACATTAGCCGAAAATAACGGGTTCGGCCTCTTCCGTCTCATAACTGACGCGGAGATGTCACTTATAAACGTTTGTGGGTTATTCGAAGACTTCCCAGTATCCGCCTTTATCTGGGCCGGGATGCTCGATCCTGCCTTTGCCTTGCAAAACCTTTAGGTGATGTTTGACGCTCCCTTCCCCAATATCCAGGAGGGTCATGAGGTCGTTTGGGGAAAGACGCCCTTTGCTTTTAAGCAGATCCAAAATCACTTCCTCATGTTTTTTGGATGTTTTTCTGGATGGTCCAGATAATTCCAGCACATCGAATCATGTTGGGGATAAAGTTGGGAATAGGTTTCGTACCATTGTGTAACAAGGGTTGTTCGGCTCCCTTTGGAGACCCCATTTTCATAGACAAAAGCCACTAAGGCAAAGGGACTTTGACCAAAAACGGCGATTCGTGACGAAGCTAAATCGAGTCGAACTATCAAAAAATGCCCCAAAATAAGAAAAAATGCCTTGATATTCTGTATCAAAGCAAATTGTCAATGTTGCCATGGTTTACCAATTTTAATACATCGCAAGCAGAGGGTCTCGATTTGCAAGCAGTCCCCTCATATTTGCAAGCAGCATATACAGTTTTGCAAGCAACCTCAAAAAAGAGGATCCCAGCCCTCGCGAACTAGGATCCATTGATGCAATTGCCTTCAATAACAATCGGCGCATCTTGCCTATTTATCAACAAACTTAGAACCTATTCAGCGCCTTGACTTCGTCTAAAACGGTCTTCACCTGGTTTAGATCTCTTAAAGGATATACGGAATAGTTCTTCTCGTAGGTGGAGACGACCAATCTCCCAGAGTTCCAGTCCCCGTGGCTTTTTATATTCATCGCGATTATCTTCTCAAATGGAACCTCTTTGACTCCCCTCAATGTTTTTATCCTTATCCCGAAGTCGTTATATTCGACCAAGACCCTGCCTATCGGGAATATCGACTGGACCAATAAAGAAAGGGCCAATAAAGAGGCTATGCCCAATAATACGTTGACGATTACCAGATCATAGGTCTCTGCGTTTTTGCTTATAGCCAAGATATTGAAGCTCACCACAATCCCAGCGATGAAACAAAAGATAAAGGCGTTCAAAGCGAGGTAACCCTTATGCTTATATCCAACCGCCTTGTATTCCTTGCTTTTATTTTCCTCCCCTGCTTCCAATAAATAGTTCATACTCACACCAAACTGTTTGCAGATCAAGCGGATGACGTCTAGGGAAGGATAGTTTATCCCTCTCTCCCATTTGGAGATGGCTTGCCTGGTGACATAGATCCTCTCCGCCATCTCGTCTTGGGTGAGGTTATTGTCCTCCCTGATCTTCTTTATCTTCTCGCTTAGATCCATAAACCGGTTTCTCCTTTCGCCTTTATGGTAGGTTTTAGGGATAGGATAATCACGCAACACGCGGTTTCTTTGGTGTTTTGCGTGTTTTAAAACTCTTCGTTTGGGCAGCAAAAAACGACAATCACTTAAACAAGTCGCTATGAGATCCTGCCCTAATCAGTCTAAGGGTAAGGATGTCTTTGACGATTTGATATACCAACAGCCAATCTGGTTCGATGTGGCATTCCCTGACGTTTTTAAAGTTCCTGGAATTTGTGAGAGGATGGTCTTTGTATTTCTCCGGGAGACTTTCTTCGTTAGCCAAAAGGGCGATGACTGCTTCTAGCTTCTTCTTGTCGCATCCCTTTTTGAGGGCAACTTTGTAGTCTTTCTTGAACTGATTGGTGAACTCGATCTTAAGCATCTAGGACCTCCATGAGTTCGTCCACCGATTCGAAAGGACCAGAGACTTCACAGTTTTCAGATGCCTCCAAAGCGGCATAGGTCTTTTCATTGGGCTCATCTAGCTTGATCTCGAAAGGGATGCCATGCGTGCGCAGACACTGCCTATAGAAGATGTTAGTCGCGGTGCTGAGATCCATCCCGAGGGATTTGAAAAGCTCGGAGGCCTGTTCCTTGAGCTCTGGTTCAATTCTTATCGTCATATTCTCTTTTGCCATGGTTAATTCCTCCTTGAGATGCATGAATATTATAGTGCGTTGCAAATGCATTGCCAATTTTAATAGATTTAATTTAATAAAAATATAAAAAATCCTGACACGCTGTGTATCAGGACTCGCTTACTTATCTGGCAGGGGCAGAAGGAATCGAACCCTCATCAATGGTTTTGGAGACCACTGTTCTACCATTGAACCATGCCCCTAGTAGATCCGCCTCGAAAGCATTTTCTTCCGAAGCGGGGATTATTATATGGCTTTGCCCAAGGCAGGGCAAGATTAGGCTTCGCGGGCCAATTTGGAGACGAGGCCCATATCGCACTGCCCGTCATAGTTGGCCTTAAAGTGCTTCATGACCGCGGGGATGGATTTATCCTCGAGCGAGGCGATGATCGCCTTAATCTCCTCAGGAGTCAGCATCTTCGGCAGGAAGGCGACGATGGCCTCCTTCTGACGGTCGATTTTGGCGGCCGAATCGGCGCGGCCGGCTTTTAGATAGCCTTCCTTCTCCTCGTCGAGCTCCTTAGCCACCTTCTGGATGATCCTTAGCAGATCGGCGTCGGTGGGTTCCCCTTTTCCGGAGGTCAGTAAACCCTGATAACGGGAGATGACGATGGATAAAGAAGCCCTGGCGTCCTCGTCTTTGTTCTTCAAAGCCAGCATGTTGGCTTTCTTAATGTCGTTGATAAGCATAGGTTTAACTCCTTTGACGATATATTACGCCACTTCGCGCCTGGTGGCGTCCTTGGCGAAGCGATAGAGGGTGAAGTAGACGGGGATGATCTCCAAACGGCCGAGATACATGCCGATGGTCAAAATCCAAAGCAGGAAGTTATAAGCCACGGCCGAATTATTGGCGGCATAGGCCACGAAGTCGATGGTTGAGTTGCCGGCACTGGAAAGAGCCGAGGCAAACATATAGATGCCATCCTGGAAAGCCATATTCGGCAAGAAGGATAAGCACATGCCGCCAGCCACCAGAACGCCGATATAAAGGATGACGAAGAAGCTGGCCTCGCCATACTCCTGCTCCCCGATCTTTTTATGCTCCCCATGATAGTAAACGGTCCTGGGGTAGGCGAAATTCCTCGGCATGTAACGGTATTTGAGGTCCCAATAGATCTGCTTGAGGCAGACGGCAACCCTATATTGCTTCATGGCGCCCGAAGTCGAGCCCGAACCACCGCCGACACTCATGACTACGACTGAAATCAACAAGGCTCCCTGACCAAGATAGACGATGCTCCGGACGTTGGAATAACCAGTGGTCGTTAAACAGGTGACAAATTGGAAGGCGGCATAGCGGAAGCAATCCCAGAAACCCACCCCATCGACTGCCAGCTCATCGTAATATTCGTTATTGAAGGCAATGGAAACCATCATCAAGGGAACAAAGATGAGGAACATGAAGATGACGAGCTTCACCTCGCAATCGCGGATCACCTTGCCGATCTTCCCGCTTAAAAGAAGCATGTGGAGGAAGAAGGCCATGGAGCCTAAAAGCATGAGGATGCAGAGGGAGACCTCCATGCCGATCGCGTTAAATGAAGGTGAGAACACTTGGGCGAGTCCGGTAGCCGTGAAGTTGACGCCGCTACTGGTGACATCCGCCGTGAAACCCATCCCGAAATTGACAAGCGAGACGTCCGCGTTCAAATAAAAATACATCGAGGTGGAACGCGTCGTCAAACCACCGGTGGCCAAGGCGGCTATCGAGTGGTTGAGGGCGTCAAACCAATCCATCCCGAAAAACCACAATAAAAGGGTTCCAAAAGCGATATATCCGGAATAGATAACCAAAATCAATCTGGCGGTTTTGGCCATGCTGGGAAGCAATTGGTCCCCGTGGCCTTCAGTGTTATATAGGCGCAAACCCGAGGCGTCTTTGAAGGCGCTGGAGACGATCAATATCAAACCGACGCCGCCGAAGAGGTGGGTGATGGAGCGATAGATCAAGAAGATGTGGCTGGAGTTGACGGCGATGTACTCCTGGGCATAGGCCTGGGCCGCCTCACCGGTATAGCCAGCATTAGAGGCGTAGGTGTAGGCACTATCTAGGAAATCCTTCAGGATCGTCAGGCCGGTCGTCGTATATCCGGAGGTGTTTTCCATGACGCCTTCCGAATACGAATAGGCGCTGGCGGCGGTGATGTAGACGGTATCGGTCAGGTTATTGACGAAGAACTGATTGAGGAAATACGGGAAGCCACCGATCAGTAAGGCCGAGGCCCAAACCAAGACGATGACCACCGCATCCTGATGGCGGCCAAGCCTCCCCTTCTCCATCTTGTGGATCAATCCGAAATACAGGGCAGCGCCAATTAGGATGGCCCCGAAACCGGTGACCATGAAGGAGGCGTAGCAACGCCACTCACTCGGATAGAAAATCAAAAACAGAAGCGGCAGCAACGTGATGATTCCAATCATAATCACGAAGATGCCCAGATAACCGAAAACCAGCCGGTATCCGGTGGCAATTTTACTTTCGCTTCTGGAATATGAGGCTTCCATGGGACTTTACTTCTTTTTGGTGTTCGCCTTCTTGACGGGCTTCTTCTCTTCAGTGGCCGGAGCTTCGGGTTCGGCCTCAGGGGTTTCCTCGCTCACGGATTCGGCTGGTTTGACTTCCTCTCCCTTCTCGGCTGAGGAAAGCAATTCCTTCTGGAGGTCATCCTCGCTCTTCTCCTGCTTGATGAAGAGGGTGAGGCGCTTCTGATCGGCAGGGGCGCAGGTCATCATCAGCTTATCCTTGGGCTGGAAGACGACTTGGCCGTTGGGGATTATGACCTCGCTCCCACGTAAGATGCAGGAGATGGCCGCATATTTGGGGAAGTTGGTCTCGGCCAGGCTTTTTCCGCAAATGGAGAAGCGGGAAAGCAACACCGCCTCGATCATGACCACCCGATTATTCTCTAAGGAGATGGCCTTGACGATATCCTCTACCGAGGATTCGGACTTAACCGAGTCAGCCAATAGATAGGTGGAGGATATGACCGAATCCAAGCCTAGGCTTTTATAAAGTTCGACGTTATTGGGGTTATTGACGACGCAGATGACCTTGCGGGCGTTGAAGCTCTTCTTGGCCAACTGGCAGGCGGCGTAGTTATCGGTGTCCTTATCGCAGAGGGCGATGAAGATATCGGCATCATGGGCCCTAGCCTCCTCGAGGACAAACGACTTCCAGGGTTGGCCGATGTAGACGGAGACGCGCTCCCTCTCCACCAGTTTTTCGGCCTCAGCTTTGCTGGGGTTGATGATGACGAGGTTGTTCCCCCTGGTGTGGAACATGTGGACGATGTATTCGGCCTGATGGGTTCCCCCGGCTACCACTATCTTCATTGACGGTCACCGCCCTTCAATCCCTGATAGGCCCCAAAGGAGAGCTCAAAGGGATAGATGCACTTCACGTTATATCCTTCGACTAGCACCTTGCGCTCGGGATCGTCGAAGCGGACATAGATATTTGGGATCTCGTAAAGCTTGTCGCAGACATGGGCCAAAAAGACGTTGACGTTGTCGTCACCGGTGGTGATCAAGACGCTACGGCAGTCGCGGATCCCCTGCTTTTCCAAAGTGGTCAGATCGGTAGCATCGGCCTCAAAGGTCAGTCCCCCGAAATCATCCGGAAGACGGTCAAAAGCCGTCGTGTCTGGGTCGAAAACGAAGATATTCTCGCCCTTTTTGTATCCGTCGACGGCCGCCGCGGCGCCTAAGCGCCCACAGCCGATAATGAAGGTTTTATTTCGCATATAGCCTCCTGCTCGAAGGGGATTATATCCCGCGCCTAGAGAGTAGGCAACGAGTCATCACCCTTTAGGGTATAGAAGACCTCAACCTGGGGATGAAGGGCGCATATCTCGGCGTATTTTTTCTTGGTGATTTTCTTTTTTAAAGCCTTCCAGCCTTCCTCGGCGTAAGTCTTAAGGCACCAGGCGACGTATTCCTCGCTGGCTTTGGTCATATAGCAGTATTTGGTCCTCCTGACGAAAAACTCATAGCAGGCCTGCCCCGAAAAATGCTTTGGATCGTAGGTCTTTGAGGCCGAAAGCATATCGGCCACCATTTCGGTCGCATATTTCCACGGCATGGTCTTGGCGATGACCTTCCCGCCGAAGAAATCGGTCCAATACTCCCAATGGTGCTTATTCCGCCCGGTGTGATGGATGGAGACCATCGAGAAGTAATCGTTTTCCCTTCTCTCCTCCAAAAGGGGGCTATGTTTCCCCGAGGCGTAGTTTTTGGAAATGTTGAATTCGCTGGGCGAGTATTTGGAGAGATCATGCTTCAGGCATTGCCAGAAGATGCCCAAATGAAAACCATTCCGAATCACCTGATGACGGTGTTTGGAGACGATTCTGAATTGCCTCCACCACTTAAGCATCTTCTTCCCCCAAAATGAGCGAGAGAGTATCGCCGATATCCTCATGGAAAATGTAATCAAACTCATCATCCTGGGGAGTCGGATCACGGTTGATGAGGATTTTGCAGCCTCCCCTAAAATAACCTGGTAACGAGGCGATGGGATAAACCATCAAGGAGGTGCCTCCGACGATTAAGACATCGGCCTTCCTGACCGCATCGAATGCCGCCGATAAAACGTCCTCGGGAAGCCCCTCCCCGTATAAGACGACACCGGGTTTAATAAGGCCGCCACAAGAAGGGCAATGTGGCATGCCGGAATGCGGTATGTCGGAAAGAGAAAAGTGCTTACCGCACGATAGGCAATGGTAACGTTGATAGCTACCATGGACCTCCAAAACATTTTGGCTGCCCGCCTTTTGGTGGAGGCCGTCGATGTTTTGGGTGACGACGACAAAATTCCCGTGTTTCCTCTCAAAATTCGCCAACGCGAAATGCGCCTTATTCGGCTGCGCTTTTTCGTTGACCATGGTTTCAAAGAAAAATGAGTAAAAGGATGAGGTGTGTTCAAAAAAATAATCGTGGGAGAGCATCTCTTCATAGGAAACGCCATATTTGTTCTTTATCCGATAGAGGCCATCCTTGCTTCTGAAATCCGGAATGCCCGAGGAAGTAGAGACTCCGGCGCCTCCTAAAAAGACGACCAGTTTGGCCTTGTTTATCTCGTCCCTGATTTTATGTAGCTGAGATTGATCCACCAAAGAATTATAACGCCTATTCGGCCTTTTGCTTATCCTGGCTACGCCTTCTTTTCAGCAGATAGAGCAAGCCGCGGTATAGCATGCAAAGGAAGAGGAAACAAAGGGCCACCATCACGATGCTGGCGCCCGGCCTCCAATCGGCATAGTAGGCAATGGTGAGCCCAATCGCCATCGAGGCGACGGAGAAAATCACCGAGGAGACCATGGTGAATAGATACCCCTTCTTCAGCTGGAGGGCGATCGCGGTCGGCAAGACCATCAAGCAGGAGACGACCATCGAGCCGACGATCTTGGCCCCGACGGCGATGGTGATGGCCAAAAGCAAATCCATCAAGAAGTTGAGTAGATTTACCTTAACCCCGGCGACCTTGGCCTCCGATTCGCTATAGAGGAGGGCGAATATCTGGCGGTAGAAGACGACGCTGAAGATCAAACATACGGCGGCAAGGCCGATGCAGACATAAAGCTCGGCATCCGATATCAGCAATATCGAGCCGAATAGATACGACTCAAATGAATAAGAGCTCGTATAGGAGGAGACGATGCCGGCGATGGCTACGGAAGCCGCCAGGACAACCGTCACCCCAATCTCCGAGAATTTGGAAAATTTCTTCCTGAGCAGCTCGATGATCAGGAAGGCGATGATACAGGAGATTATCGAGACGGCCAAAGGAGCCAAACCGGCCGCCAAGCCGATGGCCACCCCAGCCAAAGAGGCGTGGGCCATGGCATCCCCCGAGGAGGATAACCGCTTGAAGACGGCCGTGGAGCCAACTAAGGGAATCGCAATCCCCAAAAGGATAGCCGCCAGGAAGGCGATTCGCATGAACTCATAGGTCAACATGGCGGTGCCCCCTTTCAAGTTCCTGCTCATAAGTGAGGATATGGCCATCCTCGATGAAGTAAACGGCGTCGGCCTCTTCCAGATCATGGGGGTGATGGGAGACGAATAATATCGACATCCCACCATGATGCAATCTATGCAGGCATTCGATTAAGGCGTGATGGCTTTCCTCATCCATTCCGGCGTCCGGCTCATCCAAAACCAGGAGGGTTGGATCCCCGACGATGGCTTTGGCCAGCTTTACCCTTTGAAGCTGCCCGCCCGAAAGCTCGTTGACGAGCCTTCCGCGCAATTCGGATAAGCCAAATTCTTCTAGGGCAGCGTCTATTTTCGCTTTCCTTTGGGCGCGGCCAAGACGCCCTTTATATCCCAATAGTCCAAGGGATACGGCCTCATACACGTTCGCCGGGAAAGATGAATCGGAAAGCGAGGTGGTCTGCGATACATAGCTGATTGGGGAGAAGAGGTTGACCACTTCCCCGGAATTGGGCTTAAGCAATCCCAAAACCAGGCGGAGGAAAGTCGATTTGCCGCCCCCGTTGGGACCGAGGATGCCGACGAATTGCCCATCCTCCATCTTAAAGTTCACCCCATCCAAAACCGGGATACCCGGGAAGGAGAAACTGACATTTCTGAATTCAATCACCGTTACTTCCTCCCGCGATTTTGATTTTATTGAGGTTGTCTGTCATGACGCTGGAATAGTTATCCCCCTCATCCAAAGCATCCTGACTCAAGGTCTCGAGGGGATTGAGGGTCTCGGTTTTGCAACCGGTTTGGGAGGCGATGGCCTCGGCTACCTCGCTGCTGACGGCCTCCTCATAGAAGACGGTTCCGATGCCGTATTCCTTTACTGCGGCTATTATGTCTTCCAGTGCGGAGGCGGTCGGTTCGTCATCGGGCGAAAGGCCACTTAGATAAATCTGGGTAAAGCCATAGGCCTGGCATAGGTAGCCAAAGGCGGCGTGGCTGGTGAGGATGTATTTATTTTCCGTCGATTCGGCGATTTGGGATAATCGGGCGTCAAGCTGCTGGAAATCCGACATCGCATTGGCGAGATTCGTGGCGAAAACCGCCTCTTTTTCCGGATAGAGGGAGCATAGTATTTCGTAGATGTTTTCCATCTCAGTGATGGCGTTTTCCGGATCGAGCCAGACGTGGGGATCATCCTGCCCATCGATTTGAAGGGTTTCGATTCCCGCGGTCACCTCATGGGTCTTTTCAGACAATTGACTAGGTAACGAATCAACCCAGTTCTCCAGTCCTAATCCGTTAACCAAAATAACATCGGCATCGTATAAACCGGCCACTGTCTTGGCAGTCGGGGTGTAATCGTGGGGCTCACTCCCGGCCGGGGTGAGGTTATAAACTTTGACCTCATCGCCCGCCACGAGGCTGGCGAATTCATAGATAGGATAAAAAGAAGCGTAAATCCCACCGCTTTCCCCGCTTTGAGAACACGAGGATAACGGCAGCAATATTAAGGGCAGAGCTAGTAACAACAGCTTGGCTTTCATTATATGAATCCGATCTCTAATTATTGCAAATGCAAATCATTTGCGGCAATAATATAGCCAATTGAACCCATAGAGGCAAGGAAAATGAATGAGGAAAAATTGCTGCAGGAACATGGCCTAAAAGTGACTAGGGCCAGACTA
Organism: Bacillota bacterium; assembly: GCA_030537155.1. GTDB lineage: Bacteria > Bacillota_I > Bacilli_A > RFN20 > CAG-826 > Alloenteromonas. The sequence continues at coordinate 16,991 of JAUNOH010000011.1, forward strand.
GCCATCCTCAAATGCCTCTCATCCTCCGGCCATCCGATGACCGCTGAGGAGGTTTTTAATTCGCTCTCAAATCAGGGAATTGACCTCTCGACCGTCTACCGCAGCCTCAATAGCTTCCATAAAGCCGGGCTATCAGAAATGGAGACCAACTCCAAAAAGGAAAACGCCTACTCCCTCCCCGGCGAGGACCGCCACTTCCTAGTCTGCTCTAGCTGCGGGAAGAGGATTCCCCTCGTCGGCTGCCCATATCATGAAGCCAATGAAAAGATAGAGTCGGAGACCGGCTTTCTTTTGCCACACCACGGCATGGACATCTATGGGGTGTGCCCCGATTGCCAAAAGGCGGGTTCAAGCCGCTGATACTCGCCGGTTTTTCACCGCAAGATAGCCAACATGATTAATTCCTTTAGAATACAGGCATGAACAAATTTAGGTTTCTGCTGTTTATAACTCTCCCCCTGATGTCGCTCTCGCTTTCCTCGTGCCTATATACAAGCGTCGAGGTCGAGACGATGGAGAAGACCGAAATCGCCCTGACCTATAAAGACTATACGGACAACAACTATTACAGCATCTCCTCCTGCCCCCTTGAGGGGAGCCCCAAGATTTTGGTGTTGCCCGTCTGGTTTACCGACTCCTCCCGCTACATCACCAGCGACACGGCCAAGCAGCAAGTCATATCCGACTTGGACAAAGCCTTCTTCGGCGACTCCGGGGATGGCGTCTGGGAAAGCGTCTCCTCCTATTTTGAGAAGGAGTCGCTGGGCGCCTTAACCCTTCAGGGTTCGGTGGCCGACTGGTATGAATGTGGCTACTCCAGCTCAACCATCGGCAGCAACGGCCTATTCGCCACCTCCAACACCAACACCATCGTCGAATGGGCGGTCGACAATTTTTTCGACACCAACCCAAGCGAATCCAGAAGCGATTATGACCTGGATGGCGATGGATATCTCGATGCTGTCATCGTGGTTTATGGCGCCCCCGATTACAGCGCCCTCGGCAGTTCGAGCCTCTCAAATCTCTGGGCCTACACCTACTGGATCCAGGATTCCGCCAATACCTCGAATCCGGTCCCAAACGTCTATCTCTGGGCATCATATGACTTCATGTATGAGGCCTCGACGGCCTATAGCAAAGTCGGCTCCCGTTATGGTTCCGGGGATAATGGCGATTACTCAATCGACACCCACACCTACATCCACGAGATGGGCCACGTCTTCGGCTTGGAGGATTATTACGATTACGGCGGCAATTATTCCCCGGCCGGGGCTTTCTCGATGCAGGATTATAACGTCGGCGGCCACGACCCCTATTCCCTCTTGGCCATGGGCTGGGCCGATCCCTATGTCGTCAGCGATTCCGTCACCCTCGAGATATCCGATTTCCAATCGAGTCACGATTTGATCCTATTGACTCCGGATTGGAACGATTCCAACTCGGCCTTCGACGAATACCTCCTTCTGGAGCTATACACCCCAAGCGGTCTCAATGAGGCCGACTGCAAGGACCAATATTTGGGAAACTACCCCAAAGGTCCCAAATCCGTCGGGATCAGGCTTTGGCATGTCGATGCCAGGCTGACCTACATCATCACCCAGGGAAGACAAGCCTATGTCTCCCTCAATTTAATCAACGATCCGACTGAGGGCGACGTCTACATGGCGATGTCGAATACTTATTACGACTCCTCCGACTCCACCACCTCCAACTACATCTCGATACTCGGCGAGGATTATTCCGACTATAATTTGCTTCAGCTGATCAGGAACTCCAGAAGCAAAACCTACCATCCGACGGACATCCTCTCCAGCGATGACCTCTTCTACGCCGGGGATAGCTTCAGCCTGAGCAACTACTCCGGACAATTCGTAAATGGGAGCCAGGGGAAATTAAACGGCGGGGAGAGCTTCGGGCTCAGCTTCACCGTCAATTCCATCGACACCGATAGCGACGGCACCGCGAAGGCCGTCATCACCATCAAAGCCTAAAAATAAATGGGGGAGCGACAATGAAAAAAGGATTGGGGACCGCGTTGACTTTGCTTGGAGGGGCGTTGCTAGTTTGCTCCTGCTCCCTTTTTCCCTCGCTGAATTCGTCCTCAAGCGCCCAAGCCTCCTCCTCGCAACTCCCCCAGTCCTCCGCGACATCCTCAAGCAAGGCGGCCCACCAATTCACGGGCGAGAAAACCGAGATCGCCTACACCTATAAGGACTATATCGAGAATAACGCCTACACCCTCTCCTCCTGCCCGCTTTCGGGCAGCCCGAGGATCTTGGTCATACCGATGTGGTTTACCGACTCATCGAGATACATAACGAGCTCCACCGCCAAATCCAATGTCATCTCCGACATCCAAAACTCCTTTTTCGGCGATGAAAGCTCCACCGGCTGGGAGAGCGTATCCTCCTACTACAATCAGCTCTCCGGCGGCGAATTGACGCTTTCCGGCACCGTCTCGGATTGGTATGAATGCGGTTATAGCACCAGCAAGGCCGGGAGACTCGATTCGGCGGATGGCCTCGTCGAGGATGCGGTCACCTGGTATTTCCAAAACAATACCTCCGAATCCCGGAGCGATTACGATTTGGACGGGGACGGCTATTTAGACGGCGTGATACTCATCTATGGGGCCCCCGACTACTCCAGCCTCAACCAGATGGCCTATTCCAACCTTTGGGCCTACGTCTATTGGCTCCAGGGCGCCAGCAGAAAGAAGAATCCGGTGGCCAACGCCTATCTTTGGGCTTCCTATGATTTCATGTACGACGCCGAGACCTCGAAGCAAAGAAGCGGGACCGCCTATGGGACAGGGGACAACTCCAACTGTCAGATAGACGCCCACACCTATATCCACGAGATGGGCCACGTCTTCGGCCTAGACGATTACTACGACTATTCCAACACCTGCTCCCCGGCCGGCGACTTCTCAATGCAGGATTGTAACATCGGCGGCCACGATCCCTTCTCGACCCTCTCCTTCGGCTGGGCCGATCCCTACATCCCCACCGAAAGCATCTCTTTGACCATCAACGACTTCCAATCCAGCCGCGATTTGATCCTGCTCACCCCCGAATGGAATTCCTACGATTCGCCCTACGACGAATATCTCCTACTCGAACTATATAGCCCGACCGGGCTCAATGAGCTGGATGCCTCCACCTCCTATATGGATACCTATACGACGGGGGCCTCGAAAGTCGGCATCAGGCTTTGGCACGTCGATGCCAGGCTGACCTATCTAGTGAGGGGTAGCGCCGGCTATAGTTGGAGCACCGATTTGACGAATAATCCCGAGGATGGCGAGGTCTACGTCGCCATGACCAACACCTACAGCGGCTCCGATTACGTCTCGGTTTTGGGCTCGTCATACGCGAACTATAACTTCCTGCAGCTATTGAGGAACTCCACCAGCGCCACCTACAACAATGGCGGGGTATTGCAAAACTCCGACCTCTTCTATGAGGGCGATTCCTTCTCAATGTCCACCTATAGCCGCCAGTTTTATCGAAACGGGCATCTAAACGATGGCTCCTCCCTCGGCTGGGAATTCTCCGTGGATTCCATAACCGACGATGGCGATGGCAGCTATTCCGCCACCATAAAGCTCACCAGGGAATAAACTTATTCCCCGAAATATTCCTTTATCTCGGCCATCCGGGATATTTGCTTTACGCCGAAGGGGCAACGCGACTCACAATGCCCGCACCCCACGCAGGATGAGGCCTTGATGGATAATTTCCGGTAATGGCTATCGGCCAACTCATCCCCCACCTTGGCCAAATCGTAATATTTATTGGCTAAGCCGATATCGATGCCCATTGGGCAGGGCGCGCAGTGGTTGCAATAGACGCAGCGACCCTCCGCCGATTTCGGCGCGGCCTTGGAGAGGATGGAATAATCCTTATCATCCCCGCTGGCTTTAAAATATGAGAGGGCTTCGTCGACGTGCTCCAATTTGTTGACGCCGGGCAGAGCCACCAAAACCGCGGGACGATCCAAGACGTAATGCAGGCATTGGTTACGGCTCAGCTGGATATTCAAAGGACTCTGTTTCTCATCCAATAGCTGCCCGGCCGCGAAGGGCTTCATAACCGAAATGCCGACGCCTTTTCTGGCCGCCAGTTCGTAGAGTTCCCTCCTCTCCTCGGCCGCCCCATAGCCATATTCCCCTTTGGAGTAGTCATAGGCCGGATTGATGGAGAACATGAACATATCGATATCGTCCAACTCGAGGAATCTACGGGCGATTGAGGGCGTGTGGGATGAGAAACCCAAATGGCGGATCAGCCCCTGCTTCTTCATCTCCCTCATTTTCTCAAACAAGCCGCCCGGGGCCATCACCTTCTCAAAGTCATCATCCTCATCGATGCAATGGACATAGCCGAAATCGGTGTAGCCGAGCCCGCTTTCTCTTAAAAGCATCGTGAAGTTATCGATCATCTGATCGAGGTCCCTGGAGAATCCATATTCCCCCGAATCGTAGACGGCCCCGAAATGCATCTGGGTGTAGATCTTCTCCCGGATTGGTTTGACCGCCTCGCCGAATAATTTGAAGGTCTCGACATTCCCGCAGCATAAGTCGAAAAAATTGACGCCTTTCTCCAAAGCCAGTTTGAAGATGGCCACTCTCTCCTCCACCGGGGCCAGATGGACGCTTCCTAACCCCAATCCGATGACGCCTAAATTCTCTCCCCCATGGGGCGAACGACGGTATTCCATATAAAGTCTCCTTAACACCCTTAGCATAGGAAAATGGGCCGAATTAAGGAATATTCGCAAAGTCCACGGGGGATGAACACAAAAGAAAAGCCATCCGCGGGGGATGGCTAATTTCTTTTCGATTAGGCTTTCTTGCCCTGGATGTATTCGTCCATGGCCTTGGCGGCGATTTTGCCGGCTCCCATAGCCAGGATGACGGTGGCGGCGCCGGTGACGGCATCGCCTCCGGCGAAGACCCCGTCTTTGGTGGTTTCGTTGCCTTCCCTGACGATGAGGCAGCCGTGCTTATCCACCTCGATGCCGGGCGTGGTGTCCTTGATGAGGGGGTTGGGCGAGGTGCCTAGCGACATGATGACGCAGTCGAGGTCGAGGGTGTATTCGCTACCCGGCACTTCGACCGGACGGCGGCGGCCCGAGGCATCGGGCTCACCGAGCTCCATCTTGATGATCTTGGCCCCTTTGACGAAGCCATAATGGGGGTTGGTCCTCGGGGTTCCCTCGGTGTCGACTAAGATCTCGACCGGGTTATTCAATAACTGGAAGTCGACGCCTTCCTCGATGGCGTGCTCGACCTCCTCCCGACGAGCCGGGAGTTCGGCCATCGAGCGGCGATAGACGCAATAGACGTGCTCCGCCCCGAGCCTTAGGGCCGAACGGCAGGCGTCCATGGCGACGTTGCCGCCACCGACGACCATGACCTTCTTCGGGTGCTGGATGGGGGTATCGGAATCATCTTGGTAGGCCTTCATCAGGTTCATCCTGGTGAGGAATTCGTTCGCGGAGTAGACGCCATTGGCATTCTCCCCGGGGATACCCATGAAGCGGGGAAGCCCGGCGCCGGTGCCGAGGAAGATGGCCTCGAAGCCGTATTCCTCGACCAACTGGTCGATGGAGATGACGCGGCCGATGACCATATTGGTCATGAATTTGACGCCCAGATCCTTAAGTCCGGAGACCTCGGCCTGAACGATGGCCTTGGGGAGACGGAATTCGGGGATGCCATACATCAGGACGCCTCCGGCCACATGGAGGGCCTCGAAGACGGTGACATCATATCCGAGGCGGGCCAAATCGCCGGCCACGGTGAGGCCAGAGGGGCCAGAACCAACAATGGCGACCTTATGGCCGTTTTTCTTGATCTCGGGGGCACTCTTTTTGGCATACACGCGGTGATAGTCAGCCACGAAGCGCTCCAGACGGCCGATGCCGACGGGCTCTCCCATGACGCGCTGCCCATTCTCGTCGAGCTTGGGCTTGCCGTTTTCGATGACCGGCATCTTGCCGCGGAGGCAGCGACCCTCGCATTGGCTCTCCTGCGGGCAGACGCGTCCGCAGACGGCCGGAAGGGCGCTGGTTTTGGAGATGATCTGATAGGCTTCCTCGAATTTGCCTTCCGCGACTTCCTTGACGAAGCCGGGGATGTTGATGGCGACGGGGCAGCCGGGGACGCACTGCGGGTTGTTGCAGTCCATGCAGCGCTTGGCCTCCTCGATGGCGGTCTCGGCGCTATAGCCGAGGGTGACCTCGTCGAAGTTATGGGCCCTGACCTTCGGATCCTGCGAAGGCATCGGATGCTTATGCGGGTCTTTATTGTAATTCGGGTTCATTATTTGGCCTCCTGCTTCTTGAAGAGGTTGCACACCTCCTCATGCTTATGGATTTCCCAGGGGCGATACATCATGTTCCTGACCATCGCCGAGTCGAAATCGACCTCATATCCGTCGAAGTCGGGTCCGTCGACGCAGGCGAACTTCATCTTTCCGCCCACCAGGATACGACAGCAGCCGCACATCCCGGTCCCGTCGATCATGATCGGGTTCATGGAGACGACGCATTTGACGCCGTACTTCTTGCAGACGGCGACGACGAATTTCATCATGACGAGGGGTCCGATGGCGATGACTTCGTCGAAGTTGGCGCCGTTATTGATCTCCTCTTCGAGGGCGGCGGTGACCAAGCCCTGACGGCCCCAGGTCCCATCGTCCGACATCTTGATGAATTTGTTCGAGCAGGCGGTGAACTCATCCTCGAGGATGACTAAATCCTGGCTACGGAAGCCGGCGATCGAGGTGACATCGCTCCCCTGCTTATGCAAGGCTTCGGCCAAGGGCAGGGCGATCGCGCAGCCGGCGCCTCCGCCGACGACGCACACCTTCTTAAGGCCCTCCAGCTCACTGGGTTTGCCAAGCGGGCCGGCGAAATCGGCGAGGTAGTCGCCTTCCTTTAGGTGGTTTAATTCCTCCGTCGAGGCGCCGACCACCTGATAGATGACGCTGACGGTCCCCTTTTCGGGGTCGCATCCGGCGATGGTGAAAGGGATCCTCTCCCCCTCTTCATTCGCCCTGAGGATGATGAATTGGCCCGGTTTGCCCGCTTTGGCCACATAGGGGGCATCGACTTCGATGCGGGTGACCGTCGGGTTCAGAGCAACTCTTTTGACGATTTTATACATAGAACCTCCAATTCCATTACCGATAAATATAGCACAGCCGAGCCCGCGCGAAGCGAAAGCTTGGGGCCTTTCTTTCGATATTTCGGTAAAAACATCCCAATTGGCACCAAGTGAAAGAAAACGGCCCCAAAAGGCCGCCGTCATATTCGACCATTTTAAGGGTTATTTGATGAACCTAAGCAGGAAATCCACGGCACCGATGATGATGAAACCGTGTTCGTCAACGCCTTCATCTATCGGTTTATTGAGAACCAGGACCTTGCTGATGTTATCTCGCGCCATCATAAATGGCCTTAGTTCCCTGGCCTTGGTCTCCTCCTTCTGAATGTTGTCGCTGACCTGAATGTAATATTTCCGATTCCCTTTTTGGGCATAAAAATCTATCTCGTTGCTCTTTCGCACCGAAATCCCGAACTCATTATCCTCAACCGTGTCAAAAGTGCCGATATTGACGGTGTAACCGTTATATATCAGTTCGTTGTAAATGACGTTCTCAAGCATTTGGCCATCGTCTTCGAAGGCGAAATTAAGTCTCGAGTTCCTAAGGCCGGTGTCGCTGAAATAATATTTTCTGGCCGCACCTATCTCCTTTCTGCCTCTAATGTCATATCTTTTGGCCTCCCGGATGATGAAGGCGTCTTGGAAATAACCTATGTATTTGTTGATGGTCTCAGGGTCGAGGCTCTCGTGTTTTTTTGAAAGATAGGTCCTGCTTATCCTCTCAGCATTCAATAATTGCCCGCTTCCATGAGAGATGATGTTGCAGAGTTCGTCCAGCGATTCTGATTTTTTCAGACAATTATGCTCGATGATATCCCGGAAATAGGTTGTCTCGAACAGATCGATCAGGTATTGCCTTTTTTCCTCTTTATCCTTGAGGACGGCCAAGGGCATGCCGCCATATTGCATATATTCCTGAAGCACCTCAAAGGAATATCCGCCCACATAGCCGAAGTACTCTTCGAACGATAAGGGCCCGATGTTTATGTTTGTGGCCTTATCCCTGAATTGGGTGAGGATGTCTTTTGAAAGCATCTTGGAATTGCTTCCGGTGACATAGAGGTCGATGTTTCTCTCGCGGGATAAGCCCAACACCACGTCGACGAAGGAAACGGTCTCCAGGTCGTCTTTCTTGGCCAAAACGATTTTGCCCCCCGTCAAAACCGGATTGACGATCGTATAGACCATTTGGATTTCGTCGAGGAATATGTAGTAGTTTTCTTCTGTTTGGCTGGCAAAATTCCTGACGTATTTGCCCAGTTCCAGAGGATTTCTTAAGAAAGCATTGATATCCTCGTCCAACCCGAGATAGAGGATATGGCTTTCCTTTATTCCGGTTTTCAAAAGGTATTTTTTATAAATTTCCGACAGCAAATATGATTTGCCACATCTCCTTATGCCGGTTACGACTTTGGCCAAACCATTGTCTTTGGCTCTGATCAGTTGCTCTAAATATCTGTTTCTTTGAATCATAATAAAATCGGATTTTTTGCAGGAACCTACATTTTTCCCGATTTGATTTTAGCAATAACGCATTTTATTGTTAATCGGGAATTTCGTAGGAACCTACATTTTTCCCGATTTTCAAAAATAAGATCCAGTGAACGCGGACAAAAAACTACGAGGCCCAACGTCCGTCATCTTGGTCCGCCGCCTCGGGGGCCTCCCGGGCCACCCATCCCACCGCGAGGACCGCCGGGTCCGCCATGGGGCCCGTGCATGTGATGATAATGGAAGCGGAAGCCAAAAGGCCGATGGAAGCCACCCCACCAGAAGAAGGGCATCCATCCAAATCCATAATAGGCCCGGTAACGGGGACCGTAGAAGAGGCAGCCAAAGATGGAGACGATCAGGAAGAGCGGGATGAAAATCAGGAAGAACATCCAAAACATCAATAACCCGACATCCATCAGGTAGCTATCGCCCATGCCGAAGAGGCAAAGGCAGATGGCGACGATCAAAAACAAGAAGGCGATGATGGCGAAGATGCCGAGGGCGATGGAAAGCCCCCTGCCCTTCCTCATCCCACCCATCTTGTCGGTGGATTGGTTTTGGTAGGAGTATTTCCGGTCGGACTTCCTAACCTTGTCGTAGGCGTCCTTCTCCGCGTTATATACGTATTCGTATTCGTCGTTGTAGTCGTTCATCTGCTTAATGTTACGACAAAATCTAATGATTTTTCCCGTCAATCGGTAAAGCGGTGAAAAAGAGTCGATACCCTACTCAAACAGGGGGCTCGATAGATATCTATCGCCCGAGTCGGGCAGGAGGATGACGATCCGCTTCCCCGCGTTCTCGGGACGTTTGGCGACCTTGAGGGCGGCCGATAGGGCCGCGCCGGAGGAAATCCCGACGAAGATCCCATCGCTTTTTGACAGTTCCCTAGCCGTGGCGAACGCTTCTTCGTCGGTGATGGCGATCACCTCATCGATCAGGCTCTTATCGAGGGTGTACGGGATGAATCCGGCCCCGATGCCCTGGATGCCGTGGGGGCCGGGTTTGCCACCGCTTATGACGGGGCTTTTCGCGGGTTCCACCGCCACAACCTTTAGCCCGGGGATCCTCTCCTTTAGATATTTGCTCGTCCCGGATAGACTGCCCCCGGTCCCGACCGCCGAGACGAGGATATCGAGTTTTCCTTCGCAGTCTTCATATATCTCCGGCCCGGTGCTCAGATAATGGGCCTTGGGATTCGAGGGGTTCACGAACTGCCCCATAATGATTGAATTTGGTATTTCCGAGGATAGCTGATTGGCCTTCTCGATGGCCCCCTTCATGCCGAGGGAAGCCGGGGTGAGGACCAATTCGGCCCCGTAGACCGAAAGCATCTTCCTCCTTTCCAGCGACATGCTCTCCGGCATCGTCAGGATGACGCGGTAGCCTTTGGCTATCCCCATGGCCGCCAAGCCGATTCCGGTGTTCCCGGAGGTCGGTTCGATCAAAACGCTTTTGCCGGGGACGATTTTCTTAGACTCCTCCAGATCGAGGATCATCTGCCGGGCGATCCTATCCTTCATGGAGCCGGTCGGGTTATAGCCCTCAAGCTTGCCCAATAAAGGGGTAGTAAGGCCGTGGGATTTGGAGAAATTGCCAAGCTCCAGCAAGGGGGTGTTACCCACTAAATCGAAGATGTCTTTTTTGATGCCCATAAATCCTCCTTAAGCAAAAGGGATGCCGTATGCATCCCCTATTGTATGACTTTTCGCCCTTATATTTTGTGAATCCGCTCAGGCTTGAACTTATCCTTGGGGGTGAATTGCCTGGAGATATGCCCGACGTGGATGAGGCAATATGGCATTATCTCCTCCGGGGCCCCGATGGCCAGGCGAGTGGCCTCGCTCCGCTCTTCACTCGGGTAGAGGGCGCACCAGACGGCCCCGAGGTTCAGCTCGGTCACGGCCAGGAGGATATTCTCGGCGCAAGCCCCCATGTCGCAGAGGGCCAAGCCGAGGTCGCCTGGCTTATCGCCTAGCCTGCTCTTGTTGATGGCCAAGACGATGATCAGCTGGGAGTCGTATTTGGCGTAGGGATGCCCCTCCTTGATCTTATCCTGCGTCGCTTTATCGCTTACTAGATAAAACTCCCAGGGCTGGACGTTCATGCCGCTCGGGGCGGCCATGGCGGCCTTCATCAGGGTGAGCTGATCCTCCTCGGAGATCGGCTCTTCGGTGTAGTGGCGGATCGAGACCCGCTTATGGATGGCTTCTAGGGTATTCATATTCTTTTCCTTTCTATCAGAGGGAATTAAAACCCGGCGAGGTGGAGGCAAAGTCACTATAAACCAGCTTGCCTCCGAGGGTATCGACGATGTATTCGGCGCTTAAATCGACCGGGTAGGTCGGGAATTCGGCCAAGACGTTAGTTGGATCCTCCATCGAGGGGAAATAGTCGTATTCCTTGCTGTTATTTTGGTGGTAGGCCAGATAATCGATGACCGCGATTTCGTAATATTCATTATTCTCCAGGCTCAGGCTCTCGCTGGATGAGTAGGAGTAATTGTATCGGGCCTCGGCCTTTATCTGGCTCCCGGTGGCCTTGATGATGGTGATCTCATTCATGAAGGGGGTGCACTTATAGAGGTCGCTATAGGTGAATTCAGTGGTCGTCCCACCGCTTCCGAGGGTGGCCCTTTGGCTATTTTGCATAGCTAAGACGATGTCGTCCTCCCCGTCGTCATCGTAGTCCCGATACTTCTCGAAGATGGCCTTGCAGCCCAGCCGGGCGATGCCGCCCCGATCGAGGTAGCCATAGATGCTCCCAAGCTTCTTTTCGGAGAGGGAGCTGAATTCCTCGGCGTCCAGATAGATGGATAGCAATTCGTTTAATTGCTCATCCTCCTCCCAGCTCTCGTCGGCCTGGATGTTCTCATAGAGGCTGCAGCTCACCTCGCCATCCTCGATGGTCAGCTGGGCGTGGGAGATATAACGCCCGTTGCAGCTACCCTGTAAAATGGGCACCCCGGAGCTCTCATATCGTTCCAGATCGTGGCTATGGGCGGCGAAGATGGCGTCGAAACTATCTTTTAGGTCGCTCTCATACCTGATGGCCTTGGCCTCGTCGTGGAGGGAGAGTATGACGATATCGCAATCTTCCTCCTCACGGAGCCTTTTGCCCTCGTCTTTGGCGATATCCACCGGGCTGACGAAGGAGAGGTCGGAGACGTATTTGGAGGTGATCGAGGTGGTCTGTCCGGAGCCGATGCAGCCGACGATCCCCACCTTCACATTGCCCTGGCTCACGGTGGTCGAGCAGGCGTATGGGAGGGGGTTGACGTCATAATTGACCGCCCCGTTTTCCCAGGCCTTGATGTTTCCGGCCAAGAAGGGGAAATCGGCGGCTTCCGATAAAGCCAATAGCTTATCCTGGCCATAGTCGAATTCATGATTGCCAAGCGTCATGGAGGAGAAGCCTATCTGGTTCATGGCCTCCACCACCGGCATCCCATAGTAGTAATTGGATTCCAAGGAACCCTGGAAGCTATCGCCCGAGGAGAGGATGAAGCTGTTGTCCGGGGACAGATTCTTTAGATATTTGAGACGTCCGCCTAATTTGGATAGCCCGGGTTCGTAATAATCCCCGTTATAGCGTTCCAATATCGAACCATGGAAGTCGTTGATCGCGTAGAAGTCATAGACCCCATCGGGATTTCTCTCCTCCGAGGAGCTGATGGGAGCAGAAGAGGAATCCTCCGAGGATGGCTTAATCGCGGATTGCGATGATTGGGCGCAGGAGCCAAGGCAAAAGATGGCCAAGCCCAAGAAAGAGATAATGGCTTTGCTTTTCATGAGAATAAATTATAGCGTCCATCGGCGTTTTATAGAATCCGTGGCCTTCTTCAAAATTGTTAAGATTCACCCGTTGACAAAGAGAGAAAGGCTAGTAAAGTATCGGCTTGTAAAAGCTAGGAAGAGGAAAAGTACTCATCCCCAACGCCCCTAGAAGCGAGCCTCCGTTGATGGAAGGGAGGCAGGGTAAGGAAGAGGAAGCGCGCCTCGGAGCTGCATCCTGAAACCAAGTAGGGATTGCCGGAACGGCCCGTCATAGCCCAGGATAGTGCAAGGCTATTCGTAAGCCCGAAAGTAATACGTTCGGGGAACTAAGGTGGCACCACGCTCAGCAAAGCGTCCTTAGGCTTCTTGCCTGGGGACTTTTTATTTCCCGGACATGAGATTCATGGTTTCCCAAAATTGGGAGAAAGGAGAAATAAAACATGAAAAAAGCATTGCTAGTCGTCCCGGCCCTACTCACCATCGCAGGTTTGGCCGCCTGCTCCAGCGTCACCAGCACCCTGGACACCGTACTTGAGAAGAAGACCATCGTCGTCGGCACCGAAGCGGGTTATGCCCCCTTTGAGTACTACGACAGCACCAGCGGCGCCATCGCCGGATTCGACGTCGAAGTCGTGGAACTCGTCGTCGATCAGATCGGCGAGAAGCACAACGTCGAGATCTCCGTCGAATGGCAGGATATGAATTTCGACTCCCTCCTATTGGCCGTCAACGCCAACCAGGTCGATCTGGTGGCCGCCGCCATGACCATCACCGACGAGAGGGCGGAGCAAGTCGTCTTCTCCAATGGCTATTACGACACCCAGACCGTCGTCGTCACCCTAGCCAGCAACACAACCATCACCTCGATGGATACCCTCAAAACCGCCATCTGCGGCGCCCAGTTGGGCACCGTCCAGGCCGATTATATCGGGGCCGACGGCTGGAATAGCCTTAACTCACAGCACCTTTTAGCCGACGTCTCCGACCTCGTCCTGCAGCTTAGCACCGGCGCCATCGACGCCTTAGTGGTCGAGGATGCCGTGGCCACCGCCCTCATCGCCAACTACACCGCCCTCTCTCTGAAGACGGTCACCGGCATCGACTTCGACGACGCCGCCAGCTATGGCTTAGCCGCCAGCAAGGATGCGGGCTCCTCCCTCATCAGCGAAATCAACGAAGCCTTAACCAACATCGGCGAGGAAAAACTGGCCGAGGTCTACATGGAATGCCTCGAGGCCTCCGCCGGCGCGGCCGCATAAGATAGGGATTTATGGGCACCATATTCGCCTATAACCTCGATTTCACGCCCATTCTCGAAGCTTGGGAAATGTTCCTCAGGGGGACGGGAGTCACGCTCCTGTTCTCCCTGGGGACCGTCCTGCTCGGGGTGGTTTTTGGTTTAATCGTCGCCCTGGGGCGCATCTCCAAAAACAAGGTGCTATCCTCGATCTGCCGGGTTTATATCTCGGCTTTGAGGGGCACCCCGATGCTCATCCAGCTATATCTATTGACCTATGGCCTGCCTTTGGCCATGGGATTAAGCGTCAACTACTACGTCTCCGGCCTCATCGCCATGTCGCTTAACTCCTCGGCCTACGTCGCCGAGATATTCCGTTCGGGCATCGAGTCGGTCGATAAGGGTCAGGTCGAGGCCAGCCGGAGTTTGGGTTTCTCCCACTCCTACACCATGGCCCGCATCGTCGTCCCCCAGTCGATGAAAAGCGTATTGCCCAACATCGGCAACGAATTCGTCACCATCGTCAAGGAGAGCTCGATCGTCTCCATCATCGGCATCTACGACATCACCCACGTGAGCGATCTGCTCAAGGCCTCGACTTATAAGATTTTGGAGGCCTTAATCGTGGCCGCTATCCTCTACTGGGTTTTGACCACCATCTTCTCCTCCTTGGTCAAATTGGGCGAGAAGCAGCTCAACAAGTTATACGCGAGGTAAACGATGGAATTGGTATATAGCATCAAAGGATTGGGGAAGTCATTCGACTCCCTGAGCGTCCTCCATGACGTCGACTTAGACATCGAGGAGGGCAAGGTATACGCCATTATCGGGCCATCGGGCGGGGGCAAAAGCACGCTATTGCGCTGTCTCAATTTTTTGGCCATGCCCGATACCGGGGAGATCCTCTACCGGGGTAAAAAGATATTCGGGTTGATTGAGGGTAAAAAGCCCCACTATGGGATCTGCCTAAACGAGAAGGAATTAAACCTCTACCGCCAGGAGGTGGGGATGGTGTTCCAGCAGTTCAATCTCTTCAATAACCTCTCGGTGTTAGAAAACGTCACGGCCGCGCCCATCCACCTAAAGAAGATGGAGAAGGAGAAGGCCGAGCAGATGGCCTTGGAGTTATTGGATCAGGTCGGGGTCAAAAGCAAGGCCAACGATCGGCCCCATAACCTCTCCGGCGGCCAAAAGCAGAGGGTGGCCATCGCCAGATGCCTGGCCATGGAGCCCAAGCTCATCCTATTGGATGAACCGACCTCGGCTTTGGATCCCGAAATGGTCAAGGGGGTCCTAGACGTCATCAAGGGATTGGCCAAGAAGGGCTATACCATGATCGTCGTCACCCACGAGATGGGCTTCTGCAAGGAAGTGGCCGATGAGGTCATCTTCGTCGATGGCGGCTCCATCGCCGAGATGGGGAGCGCCGAGGACATATTCCTCCACCCCAAGAATCAAAGGACGAAGGAATTCCTGAATGCGGTTTTAAGCTGAGCCGATATAATTCAGCTATGGATGAATTAGCCAAGACCTTACTGGATAAACTGAGTTTGGAAGAGAAGGTGTCGCTTCTCGAGGGCGAGGATTTCTGGAACACCAGATCCCTCCCCGAGAAAAGCGTGCCTTCTTTTTGTGTGTCCGATGGCCCGAGCGGCCTTAGGAAAATGGAGACCGGGGATGGGATGGGCATCGCCAAAAAGGCTACCTGTTTCCCCTGCCCAGCGAATTTGGGCAATAGCTTCGATAAGGATTTGGCTAGATTAGTAGGTAGGGCCATTTCCCTCGAGGCAAAGAATAGCGGAGTCGATACCCTCTTAGCCCCCGGGGCCAACATAAAAAGGAATCCTTTAGGCGGGAGAAGCTTCGAATACCTATCCGAGGACCCCTACCTCTCCGGCATTTTGGCCGGGAGCTACATCCGGGGCGTCCAGTCCACCGGGATCGGGGCTTGCCTAAAGCATTTTGCCGCGAACTCCCAGGAATATCGGAGGCATAACTCCGACTCCATCGTGGATATGAGGGCCCTGCACGAGATTTATCTCCGGCAATTTGAGATCGCCATCAAGACGGGGGAACCGCGGGCCATAATGTGCTCCTACAACAAGATCAACGGGAGCTATGCCTCCGATAACGAGTACCTCCTAAAAGAGGTCTTGTTTAAACAATGGGGATACCAGGGTTATGTGATGACCGATTGGGGCGCCTTGGGGGATAAGGAACTGGCCTTAAAGGCCGGCTGCATCCTCTCGATGCCCGGCGGGAGCCATTATCAGGAAAAGAAACTCGTTGAGGATATCAAGCTCGGGAAATTCGAGGAGTCATACGTCGATAAGGCGGCCCTCCGGATAATCGGGGAATCACTATATCTATCAAAGAGCCGTAACGACCCCATCGAATGCGACTACGATGAGCATCATCGGCTGGCCGTCAGAGCCGCCTCCGCGAGTGCGGTCTTACTCAAAAACGATGGCTTACTGCCGCTTAATTCCTTCGATGACTGCCTTTTCGTGGGTTCTTTATGGAAAAAGCCCCGTTATCAGGGCGGGGGCTCCTCGAATGTGAATGCCAAAAAGCTCAGCATCCCCCTCGATGAGGTGGGCGAGGTCAGCTATGTCCGCGGTTATAAAGATAACGGCGATACCGATGATAGATTGATTGAGGAGGCCTTAGAAGAAGCCTCAAAACACGAGAAGGTCATCCTGATGATCGGCTTGCCCGAGGCCTATGAATCCGAGGGGTTCGATAGGAAGGATATGCGCCTGCCTAAGGGACAGCTTAGGCTCATCGAGAGATTAGCCAAGGTCAATCCCAATATCGTGGCCATACTTATTTCCGGCTCCCCGGTGGAACTGCCATTTATAGAGGACGTCTCCTCTTTGCTTTATATGGGCTTACCGGGCGAAGGAATAGGCGAGGCCATCAAGCAGCTTTTGCTGGGGGTTTATAGCCCCTCCGGCCGCCTATCGGAGAGTTGGATGAAGAAGACGGAGGATCTGATCAGCCTCCCCTACTTCGGGAAAGACGTCATCTCCCCCTACGCCGAATCGCTATATGTCGGGTATAGATATTGCCTATCCGCGGATGTGGAACCGAGGTTTCCCTTTGGTTATGGGTTGAGCTATGCCTCATTTGAATATGAAAGCATGAGGATAGACGGCGATAAGGTGTATGTGACCATATCGAATACCTCCCGCGTATCCGGGAATGAGATAGTCCAGGTCTACGTCGATAATCCCCAGGATGGGGTATACCGCCCCAAAAGGGAATTACGGGGCTTTACCAAGGTGTTTTTATCACCTGGCGAGAAAAAGGAAGTCGAGATCCAATTGGATGATAGGTCCTTCATGGTCTACCAGGATGGCTGGAGAAGTGTTAAGGGCACTTATACGGTTGGAGCCGGGAGCTCCTCGGCGGATATCCATTTATCCCAAAAGATAAAGGTCAAAGGCGAGGAATTAAGCGACGAGGCCCCGGAATGGTACCACCACCCCAATGGCGTACCATCGCTTGATGACTTTGAGAAATTATTGGGCAGGAAGCTGCCGGTTTATGAAGCCAAAAAGGGCAGTTTCACCATGGACAATTCGTTATCGGAATTGGCCAAGGCCTCCTTTACCTGCAAGGCCTTTAAGTGGGCGATGGGCATCGCCTTAAGGATGATGTTTAAAGGACCTGGTAAGGCCAATATGGATAACCCGAATTATAGGATGACCGTTGAGGGTTCGATGAATAGCTCGATGAGGATGTTAAAGATATCTGGAAGGCTCAATAACCAGATGGTTGAGGGCTTGATTGAGATAGCCAATGGGCACCTGGGAAAAGGGCTGAAGATGTTTGGGAAGAAGGGGTAGAAAGAAGGCCCAAACTTATCTATAAAATCACGATAAAAGTTCAATTGCCCGTTAAACAATATTTAGCTAACCCATCCTGAAGATGTTCCGTTCAAATATGCATACAATCTAAACGTGTATTCGCCCGACGCATAGTCCTCTCCGGTTATGCTGTCTTTAACAACACACGTGAATGTGTACTCAACCCAGCAATTTTGTATATTGTCGGCGCCATACCAACTGGTGCCAATACGGCAATCATAGGAAATAGTTGCCGTGGCCTTGCCAAAACTAGGTTCAGATATATCACTGCACGAAGGCGTGCCATTATCGGCGTAATACGAATCGCCCTTAGCTGTTTGCACACAGGACCAAACGAAGTCGATATTGTCATAATCAACAGACAAAACTATTTCGATACTAACGTTGGCCGTTGATTTGTTTTGGCTGCTATATCCAGAGCCTTTGTCTTGGACCGTAGTAAATGTTTTTTTAGCGCTTTGTATTGCAACCTCGGCATTGCTTTCCCACAAGTTAAATCCCAAATCGCCAGACTCAATCGACGTGCTGGTAAACGTTGTTCCTTTGCCGCTTAGCGTTGCTGCTTCATCCTCGGAAAATATAGCAATATAAGCTGTTGAATAGATAGTAAAATCCGATGTTTTCGCGCTATCCATAATCAATCCGGATTCTATCTCCACGCATTCGGTAAAAACCACCGAATATGAGGCACTTTCTTCAAAAACCAGTTGGGCAGTTCCGGTCAAATTTGACGTCTTAACATATCCGCCAAAAGATCCTGAAACATTTATTACGCCGTTGTTTACGCAACTGGAAGCAGGCAAGGTAGTCGGATATCTATTAGAACCAGTAAGCCCCAAATATGAGTCAAGGAAACAGGCACTGCTTGTAATATTACAGACAGCACCCTCGTTAATTTCGAGGCTAGAGCCAGGATAAAACGCCACCTTTAGCGGAAAATTATAGGTTCCGCTCCCCAATTCAAAATGGTACTTCCAACAAAGGGGGAAATATTTTCCAGAACTAGTGATGTTTGTTGTTCCGAGGATTGTATTCAATTCTAATTTCAAAGTATCGCTCGCCTCAGAAAAATCTACATTTAAGTCATGGGCTGTAAAGGACCCCTCTACCTTGATATTCGTTATTGCTGCGTTCGTCAAAACTCCATTAACAGTTTTTGCGGTATTGAGATCGCTGACGGTCAGTCCGGCAGTCCTGTCTCCGATTGTGCAACTAGAAGCAGGCGAGTAATCATATTGAAAAGTTCCGGATGTAAGCTGGAAGACGGCCGTTTCAGAGGAAGATACAAGCGAGATAGTACCCGGGACCAAGACGTGTCCCAAAGACAAAGTTGAAATGTATATTCCGCAATACACTTCCATTGATGCTCCGTAAGCTAGCGATACCAAAGTTTGAATATTTGGAAAATCAAAAACGGAGATAGGGAATAACCCTGCTTTGTAATAAGCCTGTACATCGTTTCCGCCACGATAATCATAGAAGACAATGGGAAGATAAATGGTGGATCCACTATACGAATAAACCCCAGAGGCTTTTATTTCAGCGCTCTCGTCATATTCCTTGATGTAGCCCAAGCAATCGATAGTCCCGTAATTCACGATTTTGGAATTGGACATCATACTTATTTGGCAATAGGAACTGCTTGTTTGACCAGCCAAAGGAACCGATGCGTTCCCAACTATTCCGCCAATTATTAATTTGGCATTGTGATTGGAAGAAGAGCCAATTGTTAACGTCACGCCCTCGTCCAAGATAACCTCGGTTTTGAGGTTCGATTTTATCGAGGCCAAATCGTCATCAGCAAAGCCCGTTGTGGTACTCTCGCGGTTTTTATAATCGGTCCCGCTATAAGGCAAAATAAGCTGATCAGAGCCTGAGATGGTATGGTTCTCGCTTATGTGTACCTGAGTGGTATTCGGCAGATTGGTTGTATCCCCCACTCCTAATCCAGGCAATACGTAAATAGTGTCGGTTCCTGAATTGGAATACGCGTCATCCAATGCCGTATCCAAACTCGTGTAATAAGCCCCGGTCTCGGATATATAGCAAACAGGGACTATGGTTTCGCTTTCGCTGAAGGCTCCACTATATTCGGCCCCCTCGCCGTTTTTGATGACCCAGGCAGAATTGGCGACGGATATGGAAAAAACAACGGCTAAGCCGGCGAAGACCAAACTGCCCAATGTCTTGGGCTTCATGGTAGGTAAACCTCCATGCCAAGGGTAACCCCGCTAAGATAGGGGGCTATGGTTGTAAAGGTATCGAAATTCTGAAAATTGAAGGAATAAACCAACGTCAGCTGTAATGTGGCAATCTTCGACATATCCGCGAAACCGTTGATCCCGCTTGAGGCGTCGATTGTCAGCTTGCCGTCAACGTCCCCATCAGTGGACGAATAGGCAAAAGTATTGCCATAGGAAATCCCGGTCGAGTTCGTGGAGCTAGCCTGATTGACCAACGACCCCATCCCGCTGATGGAGACGGCGGAGAAATATTGGGCGAGGTTACAGTTATCGCCCGAGGCGGTAAAGGCAACGCCGATGGTCATGCTGGTCATATTCCCAGATGAATCGGTTTCAAAGAAATCGTAGAGTCCGTCGGCCACCGTTATGGTGAAGGAGACGGATATATCGCCGGAATAGACAACCTTTCCGTCTTCGACGATCGCATACCCATCGTTGTATTTGCCATAGCTGAAGGTTATCACCTTGTTAGAGAAGCTGACGTACCTGCTGATGTTCTCATCGGTCAAAGACCCCACCGTGGCGTCGATGCTCATCGAGGCCGAGGTGTTTCCGATAGTGAAAGAGCTGAATCCGACCGATGCCAGGGCAAGGATTCCGAAGAAGCAAAGATACGTGGCTGTTGGCAGCGGCCCTCTCTTTCTCATGCGTCGCATTTTAACACGCGCATAAAGCAACGAAACGGGCTCCAAAAGAAGAATGTCAGATGCTGAAATCAGTTGATGTTCATTGAGTTGGATTGTGTCGATGTTTTGTGGGTTTTTGCTACATTTTGCCCGTTTTATCGCACAGCATTTTCCTTCAGCCATAAACCCGTATTCATGATTGCTTTCGCGACAACAAAAAAGGGGCCGAAGCCCCGTTAGCTAAAACCTTATCAGACGTTCTCCAAAGCCTTGAGCAGCTTAATCATCTCCCGCTTTTCCTCGGGGGTGATCTGGCCGCGCTTATCGAAGAGAATCTGGGCCATGCCGCCGATGGCGAAGGTGACCTTGGTCTGATTTAGTTCATAATCGACCGTGTCGAAGGCGATCTTCAGGCAATCGGCGATGAGTTGGCTCATCTTCGAAGCCAATCCACGGGCCTTCAATAAAGTTAGAACCTGGTAGTTCTCGGCAGCCGTCTTCTCGAGGCCCTCAAAGAACTTCTCGGGATTCGAGAATAGGTAATTGCCGGTCGAGAACTCCTTGACCAGCTTGACCATGAATTCCTTGAATAGGCTATTCTCCAGCTCATCGATGGAAGAGTAATGCCGGTAGAATGTGGCGCGGTTAACCCCACTTTCGAGGCAGATGGCTTTGATGGGGGGCTGTTGCGACATGTTCGCGAAAGCCTCAGTGAAATAAGCCCTTTTAATGGCCGCTTCACTGGCTTCGTAGCGCTTGTCCATAGGCATCCTCCTGCAAATTTATGCTATAAGTCTTGTCATTTTTCGCATATATGTCAAACGATTGGGGTCCATTGGGACTCGAAGGTTTTTCACCTTCGGGGTAGAATAGGCCCGAAAATGAAGACTTTGATTTATTTCCAGGACGCGGACACCTTCACCACCAGCGGAATCGGCCGGGCCATGTCCCACCAATTGAGGGCTTGCGAGCTTTCAGGCGTCGAGACGACGATCGATAAAAACGACAGTTACGATTTGGCCCACATCAACACCTATTTCGGCAAGTCCAAGAAGCTGCTTAACAAGTGCAAAGCAAAGGGCATACCCGTCATCGTTCACGGCCACAGCACCTATGAGGATTTCCGTAACTCCTTCAAGTGCTGGCAACTAGCCGCCTTGGTCTATGACCACGACCTCAAATACATGTACTCCCGGGCCGATATGATCATCGCCCCCACCACTTACGCGGCCAAGCTCATCGAGAGCTACCCGTTCAAGAAAACCGACAAGATATTGGCCATCTCCAACGGCATCGACATAAAGGCCTACGCCGAGGACAAAGAGGCCCAGAGGCAATTCAGGGAGCGTTTCTCGATCGCCGAGGGCGAGCCCTTCGTCATGGGGGTCGGCTTCCCCTTCCAAAGGAAAGGCATCATCGACTTCTTCGAGGTCGCCAGATCCTTCCCCGACATCAAGTTCATCTGGTTCGGGCACCTTCAGAGGATATTGACCAACGAGAAGATCGCCAGGGCCATCAGGAAGCGCCCCAAAAACGCGATCATGGCCGGATATTGCAAAGGGAACATCATCCACGGCGCCTTCCAAAGCGCCACCTGCCTCTTCTTCCCCTCCTACGAGGAGACCGAGGGGATCGTCGTCTTGGAGGCCTTAGCCAGCAGATGCCCCCTCATCATCCGCGACATCGGGGTGTATGGGGATTGGCTGAGCGATGGAGTCGATTGCCATAAGGGCAAAGACAACACCCAATTCGCCAATCACATCAAATCGCTTTTGGAAAAAGGCGAGGATCCCCAAATACTGGAAAATGGTTTCCAAGTGGCCAAGGCCAGAGATCTCCCGATCGTCGGCGAGCAGCTTAAGCAAGCCTACGCCAGCCTATTGGAGAGCAAGGCGAAATAATTTCCCAAAAGGCCTCCCCCGCCTTCGCGGCATAGCACCGGCGGGGTGCCATTTATCCGTGGGGTGTGCTAAGATTAATTCGTGTTTTGTGGAGCTAGCCCTTGCGGACTAGCCCCTTTTTTTATTCGTCGTCCCTATGGAGGCTTACGACGAACCAAAGCACGGTTACCAAGGCCAGAGCCAATTCCGCGACCGCGGATATCAGCTCGGCCAATTCGCCGAGGTCCATTCCCGGACCCCCTTTCACCCGCCGCTCCCCACGGTGGCTTTGGCGGCCAATTTGGTGGTGACATACGAATATGCCTCCACCATAAGGTAGCCGCGGAAATCGAAATTGTGACAAAACTCGTGGAAAAAATAAAAACCGCCCAGCTTCGACCTATGGTCGAGAAAAACTGGGCGGCTATCGTTTAATCGGCGTAGAAGAACATCAATCCGTTCGCCTCCGGCCCAGCGTGGTAGCCGTTGATGACGTTGACGGGGAAGGAATAGATCTCCTGGAAACCAAACTCCTTCAATTGTTTTAAGACATCCTCCAGTATCTTCGGATCGATGCTGGAATAGTTATAGAAGCAACGGGTTTTGTCGATCGGGCGATGGGAGTTCAATAGGTCCTTGATGTAGTTATTGAGGCATCTGGCGTAGGGACCGATGTATTTTTTGCCGACCGTGAATTTGCCGTCTTTATCCGGGACGATGATCGGGCGGATCTTCAATAAGGTGGCCCCGATGGCTGCTAGTTTCGAGCAGCGGCCACCCTTATAGAGATAGTAAGTCGTCCCGATGAACATCGAGCCCTGGAAGGCCTTCTTCTTTTCCTCTAGCAGGGAGCAGATCTCCTCAAAGCTTTTGCCCTCCTTCTCCCATTGCTGGGCGAAGAGGACGTACATGGCGATGGTGCCGGAGGTGAAGCGGGAATCGAAGACGTAGATGTCGGGGTCCCCGTTGGCGGCCGCGCAGGCGTTTTGATAGCCGGAGGATAATCCGCTGGAGATGGTGAAGTGGATGATCTTCTCGTGGCTTTCCTTAAGTTTGGCGAAATGCTTTTCGGCCTCGTCGATGTTGACGGCCGAGGTGTGGCAGAGGTTGCCGGTGCTCTTGGTGAATTCCCAGCACTCCGGGAGGGAGATCTCGTCGGCCCTAAATTGCTCGCCGCCTTTCTCAATATGGAAATGAAGGAGGTTGATGCCCCACTTCTGTTGGTATTCGACTGGGAGGTCGATGGTGTCTTCGGCTGAATATCCGATGCTCATTGTTGTCTCCTTAAATGTGTATGTATATATGGGTGAATTGATAGTTCTGGGCCCAAACGGGCAGAGCGATATATTAGACTAGTTGAACAAAATTGCTACATATTTCGCTAAATAGTGCAAAAAATCCTACATTTAGGCATCACCGGGTAGCCTTTTAACGACTAACGTCTCACCCCAATCCTCTTCCTTATCCCGGCCACGATGAGGTGGACGGCCATCAGGAAGACGATGGTTGTGACGAGG
>JAUNOH010000022.1 GCA_030537155.1 Bacillota bacterium
GTCCTCCGCTCCTTGGACTTATTGACCAGGCGGCCGTTCGACATCTTCACTTCCTGAAGCTTCATGGGGACGTAGCCGTTGACGATGTGATAGGCGTTCCAGCGGTTATGCTCGATGTAGGATAGGCACTTATAGGCCCCGATCTCCCTTTCGCCATCTGGATCGTAATCGAGGTAGTAATCCTTCTTCCTCAGGGCGGCTATCGGCTCGGAGAAGGAGACGGATTTCCCCGGGACCGAATGGGGGATGGAGGTGTAGCCCAATAGATTCAGCTTCACCTCGACCCCGAGGGCCTCATAGAGGTTGCTCTTTTTGGTGAAGGTGTCGAGTTTATCGAAGTCGGAATCATAGCCCGAGACGGCGTTATAGGCGTCGTTGGCGGATTTGCCCATCTTCATCAGGGATTCGTTGATGACCACCTCGTGGCTCAATATGCGGGCGTCGCTCCCAAAGTAGGTGACGTAATGCTCATCGAGGGGGAAGTTATCCTGCATGAAGGGGCTTTTTATCCTGACGTAGAGGTGAAAAGCCACCAATTCCCCATCCAATAGCCCCTCCTCCCGGAAGCGCTTGATGGCCATGCGGGCGAAGTCGATGTTCTCGATGTCGCTATTGAGGGAGACGAAGAGGAAGCAGGCCGGCTTCTTTTTCTCCGCCAAACGCTTCTTGGTGCGGGTGATGAGCTTGGAGATGACGTCCTCCGAGTCGACGTCTAGGGCGCTGAATTCGAGGTTGTGGGTCTTTTCCGGGAAAGGCAGATACTCGCCCTTATCGGCGTTTTTGATGAATTCGTCGTAACGGAGGAAGTTATGAATCCTCTGTTTGGAATTCTTCTTGCCCTGATCGCGGTCATAGGCGAAATAGTTGACTAAGAGGGGCTCTATCTTCTTCCCGTCCTGGCTTTTGGCCATCTGATTGACGATGACCGAGGACTTCAAGATTTCCTGATTGACCTTGCCCAAGCCGATTAGGTAGGCATCGACCTCGAGGTCTTTATCGACTAACCCGGTCGCATAATCGACATAGGGCGGCTTTAAGTAGTTGGCAAAGTTCTCCCGCTGGAAGAGTTCCACGGCGATGCTCTCATGTTTGGAGAAGCCGATGATCCTCCCGGCCATGGACTTTTCATCCTTGAAGAACTCGTCGACCACCCCGAGGTTCTCCTTCGAGAATTCGGCGTAGAAGCGGCTTTTCTCCAATAGATGGGCATATCTTTGATCGTGGAAGGCCCTGACGAAGGTGAGCAGCCTCGCCAATTGCTTCTCATAATCGTCATCGAAGCAGATCAGGTTGACGTTTTTGCTCCAGGAGGCCACCCGGCGGATGTTCTTTTCGTTATATTCGAACTTGATGAAGGCGATCCTCGCGTCGAAAAGCGATTTGAAGAAATCCTTGTCGTGGCTGTCGGTGACCCAGAGGATGACGTTCTTGTTGTTTTTGGCGTATGTCATATCATCCTTGCTCTCCACCACGAGGATATCCGCGCCCCGCACCCTCCGATACAGGCAACGGACGCGATTCACCAGCCCGATGAAGAAGAAGCCGACGAAGACCGAGATGGTCGTAAAGTAAGCCAAAAAGACGCAGGTATAGAAGCCGACGGCGTAAAGGGTGCTCTCGGAGAAGAGGATGGCCACGTTATCGGCCGGGCATTTGAAGACGAAGTAATCGAGGGAGACGCTTATCAGGGCCGCCACCTCATAGAGGTGGATCTCCCCTCCTTCCTTGACTAGGCCGACCAGGTTATAAAGGAAGAGCAAGCAGATCAAAGGCAGGAAGAAGATGATGCTCGAGGTCGTGAAGAAGGTCTTGTGCCTGACGCAATAGAAAACGATGGCGACGGTCAGGGCGATGGAGAAAAGCAAAAGGAGGATATCCATTTAAACGATCAGTCCTTGAATTTGGCGCTATAGATGAAGTAGCCGGAATTGAAGATGAAGTCCTCGTCGAGGAAGGATTCCTCAAGGTCGTCATAGTGCTCGTTGCACCATTCGAGGGCCTTCTTATACTCTTCATTCTCGGGGTGCTCACGCACGCAGATGGCGAAATCGTTTGGCACGAAGCCGCAATAGGAGAAGCACATCCTCTCGACGTCCCGGTATTCGAGGTCGGCCGTATTGACGCCGGCGTATTCGAGGACGACTTTTTTGGCCCCGATCTTCTTTAGATACGAATACACCCTCCGCCCGCTGGAACGGTATCCGGAGAGGGGATCCAATTTATATAGCCTGAACAGATGCTTGAAGTATTCCTTCTCATCGGGGAAGGCGAAGCAGACCGAATCATCGACGTCGCGAACGTAAATCTGGGCGCCGGGATTCAGGAAGTGGGCGATGGTCTTGATGACCCTGAAGGGTTTCTCCCAATCGAGGAAGCCCATGGTGATGTCGACGAAATCGAAGCCCTTGACGCCGCGCTCCTCCATATATTGCTCAAGCTTATCCTCGAGCTCGGGGTCCTCGGCATCCTGATGGTAGAACTTCACGTGGTCGTTCTCGTAATCGTAATTGGCGGCTAGGCAGGCTTTTTGGTTATAGCAAAGGCCGATGATGTTGGCCATCTCGGGGCGGTTGACCTTATTCATGACCCCGGGGGCGTACATCGTTGACACGATGAGGGCGTTTAAGCCGGATAATCCGGCCAGCATCTTGTCATAGACGCCCTTTTCGATGGGATAGAGTATCTCGGCCTCGGTCTTGAGGCGTTTATTCTCGTAGCGGTCGTCGACGTCATAATAACGGTTGACGAGCCTGACCTCGGTCTCCTCGCTCATGCCGGCGGCCACGGGGGCGGCCTGCTGGGCTCCCGGAGCGGCTGGGGCCGGGGCGGGTTCCTCCTTGATTAGGAGGTTGATCTTCCTCTCCAGCTCGGAAAGGGCCACGTCAAAGGGCGCGGCATAGGCGTTGATGTGCTGGATGCGCTGGAGGTAGTAGAACATCTCGCCGGTCAAGGGTGCGTCATCGACCTTGAAGGGGATGATGGTCGCGGAGTTCTGGGAATAAAAACGATAGACGGCCTCAACCTCGTTTAAGACGTGCTTTGAGGTGGCGCTGGTCTTGCTTAAGACCAAGATGAAGATGTCGCATTTGGAGATGGCCTCGATGATGTCGTAGGCATAGGAAACCACGACGTCCCTCGGGGCGATCCAGCACTTCTTGCCATGCCCCTCCAGATGGTCGACGATCGCCTGGGCGGTGGCCATATCATCATGGCCATAACTCATGAAGATGTTCATTTTCCCTCTCCCCCCTTTTTAACTAATTCGACGCAGGGAATCCCGATGTATCCGGGATATTCGAACGATAATTTGAAGCCGTGGGTCTCATATAGCCTCCGCCCGGCGACGTTATCCTTGACGCAGGCTAACGAATAATCCTTATTGGGGTCGAGGCTCTCCAGCATGGCGCTTCCGACCCGCATCTTCCGATACTGGGGCAAGACGGCCAAGGAGACGATCTGGGTGCCGGTGAAGGGGAAATCGAGGGTATTGAAGTAATTGACCATAACGTCCTCGAATTTATCGCTTAGACGTCCGATTCCCTCCAAAAAGGCCTGCCTAAACGATTCGTAATTGGCCTTTGGGTATTTCTCCATCAGGGCCATGTAGCCGGCGATCTTGCCGTCAATGAGGGCGACCTGGATGTTTTTATGGTTGTAGATGCATTCTTTATCCAGCATGTGGGGGAAGACGGCTTTAGCCTTCTCCAATGAGCCCTCGCAAAAGGCGGGATAAATGTATTTGTCCGTCAAATAGATCAATTCGGCGACGGCCAAGGGGTCATCATCCAAGCGGAGCCCCCTCACTTCGATGCTGGTGTTCATGTTCCCTTGTTATATCACAAAAAGGACCCGCTTTAAAGCGGGCCCGCGCCTGACGGGCGCATGATGGCTATTCGGCCGTATGATCGCGCTTGGATAACTCGGCTTCCTTTTTGGCTTTCTTCCACTCGAGGGCCATGCTGACGAATAGGCAGATGGCCAAAATCGCCGGGAAGACGATTCCAAAGGCCACACCGATCTTGAGGTCGTCATCGAAGAAGGAGGCGGCATAGCCGACTAAGCTCGGGCCAACCGTGGCCCCCAAATCGCCACCCAAGGCCAAGATGGCGTACATGCTGGCCCCGCCTAAAGGAAGGGCCACGGCCGCCTTGGATAAGACGCCCGGCCACATGATGGAGACCGAGAAACCCGCGAGGGCCGACCCCAGCAAAGAAAGCCAGGGCCAGGGGGATAGGCATATCAATAGATATGAGCAGATCAGGAGGATGACGCTTATGCCCATATAGGCGTTGAGGTTGATCTTTTTCCCGGCTAAGGCGAAAAGCAATCGGCTCAAGCCCATGGCAAGGGCGAAGGTTAAGGGCCCCAATAAGTCGGCCAAGGTCTTTCCGATGCCCAAGGATTCGGCGATGCTAGGAACCCATTGGCTGATGGCCTGCTCGCCGGCCCCGGAGGCCATGATCATCAAGAACATCAGGATGAAAACCGGGCTCTTTAGCAATTGGATGACCCTCATCCCAGCTTCTTTTTCCTTGGCCTCATCTGGGTATGGGACGAAGAAATTGAATATCAGATTAAATAAGGGCACCACCGCCCAAACCAGGGCCAATATCTGCCATTTATCAGTCCCGAAAAGGAAGAAATAGAGGGTGGACAAGCCGACGACCAAGACATACCCCCAGCAGTAAAAGGAATGGAGGAGGCTCATCGTGGTCTCCTTGTTTTTGCTGGGGCAGGCCTCAACGATGGGCGAGACCACCACCTCCAATAAACCGCCACCCAGAGAGTAGACGATGACCGATATCAATAGCCCGGCGAAGGCCGAGGGCAATAAATCGGGTAAGAAAGCCAATAACCCCAGCCCGATGAAGGCGAAGGCATGGGCGATTATCATCGTCTTCCGATAGCCGATCTTCTCGACAAATTTGCCGCTTAGGGCATCGATGGATAGCTGCATCAGGAAGTTGATGGTGACCAAAAGGGTTATTTGCTCAAGGGGGATCCCATAGCTATCCTGAAAGGTCAAAAACAGCAAAGGCAGGAAGGTGTTGACGATGGCCTGCACCCCATAGCCGATGAAACAGGCCACGTATGTGCTTTTATAACTCCCCAATCTTTTCACTACGATTAATATAGTCGGCCCCAAATCGGCTGAAAAGGTTGCTGTCTCGCAATTAATGGACAGTGAGCGACAACCCAAACGGGGATAGTAGTCTTTCGATGGTCCCAAGGCTCGGATCGATATCGCCCTGTTCGATTCGGGCAATCGTGCTCTGAGAGACGCCAGAGAGATGGCTCAAATCGTTTTGGGATAGGCCGTTGGCCTTTCTGACCTCTTTGAGATAATTGGCGATATCCAATACGGCGGCCGAATAGCCTTTTGATGTCTTTTCGCCTTTCTCGTATATCCCCTCGCTTGATAAGTCGAGTTCGTCGTTCCAAACGATGCCAAAACCGCCTATGTCGATGCGGCCCTTCTCATATAATCCGCCGGCGCTTAACGATTCAAATGCCGGGTATTTTTTCATCAGGGGTTTGAGGTCAAAGCTTCTCCACTCACCGCCTTTAAAGCCGACCAAAATGATGTAATTGTCGAGTAATATCAGGTTTGTGATTTTGTGAAACATGGATGTCAACGCCGAAGCCGAAAAATCCTATAATCCTTTTCGGCATTAGTATTTTATGCTTTTGTGCATTACATTCAATACTTCATCCAATCACAAGGTTATGGTTGCCTTGACCAATTCGGGCAAGGAGGCGATCTTCTCCTGGAGCATCTTCTCGGGGTCGTTGCCCACGATATCGATGTTTTGGATGAGGACTTCCACTACCTTTTTGATGCCGATCCGCTGGCAGAGGGCCTCGATTTCAAGATAGCCAAAGTCAAGGCCGGTTATATCTCCACCGGCAGTCGTGACGTAGAAGAGAACCTCTCCCCTGGCTAAGCCATGGGACGCCCCGCGTTCATCGTAGTTATAGCAGATGCCCATCGCGGATATGGCCTCGATCCACTCCTTCAAGAGGGTGGGATAGGAGAAATCCCAATAGGGGGCGGCGATGACTACTAAATCCGCTTCCTGAAGTTGCTTTGCGTATTTGAAAAAGCGATGGGAATAATCGCCTTTCCTAATCAGGCCGTCCCTCTCCGAGAATCTCTTTGAATCGAGGTGTCCGATATTTTCCTCTTCCAGGATTATCCTCGTCTCCTGATAGCCAAGAGGCAAAAGCAAATCGACCAAGGCGTTGGCCAATCTTTCGGTGCGGGAGGTTTTCCTATTGATGCAGGCATCGACTACGAGAAGTTTTTTCATATCTCAATTCTACTCGTTTAACTATGAGAAAACGGCAATAAAAAAGCTCCGGCATTGGCCGAAGCGGGTCTTTTGAATGGGGGTTATTAAGCGAAGATGCCTATTCCCGAGCAAATGAGGATTATCACGAATAGGGTGATCGCGGATAAAGCCGAGGTCCAGACGACGATTTGGCCGGCCAATTCCTCGTCCTGCCCCATCTCGGCCGCCATCGGGGCGCTTGAGACGGCGATGGGGGTTGCGAATAAGGCAATCAGAATCGCGAATTCGGTCGAGGATTGATAGCCGAGGAAATAGAAGACGACCAGGAATATAGCCGGGGTGATGACTAACCTCAGGGTGACCGAGAGGGTCAATTGCTTCCAAAGCTTCCTCACGGCGCCGAATTCGAATTTGCCGCCCAAGACGATCAGGGCAAGAGGCGTCGCGCACCTGGCGATATATTCAACCGTCGTGCCGATGAAGGATAAATCGACGAATCTATCGGGATCGGTTCCGTTGACGATAGCGTTGATCGTGCCGGTATAGCCGGTCAATTGATCGATGCCCAAGCCGATGCAGCAGACAAGCAAACCGGCGGCCACGCCGATGATCAGGGGGTTTTTGATTATGTTTATTAATATCGATTTAACGGACGGCCTCTTCGTCGGATCGTCGCTGAATAATGATAACGATACGACGGCCAAGACATTGAAAATCGGGACGGTTATGGCGGCGACAACCGAGGCCTGGGCCGCGGCCGTGGCCCCGCCGAGCAACGTCGCAAGCGGGACGCCGATGATCGCGTAATTCGACCTGAAGGAAGCCTGGAGGATGACGCCTTTTTGCTTCGGGTCCTTGATGAAGAGGATGACGATCAGTAATCCGACAAAGAATAAGAGGACGATGGCCGCCGCGCAGAGTCCGCAGAATCCCCAGTCTATCTCTGACAAATCGGCTGTATATAAATTCGAAAACAGCAAAACCGGTATCATTATCTTGAATACCAGCTTGTTCAATTCAGGCAAAAATCCGTCTTTGAAGAACTTTATCCTAGCCAGGAAATAGCCCAATAAAATCGGCAGGATAATTGGCAAAATCGCATTTAAGGTGAATAAGAGGTTGTCCATAACTATATCGAGTCTTTGCTTATGATTTCTTCGGTCGCCAAACCGTTAAACACGGTAGATTCTAGCTTTATATCATCGACATTCAAGGCAAATAATCCCGCTTTGCATAGTTTAAACGGGTGCTCGATCATCGCGGGTATTCCTTCCTCGGCCTCATCTTTGTAATTGAAGGTGACGTTATGGAACTCGAGCGACTGGATTTTTGATTCCGGCAATCCCAGGAAACAGCCCGCCGCATACTCGACGTTCTCGCAGACGATGTTTTCGAATTTAAACTTGCCGACCACCGGGGTTAAATCGGTGAATGGTTGTTTTTCATACGTCCACACATATTCCTCATGTCCGCCTTTCGGCCCCATGTTGTAATACATATTCACGACGAAGGGCGTCTTCACATTATCCATGTAGACGTTCCGGAATATGACGTTATCGATGCTTCCGATTCGGCCCCTACCACGTCTGGTCTTTAACCGGAAACCCCTATCGGTGTTTTTGAAGATGCATTTTTCGATCAATACGTTGGTGATTCCGCCCGAGGATTCGCTCCCGAAGACGACTCCGCCATGGCCTTTTTCCATGTAGTTATTCGAGATGACTATGTTTTTGGATGAGGATAGGCACTCCTTGGCCAATTCATAGGTGCCGGATTTGATGGCGATGCAATCGTCGCCGACGCTTATGTAATTGCCCTTGATTTCGATGTTTGAGGAAAAATCGGGATCGATGCCATCGGTCGTCGGCATATTGGGGTTATTTTCGATTTTCAGATTGTAGAATTTGAGGTTTTCCGAAAATAAGGGATGCACCGCATAGCTTTGGGTGTCTTTGATGCTGAGACCGATCAAATTGATGTTCTTGGAACGGCTATAAAAGACGGCGTTTCCCCGGCAGGCGATTCTAATATTCCTATGGTCGATGTACCAATCCGAATTCCTCGCCTGACAATCAATCGTGCCCCCGCCGATGATATTGACGTTTTCGACGTTCACGCAGTTGATGATCGAGGTGAAGCATTTCCTTATGCTCCCCTCCCAGGTGGCGATATTGGATTCTGAGGGATAGGTGGGGAATTCATTCCTATCCGTCTTAGCGATGATTTTGGCGTTTTTATCCAGATAAAGGGTCAGATTGGATTTCAAAAACAACGAGGAAACCAGATAGGTTCCCTTTGGGAGATAGACGCAGCCATTATCCTTCGAGGCCATGATGGCGGCCTGGATAAATATCGTATCGTCACTTATTCCATCGCCTTTGGCGTTGAAGTCCAAGACGTTGAAAAACGTCGACTCCGGTGAGGTTATAAACTTAATTTCCTCGTTGAGGACTTTGACGCAGTAATCTGTATCGGGGATTAGGTCGAACAGGGTAAAGACATTCCTGTTGTCTTTAAGTATTTCGGCGCCATTCAGATAGACTGTGTATTCACGCTCGTGAAAGTACGGTTTATCCGAATCAAGCTCAATCGTTACGCTTCTCGACGCTATATTTAAAATCTTCACTTCTAATCACCCGGCACATATCCTAGCACAAAAAAGGCCTGATACTCCGTCTCCATCGTATCAAGCCATCTTTTATTGCCCAGCAA
The DNA here is from genome assembly GCA_030537155.1 of Bacillota bacterium. Taxonomy (GTDB): domain Bacteria; phylum Bacillota_I; class Bacilli_A; order RFN20; family CAG-826; genus Alloenteromonas. The sequence goes on from JAUNOH010000022.1 coordinate 9,006, forward strand.
TTCACTGGTTAAATTCGACTTCGGCATACACCGTGTCGATTATTTTCTTAAGCAGCTCTTTGGGAATCTGCTCAACTACCGTATAAGGCCTTGCCTTCAAATCCAAGGCTTTGACGTGCTCGCATAGGACGACCCCAGTCGTTTTGCTCCTTCCATCAAGCGGAATATGCAACGGGAAATGGTTATTCGTATTCGTGATTGGGCAAACGATTGTTAGGTTAGTTCTCTGGTTGAAGGTGTCGTTGCTGATCACCACCGCCGGCCTATAGCCTTCCTGCTCGTGGCCCTTCTGCGGGTTGAAGCTGACTTTGATGATATCCCCCTGCCTTACCATACTTCCTCGCCGACTGGTTCGCCCCAATCCATCTCCACGGGAGTATATTCGCCTTCGAAATCAGCAAAAAGCTCTTTGATGTTTTTTCGCTTATACGCCCGTTCGATAACTACTTTGCCGTCTTTTATCGTTAAAACAATGTCCTCGTCATCGTTCCATTTCAAAGATTCAAGGATGTGCTTTGGGATCCTAATTGCCTGACTGTTGCCCCATTTTTGGATTTTCGTGGTCATTTCAATTACTCCTTTCTACGGATATACAATGTATATACGGTTTCAAATCAAAATGCAACTCCGTCCTACCGCAATTATATTTGCTCCCGAAAGGCATGGAGCACCATCTTGAAGTTTGGATCCCCAAACACGTGAAAGTTTCAAAACGGCTCGAATACGCTCTCGCTTTGTTTGGCAAAAACCTTCCCCAAGGGAATAAAAAAATCCTGGCACCTCACGCCAGGACTTATCTATAAAATGGTCGGGACGACGGGATTCGAACCCGTGGTCTTCTGCTCCCAAAGCAGACGCGATAGCCAAGCTTCGCTACGTCCCGAGGCCCTAAAATTATCGTTATCGCGAAACCCTAATTCAAGAGTTAAGAGGACTTACGGTGAGGGCAAAGGCCAAACGGGAGTCATCGCCATCTCTCCCCAATAGATTGATGACCCCGCAATAGGCGAAGCCCTCCTTTTCGATGGCCCTCAGCATCGGGGCGTTTAGTTTATGGGTGTCGATCCTGATATGGCCTATCTTTCCTTTGGCGTATCTAACCGCCTCATGGAAGGTGCCTTTTATCTTCCCGTCGCTGGCGATCCTGTGAATAACCGCGTATGGCTCATCATCCGGCCACTTTCCATCAATATAGGAATAATTGGGATCTGGTTCGAATATCAAGGCGAATACCGCATGGGGCTTCCCATCATCGCCAATAATCAGATAGCTATCCCCATTTTCAATATCGGAGACCACCACATCCTCCGCCGGCCAGCTATTGCCCCATTGATTAGGGTTTCCATAGCTTTTCATGAATTCCCGGGCGCGTGCATAAAAACCGAGGATATCGGCTAGGTCTTCCTTGGTGGATTTTCTTATCTGCATGCCGGGATTATGGCACGAACCCGAGAAACATCAAAGAATAGAAGCATAAACAGCAACACCCTCAAACATAAGGTACCCGCAATTAAGCATGGAAGAGTTCGAGGCCCATATGGTTTAGCAACACCCTCAAACCTAAGTTTGTGCGTGTCGGTCTCGTCATTCGTTCGAGGCCCATATGGTTTAGCAACACCCTCAAACTCCAATTTGATGACCAACGGGGGCTTTACCGTTCGAGGCCCATATGGTTTAGCAACACCCTCAAACTTGAAATCGGCGATGGTGATGCCCATATCGTTCGAGGCCCATATGGTTTAGCAACACCCTCAAACTTTCCGGGCCAAGTTCGGCGGCCCTATCGAGTTCGAGGCCCATATGGTTTAGCAACACCCTCAAACATGGTAACGGTAAGGCCCC
>JAUNOH010000023.1 GCA_030537155.1 Bacillota bacterium
AGGGGGTTCTCGCGAACCCTTCTGAATTGCGGACCAAGATTTATTTTCGTCCGCACTTCGGAGGAATTTACGAGGATTTTTGAGGGGGAATTTGCGTTTTTTCGCTTGTCCGCACCCTTCCTTCGTCCGCAGTTTCCTTGGTTTTTTCGATGAACTCGGGGTTTTTGCCCAATCGGATTCCCCGACTTTGCAAGTTCCTAAATCTATCGCGGCTGCCATTACGCCATGTCCGCATACGCCATTTCTTCGATGCCATCGGAATTTTGGCATCTATTTCGCGGACTAGTCTTGGCTTTTTTGCCTGAGGTTGTCCGCACCCCTCATTTCGTCCGCAGCTTTCCCGATTTCTTCGATTAGATCGAAGCTTTTGGAGAATCGGATTTCGCGACTTTGTATGATCCTAAGTCTAACGCGTCTGCCAATTCCGCCATAGGCCCACACGATGCCGAAAATCGGCCTACATAGTTTCCACCACTTCGTCCCGATTGACAAGAAAAAGCAATCCGAAACGCAAAAAGGCCCCTAAAACTAGCCAAAAGTAAACAAAACGCGATGACTATCTAAAGATAAAATCATGAGAATCATCACCGCATGTAAGCATTTTTTCATTGATTCTTTTTATACATAGTATATTTTCGAAAAATACAGTGAAAGGATCATTCATATGAAGAAAACCTCATTAATGCTGGCGCTGCTACTATCGGCGACTGCGCTAGCTGCTTCCTGTTCAGGCACTGGTTCCTCCTCCTCGAGCTCAAGCGATGCTGCATCATCGTCTGCCGCCTCGTCATCGGATGCCGCCAGTTCCTCCTCCTCGTCGAGTTCTATCGCGTCATCCTCAGATGCGACTGTGGCCTTTACCAATACCACAGCGGCCGAAATGATTGCCGCCGCGGCCAACAAATACCGCGAAACGGAAATCACCGCCGCCGAGTTAACCTCCTACGCCTCTAGCAATGGTGGCGTCGCCGCCGGCGATACCCCCACCAGGGCCTCCATCGTCTGGATGCTATATGACGCCTTTGGATCGGTCATGCCCGAGCACATCGGCGCCCGTCGCGTCATGGGCAACAAGGACTTCAGCATCGACAACATGAGGGACGTCGCCTCAACCGATGCCATCTACACCCCGCTGAAGTGGCTCTCCGACCTCGAGATCTGGGTCCAATCCAACAGCATCTTCTTCCAGGCCACCACCGCCGTCTCAGAGAGTGACTTATCCACCCTTATCTCCCGTTTCCACACCTATATCGGTACCTCGCTGAAGGATGACTTCTACGCCACCGTCAACAACGAATGGCTATTCGAGAATGAGGAATGGAAGGATGAGACCGCGCCTCTGCTCGACACCAACGGCGATGGCGTCTATGACGGCGAATATATCGCCGACTCCCGCATGATCCCGCAGTCTGGCATCAATGCCTGGGCCCAGCAGACCTCCGAGAACCTGATGGCAGAGGGCAGCAACGTCGATAACTACCTCTCCACCTACTACGACCAGACCTATCGCGTCAAAGGCGACCTCTGCGGCTTGGCCGACATGTTCAACAGCATCTACTCCGTCACCTCGATCGCCGAATTGGGCAAGGTGATGAAGGATATGATCGTCGAATACGGCTTCTGCCCGCTTTGGAGGGAGCTTTCCACCCAGATCCTCGGCGACTCCACCACCGGCGTCTACACCCACAAGACGCAGGTCACCTGCTACTCAGCCAGCGGCACCGCCTCCGAATTCGCCAAGGGCGGCAGCTCCTATGATTCCTCCGTCACCCAGTGGACCGATAATTTCAGCGGCATCTACGACCTAACCGCTGAGCAAGCCAGCGAATTGGGCGTCAACTACACCCTCTTCAAGAGCGCCTACTTAGCCAAATACAACAGCTACGAGACCTCCACCAACTCCTTCTATGCCGGCACCTACGAATATTTCGGCAACCCGGATTATAGCTACGACTACAGCGACACCAGCAAAGCCACCCGCCCCGGCTATGACACCGGCTACACCAACGACTATGGCTTCTGCCTGGCCGCCTTATTGGAAGACATCGGCTGCAAGGCCAATGAGACCACCAAAGACGGTGAGGAAGCCTACTGGTATTGGGAAACCTATATGGAGATCCAGCCGATCCTCGAGCTATGGAGCGATGCCAACCTCGACCTATTGAAGGGTTGGATGGCCTATGAATTGGCCAGCTACCACACCTATTGCCTCCCCGACGATGAGGTCGGCAACTGGTACCGCGTCAGTGGCTACAACACCACCGTCGAGGGCCTAAACGATGAGAACTACTACACCTCCGCCGCCCTCCCCTTCATCAAAGGCGAATTGCTGACGACCTACGTCAAGACCGACGAATACGCCGCCAACCTCGCCCAGATGCAAACCGTCCTCAGCGGGCTTAAGAGCGAATACAAGGAAATGCTCAACGCCGAGGATTGGCTCTCCGACACGAGCAAGGAGAACGCCGTGAAGAAGATCGACAATATGGCTTCGGTCCTCTTCCTCTCCTATGACCGCGATGCCGACGGAGTCATCGATGGCAACTTCACCGACGATGAAAACTTCGTCATCACCCCGACCTATACCAGCAGCAGCACCGCCAAGCTGATGGATAACGTCGGCGCCTATAACAAAGCCGCCCTCAGCCAGTCTCTATCGCTACAAGGCACTCCCTTCGACAGCGACATGGACATCGTCGATTACGCCGCCTTGACCGATCCCCTATTGGCCAACGCCTACTACGTTCCCAGCATGAACGGCTTCAACCTGACCATGGGTTATGCCGCCTCCTACTCCGAATTCGCCGAAGATGGTTCCGAAATCACCCTCGACGAGATGTCGCAGGAGAAAGTCTGGGCCACCTTCGGTTACGTCACCGGCCACGAGATCAGCCACGGCTTCGACTCCAATGGCGTCGCCTATGACTATCAGGGCAACTCCAACACCATCTTCAGCTCCGACGACACCAAGACCTATGAGAGAAGGGTGAGGAGCCTCCGTAACTTCTATAACGGCTACGAGGTCATGCCCGGACAGGCCACCGTCGGCTCGGCCGTCATCACCGAGGCCACCGCCGATGTCACCGGCCTTAAGGTCGCCATGGCTAACCTCACCTCCCAAGCCAACTACGATCTGAGCGAGTTCTTCACCGCCGTCGGTGAGGAGATGGGCTTCATCACCACCCAATACATCTATGAAGCCGCCTACGCCAGCGATTCGCACCCGGTCGGAAGGGTCCGTGCCAACCGCCTGCTCCAGACGGTCTCCGAGTTCTACGAGACCTTCTCCATCACCGAGGGCGACGACATGTACGTCGACCCCGACGATATCCCGGAAGTCTGGTAATCAGCAAAGATCAGGTCACCGAAAGGTGGCCTTTTCTTTTGGCCAATAAAAAAGACGGCCGAAGCCGCCTTAGTTGTTTTAATCATTTATTCAATCGTTATCGAATCGGGAGAGATGAGGATGGAATTGCCATAGTAGGCCTCGGAGAGATTGACCATGCTCTCAACATCCTTGGAGCCCATCAACTCATTTGAGGAATGCATGGCCAACTGGGGCAGGCCGATGTCGCAGCTCAATAAGGAGACCTCCGAGTTGGAGATATTGCCCAAGGTTGAGCCTCCGCGGATATCGCTCTTATTGGCAAACTCCTGGAAGAGTAGCCCGTGTTTGAGGCATAAGGCCTTCACCAAGGAGGAAGATAGCCCGTCGCTGGTGTAGCTCTGGTTGGCGTTATATTTGATGACGATGCCGCCGTTGAGGGAGATGGGGTTACGGGGATCGCTGACCTCGGAGTAATTGGGGTGGGTGGCGTGGGCGTTATCGACCGAGAGGTTGAACGACCTAGCCAGGGCCGGCTCATATTCCTCGCCGAGGACATCGCATATCCTCTTGAGGGTATTCTTTAGGAAATCGCTATGGGCGCCTTGCCTGGTGAGGGAACCAACCTCCTCGTTGTCGAAGCAGCAATACACCTCGACTTGGGGGCTAGCTTTGGCCTCCAAAAAGCCGAATAGGACGGTGTAAGCCGAGGCGAGGTCATCTAACCGCGGGGAGGAGAATAATTCGCCCTCAAGGCCCATTTTGGCCGGTTTTTGCCGGGAATATAGGAAGAGGTCGCTCCCGATTATGTTTCCATTCTCTATCCCGGCTTCGCGCTTGAGGAATTCTTTGAAGTCGAACTCCCCTTCCTTAACGCCAAGAATAGGCAGGGTGTCCTTCGCAGGGTTGTAGTTGTGGCCGGAGTTGATGTCGCGGCAGAAATGGATGCAGAGATTCGGAATCGAGCATAAATCCCTATCGATGGCGAATAGGCGCGGGGAGATGATTCCGTTTTCCTCGACTAGGAGGCGCCCGGCGATAGAGAGGGGGCGGTCCATCCAAGTCGAATAGATTCCGCCGCCATAGGGTTCGGTGTTCAATAGGAGCAAGTCGCCCCTTTCGATTATCGGGCTGGGTTTCAGCTTGAAGGTGGGCGAATCGCTATGGGCGGAGGCGATTTTGAAGGAGAGGGGCCCCTTCTCCTGCCTGAGCTTGAAGGCGATGATCGAGGAACCGTTGCGCTTGACGTAATAGCAGCCGCCAGGTAGCAGATTGAAGGGTTCCGATTCCTTCAGCTCCTCAAAGCCCTGGTCTTTGAGTTCGCCTTCGATGTTGGCGATCGCGTGGTAAGGGCTATACGATTTCCCCAATAGCCCGCTGAGTCTTTCCAAATAGTCCATATGAATACCTCGCTAAGATTATATCCGCGCGAGCAAAAGGAAGGAAAAGAAAAGGCGGAAGCCTTCGCCTCCGCCCCAAAGAAACCATTTAAGGTTTAATTTTGCTTACCCACGCATGTCGCCCGAGGCGCCGCTTAGATAGATGCAAAGCTCGTCTAAGAGGGTCTCCGGACGCTTGCTCTGGTTCTCGTCATCATTCTCTTGGGAATGACGGCGGTTCCGGAATTCATAATCTAGCATTTCCAGTTTCCTCCTTTGTGATGATGGTGTGGTTTTTACCCCCAGAATTTTGGGGGTTCGGATAATATAGGGCCCATTTTCGCAAAGGCAACAAAAAACCGCTATGAAAGCGGTATCAAAAACAAACGATTATTTCTTCTTTTTCTTTAAGGCCCGTAAATCGGCGCTTCTACCCTGCTGCTGAAGCTGTTTATATCTGGCGTTCAAGGCCTGGAGGTATTTGGAGGTCGTCTTCTCGTCGAGCTGAAAGAACTTCTTATCCTTAAAGGCATTAGGCAGATGTTGGAGATGCTCCCAAATATCCGGACGGTCGTAGGGGTATTTATCCTCCTCGGCCGTGTTAACCGGCATGTAACGGAGGTAATCCTGAACCATGAAGGGCGTCTCCCCGGCGAAGGCCATGGCGGCTTGAATCGATTCGTCCCCGCTTCTTGAGTGCGGTGAAAGGCAAAGATCCACCACAGCATCTCCCAAGGGTATGACGGCTTCGGGGAAACCGACGCGTTCGGCGGCCTCGATGGCCATCTGGCAACGCATCACGGCCTGGGGGTTGGCTAGGCCGATGTCTTCATAAGCCGTGACCAATAGCCTCCTGGCGATGGAGTCCAAATCCCCGGCGATGCAAAGCCGGGCCAAATAATAAAGCGCGGCATCAACGTCGCACCCCCTAATCGACTTTTGGAGGGCGGAGACGGAGTCATAATGTTCATCCTCATCCTTATCCATGGCGTAGTTGGGCACCGATTCGATGTCCTTGACCATCTCAAGGGTGATTTCCTCCCCCGCCTCATATTGGACGGAGGCCTCCTCGACCATATTGAGGGCGAAGCGCATATCGCCGCCCGAAAGCTTGGCGATGAAATCGATGGCCTCGTTGGAAAAGATATATTCCCCGTTTAGGCCATTGGGATTGGCGATCGCATTCTTTATCCCCTGCCCGACTTCCTTCTCGGTTAAAGACTTAACCTCCAGAAGGCGGCATCTGGAACGAATGGCGCGGTTAAGCGATACATAGGGATTGGCGGTCGTGGCTCCGATGAGGTAGATCTCCCCCGACTCGACATAGGGCAAAAGGAAATCCTGCTTCCCTTTATCGAGGCGATGGACCTCATCCATTATGAGGATGCAGGGCTGCCACATCTTGGCCTCGGATAAAGCCATCTCCATCTCTTTTTTCGAGCAGGTGACGGCGTTGAGGTTTATATAGTGGACCTTCAGCGATTTGGCATAGGCCTCGGCGATTGTGGTCTTGCCGGTTCCGGGAGGGCCATAGAGTATTAAGGAAAACAGCGACTTCTTCTCCAATGATTTCCGTAAAAACCCATTGGCCCCAACCAAAGAATACTGGCCGATCACCTCGTCGAGAGATTGGGGGCGGACCCGAAAGGCTAAAGGCTTATTGACGTTGGCCATCCTATTTCACCTTTCCGATCGTGGCTTTGGAGGCGTGCTTGGTGGCTTCTTTCCAGAGCTTTTGGTAACTAGGGCTCCGATTCAAAAGGTCGTAATGGTCGCCGGTGGCCTCGACTTCCCCGTTCTCATCGATGACGATGATCTTCTCGGCCAAGTAACGGATGTCGTTTAGGTCGTCGGAGAATATCAGCCCACGTTTCTGGGTCGGGGCGTTTCTTAAATTCTTCCTCAGGCACTCCAGGGCTTTAGCCTTGCTGACGGGGTCTAAATAGGCAGTAGGGTCACGGAGGACATAGGGAACGTTGACGTCGCTTAAAAGGAAGCGGCCAAGCATCAATAGCTGCCCCTCAGATTCGGAGAGGTTGACCCCACGGGCCCCAAAGTCCTTATCCTTAAGATAAGAGAGCCCCAATTCGTTGACGATCTTCTCGTACCGGCTCCGCTTGGCGTATTTCTGGGCGAAGATGGCCGGGCCTACGCTATAGACGAAGGCGTCGAAATCGCGGATGGCGTTGAAGGCGTTGATGATGGGCTTCTGGTTTTGCTCAAGGCGGTAATCCGCGACATCCATGGAAAGCAAATCCCCGAGGAACATCCTCGTCATCTTGCGGTTTTTCTTTAAGAACATCTCTCCGGTTTTGGCGCTGTAGAGGAAGTCGTTTAATTTCTCCAAATATTCGCCTTCGGTCTTGGCATAATCGGAATCGCTTAGCAAAAGCTTTCCGAGGGTGATGTTGTATTCGAGGCCGCCGTCGAAACAGTCGCTGGCGTTCGTGCTATAACGGATGAGCGACATGACGAGGCTCTTCCTGATTTTATAACTCTCACCGTCGCCGATAAGAATCTGCCCATTGCTCGGTCTTTTATCCCCGATCAGGGTATCGGCAAAGCTCTTCCATTTCGGTCCGGATAAACCGACGATCCCGATATTGCTCTCGACCTTGACGTCCAAGCCGTTGAGGAAGTCGGCCCCATCATCTCCGGCGAGGGAGATGTGTTTGATATAGAGTTTGTCGTCCAAGGGCAGAATGCCGGTGGTGACATTTGAGAGGTATTCCTTCAGCGACTGATAGAAGGCGTGGAACTTATTCCTTGAGGTCCAGGCCTCGGCCAAAGAATCGACCGGAAGGAAGATGGTCGCCATATAGGAGATGAGGGCGGTGAAGGTGGCATAGCTCAGACTGCCGTCGGCGATATCCGCGACCGCATAGATGAGGAAGACGGCCAAGGCCACGCCCTGGATCATCTTTATGAGAGTACTCCTGACCTTCACGGCCACGTCGGCCGCCATCTGGCGCTTATCGCGGGCCTTATATACTGGCATCAGCGAGTTGATGTATTGGAGATAGTTGACGTTATTGAGGATGGCGTCGTGGGTTTCCAAAAGCTCCACGATTTTAGGGGAAATTGAATAGCTGAGATCCTGCCCTTTTTTATAGTGATGAACCTCAATTTCGTTGAATACGAAGACGATGATGATGATCGCCGCATAGCTGGAGAGGGCGATTACCATGAAGGGTAGATACCAGGTAGCCGAAATGACGATGGAGACGATGGCCGAGATTAGGTTGATAAACATCGCAAAGTAGTTGGCCGCGACCATTGAGGCCACCTGATTGGCATCGCCGGTAATCGAGGAGGAGAATGTCCCGGCGCCCCGTTCGGCGATATCAGCCGATTTATGGGTGGCTAGGTTCCTGAGTATCTGCTGCTCTAGGGCCCGGCGGAACATATAGAGGATCTTCAGGTTGAAGACGTTTTCGATAGCCAAGAGGACATAAGAGACTATCGTAACCACCAAAAAGGCCGCCAGATATTCGGACTGGGTAAGGCCGATCGCCCCGCTGGCATCGCCGGAAGAGGAGACCAGATTAAGGATCTCCCTTTCGATCAAAGGCAAGGCGACGTTGCAGCTGGCGCAGAGCAAAGCCGTTATGATCAAGGCGAGCCAAAGCCACCTCACCCCCGGCGAGCTGTAGGTCATCGCCACCTCGAATAGAGAGTCTTTCCTCTGCTTTCTTTTAGTATCAAGCATGGGGATATTCTAACTATAAAGTTAGCCTTGTGAAAGAAATCTAAATCCCCGCCCCAAAACTTGAACTTATCATCTCCCTTGATAGAAATCGGATGCGTGCTACATTTCTTCCGACAAAGAAGGGAGATATACCAAATATGGGTAAATCATTGACGCCGGAATTCTTCGATTCCTGCGAATCATCGTTCAAAAAAGATTCCAAATTAAAACTAGCTCGCCTAAGCGTCGCCAAAAACGGCATTTTCGCCTCTTGCCAGGACCCCGATAAAGGCGTGGCAAATCCCAACGTGTTTTCGTTGGATGTCAAAGCCGGGGGCGTAACCAACCAGAAGCAGTCTGGGCGTTGCTGGATGTTCGCGGGGCTCAACGTCCTCCGCCCCATCGCCAGCAAGAAACTCGGCAAAAAGGACTTCGAGTTCTCCGAGGCCTACCTCCAATTCTACGATCGTCTGGAAAAGAGCAACTTCTTCCTCGAGAGGATAATCGAGTTGCGGGATAAGCCCTGCGACGATTTCCTGCTGGTCAACCTCATCAGCTACCCCAATGGCGATGGCGGCCACTACCCATTCTTCAAGTCGCTGGTTAAAAAATACGGTTTGCTGCCCATCGAGCTGATGCCGGATTCGACGGTGGCCTGTACGACGCCGGAGCTCAACAAAACGCTGAACTTCCTATTATCGGGGGCAGCCGCCAAATTGAGGGCCCACTTCCAAAACGGAGGCAGTCTGGAGAAAGCCGAAGAGATGAAGGAAGGCTATCTGGAGGAAGTCTACCGCATCCTCGGCGTCTCCCTAGGTCTCCCTCCCAAGGAATTCGTCTACGAATATTATGACAAAGACGATAAATTCGTCCGCCTGCCCAAGCAGACCACATCCGAGTTTTTCCGCGATTACGTCGGGGTCGATCTCGATGAATATATGCCGTTATGCGATGCGCCTTTCCGGGATTACCCCACCAACAAGATCATCACCTGCCCGCAGGTTGGCTGCGTGGAAGGTGACCTCGGGGTCGAATTCTTCAACGTCGGCCTCGAGCCGATGAAGAAGGCCGTCATTAAATCCCTTGAGGCCGGCGAGGTCGTTTGGTTCGCCGCCGACGTATCCGCCTCCTCGGCCAGGAAAGACGGCTACCTAATCAACGAGCTTTACGCCTTGGAGGAACTCTTCGGAATCGATCTATCATCCAGCAAGAAGGAAAGGCTGGAGCATTGGATGACGAGCTGCAACCACGCGATGACCTTCACCGGGGTCAATATCGACGAGAGCGGCAAGCCCAACCGCTGGAAGGTCGAGAATTCCTGGGGGAAGGAAAACGGAATCGACGGCTACTTTGTGATGGACGACGCCTGGTTTAACGAATACGTCTATCAGGTATACGTCAACAAGAAATACGTCGATTCAGAATTGGTGAAGCAATATGAGGAATCCGAGAGGATCGAGGTTCCCCCGTTCAACACCTTTATGTGACAAGAAAGAAAGGCGGCCGCCGGCCGTCTTTTTTTCACGCACTAGTGTTACAAACAATAATCACTTTGAAACTTTCAGGTTTTATTGCACGAATTTTGATATTTTGTCTCACTATCTGGCATACATGTTCAGTTACAATTGATAAAAGAAAAGGAGGGATTTTCCTGTGAGTAAATCCAAAAAGAAGTTTAATCCCTTGGCTTTGGGGGCGTTGGTCCTGGCATTGGGCTGCGCGATAAGCTACATCGTAATGCTGTGCGTTTGCGAGTTGGTCAATATCACCTATACCCTGACCATCTTCGGCGTCTCAACTGAGACGACCACGACTTTTGAAGCCGGAGTCGTCCTCTTCGGCCAAACCAGCGAGAGTGGGGAGACCATCTTCAGCCCTGCGCCCATGGCCCTCGTTTCCTGGATCCTCGTGCTCGTCGGGGCGGTGCTGGTATTAGGTGCCGGCTGCTGCTTTAAGAAGCCTAAATTCATGAAGTTATTGGCCTGCCTTGGTGGCGTTTTGCTGCTGGTCGGTGGAATCCTCTCGTTCTTCGTCCCCATGAATATGTGCGCCGCCAACCTCGAAAACCTTGAGGGAAGCATCGGCTCCCTGACCTTCACCGGAAGCCCCACCACTCCCTTAATCGTCTGCGATGTGCTGGCCATCGCCGGTGGATTGCTCGGCGTCTGTGGCGCCGCCATGGCCGAGAAATAAACTAACCACAACATAAAAAGACCGCCACTAAACTGGACCCCGTAATTCGGACAGTTTATAAAAAAGCCCTGGGCAAACATGG
>JAUNOH010000012.1 GCA_030537155.1 Bacillota bacterium
GTTTCGCCCTTTTTATTCGATGGATGGCTTATTTATTCAACTTCTTCCTTCTGTTTCCCGATGAAGTTGACGCTGATGCCGCTGGGACCGAGCATCGTCGAGAGGATGGGGCCGTGCTCATAGATGGTCACCTTCACATCCTTCGGAATCCGCCTTTTGAGGTTGAATGATAATCTCATGGCCTCAAGGGAGCAGGCGGTGTGCCCGATTAAAATCCTCTTCGTCACCCCTGGCTCCACCCTTTCGGCGGAACGCTTGGCCAATATCCTTATTGATCTACCGCGCCCATGCGTATGGAAAAGGGGCATCGGCTCGCCTTTCCTATCAAAGCCGATGATGGCTTTCTTGCCAAAAATCCCATAGAAGAATGCCTCAAAGGGTCCGACCAAATCGGCCTTGGCCAGATAACGGAGGTTCCTGGAGGTCGATAGATGGTGGGTATGGGGTTTCTTCTCCTCGATCATATCCCCCACTTCCTCAAGGCTATGCCCCTTCTTCCTTAATTTGCTGGCCTCGATGGATAAGCTCCCCAAAGCCGGGCCGATCGTCATCGAGTCGATGCAACGGAATTTGAATTCCGGATATTCCTCCTGGATCTTCTTTCCGACCGATAGGGCGCTCATATAGGAGCCAAGAACCTTATGGGAGGGGGCGATGTAGAGGACGCCCTTCCCCTTTTTGGCCTGCTTCCTGAAGAATTCCTCAAACGAATTAAGCCCAACCTGGAGGGTGAATACCCTCTCCTTCTTCTTCAGCATCCGGATGAAGGCGGCCCTTTCGACGTGTTCCCAGTCCACGCTGGCCGGGTATTCCTTGCCATCTAGGAAAATCTGCATGGGCAAAAACTCGAGGGAATGCTCCTTCCTGGCGGCCTTTCCCAAATCGGCGCTGGAATCACACAAAATGACGAAGTCGGGCATAATCGATAATACCTTACTGGCATTATACCCCATCGCGTAGTATTTGCCCGTAACAAAAAAGCCCCATTGGGGCTTATTCGTCAGTAGTCTCGTCTTCCGGGGTGTTATCCACGCTTTCCTCGGCTTGGGGCTCGGGGGATTCTTCTCCCTTCAGCTCCTCCTCGATGGCCTCGAGCATCAGGGGGACCGGATGGTAGTAATGGTAGATGGCCTGGAATATATAGACCAAGCCGAGGTAGATCAGATCTCCCCCGATCACGTAGCCGAATAAGGGCGAGGCCTCAGCCCCCTCGGGGATATGGACATAGCCCAAGCAGAGCATGCAGATATCGAAGACGAGGACGAATAAGGCCACGGGGAGAATCATCAATTTGTCGATCATCGCCGATTTCTTCCGGTGCTTCTCGCTTTTTAAGCACCAGATGAAGTCGAAGATGAGATAGCTGCAGCCAACTAGGGTCACGTAGGTGAAGGCGATCCTCTTCCAGTCGGCCACCGAGATGACCCCGGTGACGATGAGGATGCCCAAAACCAAAAAGACGGCGGCAAATACCAATAGCTCGCCGGAATATATCAGCTTGATCTTCTTGATGGGGTCCATCTTCTTTTTCATGAGCGTTTCTCCTTCACCACTTCCGGCTCGCTTTGCTCCTCGAGGGCCAATTTGGCCTCCATAGCCGAAAGGCGTTTGGCCCGGCTTTTGGCGATCGATATCCGGATGGCCGAGGCCACGTCGAGGTAGCCCATGAAGATGTCAAAGCAGATCCAGAAGGCGAATATTATCACCGGGAAGATGCCCAGGATGATGTCGACGGGTAAATATAGCAGGGAGAGGAAATGCTTTCCCATCTGCTTAAAGCACAGTAAGAAGAGGTTTTTGAAGATCCCATATATCGGGATGATGATGTCCACCACCAAAATGCGGTAGACGTACATCACCGCCCACATCGGGAGGAAGCCTATGATGGCGATGAGCTTATTGATCATGCCTTCTCCTCGCTTTCCCCGCCCTCGGGGGCTTCATCCTCCTCCAAAGACTCGTGGGTATAACGGATCTCGGCGATGCGGATGAGGTTGCTCAATAAGAAGGTAAGGAAGACGATGAGCATCAAGGTGTAGGTGACTATCTCGGTCCACACCCCATCCGCGGCGGCGATGGAGATGATGCTGGTGACGATGCCGATGACGCTCCCCAATAAAGAGGTGGCGAGCCTGATTTTCTTCTTCGGGAGCTTCAGGGGGACGTAATGGATGGCGGTGGCGATCCCAAAGCAGACGAAGGCGATGACCTCAAAGGAGGCCGTGGTCCAATCCAAGGCGTCGGTCTCGGTGTAATTCGACCAGAGTAAGAAGAAGCTGGCGATGGCCAATAAGCCGAAATATCCCATGCCCATCGCGTTTTGGGCCCATTTCTTTTGATCGGTGTAGTAATTCATCATCAAGAAGGCCCCGAAGACGCCGAGCAAGACGGCGACCGCGGTCGTGAAAAGGCAATAGAAGACCAACAGGGTGGCGATTTCCCCGGATAGGCTATCCTGGGCGGCGGCCAGGAGGATGATGACGAAATAGGCGTAGGCCGTATAAAGGAAAGTCGGCCCCGCGAATAAGGAGAATAGGCCCGACATGAGCCTACTGAATTTAATGCCCCTCTCGAAATCCATGGTGATGATTATAACCTATTTATTCTTTTCCCTTAACCGCGAGCTCGACGGCTTTGTAGCCGCCATCGTAGAGACCCTCGGATTTTAGCTTGAGGATATTGCGGTTGATGTGGCGCAGTAGCTCCTTGTCGGAGATGAGCCTGACGGTCATCTCGTGCTGGCTTTTCACCTCGGGCACCTCAAAGCTCCCATCCCCGTATTCAGCCCCGTGGATGGCCCCATAGGCCTCATGCCCGCCGATGTGCTTGGTGAAGATCTTGGGGATCGGGTAGAAGGATAGTTCGCTGGGCTTGGTGAGGAGGATATCCGAGACCCTCATCAAAAGGTTAGACGAATAGACGGCCTCGAAGATGTCGGAGTTATAAAAGCAGTAAATGCCTTTGGCGTCAGCCGTCCGTAGCTCTTTAACCAGTTCCTCGATTTTGCCGTATTCATCGAAGAATTTATGGCAGTCCTTCATGAGTTCGGCATCCTTTTTGCACAGGTATTCGTAGACGTTTTTGTGGTCGCCGAAATTGAGGAAGACAGCGATCTTCCCCTCTTTGATATAGGGGGATAGCTTCTTTAGGCTCTCAAGCAGCGACTTGGCCCCGGCCCCGGCGCCCCCGACGGAGAATAATAGCCTCAAAGGCTTATCCGAATCGATTCTCTCCAGGCGGGATTTGGTATCTTCCTCCAGGTTGGCGACCAATTCGTGGTCGACGTAGTGGCCAACCTCGAATAGGCTATCGTCATCCATCCCCTTGAGGGGGGTCTTGGCAAAGCCGTTCATCATCTTATAACCCAGATAGGCAAAGGGGGTCTGGACGGTGTGGATGGCCCCTTCGGAAAGGTGGAGGGCCATCGGCCAGTTGTCCGGGATGGCGTTGACCACGTGGGTCAGTCCGGCATGAACGGCGCCTTGGCTGGGCCAGACGTGGGTGGCGACGTAAGGCACATCCTTCGGGAAATCGGCGAATAAAGGCACCAAAAGCTCGGAGTTCTTCTGATCGGCCGCGTTATAGGTGAGTTTACGGAAGCCCTCGGAATTCAAAGGCTCCCAGATCAAGGCATTGAATAGCTTCGACTTCGAGGAGATGCGGCTGGCTAACGAATATAGGTCGTTCTGGTAACGGATCATCTTGCTCCCGGTCGCCTCGAAGCCGGCCAGGTTAAACCAATAAGGCTCATACCCCATGGCCTTGGCGCAGCTGGCGATGGCCATCGAGATACGGTAATGCCCGAAGCCCATGCGGATATTCCCGACCACCACCGCTTTCTCGCTCCACTGGAAGGGTTTGTCCGAGGAGACGAGCTCGCTCACGCCCATATGGGAGAGGCAGGGAATCGGCTTGAGGGCGAGGTGGTATTCCTTCTTGGAGTCATCCCCGAAGCGCTTGATGAATTTGGCCTTGGATTTCTCGGCCTTTTTGAGGGTCTTCTTGTCGATCGGATTCCCGAAAATGATGGATGAACGGTCTTTCATGGGTCAATTTTTCCTAACTCAATTATTCTACTATTTACGCGCGCAAGATTGGGCGCCAAATTGCCTTTTAAATATCGATAAGTTTGATAAAATATCGGGCTTGGTAAGCGAGGAGAGATATGGAAGAGCGTTTCATGCTGGAGGCCATCGCCGAGGCGAGGCTTGGTATCAATAACGGCCACGGGGGTCCCTTCGGGGCCGTCATCGTCAAAGACGGGAAGATCGTCGGGCGGGGCCACAATCAGGTCATCAAGAACCAGGACGCCACCTGCCATGGCGAGATGATGGCCATCAGAGATGCCTCGAAAAACCTAAATAGCTTCGATCTATCCGGCTGCGAGATTTACACCACCGGCTACCCCTGCCCCATGTGTATGGGCGCCATCCTCTGGGCCAACATCGATAAGGTCTACTATGGCTGCGACGTCCATGACACCGAGAAAATCGGCTTCCGGGACAATGCCTTCTACGAGAAGCTATCCTCCGAGGAGGAGAAGAAATCCTTCATCAAAGAAATCGGTCGGAAGGAATGCCTGGACCTCTATGGCGAGTATATGAAGATCCAGGGCGGGGCCAATTATTGAAAAAGCCGTGAACGCCACGGCTTTTTCTTTTATTGTTCCTCGACCTCGGCCTCGATCGGCTCGCTTCTATCGACTTTCGGCGATAGCTGCTGGTCGGTGAAGGAGAGGGCCATGGCCCCGGCGATCTTTAGGAAGAGCTCCCCGAAGATGAGGCAGATGACCCCGATGGCGATCAGTTGTTTCCTCTGGGTGGCTTTTTTGGATAGGTGACGCAGCCACAGTCCAAGGAAGAACGAGATGGCGAAGTAGACCCAACTCACAACGTTGATGATCCAGAAGATGATCCAGCATATCTTCTCGGCCGAATCGATTTGATCCTGGGTGGGGATGCCACCCTCGGCGAAGATATCGGCCACCTCCTTCACAATCTCGGGAAGGATGAGGATGGAGACTATAGTGATGATGAGGGCGATGGCCAAGCCCATGAAGGCCCCGAACAGGGCGAAGGTCTTGACGTCGTATTTCTTTCCGGAATTCATTTGCTTTCCTCCTTGGGGCGGGGGAGATAGCGAATGCATTCGATATTCTCGTCCTCGGCTGAATGTTTGACCATGAAGTCGTACACCTGATCGCGGAGATCCTTCTTCCGGGCGGAGAGGGATAGCCGCATGTTCGGGTAGATGGGGGCGGAGATGTGGAGGGTCATCCTCGGCTTGAGGTTTTTGAAGAGTTTCCTCCTCCGATAGGTGGTGCACATGGCGACCACCGGGGCCCCGAGCTCAGCCGGGTAGACGAAGGCATCGTCCTTAAAAGGACGGATGTGGGTGCTATAGGGCCAGATATGGGCCTCGGGGAAGATGGAGATGGCGGCTTTCTGCTTGATCCTATAACGGATGCAGTTATTGAAGCCCTCCCTCTCCTCCATGTTCTCGGGGACGGGGATGCAGCCTAGCATCTGGATCAGCCAGCGGATGCCGCGGATCGAGGTCGAGTCCTGATTGGAGACGATATAGGTCCGGTGCCCCCTGACGACGTAGCACTGGGCGGTCCAGGCATCGCATATCTGGGTGTGGTTGCCATAGATGAAGTAGCCCTGCCGCTTCAACGGCTTGACGTTTTTCTTGCCGATGGTCTTCACGCCCCAGCCGATTTTGCCGACCATCCAGATGACGGGGATGGCAATAAGGCGGTAAAGCAAAGTGGCGCATAGCCTCCAGAAGACGTTCGTGTGGACGTATTTGAAATTCTTGCCAAGGGGGCGACGCTTGATGTTGTTGCCCGAGAACTCGTCGTTTAAAAGGTCATCGTAATAAACGGTTTTTACCTTCATATCATTTCCTTGGGCTGGCCGGAGGCGACTTCCTTGAACATCTGCTCCATCTTCCTCATCGACTCATCGAAATTGTATTTCTGGCGGTAGATTAAGTATTTTTGCCCGTTTTCGATCCTCTCCTGGGGGTGGTCGATCCAGTAATCGATCTTCGCGGCGCAGTCTTTGGAGGACTTATGGTGGAAGACGTTATTGGGGTCGAGGGCATAGCCGGAGACGGCCGAGACCTTGGAGTCGGTCAAAACCGGGCATAGCCCGATGGAAAGGGCCTCAAGGCAGCCTAATGGTTCGATGTCGACCCTCCCACAGTGGGCATAGATGTCGGTCATCGAGAGCAACTCGATCATCTGCTCGTGGCTATGGAAGCCCAAAACCGCGGGATTGGCACAGTATTTCTTGCAGAGCTTTTTGATTTTCTTCTCCTTAGGCCCGGCCCCAGCCAAAACCAGGACGACGTCCTTGTTGTGCTTGGAATACTTCATGGCCTTGATGAGGACCTTATGAGACTTCTCGGCCGAATAGCGGGCCGAATAGAGGATGACGATCTTCCCCTCCAGCTCCGGGGGGCGCTTGACGTCCAGCTTCTCGAAGTCGGCGTGGATGCCATTGGAGATGACATAGGCCGGGACCTTGTTCTTGGTCTCGTTTTGGAAGAAATGATGGATGAACTCCGAGGGGTAATGGATGGCCTTCACCTTCGAGAAGAGGTTCCGATTCAGGATCTTATACATGACCTTGTTGGCGAAGCCGGCCTTATCGAGGTAGACGTGGTTGGTGAAGTTCTCGGCCTGGGCGTGGAAGCTGGCGGTGCAGGGGATATTGTGCTCGTTGCAGTATTTGACGCACCAACTCGAGAGGGCGCCGCAGAAATTGAAATGGACCACATCGGCCCCCTCGAGGGCCTTGATGACGGTGTCCTTGTCCTTGCTGGAGGCTAAGGTGACGCCATTATGGCGGACGTAGCCGTTGAAGGGCCCGAAGTTGATGGAAGGCACCACGAAATAGCCGGGGGTCCCCTCCTTGTCCTTATCCGGGCAGACGATGCGGACCTCATGGCCCTGGGATTTGAGGTAATGGGCGACGTTTAGGGTGGCGATGGTGGTGCCGTTATTGGCCTCGCCGAGGACGTCGCAGACGAATGTAACGATCATTTGTTGGCTCCCCTTGCTTGAGCTGGACTTATTTTAGGGAGACCCACCTTTGGTGGCAAGAG
The DNA here is from genome assembly GCA_030537155.1 of Bacillota bacterium. GTDB lineage: Bacteria > Bacillota_I > Bacilli_A > RFN20 > CAG-826 > Alloenteromonas. The sequence goes on from JAUNOH010000012.1 coordinate 7,114, forward strand.
AGCCCCCTCTATTAATATTCATCAGTCGATTCTACGAAACGAAGAATGCCGAGCCAATCACTCTTTTCCGGGTGTTGACACTACACATTCTGGGCAATTTAACGCGCCCGCGTTTTATAGTGGGCAAAACCGATGCGGGAGTGGCATAATACAGTTATGACATACGATTACCTGATCGTCGGGTCCGGTTTATCCGGCGCGACCATGGCGCGGTTATTGACCGATGAGGGCAAGAAGGTCCTCGTCATTGAAAAAAGAGATGAGGTCGGCGGCAACATCGCCACCAAGAATATCGACGGCATAGACGTCCATGTCTATGGCCCCCACATCTTCCACACCTCCGATAAGGGGGCGTGGGATTTCTTCTGCTCGCACGCGGACGTCTTCCCCTTCATCAATGCGCCTCTGGCCTACTATAAGGGCCACTACTACAACATGCCCTTCAACATGAACACCTTCCAGCAGCTCTGGGGCGTCACCACCCCCGAGGAGGCGAAGAAGAAAATCGCCGAGGAAGTGGAAAAAGAAGGCATCAAAGACCCCAAGAACCTCGAGGAGCAGGCCTTATCCCTCGTCGGGAGGACCATCTTCGAGACCCTCGTCAAGGGCTACACCGAAAAACAATGGGGAAGGGATTGCAAAGACTTGCCGGCCTCCATCATCAAGAGGCTCCCCCTCCGCTTCGAGTATAACAACAACTACTTCAACGACATCTACCAGGGCCAGCCCCGTGGCGGCTATACCGCATTCATCGAAAACCTCCTAAAAGGAGTCGAGGTGAAAACCGGAGTCGACTATCTGGCGGGCAAGGAAAAATGGGACTCCTTGGCCGAGAGGGTCATCTACACCGGTAGGTTAGACGAGTACTTCGGCTTTGAATTGGGCCGTCTCGATTGGCGTTCCCTCCGCTTCGAGGTCGAGAAGTTGGACATCCCCGACTTCCAGCATAACGCTGTGGTCAACTACACCGACCGCGAACCGGCCTATACCAGGATAACCGAACACAAGCACTTCGATCCGGAGTGCCCCAATAAGACGAGCACCATCATCACCAAGGAATACCCCGATTCCTTCGAAGAAGGAAAAATCCCATACTACGTCGTGAATGACGAAAGGAACAACGCCCTCTCCGAGGAATATCGGAAGAAGGCCGCCTCGCTTAAAGGAGTCTATTTCCTCGGTAGGTTAGCCAACTACAAATACTTCGATATGGACGATACCATCATCGAGGCCTTCGCCCTCCATAAGAGGCTGTCCGAATAACCCCCGCAAAGGAACCCCCAATATGGAAATACTTTACCGCACCCTCGAGGTGATTAATTACATCGTCATCGGGATCTGCACCCTGATGTTCCTCTTCCAGTTTGTGATGATTCTGTTTTTCTGGCTCCCGGAAAAGCATTTCAAGAAAAGCGAGGAAAAGCATCGGGCGGCCATCGTGATCTGCGCCCGCAACGAGAGCAGCGTCATCGCCGAGACGATTCGCCTCTTCAAAGAGGAACAGGATTACCCAGCCGACAAACTGGATATCTACGTCGTGGCCGATAATTGCACCGATAACACCGCCGAACTAGCCGAGCAAGCCGGGGCCAAGGTCATCGTCCATAACGATCCCGACCCCGCCCACCACCGGGCCAGTTACGCCATCGAATATGGTTTGAGGAAAATACTCGAATCCGGCGAAAAATATGACTTTTTCATCCGTTTCGACGCCGATAACCACGCCAATCCGGGCTACGTCAGCTATATGAATGACGCCTATTGCTCGGGGGTGGAGATCGCCCGTCCCTTCGAGAATTCGACCAACCCCGGGCAAAACGCCTGGGCCTCGGTCTCGGCCGGCTATTACGTCAGGGACTCCAAAATCGCCTGCAACTTCCGCGAGAACTTCCACCTCGACTCGATGTTGACCGGGGCCGGCATGATGGTCTCTGGCAAAATCGTCGAGGAGATCGGCGGATGGGACGCCATGGGCGTGAGCGATGACTCCGAGTTCACCCTGAACCGCCTATTGGAGAATAAGAGGGTCCACTATGTGGCCGATGCCATCGTCTACGAGGATCAGCCCTCCACCTTCAAGGATACCTGGAACCGCATCACCCGCTTGGGAAAAGGCATCCACACCCTCTTCTGGCAGAAAGGATTTAGGCTGCTCGGCCACTTCTTCAAATCCGGCAAATGGAGCAACGTCGACCTCTTCGTCCAGCTATTGGCCATCCCGGTCGCCGTCTTAGTCTTCTGCTGGTTCGTCCCCTACTACATCTTCTACATCATCGTCAACCTGCTTAACGCCGTCGGGCCCGTGGCCGGGTGGATGGCCGATGTCCACACCATCCAGGGCGTAGCCCTGACCGCCGAGGTCTCGGCCGCCAACTTCCTCGGGGATTATGGCCTTATCAAGATGATCGTCATCGTCCTCGGGACCTACATCGTCATCTATCCCCTCCAGACGTGGCTGGCCATCATCACCTCCAAGAAGAAGATGGGCCTAAAGAGCCTAAAAGGCTGGTATAAGGGCATCTTCGCCTCTCCCCTATTCATGATCTTCTATAGCTTCGCCATCTTCGTCGGGGTCTTCTCCAAGCCGAAGTGGAAAGCCGTCAGCAGAAACCCCAAGACCAACTGAGATAAAAGCCGATCCGATGGGACCGGCTTTTTCTTCGCACGAAAAAAGCCACCAGATCTATCGATTCACGGTGGCTATCTTCTCGATTGGTTGCGGAGGCTAGATTTGAACTAGCGGCCTCCAGGTTATGGGCCTGGCGAGCTACCGGGCTGCTCTACTCCGCGATGTATGCCTTTCGGCCGTATAAATATATTACTTCGGGAGGGCCCTTGCAAGGGGGAGTCTCACTCGCTCCTCTTCTGGCGCAGTATCTCGGCAAGGCCGCCTTCGCTTGTCTCCTTATAAGCCTCGGCCAAGGCATCGCCGGTCAGCTTCATGGCCGCGACCACGTCGTCGAAATTGACCTGGTTTTTCTTAATTTTGCCCACGTATTTGGCATATAGATAGGCTGCATGGGCCCTTAGGGCCCCAAAACCATTCCTCTCGATGCAGGGAATCATGACGTAGCCATCGACCGGGTCGCAGCTTAGCCCCAAAAAGTGCTCGAGGGCGCATTCGGCGGCGAATTCCTGCTCGTATAGCTTCAATCCATCCATCGCGCATAAGGCGGCCGCGGCCATGGCGGAGGCCGTGCCGATTTCGGCCTGGCAGCCCCCTACCGCCCCGACGATGGTGGCGTTCTGCTTGACGATGTTGCCGAAGATCCCAGCCGTATAGAGGGCATCCTTACAGCTTTCAAAGCTATAACCCTTATTCTTATGCATGTAATAAAGGATGGAGGGCAAGACGCCGCAGGAGCCACAGGTCGGTCCGGTGACGATCTCCTCGCCTGAGGCGTTGGATTCCGCCACGGCCATGGCGTAGCCCATCAAATACATATCCTTCCTCGATTCCTCGGGGAGGCATGAGGCCTCCTTCACTATCCGGCCACCGGATCTCGTCCATTGGAGCCTCGGGTTATCATTAGCCGGTATCTTCCCGGATTTCGAAAGGCCGTTTTCGACGGCGGAAAACATTTTGAGGACAGCTTCGTTCAAATAATCGTCAATCGATGGATCCTCATATAGGAGAGCGAATTCCTTCAGACTCTTCAATCCCTTCTCCTCCATGATCTGCTTGACGTGCTGGAAGTTTAAAACCGGGTAAATATCCTTCTCGTTAACTTCCAAATCATCTTCCGAAGTCACCTCACCACCACCTAATGAGGTATAGTGGCATTTTTTGAACGGAACTCCGTCCCTAAAGGCCTCGAAGCTGAAATAGATCGGATGGGGTGCCTCAGAATAGAAATCGAAGATGACCTCGCAGGGGATCGGGGAGAATATCGAGGAGATGATGAAATCGCTATGGTGTCCTTTACCAGTCAGGGCGATGGAGCGGTAAAGGGTGGCCTTAATGAGGTCGGGCTTATCGTCTTTAACCTGCTTAAGAAAACTCCTGGCCGCCGTAGCGGGCCCGATGGTGTGGGAGGCTGAGGGGCCATTCCCGATGCGGAATAGCTTAGACAGTGATTTCATTACTTAATCTTCTCAATTAGATACATTCTTGAGTGGAAATCGCCATAAAGAGCGACATCTTGGTCAAAACCGGTGCCCTGCCATTGCTTGGGTAATTTGATGGCACCGGCATTGAGGATGGAGCCCTTGGCCTTGCCCTCGCACTTCTCGCAGTCCATCTGCACGAAGTGGGAGACGATGTTTAGCATATTCGACTCCTCCTTCAAATGGATGGGGCTCACGTAGTTGACCATACCCCCGAAGCGGCGGATGTCATGCTTGAACTTCCGGAGGGTAAACGAATACTCGGCCTCGGGATCCAATCCTTTGACTTCCAGGGTTTCCAAGGGGGAAGTAACTTTTTGAACGGTCATCGTTCTAACCACCGCGGTGAAATCCTTATCCCCCACCTGGCGGACAGAGGTGTTCTCCTGGGTCAATTTATGGTGTTGGATATATTTCCCATATTGGAAGGCGTGCCGGTATTTTTTATATAGGGCAACCTGCTTACCGATCTCATCCATATCTTGCTTTGAGCAATCGTTGAGATTAAGTTCATAACCCATGACCCCCAAAGAAGCCACCTCGAACTTGGAGGCGAAGGAAGTCTTCCTAAGAAGCTGGGCGCTCGTTTTGCAGGAGACGTGGTTGGCCATGACGCTTTGGGGATAGCCGACGATCATCCCCTCCTGGATGAGGGCGCGTTGGTATCCATCGGTGTCATCGCTAACCCAAGTCAGAGGGAAATAAGAAAGCATGCCGAGGTCGCAACGGTTCCCACCCGATGCGCAGTTTTGGAAAAGCACATTCGGATAAGCCTTGGTCAAACGATCCATTAGCTTATACAAACCGAGGTAGTAATGATGAATGTAGTTGGAAGGCGAATTGGGGATATCCGCGATGCAGCGGTTCCAATCCCACTTCACAAAATCGACTCCCTCATCCCGAAGGTATTTGCCGACAGCCTCAAATAGGTAATCCACCACTTCATCCTTAGAGAGGTCGAGGACCAACTGATGTCTTCCGAGGACTGGTTCGTGGATTCCATCAGTTAACGCCCAATCGGGATGAGACTTATAAAGTTCGGATTTTGGGGATATCATCTCAGGTTCGAACCAGAGTCCAAATTTCATCCCCAGCTTATGGGCGTAAGAGGAAAGTCCCTTGATCCCGTGCGGCAATTTTTTCTTATTGGTAAACCAGTCTCCAAGGGAGGTCGAATCATCGTCCCTTTTTCCGAACCAGCCATCGTCGAGGACGAATAATTCCATCCCTAAACCGGAGGCTTTCCTCATCAGGGATTTAATCTCCCCTTCATCGAATTTCGCGCCACACCCTTCCCAGGAGTTATAGTCGATCAGTTTATCGACTTGTTCAAAACGCTCCGGAACGATGTGGCTATTGACGAAAAAATGGAAATTCTCCGTCAGGCCATTTAAGCCTGCTTCTGAAAAGGATAAAACAGCAACCGGGGTCTCAAAGGATTCTCCGGTTTTTAACACTTCCTTAAATGCGAAAGAAGATATGCCGTTTTGTATTTTGAGCAAGTTATCATTTTCAAGTTCCACTTCAAAGAAGTGGTTTCCTGAATAGACTAGATTAATACCAAAATGCTTGCCATGATTCAGCCCAGCTCCGCGCTCTCTGATATAGAAGAATGGGTTATGACGGGCCGAGGAGGTTCCACTATGGACGTCGACGATCTGTCTGACGTAGGTGATGGGTGAGACATTTTCCTTAAATTCATCGGCCCATCCGCCATAGAAAGATACCAGTTCATAATCGCCGGCCTCGAGGACAAGCTGCATGGAAGCAGCCTTTCTGAGGGTGATTTCCTCCTCGGATTCATTGAAGATTTTTAGGTATCTCCCAAAGACCTCAGAGTTTTTGAACACGAGGTAATGGAGTTCGGCCTTAACACCCATCTTGGGCTCAGTGAGATGGATGGTTAGCTCCTCCTCGACATCCCTTGGGGTGGGCAACCCTTCGAGGGGTTTGCCTTCTCCAATTTCATAACTCTCGTATACAAAGTCGTATATCATGGTTCTCGGACCTTCAATCAAAAGGCTCGGGTCTCCATAGTCGCCCTTAAAGGGGGTCGATAGCTCCAATGGAAGATTATCGAGGCTTAAAATCGGGCTTTTGGCCTCGTCGTAGACGGTGGAATTCCCGGAAGCGGTCGGTTTCCTATAAAGGGTCGCCGCATCGACGGGATCGGCTATATACGCCCCAAAATGGACGCATATGGGTTTTTGGCTGACCGGCTCAATCATCAAAACCAGGCTGGATTTCTGATTGCTCAGGTAGAAGCCGTTTTCGATCTTCTTAATCATATCGATGATTTTAGCATGGGCTTTTATCTATTGATAAAGCCAGCATCCTCCTTTCTTAAAAAAGGGCCACGACGATGTGCCGTGGCCCCCGAAATTTAGCTTAAGCCCCGGCTCCGGGGTTGGCATTCTCTGAAGGCGCTTCGACCGCCTTGAGGGCAGCTTCCTCGTCTTCCTTATGACGGCGTTCAAGCTCAGCGGTGATCTCCGCGGCTTTCTTCTCGTCGATGGTGTATTTGAAGTGGAGCAATAAATAGGCGATGAGGACGGACACCAAGATGATGCCGACCGTCCAGGCCCCGTAAACGACCAATTGGCCAGAGGTCACCGATTCGCCAGCCTCAAAGATCATCTCATCCCTAACGGCCGAGGTGATGGCTCCGGAGTTATATTTGCCCTCAGCATCGGAGACGGTGGCAAAGTAGGCCGAGACGCCGGCGAAGGCAAAGATCATGTACTGGAAGGCCCTGAGCAAGGCGGAGGAGAGTTTGACGTCGAGCGGGCGCCAGGAGAAGGCGACGGCCTCCTTCCTCTCGCCGTATTCGTATTCGTTATAGTCGATGGCGCCCTGGAACATCATGAGGATGATCATGTAGATGGTGCCGAGGCAGAAGAAGAAGATAAGCGGCAAAAGGTAATATAAGAACATCGTGCCGCCCACGGCCCAGACTAACGATTGCCCCATGTCGGAGATGAAATAAGGATCATCAGTCAAATAGGAGGAGGGGTCGTTGTAGGCGATGGGGTGCTCTCCAAATACCGGGAAGCAGCAAAGGAAGAAGGCCACGAAGGCGACTACGGCCACCCCAGTGGTGATGGTCAATAGGAGCTGCTTGTTCTTTATCTTCTTGATGAGGATGGGATAGAGGGCCTGGGCGGCGACGTTGCCGACCACGTAGACGACCGAGATTAAGGTCGCGGCCATGCCACCCTGATAAGAGCCATAGCCCAAATTCAAATAGAAGTAATATAAGCCGATGCCACCGGTCAAAACGCCAGAGGCAAGATAGTAAAGGAACATGGCGATGACGGCATATAGCAGCTGCTTGTTGTGCCAGACGATCTTGAATAGATCAAGGAAGTGGGTGGCTTCGGAAATCTCATCCTGCTTGGGGTCGCGGGCCTTTTCCTTGCAGAAGAAGAAGATGGCGGCTTGGGAAGCTAGGAAGAGGATGGAGATGGCGATGGCGATGATCATGTAGACCGTGCCGGCCCCGGCTCCGCCGCCGGAGGCGAACATGCTGGGGAGGAGGAAGCAGGCGGCCGTCATGGCGAAACCGCCGATTGAGGCGCATAAGGTGACGCGGGAGGTCAGGCTGGCCCTCTCGTGCTCATCGTTGGTAAGCGAGGGCAACATCGACCAATAACCGACGTCATTCATCGTGAAGAAGACGTCCCAGAGGAAGTAGAAGGCGATCATGCAGCCGACATAGGCCCAGCCATCGGCCACGCCTTCCAAACGGATGCAGAACATCAAGACGACGGCGAGGGCGTTGCCGATCGCGCCGATGAGGATCCACGGTTTGAATTTGCCGGATTTGAAGTGGAACTTCTCGACCAACAAGCCCATGATGGGGTCGTTGATGCCATCCCAGATCAGGGCGATGACCATGGCGATGGTGATGACGCCGTACTGGGCGGAGTAGACGTCCGGGTCGTTGGATAAGACGCCGGTCGTCATGGCGTAGGTAAGTAGGAACGAACCTATCAGGGCGTAGCAGGCATCGCGGAAAATGCCCGTGAACGGGTAGAGGAACTTCGTCAGGCGTGGAACTTTATTGCCCTCGAAAGTCAAATTGGGGGTATCTGCCATTTTTGTTGGCCTTTCTGGCGAATAATCGCCGTAGTTATCGAATAGATTTTAGCCGTGTGTTCGAAGAAAAGAAACCGCTTACTTCAAAAAGCGATACATATGTTCGATATTTGTAGTTACCAGCGGTTGCTGACCTTCTCGGCAAAGCCGGGCAGGCCCTCGAAATCGAGGCGGAGCCCATCGAGGAAGAGGGTTCCGGTGAATAATCCGAAAACTTGATTGGCGTTTTGGCTGATGATGATGGCCGAGGCTTTTTCATGGCGGTTATACACCGGGCGGAAACTGGCCTTGATGCGGCCGTCGCTGCTCCTTATCGTCCAAGGTGACATGAAGTCGTCCTTCCCGTTTTTCCCGATCGGGATGTCGAAGCGGACCTCCTCCAGCTTATAGGCCTTATCGCCATAAAAGACCATGTTCTCGCTGGCGGCGTTCGTATTGCCAAAGCCATAGCCGAGGTTCCAGCCAAAAGGCTGGCCTTTTAGCTCGCTATTGAGGGAGGACCAATACCAGGTGTTCTTCCTCGTCCAGACGCCGCGCCCCCAGTCCAAGACGCCATAGCAGGAGGAAAAATCCAGCATCTTCTCGCCGAGTTTGGCATAGCCGTTGGCCTTCATGTTGTTGATCTTCTGGTTGTAGTAGAAATGCCCCTTTTTGTGGAAGGGGGTGGCGATGACCATCGAGTTGGGGCTGGTCTCGGTGAGGGTGATGTCGAAATGGAGGTCATGGCCTTCCTTGTCGAATTTGGGCCAGTAGCCGGTTAGGCGCCTTTTCCCCTCGCCCGAATGGCAGAAGGAAAGCACGACGCCCTTCTTGTTGCTGTAATGGGTGTCGCCCTCCTTGGAGGAGGCAGGCAATTTCCCCTTGCCCATCGGGAAGGCGTACATGTGCGATTTATGGATGTGGACGTCGGGGAATTCCATCCAGGTGGCGGCCCCAAGTCCCATATAGCCGTTGTCGTCGATCGTCAAAGCCAAGCCGAACTCTGCGTTCCCGATATAGTAATAATCCCATTCCTTGATGCGGTGTTTTGGCACCTTGATGGCGTTTCTATCGTATTTTTTTACGAGCGAAAAGGCGTATCCGGCCTCGCAAAGTTCCCCCTTTTCGTCTAACAAAGGGCCTTCTGACAATTGATGCTGATCCATATTAGCCCCCTTTCCTTTTACTTATTATCAATCATAAAGGAAAAGAGGCCTCATTCATTCAAAAAAACCGAAGGGAAAATGATGCTTATTCCGCCGAAGTGGGCTCCTCGGCGTCTTGTTTCTCTTTGAGCAATTGGTTGGCGAGGATGCCTAGGATCATACTGACGGCGGTCGAGGTGACGCTTATCTGGGCGTCCCCGACGGCGAAGCTGATGGCCAAGCCCCCGATGCCGCTGACTAGAATCAGGGAGGCGATGAAGATATTCCGCGTCTTCCCGAAGTCGATCCTCTCTGAGATAAGCATCTTCACGCCGCTGGAGGCGATGAAGCCATATAGCAAGAGGGAGACCCCGCCGGTCACGCAGGTCGGGATCGTCTGGATAAGGGCCATCAAAGGCGAGAGGAATCCGAGGGCGATGGTGACGAGGCAGGCCAGGATTATGACCTTGACCGAGGCGATCTTGGTGACCCCGACGACCGCCACATTCTCGCCGTAGGTCGTATTCGCCGCCCCGCAGAGGAAGCCGCTTAAGGCCGTGGCGATGCCGTCTCCCGCCAAAGTCCTGGCTAATCCCGGGTCCTCGAGGAGGTCGCGGCGTAAGATGCCGGAGAGGTTTTTATGGTCGCCGATATGCTCGCAGATTGTGACCAAGCTGACCGGTCCAAATAGCAGGAGGATGCTCCATAGATGGGAAGGCGTCAGGGAGACGCTGGCCTGGAAATTCTCCGGCAAGAATAAGAAGCTCGGGAGATTGATGAAGGAGGAGACCCCGATTTCCGAGAAGTTATCGACAAGCGGGGAGAAATCGACGATGTGGAAATAGGAATTGCCGCATCCGTAATATCCGATGAGGGTCAAGACGGCGGCCAAAAGGTAACCGCCCAGCATCCCGAGGACAAAGGGTATCAGGGCGATGCCCTTTTTCCCATAATGGGCGCACACCGCCGTAACCGCCATGGCGAAGAGTCCACAGAGGATAGCCAAGAGGTTATAGCTATCGCCAGAGCCGCTGGCAGCCTCGAGGTTGGCGATGGCCGAGGATGATAAGCCCAAGCCGATGACCATGATGACCGGCCCGATGACGATGGTCGGGAGCAATCTCTCTAACCATCCGACCCCGACGAAGCGGATCAAAATGGCGACGATCACATAAATCAATCCGACGACGCTCATCCCGATAGGCAAAGCCCAGAGGTTGGCGAAGTAGCCGACGACGAGGCTGCCCTCGGTGGCGATGGCTAAGCCTGTTGAGGTGGCCATCACCGGCTCCGCCCCCAATAGCAAAGCCGAGCTCATCGGGGCGATGTAGGCAAAGCTAGAGGCCAAAAAGACCGGGCTTTTCATCTTGGTGAGGAAGATATAGAAGAGGGTGCCGACGCCGGCGGCCACCAGAGTCGGGGCGATCATCGTATCGGCCAAGGCCTGGCCGTTCGCATTGACGTAGCTGACTATTTCCCCGGCATTCGCATAGCCCTCGGGCACGCTTATCGAGGCGGCGAATACGAGCAGGGGGACGCTGATGCAGGCGACGAACATCGCCAACACGTGTTGAAGGGAGAGGACGAGCCAATCCCGGATCCTCTTGGGCGACTCGTCGACGTCGAGGATCATCGTCTTTTCTTCATTCATCTTTCTTTTTCCTTTCCTGGGCAAGAAAAAAGGGGCCTAAGCCCCAAATGCGACGCCGGATTGGCACTTGGCCAAAAGAAGAAAAAAATCCCCCTTGGAATTGGGGATTCTCATCTTCTCGCTCCGGAGTTCCATCTTTCTTCTCCGGGATTTCACTCTAAGCCAGGAACCGATTTGTGGCAAGTAAAGAAATCAGTTTTTCTCGGTTTCCGCAAAAGTTTATTTTTATTATTGTAACAACCACAGGCACCGCATTTAAACCAAAATAGGCAATTTCGCCAATGGGGCCGCTTTCAGGGTGGCTTTTTTCGATTTGCCCATATAATCCCGTAGTCAAAGGGACACTTTACCCGATTTGGCAAAAACACCGGTCGCTTGGGTTTTTGTCTGTCGGGTCTTCCTTTGGCAGGCTCTTCATAACAAGGAGGCATTTATGTCAGAGGAAGCAGTCTACGAAAACCACATCCCCGGAGACGGGCAATGGTCGCCCAAAAACGGATTCACCCGCTTTTTGGACCGCTATTTCCACATCTCCGAGCGCGGATCCAACATCCTGCGCGAACTTCTAGGCGGGTTGATCACCTTCCTGGCCATGTTCTACATCCTGCCGCTCAACTCCAACATGCTCTCGAGCTGGGCCGGCGTCGTCACCGGGGATACCTCGAACGTCAAGATCGTTGAGGGCGTCTACTACATCCTCATCTAGGGCGATAACTGGGCCACCATCGACCAGGTGCGGGCCGCCGTCTTCGCCGCCACCGCCATCTCGGCCGCCGTCACCACCCTCCTAATGGGCTTATTCGGGCACCTTCCGGTCGGCTTAGCCAGCGCCTTAGGCCCGAACTCGTTGATCGCCTATACGGTCTGCCTCGTCATGGGCTTCAACTTCGCCCAGTCGATGGCCATCGTCTTGGTCGACGGCATCATCTTCCTGATAATCTCGCTCACGCCTTTAAGGGCCTGGGTTATTAGGAGCATCCCCAAATCGCTTAAATTCGCCATCTCGGCCGGCATCGGCTTCTTCATTGCCTTCATCGGCTTGAATAACATGGGCGTCATCGTGGCCGGAAGCGCCTCGACCACCCCGGTGGCCATGGGCGACTTCACCTCGTTAACCGTCTTATTGGGCCTATTGGGCGTCATCATCGTCTTGGTCATCTCCTCGATTCCCCAGAAGAGCAAATTCGGCTTCTGGATCAGCAAGTTCGCCATCATCATCTCCCTGGTCTTCATGGGTGTTTTATGCGCCAGCTTAGGGACCGCCGGGGTCGGCGATGTCGAGACCACCTTCTACGATTCCTCCTACCACATCAGTGAGATCGGAAACATCTCCAAGCTCTGGGGCGCCTGCTTCTTTGGCTTTGACGCCTTCGCCTCGCCCTTAGCCATCGCCTTGGCCTTCTCGCTGTTATTCGTCGACTTCTTCGATACCGCCGGCACCTTAGTCGGCGTCGAGGCCGGAGCTGATCTATTGGACGAAAATGGCCTCTCCAAGGTCGATGATCGTCCGGCCATGGTCGTCGATGCCGTCGGCACCTGCTTCGGCGCCATCTGCGGCACGACCACCGTCTCCAGCTTCGTCGAATCCACCACCGGCGTGGCCGCCGGGGCCAGGACGGGTTTGGCCAGCGTCGTCACCGGCTTATTGTTCGCCCTCTCCTTGGCCATCTACCCCTGCCTGGCCATGTTCTCCTCGAACGCGGTCACCGGACTTGCCCTCGTCTACGTCGGCATCTGCATGTTCAAGAGTTTGGAGAAGCTCGAATGGCATGACTTCACCGCCTTGGGCAGTGGCTTCATCACCATCTTGGCCATGACTCTCTCCTACTCGATCAGCGACGGCATCGCCTTCGGCTTCATCACCTACACCGTCATGACCCTGGCCAGCGGCAAATTCAAGAAATCCGACATCACGGTCGCCTGCTGCTCCTTGGCCTTCGTCGCCATCTACATCGTCAACTTCGCCTTCATCGAATAGGGCTATACAAAAGGAAAGGGGCCGCCGCCGGGCGACCCCTTTTTTTGTTGGTGTTAGGCGGCGATCCCAACGATTTCGTAACGGCCGTAGCTCCCGTTTTTGGAGTCGCGGACGTAGACGTAGTAATCCTGGGTGGTGCCGACATGTTCGGAGAGCCAACTGAGCTGGCTTCCGTTGGTCGAATATAGCGTCAGATAAGAACTGCCATCCGCATCGTAGAGCCGGTAGTTGGTGTAGTAGGTTGTGGAATTTTGCTGGACGTAGCCGTTGATCTTATAGATCTTGCCGATGTCCGAGATGGCGAAGTTCGAATAGAGGTTGGCACAAGTATTGGTGCCGCTGACGATGGAGGTGTCCCATTCGTGGACTAAGCCATCGTGGGAGAGCAATTCGGCGCTGGCCAACCTGTTATAGCCATCATAGGCGCCATCGATCTGGAAGTCGCGGGTGACGGTGCCCTTGAAGACCATCAATTCGCCTTCTTTGTAGTCGGAAATCTCCAAGGACTGATAATAGACGGCCAGGATGCCGGTGGAGTCGACTAGGTAGACGCCGGAGTAGTTGGTGGTGAACTTGATGTAGATGCCGGAGACGTAGACCTCGCTCCCCTCCTCGGCGGCTAAGGCCTCGGCGATGGTGATGGTCTCATATTCCGGGGCTTTGGCGACGGTGATGGAGACCTTGCGGGTATAGGTGACCTCCTTATAAAGCAGGGAGATGGTGACCTCAAAAGTTTCTTCACTCGCGGAATCGATGGAGAGGTAGGTCCCGACTTCATCCTCGAGGATGAGGCTATTGGAGCTGGAGGAGGAATAGCTGACCGAGGATTCGGCAAGCAGTTTGCTATCCTGCTTCAATAGATCGACCCTGACGGATTCGCTATAGCTATCGAGGAATTGGTCCTCGAGCCTATCGAGGGCAAAGCCGGCGATATCGGCGTCGGAGGGAGTCACGACATCCCCGATGGAGATGGGGACGATCCTCCAGGCCTCGTCGCGGGGACGCATCGAATGAACGGCGATGATGACCTCGTGGGAGGTGTTGTCGTATTCATCGAGGTAGGAATAATCGGCGCCCGAGGTCTTCGAATAGCAATAGATCGACTGATCCATCGAAAGGTCGTAGAAATAGTAATTGGTGTAACCGGTGCTGGCGGCCTTGACGATGGTGGCGGGCACCCGGAAGAGGCGGGAGGTCAAATCCTCATCCCGGAAATCGGTCTCGCTCAAAGTCTTGATGCGGCTATCGGTGATGGCGCCTTCGGGGATTTCGCTGACGCCGGAATCCAAGACGCTTATTTCGGAGGAAGCCACCAACTGGAGGGCCCCATAATAGCCGATCTCGCTTCCGACCGCGGCGTCGGTGTTGCTCTGATAATGGTCGCGGGTGCCGGTGATGGAGACGGTGTTGCCGATCGCGATGCTCTCAATCGAATAATCACCCGGGTAGACCAAGATGGAGCCGGTGGAATCGCAGACGTAGAAGCATTCGGGGCCATCATAGCCATAGGTGAACTGGGCCACGACGCCTTTGACTGAGAATGAATCCTCGTCCTGGCCGGAGTAGACGTCGCTGATCGAGGAATACTCCACCGGGGCCTCGCTGGATGAGGAGGAGGAGGCGCTGGAGGCGGCTGAAGAAGATGACTCGGAGGAGGAGGAACTCTCCGGGGTGGAGCTATTGGAAGATGAGGCGGGTTCCGAGGAGGAAGAGGCCAAGGAAGATGAGGAAGCCCCCTGGCAGGAGCTTATGAGGAAGAGGCAACTTAGTAAACCGAATGTAAGGTAGGCAGATTTTTTCATTTGATGATCCTTTCAGTAAACGACTTTTCAAACGACGGCATCGGCTTTTTTACAGCATCGCTTCCTCCTTTCGCTTCTTTTTCCAACCATTCTAATACGGTATGTGCGCGGGCGGATGTTAAAAGTGCGAAAAAAAGCCCCCATGGGCAATGGGGGCGCTTTCAATCAGTCGATATCGGCGGTAGTTGCCTTGCCTAGCTTATGGGCCAAGACGGCCAAGGAGGAGGCCAAGTTAACGTTTTCGATGGCGATGTGCGGGGGCACGATCAGGGACACCGGGGCGAAGTTCCAGATGCCGCGGATCCCGCTTTCGATGGCTATATCCACCACCCTTTGGGCCACTTCGGCCGGGACAGTGATGATGGCCAACTGGATCGAGAGGCTATCGACGACATCCTTGAGGTTTTTGATGTCGTATATCTCCTTACCCCCGACGGTGCTTCCGACCTTCGAGGGGTCGCTATCCATGCCGGCCACGATCTCCAAGCCCATGTCGGAGAAGGCCGGGAAGTTCAGCAATGCCTCACCCAAATGACCCGTTCCAATGACGATGGCCGAGGCCACGTTTCGATAACCTAGGAATGTCTCGAGGTCGACGATCAATTGCTGGACGCTCCTCCCGCATTTGGGCTTGCCGGGGGAATCGGAGATGGCCTGGAGGTCTTTCCTGACCTGCTCTTGGCTATAGCCAAAGCGATCGGCGATCTTCGGGGAGGAAATCGTCTCGATCCCGCTCTCCTCGAGCTCCTTGAAATACTTAAGATAGAGAGGATACCTCTCGAGTTGGTTTTTCGAAAACTTATCCATATCGGTTTCCCCTTATCGGTTAATCAGTATCGATATGATAACATCTTTGAAAAGGCTTTCAAATGCTTCGCTGAAAATGCTTGAAAACCGTCACATATCGTCGATTAGACATTGGAATCAGATTTGACTATACAGCCGGAATTAATACAGTTAAGATAATGACGTGAAAAACGAGAAAACCTACAAAAAGGTCGCGTTAATCGGGGTTATTGCCTACATCGTCATGGCCGTAGTCCTATTGGCCCTGATGTATAGCCATAGCCTCATCGGCGATCCCGTCCAGATTTTCTTTGGGACCGGGATGGACCTTAGCATTTTGGCCTTCATCCTCATCGGGGTGGTCCAGATAGTCTTAATCTGCCTCGGGGCGAGGGTGTTGCCCGCCTTGGTATCGACTGGCAAAGTCATATTCTGCATCCTGCTGATATTGGCCTTATCCCGTTATACCTTCTCAAACGCCTGGGCCAGTAGCGGTTCCGGCGAAGGGATAGCCAGCAACCACCTCGTCTTTTATGTGAGCTATATATTCGCCGCCCTACTGCTTCTTTCCTACATCTATGACGTCGGAACCACCATCAGGTTCCGCCGTAGCTTATCCGAAGGCAGGGATTAACAAAACCCGATCATAAATCGGGCAGTTATTGTCTCCACCGCTTTTTTGCCGCGCGGGCATCAGCTGAAATAGTTGTTGTATTTGACGTAGGCCTTAGAGAAAGCAAGCGAGGAATCGACCCTCACGATGTAGGAACGGTATTTGAAATCCCAGTAGGTATCGGTATCCCTTTTGACGTCGATATCGATTGATAGATAAAAGGAATCGTCGAGGAGATAGCATCCGTTGATTTTGGAGAATTCCTCATAGCAGTTATCGTAGCCGAACTGGAAATAGACCAAGGTATATTTGGAGAAATATTCCTCGTTGGGATCGAAGCCGGGCAAATAACTTCTGACGAGGCCACCTATGAAGGAGGAGTGTTCCTCGTATTTGGCCATGCTGTCGACGATGAGGTTTCCGTCTTGGAGGTCGTCATCGTAAATGGAAAGGGGATTCCGGTAGGTCATCCTCTCATACGACACGGATAAATCGGAGATGCTGAAGGAGACGCTGGCGGGGCTATCCTTTATCGAGATGGTGAAATCGCCGGTGACATCCTTGGTGTATATGGCGAATTCGAAATCCATGAAGCGGAAATCGCATGCGCTGTGGTCATAGTGGCCGAATTCGATGCTGATGGCCTCTTCGTCATAGACGAATTCTAATAGCGAGGCCTGCAGGGTTATATCGGATTCCACAATTAGATAATACGAGGATGAGACGTTGAGCTTATTGACCTGATGGTCACTCCAGGTGGCGAGCTCATAATCGCTTATCCGGATGGAGAGATTGGCGTTGGACACCTGATGGGAATCTTCTTCCGAGGTGGACGCACTTATAAAATCGGAGGAGGTCCCACCGCAAGAGCATAGGAAAAGAGTTATCAGCGTGATGGGTAGCAACGATCTAGCCTTCATATCTCCCCTCCACGAATCCGGCGACCTCTTTCTATGGATTACTCAAAATACTCTAGCATGGCCATCGCTCCGCTTAATATCCCGGGAGTGTTAAGAAAATCCGGCACGAAAAAAGGTGAGCCTTTTGGACTCACCTGTTTTTTAACGTCTAATCTTATTGCAAGTTGGCTAGATAGGAATCTAGTTTAGCGGCGTCGTACCAGTAGTCTTTGCTCACTTCGTAGTCGACCTCGATTCCGGCGTCGTTATCGGCGCTCCCGCCATTGTATCCATTGGATAGGCGGAGGATTCCGGAGATTTGGAAGGGCTGCCCGTCCGGGGAGACGCCATTCTGCACGATGCAGGCGCCGCCACCGCTCTTCTCGCCGATGATCTTGATGCCGTTATCCTTGCAGACGGTCGGGAACCAATTGCCGCAGGAGAAGGAGTAATTGCTCGTCAAAACGTAGAATTCGAATTTGTCGGCGTAGGATTCGTCTCCGCTGATGATCCCATCGGCGTTGGCGTCGACGTTGACGCTGAATTTGCCCAGGTCGCCGGTAAGCGTTTCGTAGGTCGAGTATTTCACCGTATCCATCAGGAAGCCCAATGTCTGGACGCAGGCGATGGCCATGCCGCCGCCATTGCAGGTGAGGTCGATGACCACGCGTTTGACGTCGTTCTCGGCAAAGGTCCTGAAGGCGTAGACGAAGAGGGAATAATTGTCGTTGGCCTTGTTTTGCTTATAGGCATCCGTGCTCTGACCGGCCGCCACATTGCCAGCCATGAAGCTATCGAAGCGGATGATGCCGGTATTGCCGGAAATCTCCACGTCCCTGTCCCCGAGCGAGGAAGAGCCGAAGGCTTCCTTCCTGAGGGCTAAATTGGTGGCGTAGTTAGAATGCAGGATCTTGCTCCTATCGCTCTCGGCCGCCGTTTTGGTATGGGCGCCTCCGTTATAATAGTTTCCGAGGATCCCGAAGTAATTGGGTAAGCCGGTATGCCCGTCGCCGATAATGGTCGTCATTATGGAGTCCAAGGCACTCGCGTTGGTATCGGCGTCGGTGGAGAACATGTTTTGATAGACGTCGTTATAGGAGGAGGATAGATAGCTCTTCCATCCATCCGCCACATTGACATTCGTATCTCTAAAGCCATAGAAATGGTCTAGGTAGAAGAGCGTCTCCTTGGCCTCCAGCCTCGCGATTTCGGAGCTCTTTTTGCTCTCGGTGGAGAAGGCTCCGCCATAGTAGTCTTGGCCATAAGGGGTCAGGGTGGCGCTCTCGCCGCTCTCGTCTAGAGTATATAGATAGGCGGAGTTGGGATAGGCATAGAAAGCCGTGCCGTTATAGGTGAGCTGATACGAGGTGGTCGAAAGGAAAAGGTAGCTCGCCATCTCAATCGGGAGATAGGCGTCTTCCTCGTATTGGTAGACGGGGATGTTATACGCCCCGAGATCGAAGACGGTGGCTTTGCCGGTTTCGACTAGCCCCACGTTATCGGAGGCATAGGCATAAGTCGTGATGCCGCTGATCCCGGTCGTCGCCGGATCCATCAAGGCGAGTTCATAGGCGCTATGGACCCTCGTGTAGTTGGAGAAGGTTATCGTCGAGTTGGAGAAATCGACCTCCATCGTCCCCCTGCCGGCGTTGAAACTGTAGGTATAGGCGTTATCTTCGTAGCTGACCGAATATTCAAACTTGCTTTGGGCGGAGGAGAGAAGGCTGTAGTAATTGCTTAGGAAGCTCTTCATGGAGACCATCGGCTTGGCCTCGCCATAGCCGGAGGAGATCCCATAATCCAGACTCGCGACTTCGGCGGCCACGATTTGCATAGTTTCCGGATTCATGACCGGGATATATGCCGCGGCGGTTGAGGTATCGGTGATCGTCCCGGGATCGACGTCGGCGTCTATCGCGGCGTTGCAGGAAGCCAAAGTCATGACGGACAAGGAGAGGAATGAGATGGTGAGTAATGATATTTTTCCGTTTTTCATGGCGATAATTATTGCACTCCCTCTTTACGTAGTAAGCCAAAGTCGCACAACGAAAAAGGAACCTAATTTGAACATGTGTCTGCTTTTTAAGCAGAAATGAAAAAAGAGCCATCCGTCGCCGATGGCTAATTCGGTGGGTACCCGTGGCAGCGCACCCACTGGGTTTTCCATATTCCTTCGAAGCTTTTACGCGCTTAAATCCACGCCGTCGCGGAGTTGATAGTCGAGGATGGTGAGTCCGCGGTCATCTCCACTCGTATAGAAATCAAGGGCCCAGGGATAAGGGCCATGCCAATGGGTGGGCGAACCGCAGTCATAACGGAAATAGTAGTCGTATTCCTGCCCTGATTCGCGTATAAGCCCTTCTTCCTGAGGCTCTCCCAATAACTCCACAATCTCATTCACCTGCATTTCCTTCACTTCATACCTATCAAGGAAATCGCGGGCCATCGGGGCTTTGTATTGCCCGTCGACGTTTTGCCATTTCTCGGGGGAGAAACTGATATAGGCGTTATAGCAGGCCGTCTCGATGCCGTAATCGATAGGAAAGCCAGCCATCAAAATCGCGACAAAGGAAAGGCTGACGGCCACCTTGGCGGGGCCGCTAACTCCGGAGATATTGAAGAGGATGAGGGAAATTATCGAAAGGAAAAAGATGGCGACGCAGCAGAGGGCTATATAAACAAGGGCGATGCCCGAATCCCAGACGGCGATATGCATGAAATAAAATCCGAGGCCAAGGAAAGCAAACGAGGCGGCCCCAAGGGCTAGCGATATGAGAAAGCAGATTTTCCCCTTCATAACCAAATTTTAGAGCATATGGGTTGAAAAAAGCCATCCTCTAAGGATGACTCTTCCAGTTGATCTTTCCCTTTTGGGATGTATCCCTCGGCAACGCACCCAGTGCTCGGAGAAATTCAGACTGGGAACACACTAAGAAATGATACGGTTGTAGCCACCCCCCATCCTACACAGCAAGAAAAAACGGAAACCTCAAGGATTCCCGTCGCAGGGATGAATTTGTTTGAAAAGCCACCTCGTCTTCTAAGTTATTTGGCCTTCTTTTTCAGACTATCGGAGACGATGGCGATGACGAAAGCGGCCAAGAAGGCGATCATCCCCCAGCTGGCAAAAGGCATAAGGCTAAAGCAATTCACGGCCTGCGTCAGATTGGCCAAAGGATTGAATCCGACCGCGATGAACAATCCAAACAAAGCAACGTAGCCGATCCAATTCCTCTTCCATTTAAGGATGAAAGTCGCCAGTTCCCCTCCAATAAGCAAAACAAGCAGGATGCTCGGGGGAATGAGGTAAACCATCCTGGCGGCATCCGAAATCCCTTCCGCATGCATTATGTCTTGCTCTTCGCCGAAGTAGCTTATGCAGGCAAGGATTATCCCTATGACGATGAGGGCGTACTCTATGCCTAGCAGGACGTATCTCGCAATTTTATTGGTGCCATTCATATTTATTTTCCTTCTGCATTAAGAGATATCTCTTCGATGTTGCCAAACGCTTTTTGCACGTCGTCATCTAAGGAAACCTCAAATAGCATTATAAACTTTTTTCTTTTGGCCAATCCTTTCCAATGAGGAGTGTCAGAATTTCGTCATTATTCCAATGCGGTCAAAGTATAGATGTTCTAATCGCGTCATGACCCTGGCAGTCCAAAATAAAAGAGGACGATCGTCTGCAAACGTTCATCCTTATAGTTCATTCGTAATGCGTCCACATCCTGATGACCTTGATGGTCTTCTCGGCTTCGTAAACTTGATAGACAAGCCTATGCTGGACGTTGATCCTTCTTGAATAGACGTGTTCGAACCCAGCGAGCTTCTCGTATGACGGGGGCGTCTGGAACGGGTTCTCCTCCAATAGATATAGCAATGCCCTGGCTTTTTTGAGAAGGGAAGGGCTGGATTTTATCTTCTCGAAGTCCTTCTTGGCCTGCTTGGTGAAGACTATTTCCATTCGACCTTCTCGCACTCCTCAAGGGGCGTGTTGACGCCTTCAAGGATGCTTTCATACATCCCGGGGATGCCCGCAAGGGCAAGCGATTCGATGAGGGAGTTATAGTCCTCCTCGGACATCATGATGACGTTGCCTTCCTTGGTAGAAATGTTGATGACATCGTTATATTTAATGCAGGAAGACACGGTCTTGAAGAGGTTGTTCCTGATGGCGGTTATGTTTATCGTGGTCATGGTTTTTCCTCCTATATGTACATTAAAGCGTACGCTTCGATTAGTCAATCACTTGAATATTGAATTGGGGCGTGCCAAATCGACATGCCTTCGTTTGAAAGCCTTTCGCTAGATACTACCGGAGAAGGGCAAATCCGAGACCAGATTCAAAAGAAGCTAATGAGCACGAAAAACTTCAAAAATAGCCAAAAATAATAAAAAACGCATTGATTTCAGCGATTATCGCTGTATCAATGCATAGATGGTTTCGTGGCGGAGCACCATCTTCTCGGTACGAACCCCATTGACGACCCTTTCAACTAATAAAGTGAGGCGCGGGTCTCCCGCCCCGGTCTAGTCGGAACGGGGTTGGCGCAAATTGGGCCAGCCCCTTATCCTGTTCAGCGAAACAAACTGCAATCGATGAAGAGGTTTGCAATCGACCTTCCCTTTTATTGTATATTTTATTGTATATTTTTAATGTATACTTTCGATGATTAGAGATCTCAAAAGGCGGCTATCTGACCATGGACAAATTCACCGATATCATCGAAAACCTGCTGTCATTCAAAGACGAATACGAGTGGCTTGATTTCAAGGAGAACTGGTTCTCAAAGGACGAGATAGGGGAATACATCTCTGCCATATCCAATGGCGCAGCAATTTGTGGAAAGGAATATGGATACATTCTTTGGGGCGTAAACGACAAAACTAAAAAGGCGGTAGGCACATCCATCCATTTCGACAAAGACTTGGATGGTGAACCCTACAAGCATTATCTATCGAGGAACCTAAGTCCAAGGATACCTTTTGAATGCGCTGAATGCGACTATGCGGGGAAGCGGATGGTGCTTCTGATAATACCGGCCGCCAAGGCGGTTCCGACAAAGTTTAAGGGCACCAGCTATATTAGGATCGGCTCGAGCAAAGAACGGGCGGACCGTTTCCCCGAATGGGAGATCAAGCTGAACACCACATTGGTGAATGGCTACCCCACCATCGTCAACAACGCCGCCCCGGACTACGCCCAGGAGCTGACCTTTGCGAAGCTTTTCATGTACTACGCCGCCAAGGGAATAGCCCTGAAAAGGGAGACTTTCGAGAAGAACCTTAAACTGAGGAACAAAGACGGTAAATACAACGTGATGGCCTACATACTTTCCGACCAGAACGCCATACCGGTCCGCATCTCCATTTTCAGTGGGAAGGACAAGACGGCGCCTCTATTTTCGGTAAAGGAATTCGGAAACGACTGCATCATGTATTCCATGGACAAAATACTGGAATACGGCGATGCCATAAACATAATCCAAGCCGACGAGGCGGGGAGGATATCGGAACGCAAAGACGTCCCTCTCTTCGACTACGAGGCTTACCACGAGGCGGTGCTGAATGCGTTCATCCACAATAAGTGGCTGACCTTGAACGGTCCCCAGATCAGCATATTCGCGGACAGGATAGAGATACTGTCGCACGGAGGGTTGGCCTTAGACCAAGACGAGGAAGGCTTTTATTCAGGGGCCAGCATCCCAGTCAATGACGTCTTGGCCTCGATCTTCCTGCAACTAAGGATCAGCGAGAGATCGGGAAGGGGCGTTCCAAAAATCGTCGGCAAATATGGGAAAGAAGCGATTCTCATCGAAAAAAGCAGAATCACGGTAACCATCCCTTTTCAGAGAGTAGGGGGCGCGAACTTTGCCGTCGGTGAGGGAGGGGTATCCAATAAAAAACTGAACAGGACGCAATCTCTTATCGTAAGCCATATGAGAGACAACCCGAACATTACCTTCAAGCAATTGGCTCATGAACTAGCCTTGAAGGAGATAACCATCAAGAAAAACGTCTATGTGCTACGTGATCTGGGAATCATTACAAGGGTGGGCGCCAGGAAAAACGGTTATTGGTTGGTGAATGAATGACCCTTAAAACGCCTTCCCGGCAGAGAAAGCCCGATCTTAAAGGCATTGCCGGCAATGGCTAAACGAAAAAAGCCATCCGCTATGGATGACTCTTCGTGTGGATTTTTCTCTTCGGGAGGTATCCCACGGCAACGAACCCCGACTGGTGGCATACAGTGTTCGTACAGATTCGAACTGGCGGAGGCTTAGGGATTCGAACCCTAGCTGGGACGGAGCCCCACTATCGGTTTTCAAGACCGACCCCTTCAGCCGCTTGGGTAAGCCTCCGCATTGGTGGTCCACCGGTGTGCTGCCCACCGGACCTAGGCCTTATAAGGACCCCGCTCTCCTGCTGAGCTAGTGGACCATGACGGCTAAAGAATTATATACATTCAGGCCCGAAGAATAAACAAGCAAACTAACCGCGTTTTTTTTGGTGAAAAGGTGTTGAAATTACCGATTGCATCGTGACAATTCGTCGCGAAAATGTGTCGTTTGGTCCCCGGCTTGTTTTTCAGTTTCCATCTTTGATGGTAACATCTTGCCATGACTAAGAGGGAAAGCTTAGGGAGTTTCGTCGCGAGGCGCCGTCGGATGCTGGGTTTGACCCAACGCGACATGGCCCTGGCTTTGGGCTACACCTTCCAGGCCATCTCCAAATTCGAATCCGAGGGCGGGGCACTGCCTTTAAGCGTCCTCCCCTCCTTGGCCAACACCCTCCAATTGAGCTACACGGACATATTCGCTCGGAACGCCGACGGGGAGAAGCCCGAGGTCCAATACGAGCCGATCGACGTCGACGTCTTCACCAACAACATCGTCTTCCTCCGCGGACTCACAAAATACTCACAGGCTCAAGAAGCCAACTACGTCGAAGTCAGCAAGCGCTCGATCATCAACTACGAGCAGGGCGCCTCCATCCCCAACACCAAAGTGGTCGAGGGCTTAATTGAACTATATGGCGTCACCCCGGAAGAAATCATCTACAAAGACCTCATCAAGGAGGCCGAAAGGGAAGCCATCCTCGAGAGGAAGAAGAAGCTGGCCCCCTCCTGGCTCCGCCCGACTATGGTCGGTGGCCTGATCCTGCTTTTATACGGAGCCGCCTCGTTGATCGTGACCCCCAGAGTGAGCGCCAAATTCAATGACGGGGCCTCCACCACTTATGTCTCCACCTCCACCGAATTGGTCGAGGCCATCAATACCACCAATACCGGTTCGATCGTCCTCTTAGATGACATCGACCTATCCGAGACCAACTGGGCCGAGGTCGATAACTCCAGGGCCTTTGCCGGGACCTTCGATGGGAATGGGCACACAATCTCCAACCTGAGCATCCGTGGGCAGGGCGATGATGCCCAGCTAACTTCCGATTCCTCCGCCATGCGCCATTCCTATGGCTTCTTCTCGGGGCTTAGGGGCACGGTCAAGGACGTCTGCTTCGACAACATGAGCATCACCTTGGCCGAATCCGATAACTGCGTGGTCGGCGCGGTGGCCGGCACCATCTTCGGCGGAAGCGTGGAAAACGTCATCATGACCTCCTCCTCCATCAACGTCGCCACCATGGACGATGAAGACGCCAAGACCATCGTCGGTGGTTTAGTCGGCATCAGCCTCGGCAACTCCAGCATCGAGCAATGCGCCATCTTCGAGAGCTCGCTTTCCAACGAATCGGGCTACATGGGCGGCATCGTCGGCTGGGCCAAGGATTTCCTCGGCAAGTTCTCCATCTCCGGCTGCGTCTTGGGCAAAACCGAGATTTACTCCGCCAAAACGAGCCAATGCCTCGGCATCGGAGTTGGGGCCGGCGGCGAGCAGACCAACGAGAAAAGCGAGGACTACGATAAGGTCTATTACGGGGAGGACGTGGTCTTCGGCTCAGGCTCGAATTATTCCGGCCAATTCTCCAGCGGGGCCATGGGCGGCAATAAGACCGAAACCTCCCTGTTCGATAGCCGGGAGTTCTACGTCAACGACCTCGATTTCTCCGAGAGCGTCTGGAACCTGAACGACCTCTCCTATGAGAACGGCGTCTATCCGAGATTAAGGCTTCAAGACTGAACAAAGCAAATTAAAAGAGGGAGCGAAGCTCCCTCTATTTTTTATGCTGGATTACTCCTCGACTTTCTCGAATTCCTCTTTGCCGACTCCGCAGAGGGGGCAGGTGAAGTCATCGGGAAGCTCTTCGGGTCCTTCGAAGGTGTAGCCGCAGACTTTGCACCTCCAGGTGACTTTCTTTTCCTCGGGCATCCTTTTATCCTCCTTACGCAAAATTGATTATAACAAAGTGATATGGCGATGGTCTTGGCAAACGCTTACAGGACGGTCGCGGCCACTTCCTTGGCGATCTCCTCGAGCTCGGGGAGCTGCTCCTTCTTCAAGGAGCTTGCGATGGTCAGCGAATGCTCAAGGTAGTTGATGTTCTTCAAGGGCTCGAGTATCCGCTTCATGTTGGCTTTGGCAGCCGGGGACCAGGAGCCATTCTCCAATAAGGCGATGTTCCGATTCCTGATGCAGTGATTGGCCAAATCGTGGAGGAAGTCCTCCATCTTCACGAACACGTTCATGTTGTAGGTTGTCGCGGCCAGGACGATGGTCTTGACCCTGAAGGCTTCGGCGACTAGGACCGAGCTATGGGTCTTCGAGACGTCATAGACCACGAGGTTACGGACACCCAATTGGGCGATCTTGCTCGCTAATATCGAGACGGCGTTCTCGGTGTTTCCATAAACCGAGCTATAGGCGATCATCACCCCATCTTGATCCTCGGGGGTGTAGCTGGCCCAGGCGGTGTAGACCTTCAACAGTTCGGGGATATCCTCCTTCTTATGGATGGGTCCATGGAGGGGGCAGATCATCTCGATTTCGATATTGGCGGCCTTCTTGAGGACGTTCATGACCTGGTCGCCGTATTTGCCGACGATGTTGGTGTAGTAACGCCTGGCCTCGTTGAGGTCGAAGTTCTTGTCGGACTTATAGATGTCCCCGTTGAGGGCGCCAAAGGTACCGAAGGCATCCGCCGAATATAGGATCTTCTCATCCACGTCGTAGGTGAACATGACCTCGGGCCAATGGACCATCGGGGCCATGACGAAGGTGAGGGTGTGCTTGCCGATATTGAGGGTGTCGCCCTCTTTGACGATTAGGAACTCGCACTTGGCCTCGGGGAAGTAATTCAGCAGGAACTTCTTGGCCATGGCGCTGGTGACGACGACGGTCTCCGGGTGGCGGAGCAATAGCTCCCCAATATTGGCCGCGTGGTCTGGCTCCATATGGTCGACGATGAGGTAATCTAATTTCCTGCCGTCCAATAAAAAGTCGATGTTATCGAAATAAACCCCGGTCACCGAGGAATCGACGGTGTCCAATAGACAGGTCTTCTCGTCCAGGTATAGATATGAGTTATAGGAGACTCCGTTAACGAGGGGGTAGACGTTCTCAAATAGCTCTATCCTCCTGTCGCTTCCGCCTACGTAATATAGGCCTTCCTTGATCTTAACTTCGTTATGCATAGATATCCTCCGGGGGTAGTTTATGATAATTGCCTATTCTATTCCAAGATTATGCGTCATGGGGGTGAGATTCTCTTATTGTTTAGCAAAATCGCGACGAATATAATGTTCACGCCCAAAAGGGCCACTACGTGGGGCTTTAGCTCAGCTGGGAGAGCGCGTGCTTTGCAAGCATGAGGTCAGGGGTTCGAACCCCCTAAGTTCCACCACTTAAGAAAACACATCGGGAGAGCCCCGGTGTTTTTTATTGATCCGCCGCTTCAATCCACCTTTCAACAAAAAGGCCACCGAATTTCCAAAGCGGGTCAAAATCACGAAATGCACCGAAATTGGCGTTTTTCCTTCTTGAAATCCACGCGCGTAAATGCAATTATATTCCGCACGCCAAAAGGGAACCCCTTCAGGCGTTGGATATATATCATAGATACGCCGGTGTTACGCGATTACGGCGTAGACGAAAGGCCATTAGGCCCTTCGTCAAAAAATCGCTGCTTATGGCTGAGTAGCCCAGTTGGTTAGAGCAACCGGCTCATACCCGGTATGTCGAGGGTTCGAGTCCCCCCTCAGCCACCACACGAACATAACGCCCCGTCAATCGGGGCTTTTTTCTTACCAACTCGGCCGAAATAACCCCAAAACTCAATCAATCGATTATCATTTAATTCATGAAGATCTTCGAAAGGATCAAATCGAGCAAGCTGGGCCACTACTTCTTCGGGGAATACGATGGCAAAACCATCGCCTTTGGCTTGCTCTCTTTGGCCATCAGCCTCTTCTTCATGGGGCTGAACTTATTTTATGCCATCTATGCCTGGTCGCTTTGGTATGCCATTTTGACAGGCTATTACCTCTGCCTGATCCTCTTCCGGGGATCGATCATCCCCTTGGGGGTCAGGGCCCGCAAAAAGCATGAAGGCGACGAATCCGGATTAAGGCAGGCCGAAAGGCGGATATATTTACTCTCAGGTTTTTTCATTTTCATCCTTTTCGCCGTGATGGCCATCGCCATAAGCGAGCTCATAATCCACGGCAAACCCGGCGAGACCGGCACCATCATGGCCATCGCCACCGCCGCTTACACTTTCTATAAAACAGGTTTAGCCATCTATAACTTAGCCAAATCACGCAGGATAGGCGATTGGGTCAGTCAGAGTCTTAGGAACCTCAACTTCGCGGATGCCCTGATGTCGATGGTCTCCTTGACCGTGACGATGCTAGCCACCTTCGGGGATTCTGGCGATTACGCCCTCACCATCGAAGCCTGCACCGGCTTTGGGGCGGCCGTGCTGGTGTTGGGGCTTTCGATCTACACGATCGTCGAGGCCCTGAAAAGCAAAGAAAAAGGGGATTAGAGAATCCCCTCGAGCAATATCTTCAAGCCGATGGCTATAAAGGCCACGCCGGCGATGAGGCCGGCCCATCTTTCGAATTTATCGCCGATCTTCCTGCCGAGCAATAGGGCCAACAAGGCCAAGAGGAAGGTAACTCCCCCGATGATGCCGAATATCAATATGGCTGGCCCAAAATCATATTCCAAAGGCGAATAGACAAAGCCGATGCAGAGGGCGTCGATCGAGGTGGCGATGGCCTGGAAGATGATGCCGCCTATCGAGAGGACGGGCGCCTCCACTTCCTCGCCGGTTTTCTCCTTCCTCCTCTCCAATATCCAGGAGACGATGCTTTTGATGCCTAAAAACGATAAGAGGGCAAAGGCGATCCAGGGGATATAACGGTCCAAGGTATTTGTGACATCCTCACCCAATCCATAATGGATGACGATATAGAAGATCAAATACCCGATCAGGGGCATCAAAAACTGGAATAGCCCAAAGAAAAAGGCGATCAAAACCGCCTTGCGCTTCTTCATGGCGGGCTCATTGATGGCATCCGCGGCCCCGACGCTCATGCAGTCTATGGCCATCGAGCAGGACACCAAAAAAGTATTGAGCCAGTTTATTCCCATCAGTTGCCTCCTTAACCAAGCAACGGCTATAGATTGTATCGGAATAATGGGCGTGCGCAAGCGTATGCGACTAATTGGTGGCCTATCCCAAAATAAACGCGTCCGTTCCCTCCCCTTTGCTAGAGGTTCCACCCATCCTTTATAATGCCTTTTGGCATGGTTAAGGGACGGGAGAGGCAAATATCCGAATCGCTCCTAGTGGGCCTTCTTTTGGCCTATGTGGGTGGATACCTCGATGGATACACCTATTTGCTGAGGGATGGGATGTTCGCCACCATGGAAACCTCCAACCTCATCCTAGCCGTCTACCATATGATCCATAGCCACTGGTCGACGGGGATGATGTATATGATTCCGATCGCCGGCTTCACCCTCGCGGTCGCGGCCACTTCCCTCACCGAGCATTTCCTCAAATACCGGAAGCCCCCGCTCCACTGGAGGCAGATCACCCTCATCGCCGAGATCGCCTTGATCATCTGGGCATCCTTCATACCGATATCCCCCGAGCTGAATATCTATTCGACCCTATTGCTTTCGATCGCCTCCGGCATCCAGTTGGAGAGCTTTAGGAGCATCCACTCGATATCCTTCGCCGCCAATATGGCCACCGGCAACCTCCAGAAGATCGCCCGCGGGGTGGTCAAGGGGATAACCCTCCATAATAGGCAGGTATTGAAAGAGGCCCTCTGCTTCGTCGGAATCGTCTTAAGCTTCACCGTTGGGATCTCGACCTCATTCCTGATTGGGGAGAGCGTCGGCTGCTACACGACCTTATTCTCTATCATCCCGTTATTGATAATATTCTTCGTCCTCTTCAAAAAGCCCGTCGCCACCGAGGAAGCGATGGCCTTCCCCATCATCGAGGAAGAGTGATTTAGCTAATATCGGAGAATCAATAAGCCGCTTCTAAACGAGCGGTTTTTTCTTATGCGAGAAATAAAAGGCAATCGCATCCACCACATCCAAAACGAAACAGAATTGCAGGATGATGTGGATGACTCCCCACTTTAGGGGAATCTCCCCCTGCAGGGTCTTCCTCAATAAATAGGCGATCAGATTCGCCGAGGAGGCCAAGAGGACCACATACGTCAACCCAACCTCCAAGAGTATGATGGCCGGGGCCGCCCAGAATAGCCAGGGATTCAAAAAGCCCGAGAGGGCGCATAAGCAGACGAATAGATTGGCGGCAAAGAAGGGAATAAGGATTAGCTTAGCCACCAAAGAGAACTTTGGGGCATCCATATCGGGTAGCCCGATTTTAAGGCAGGCGATGACGATGTTCGCGGCGAAAAGTGGGAAGCTCAATAACCCAAAGGCCAAGGATACGTAAAAGAAGGCGTGCAAATAGCAATAGAAGCCGATCAGGAAGAAAACCTGGAGCAAATAAAGGCAGCCGATATATAGCCCCATCAATATATTCCTGGCTCTCCGCCCCATGATTCATGATTATAGGTAGGGCGAAATATTGCGTCACCTAAAAGCGATTTATACAGTGTATATATACATTGTCTAATCAATTTAGACAGTGTCTAGTTTATCTTAAAAATGAATGATGAACAGCTCACTATCCTCGATGGCCTCGAGGTTGTGCAGATCGCCGGGATTCATATAGACGGCCTTGCCGGGGAATATCTCCTCCCCGCCATCTTTCCCATCGCCGAAGAATACGCGTCCTTTGACTATGGTGACGAGAACGCTTTTGGGGGAGCTATGGGCCGGGATCTTGGCGCCGGCTTTAAGATTCGCGCACACCACCACCGCTTTGCCATCGTCGACTAATTTGCTTTTCCCGGGGACTCCGGGGGATTTTAGGAATTGCATGTTTTTTTACCTCTATTTGATTTTAGAGGAAATCCCATCTTTTCTCCTATGGCACGCTCAGGGAAAAGAAAACGCCCGCCTTCCGACGGACGCTTTCGAAATTATCTTTTGATTATCTTCTTCCCGGAGAGGGAGACTTGGGAGTCGATGTTTAGGATATTGACCGCGTCCTTATCGTAGGCATTCCCAGCCACCTTCTCCCCAAACAGGGGATCGTCCACGCCTATCTTGTGGTATTCGACGCCTTTCTGGAGGCAGGTGATGACGTCGTTGGCCTTATCGAGTCCCCGGAAATCGGTCAGGTAGATGTGGGTCCTCCGCTCCTTGGACTTATTGACCAGGCGGCCGTTCGACATCTTCACTTCCT
>JAUNOH010000037.1 GCA_030537155.1 Bacillota bacterium
GGGTATCGGAGATGATGATCGGCTTAATGCCGATGATGTTGCCGAAGAAGGCGCTGCCGGCCGAGACGCGCCCGGCCCTCTTAAGCCAGGTGAGGTTCTCGACGGTGGCGAACTGATTCATCTTGAGCTTATTCTCCTCAAGCCAGGCGACCACCTCTTCGATGGATTTGCCCTCGGCCCTGAGGTCGCTGGCCATCAAGGCCAAGCCACCCTGTCCGATGCAGGAGATGAGGGAGTCGACGACATAGATCTTCCTCTCGGGGTATTCGCCTTTGAGCTTATCGGCAATCAAGCGGCCGAAGTCGACGGATTTGGAGAGCTTGCGCGAGCAGGCGAGGTAGATGATGTCCTCGCCCTTATCGAGGTGCTCCTTGAACTTCTTGCTGAATTCCTCTTGGGAGACCTGGGCGGTGAAGATGCGCTTTCCGCCCCTCATGTAATCGGCGAAATCCTTGAGGGAATAGCCCTGATCGTAATCGAGGGAGGCGACGACGTCTTTTCCGTCGATATTGACGCTCATGGCGCAGTAGTCGATATCGAATTTTTCGCGTAGCTCCTTGGTGAGGTCACCAGTGGAGTCGATGAGGATGGCGAACTTGTTTTCTGACATAAATTTCTCCTTGGCGTTTCCGCCTGAATCGCCGGCATTATAGCGTGCACGCACGCTTCAAAAAATAAAGAGAGCCCAAATCTAAACTTTGGAGAGCGATTCGTTTAATTGTTGAGTGGATTCTACGAACGAAAAAGCGTCTTTTTTTAAAGGGTGATTTCGTGCGGTTGACCTTATGATCGCCAACGACAAAGAACTCGACCCAATCGATTGGGAGGGATACCACCACACTTTTTCACTCGGCCTTGTTGAAATTCGTCCAATGGGCCGTCTCAGCCTCGGGAAGCTTCACGCCCTTATCCTTGCCGGCCTCGAGGCTTTTTAAAAGCCAGGCCATGTTTTTGGCGAGATTTCGCATGCTTTGAAGTCCCTCCTCATCCTTCTTCACCAAATCCGGGAAGGGGCCAAAGACCATATTCCAATAAGTTGAGCCAACTAAGGGCATCTGCGAATCGGAGATGTATTTGTTGAGCACATCCAGGGACGCCGTCGTACCGGCCCTCCTGGCCGTAACGATCGAAGAGGCCGGCTTATGGGCGAAACGCTCCCCTCCGGCATAGAAAGCGCGGTCGAGGATGGAGAGGATCCTCCCGCTTGGGTGGGCATAATAAACAGGTGAGCCGAAGATGAAGCCGTCGGCTTCCTTGGCTTTTTCGATCAATTCGTTGGCCTTGTCGTCATCAAAGACGCATTTCCCCTTCCCCTGACAGAGGTTACATCCTATGCAGTCGCGGATTGGGCCGTTACCAAGATAGAGAATCTCGGTGGTTATCCCCTCCTTCTCCAAAGCATCGGCCACTTCCTTGAGGGCAAGATATGTGCATCCCCGCGGACGGGGGCTGCCGTTAATCAGCAGAACCTTCATCCATTTTTCTCCGCCTTAAATATCGCGAAGGGCGGCAGATATATCCAATAGGCGTTTTCGATATCGCCTTATTCCCAAGTTTCATAATGACTAGGTTATCTTCAATTCGCCTTAGGCGATTTGACCGATATAGTCAAATGCGGTTAAATTGAACGGACAGGT
>JAUNOH010000003.1:0-8815 GCA_030537155.1 Bacillota bacterium
TTGACGCCGCCGGAGGTCGTCGAGGAGGCGCTGATCTGGTTTTCGTTATAGAGGAGGGCGCCGCCATCCTGGGCACAGACGAGCAAGTCGCTATCCCCAGTGGTGAGGCAGGCATCCACCACCTCATCGCTCTCTAAGATGCGCATCGCGCGGATCGGGCGCGAGTAACGGCTGACTTTGAGGTCACTGACCTTGACACGCTTCATCTGGCCGAATTTGGTCAAAATGGCGATGTAGAGGTCGCTTCTGAAGCTTCTGATGGCGAATCCCTTGACCATCTTATCCTCGGAGTCGACAGTGATGGCGGTATTCGCGTGGAGGCCCTCTTTATTCCATTTGATGGAGCTAAGCACCCCCACCGGCATGAACAGATAATTGCCCTTGCTGGTGAAGAAGGCCATGAAATCGAGGGTTTGGGCCTTGCCCATGTAGACGATGCTATCGCCATCCTTGACGGCGGGCAAAACGCCCTTCTCGCCGCCGGAGGACTTCCAGCTTTGGAGGCTGGTGCGCTTGAAATAGCCGTCGCGGGTGGCGACGACGATGCAATCCTCGTTGGCCATGAGGTCGCGCTTATTGACATTTCTTAAGGAACCATCGTCCTCGACGATCTGGCTCCTCCTATCGTCGCCGAAATCCTTGGCGATCTTCCTTAAATCGGTGATCAGGACGTCATTTAAGACTTCCCTATCCGAGAGGATGGCGTCGAGCCTGGTGATTTCCTCGCGGAGGGACTTATCCTCGTTCTCCAAAGCGACCACGTCGGTGTGGCTGAGCTTATATAAGGGCATCATTACGATGGCCTCGGCCTGTTCGGGGGTGAATTCGAAGCGGGCGATCAAATTGGCCTTGGAATCGGCTTTATCCTTGCTCTGGCGGATGATGCTGATGACCTCATCGATGATGGAGGCGGCCTTCAAAAGGCCATCGACGATCTCGAGCCTGGCGAGGTCTTTCGCCTTCATGTAACGGCTTCTTCTGGAGATGACGTCGACCTGATGGGAGATGTAGGTGTCGCAATAGCTGGCCAGGTCTAGGGTTTTGGGGCGGCCATCGACGATGGCGACCATATTCGCGGAGAAGGAGGAGCGCAGTTCCGTCTTCGACATTAGGTAACCGAGGATGGCGTTGGCGTTGGCCGAGGGCGTCAGATCGATGGCGATCCTCAAGCCTTCCTTATCGGTCTCGTCGCGGACCTCGTCGATGCCGTCTATGACTTTGTCATGGCGGATTTTATCGATGGAGCCGACCAAATCGGATTTGACGACCCCATAGGGGATCTCGCTGATGATGATTTGGTTGACCCCGTCCTCGTTGACGGTGATCTCGTATTTGGAGGCAATCTCAATGCGGCCCTTGCCGGTTTTATAGATGTCCTCGAGGCCCTGGGATTTATAAATCAGGCCTCCGGTCGGGAAATCTGGTCCCTGGACGTAGTTTAAAAGGCGATCGATGGTGCAGGTCGGATTCTTGATGCGGCAGATGACGGCCTGGATGACCTCCCTGAGGTTATGGGGAGGGATCGAGGTGGCCAAGCCGACGGCGATGCCTTCCGCACCGTTGACCAATAAGTTCGGGAAACGGGCGGGCAAAACCGAGGGTTCGAATTCGAGGTCATCGAAGGTGAGGTCCATATCGACCGTTTCCTTGTCGATGTCCCTGACCAATTCCTGGGCCACGCCGGCTAAGCGGGCCTCGGTGTAACGATAGGCGGCCGGGCCATCGCCGTCCATTGAGCCGTTGTTGCCCTGGAAATCGATTAAAGGCAGGCGCACGCGCCAGGTCTGGCTCATGCGGACGAGGGCCTCGTAGATCGAGGAGTCACCATGGGGGTGGTATTTACCCATGACCTCGCCGACGATGTGGGCACATTTCTTGGTGGGCTTGTCGATGGTGTTACCCGTCTTATACATCGCGTAGATTATGCGGCGCTGAACCGGCTTCATGCCGTCCCTGGCATCGGGGATCGCGCGGTCTTGGATGACGTCTTTGGCATAAATGCCAAAACGCTCCCCCATCAACTCGTCCAAAGACGAGGGGAGGATGTTCTCGATGATGGCTTCTTCCACTACTTTCTTCTTCTTGGCCATTATCCCTTAACCTCCGCGATGAAGGAGTCTTCCTGATTGAAGACGATGTTTTCCTCGATCCATTCGCGCCTTAAAGAGGCATCTTTCCCCATGAGGTCGGCGATTTTCTTCTCGACAATGAGGGCGTCGTGGATGGTGACCTGATATAGCTTCCGGGTGGCCTTGTTCATGGTGGTGATGGCCAATTGGTCGGCATTCATCTCGCCCAAGCCTTTGTAGCGGTTTATGCCATATCCGACCCCGATCTTCTTTTTGCCTTCCTCTAATTCCTCATCGTTATAGCAATACACGTGCTTGCTGGGGTCGCTCTTCTTATAGACGCGGTAAAGCGGCGGGCAGGCTAAATACACCATTCCGTGGGTGATGAGGGGCTTCATGTAGTTATAGAAGAAAGTCAAAAGCAATATCTGGATGTGGGCCCCGTCGGTATCGGCGTCGGTCATGATGATGATTTTGCCATAATGGCTATCCTCGACCTTGAAATCCTGGCTTACCCCAGCCCCGATGGTTTGGATGATGGTTGAGAACTCGACGTTTTGCAAAACCCTGTTGAGATCGAGGGATTCGGTGTTTAGCGGTTTGCCCCTCAAAGGCAGGATGGCCTGGTGGATTCGATCGCGTCCGGTTTTGGCTGAGCCGCCGGCGGAATCGCCCTCGACGATGAATAGCTCGTTGCTTTTGAAGTCCTTGCTCGAGGCGGCCGCGAGCTTATCGGAGATGACCTGGTCGATCTTGGTGGCCTTCTTCTGGGTGCGGCTGGCTTCCTTGGCCTTTCTGGCCGCCTCCCTGGCGTCCCTGGAAATCTGGCATTTCCTGATTAAGTCGATGGCGAAATCCTTATGCTCGGCCAGATAATGGACCAAGTCATCATAGATGAAGGCGCTGACGGTGGTCAGGGCGTCCGGGGTGCCGAGCTTATTCTTGGTTTGGCCCTCGTATTCGAGCTTATCCTCGGTGATCTTGACTGAGATGGTGCCGATTAATCCCTCTCGGATGTCGAGACCATCGAATTTCTGATTCTCCTTGATGACCCCGTTGGTCACGGCCCAGTCGTTGACGGCCTTGGTGATGCCGGATTTAAAACCGGTCTCATGGGTACCGCCATCGCCGGTGCGGACGGAGTTGGCATATGAATATATGCTTTCGCTCGTCTCGCTCGCGCACCATCCGAGCGCGGCTTCCATTTTTATAGGTCCGGAATTGTCCTCGAAGGATAAAATCTCACCGACGAGGTTCTTATTGGCGGTCAGATTCTCCACGTATTCGAGCAATCCCTTCTCGGAATAGAACTCGTGTGAGTTGTTGGTTCTCTCATCCTTCAAAATAAAATGAACCTTCTTCAACAGATAGGCCGATTGCTCGAGCCTGTCATAGATGGTGTCCCACTTAAATTCGACGGTGGAGAAGATTTTCGGGTCCGGCTTGAATCGGACCAAAGTCCCGTGCTTTTTTGTATTTCCCAACTCCTCAAGAGGAGTTTCGAGCTTTCCGCCGTCCTTAAAACGGATGTGATAGATCTTTCCTTGACGGTAAACGTGGATATCGACCCATTCGGATAAGGCGTTGGTAACCGCGGTTCCAACCCCGTGCAAACCAGCCGAAGTGCTGTAGGCCTTGGAATTGAACTTACCTCCGGAATGGAGGGTGGTGAAGATGGTCTGAATGGCCGGTACACCGGTCCTAGCATGTATATCAACTGGGATACCCCTACCCTCATCTTCGACCGAGAGGGATCCATCCTTATGAATCGTGACGAAAACACGGCTGCCATAGCCATTTACGGCCTCATCGACGCCATTATCGATGATTTCCCACGCCAAATGATGCAGTCCCATCGAATTGCTTGAGCCGATATACATGGCGGGGCGTTTTCTGACACCCTCAAGTTCGGTCAAAAGCTCGATGCTGCTGGCGTTATAGGCGGCTTCTGCTTTCTCGATATCGATCATTTTCTATACAACAGTCTCTTGACTGTCCGTTATTATAGCGCGTAAAAAGTTGGAAAAAACGCAGGAATAATCCATAATTGTTCAGTCAAATAGGGAGATTTTATGGATATTAACTTTGTTAATATAATCACCGCGCTTATTTGCGTGGTCGGGGGATTTTTAATCGGTTCTTTCCCCACGGGTGTCATCATCGGAAAGGTCTTCTTCCATAAAGACATCCGGGATTATGGTTCCCACAATTCCGGCGGGACCAATGCCGGAAGGGTCTTGGGGAGGCCGATCGGCTTCCTCGTCATCGTCATCGATATGATCAAGACGATCGGGGTCATCTATGCCGCCTATGCCATATTGAGTTTCACCGGGCTCCATGAATATTACGTCTTCGATAATGGATCGACTGTCTTCTCCAATATCACCCCGATGTATTATTGGCTGACTGGTTTGGCCGCCGCCTTTGGTCATTGCTATTCTCCCTGGATCGGATTTAAGGGCGGAAAAGCCGCCGCGAGCTTCATGGGGATGTGCTGCTTGACCTCCTGGCTGGGCTTCTGCACCGGCTTTATCTACCTCGCAACGCTCAAGTTCAAAAAGATTGTCAGCCTCTCTGCCATCGTCGGAGGCTTCGCTCAGTTACTGGCCGCCTGGATCGTCTTCATCGTCGAGGCGACCACCGGATTCAATAGCGGTTTCTTCTCCTGGCTATTCTTCCTTGGGGAGGATGCCTTGCAGTTAGGCTTCTGGTACGCCATCGCCGTCAGCGTCATCTACATCCTTATGGTCTATAGGCATGTCCCGAACATCATCAGGATGAAACAAGGCACCGAGAGCAAGATCACTTGGATGAAGTAATAAATTAGTAGTTTTCAAGTAAAGAAAATTAAGTTGTGGGAAAATCGGCGTGGATAAATTCTGCGCCTTTTTCTTTCGATAATTAGGATGTTTTTAATTGACGAAATTTTTAAATTTAATTGACGAACAATAACTTGCTCTTTTTTGAACTATAAAAGAAAATCAACCGATTTTTGAGTTATCAAAGCCCCTGCCCTGCAGGCCGTTTGAATGGATGATGAGTATTTTATCGTTTCGTTATCTTCCTCGCCTCAGAGGGCCGTTTTTACTGGCTCAGAAAAAAGGCGTTCCACCACTTCGAGATCCTATATTTGAAAGCTATCAAACCCTTCCTAGCCCCCGCTTCATCCTCGTGTTTTATTGGCCAGAGATAGATCGCAAACGTCTTTATGAAATGGAAGGATTAGGCCTATTCTACAATTCGCCTCCAAGACTTAGTTCAAATAAAAAAGGCCGGCTTTTGCCGACCTTGGTTTTTTGGGAAGTTACTTTTGGTTCTTCATCGAGTTCATGACCGCGCGGATTTGAGCCTCGGAGGGCTTCCTGCCCATCTGCATGAACATCGCGCGGATCATCTTCTCGTTGATCGGGGGATTATCCTTGATTTGCTTCTGGAAGAACCAGCGAGCCACGAAGAATCCGGCGATGGCCCCGATGATAAGGGCGCCGATGCATAAGCCGAACCAGCCGCCGTCCCAGGAGAACAAGACGGTTAAAGCCATCATTAGGCCCTCCCGTCGTATTTACCGGTGGTCGTGTCGACGGTGATTTTGTCGCCCTGGTTGATGAATAAGGGCACGCGGAGCTTCAATCCGGTCTCGAGGACGGCGTCCTTCATGGCCGAGTTGATGGTGTCTCCCTTGACCGCGGGTTCGCACTCGGTGACTTCCAAGGCGACCTTAGAGGGCAGCTGGATGCCGAGGATCTCCTCCTCGTAGCTGAGGATGGTGACCTCGCCATTGGCGGCCAGATATAGGGCCTCGGTCTCGAGATTCTTCTTGGGAAGCTCGACCTGATCGTAGGTTTTCGGATTCATGAAGACGAGGGTCTCGCCGCCATCGTATAGATACTGCATGACCTGCTTCTCGATCCTGGCCTCATCGACCATGTAACCGGAGTTGCGGGCGATTTCGATGATGGCGCCGCTCCTCATGTTCTTGACTTTGACTTTGGCGACCATCTTCCTCATGGCGGTCTTGTTGAGGAGGATGTCCAAAACCTGATAAAGGTTCCCCTCGTCCACGAAGTAGTTGCCGGGACGAAGTTCGGTGACGTTAAGCATAATAAAACTCCTTGCTGCAAATAATGCAGTAGCATTATACGCACCGCGCCTTCAGTTTGTAAATTTCAGATAGGGGTTATGATCCAATTGGGCCCCGATATTCGAGGATGGCCCGTGTCCCGGGTAAAGTTTCGTTTCCCGCGGGAGGGTGGTGAATTTCGATAGGGATTCCCTCATCTTGGAGGGAACGGCCCCCGGGAGGTCATCCCGGCCGATCGAGAGGTCAAAGAGGCTATCGCCGCTGAAGAGGGCATGGGCCTCCTCCACGTAATAGCAGCAGCCATCCTTCGTGTGGTATGGGGTGGATATAGCCTTCACCAGGAAAGGACCGACCTTTATCTCGTCCTCATCCTCGATAGGATATGGATGGATGTTATCTAACTTCATCGACTGCCCGAAAAGATAGGAGGCATTAAGCTTCGTGTCACTCAGGTATTCTATATCGCCCTTCGGCATGAAAATCGGGGCGGAATCGACATTTTTCCAATCTTTGAGCCCAGCGAAATGATCGAAGTGGCCATGGGTTATGAAGATACCGCATAGCTTCAGTTTTCGGGAGGCGATGGACCCCTCCAAATAGCCGTTTTGGTTATAACCGGGGTCAAACAAAAGGCAGTCCCCGTCTTTGATGAGGAGGTAGCTATTGCAGAATGAAGGATGGGGATTGAGGCAGATTACTTCCATCACTCCGCCTCGTCCCAATGCTTGTCCTGATCAATCGGCTTTATGACCCTGACGGGGTTGCCATAGGCCAGGACGTTCGGCGGAATCTCGCCGGAAACGAGGCTTTTGGCCCCGATGACGGAGCCATGCCCGATCTTGGCGCCCGGCAAAATGGTGACGTCGGAGGCGATCCAGACATCGTCCTCGATGACGATTGGCTTGGCTTTCTCCAATCCCTTGTTCCTCGATTCGATATCCAGGGGGTGGATGGCGGTATAGGCGCCCAAGTTCGGACCGATGAAGACGTGGCTGCCAATGCTGATGGGCGCGCAGTCCATCAGATAGGCCCCGTGGTTTATGAAACTCCCCTCCCCGATGCTGACGTTATAGCCATAATCGGCGATGAAGGGCGAGAGGATGGTGGCCGATTTGGGATAGCCCGGTATCAAGGCCTCCAGGACCGCCCTTTTGGCCCCTTCCTCGGTGGGAGAGAGCGAATTGAAGCGGAAGCAAAGCTCCTCGGCTTTCTGCCTTTCCTTCAATAGATCCTCATTGAAGTTGGCGTCGTATGCCAGACCTAGGTCTCTTTTCTCTTTTTCGTTCATGCCGATATTATAGGCAAAAGAAAAGGGAGGGATAAACCCTCCCTATCAGTCAGAGCCTTATTTGCGTTCCTTGTGGAGCGTCTTCTTGTTGCAGTGCGCGCAGAATTTGAGGATCTCCATCTTGGCGGGATGGGATTTCTTGTTGCGGGTGGTGATGTAATTCTCGCTGCCGCACTCGGTGCACTTAAGGGTAACTTCGTCGCGTTTTGAGGCCATATTTTCTACACTTCCTTTTCCAAAGCCCCAGTAATATACCATAAGGGCTTTGATAAATCCATAGGGCTATTCAGGGCTTTCCTGGCTATGGGCACCCTCGGCCACGAAACAGAGGCGGAGGATGTTTTTATCGCCCTTTCTCTGATATTGCATGTCGCTGGTTAGCTTCTTAAGCATCAATATGCCCAAGCCCCCGATCTGCCTGTCTTTGGCGGAGAGGGTGATGTCGGGGTCCTCGCTCTCCAGCGGGTTGAAGGCCACCCCGTCGTCCTCGAATGTTAGATCGAAGCCGACGTCGGTCCTTTCCAGGGAGGTGTCGATGTAGTTGGCCCCCGAGTAGGAGGCGATGTTGGAGAATACCTCATCGGCCGCCACCTGGATCTTGCCCAGTAGAAGCGGTCCGAATTTGGAGGAGGATAGCCTCTCGTCGATGAATTTGGCGACGATGGAAAGCGAATCGCTCTCAGCCACCGTCTTGACATGATTTTTGCCGGCACAGGCATTAAGCCTCATAGACAAAATCGTGATGTCATCGGACTTTGGGGCATCCCCGGTGAAGGAGGCCACCTCGGATTTGACCTTCTCCGAAAGGAGGTTCGGGGCGATGGGGCCCATCGATTTGAGCAGGGTCAATAGCCTCCCCTCCCCGAATTGGTGCTTGGCCATATCGTTGGCCTCGGTGACGCCATCGGTGTAGAGGAAGATCTCATCCCCGGGATATAGGGTCAGCTTCTGGATGACGTAGGGGCTATTCTCGAAGCCACCCAAGACGAAGTTGACCTTGGCCTTGAGGTATTCGGTGGAGCCGTTATGGCGGAGGATGATCGGGGGGTTATGCCCGGCGTTGACGAATTCCATCTCGCCGTTACGGAGATCGAGCTTGCCGACCCACATGGTGACGAACATCTCGGCCTCGTTATTCGCGCAGAGCTTTTTATTGGCCTCGCTTATGGCCTCATTCAGGGGCTTCCCCGATTCGACCAAGCCCTTAATAAGGGCTTTCGAGTTCATCATGAACATGGCGGCCGGGACGCCCTTGCCGGAGACGTCGGCGATCAAAATGACCAAAGAATTCGGCTCAACTAAATAGAAATCATAGAAGTCGCCCCCTACTTCCTTGGCCGCGTCCATCAGGGCGTAGACGTCGAAGTCGAGGCGGCT